>JAFGWM010000034.1 GCA_016937155.1 Deltaproteobacteria bacterium
GAATGATAATGACACCAACGGTTTGCTTAGAAAATGACAATGATGCCAGGACGTTAGAATTTATTATGGATGAACATATAGATGATTATGGAGTTCCGTTGAGCCTTGCAGCGGACCGGGGTTTCATGAGCAGGCATAATAAGGGTTGGTACTCTCTTTCGTAAAAATAATTGAATGATTAACTGATTTCCGATGATTCAGATATTACGAAAAGCTGCCAGAACTCTAGTTATTCCGCTTCTTTTTTGCCTTTAATCTCTTTCCAGGACTAAACTTCACTCCTGACCAGTTCTTCAGGGGCACTTCTCATATTGCCATTAATTTTTCCAGATGGTATAAACTCAGGTTATGGCAGATGCTATTATTACCATTAAAGATGTTAACAAGTTTTATGGATCAGGGAACGCTAAACAGCAGGTACTGCATGATATAAACCTTAAAATATTTGAAGGTGAATTTATCAGCATTGTCGGAACAAGTGGAAGTGGAAAAACAACCCTTCTTAATATTATTGGCGGACTTGACAGAAGATATGAAGGCTCATGTACAGTTGACGGGAAGTCCGTTGAAAAGCTTAATGAGAAAAAACTGTCTCGTTTGAGAAATGAAACTCTGGGTTTTGTTTTCCAGAATTTTAACCTGATGGAGCATCTCACTGCGTGGGAAAATGTTGCTCTCTCAAGCCATTTTACCGGGACAAATATCGAAAGCGGAAAAGAGTTTGAAAGGGCCAGCGAAGTTTTGGCACGTGTGGGGCTCAAGGATAAAATTCTCTCACAACCTGCAAATCTGTCAGGTGGTCAGAAACAGAGAGTAGCCATTGCAAGAGCGCTGTTTAATAAACCCAGAATACTCTTATGTGATGAACCGACCGGAAATCTTGACTCCAAAACCGGGGAAGATGTAATACAACTGTTTAGAGATCTCAACAGGCAGGATAAAATCACTTTACTGGTTATAACTCATGAGGACAGAGTCTCCAAAGCTACTGACAGGAGCGTTCATATTGAGGATGGAAAGATAATTTCCGTAAATTCCAAGGATGCTCCGGTGAAATAATCATGTTTTCATTAAAAATATTCAGGTTAGTGTTTAAAAATATAAAAAGAAACAGCAGACAGCTGGTTCTGGCATCCATAGGAATTATAATCGGTCTCTGGGCTTTTTCACTTTTCCTTTCTTTCGGTCTAGGTGTAACTAATGTTGTTGAAGGAGAGATCTTTCCCTGGGATAAAATAGAGGTTATTCCACCTGCCACAAATCTGGAAACGTCAAGAGTAAAACACGGAAGAAATGTTCAGTCGGAATGTGAAGAGGATGATTACTACATTAATTCCAAACCCAATGGCACAATCGACAAGGAAGTTGCATCAAAATTCAGAAAACTGAGATATCTAGATGACAGTGTTGTTGAGATGATAAAAAAACGCAGTGAAGTAAAAACAGCATATCCTAAAATGCAGTTGACATTCCCAGCTATCGCAGAAGGCGGAATGGATGAACTTCACCTGTCTCATCCCATAAGAACAGAGATATTTGCAGACGGTCTGGAACCATCAAACTTGGTTCAGTGTGATAAAACCCAGACTGATGAAGACATGAACAGACCCAGAGAACTTCGAAAATGCGATGTAATGTATCCTTTCAAGTTCAAGGATTACACAGAGGAAAACAAACATCTGGGATTTTGTGATAAAAACAGTGACTGTCCCAAGGCAATTTTCTGTGATACCGAAAACAGTGCCAAATTATGGATTTTTCCCCTGGAAAAAGAGGACTCTTCATCCAAATCTTCTTCAAACTACTATCACACATGTTATCATGCAGTTCCCGTAGTGGTGAGTACCTATCTTCTGGAATTATGGAATGGCAGTGTAGCTCCTGCTCATGGATATCCCAAAATAAGTAAAGCAACTCTTGGTACTTTTCTGGGGCTGAGCTTCGATGTACATCTTGGACGAAGCATGTTCAGTTCAAAATCGTTGAATGTTAAACCTGTAAGAAAAAGATTCCAACTGGTTGGAATATCCAGAAGGGCAATTCCTCTTGGTGTGACTCTGCCCATTTCCTATGCCTCAAAATTTAACAGATATTTCACAACCCGTGATGAAGCTAATGATATTCTCCCGAATGAAATTCATAAATTTGAAACCTATTCCAGTGTTATTGTCAGAGTGAAATCAAAACAACACATCACCTCTTTTATATCCTATGTCAACAAACTGGGATTCACCCAGAAGGATACAAATGCTGAAACTGTAGGTCTTGTGATTATTTTTGTAACCGGAATACTGGTATTCATCAGTTTTGTAATTATTATCATTGCTGCAATAAACATTGCAAACACCTATTTCATGATAATATCCGAGAGAAGACGTGAAATTGGTATAATGAGGGCAATCGGAGCCAACAGAATGGATATCCGCGCTATATTCCTGTCTGAGGCGGCAATGCTAGGATTCATTGATGGAACCGTCGGACTTGGATTTGGCTGGCTGACAAGTAAACTGGTGGACTGGATAATCTGGAATGTGGTACCGGATTTTCCCTTTAAACCTGAAACAGCATTCAGTTTCCCACTCTGGTTAATCCTGTCAACAGTGGGATTTGGAATTATCTTCTGCATAATGGGTGCTTTGTGGCCGGCGAATCATGCAGCCAAGGTTGAACCCAGTGAGGCTTTATTACCCCAATGAAGATTCATGCTGTTTGTGAAACCAGTAAGGGTCCATTCAGTTTTGAACTGTTTTCCTCAGATGAACCGGAGATTTGTGATCATTTTATCTCCCTGATAAGAAAAAATACATGGACTGATGGTGTCACTGGAGAACAAAGGACTGATGGTTTTTTTGATAACTCACCCATCGGCCCGGTTATCTTCCAAACTGCCGTTGCCATGCCGAATAAGAATTTTGCAGCACCCTCTTTTGATGAGCAGAATATCAACTATTCTCAAAAACATACTGAAGGGGCTGTATCTCTTGCAAGAGGCGGAGATAACCATTTGGGAGGAATTTTCTTCATATGTATCAGACCAATGCCACAGTATGATAATCTGTTCCCGGTTTTTGGAAAAATTACCAAGGGTATTGAAACTGTCTCACTTCTGACAGAAAAAGATACTCTCCATAGAATCTGGCTGGAAGAATATTAGTTTTTTATTTTTTCACTTGGAATTTAACTTTAAAGGGGATTTTTTTCAGGACATCCACCATCACCCTGGTAATGGGGAAATGTAATTGTTGTCCAGTATACATAATCACCCAGAGTCTCCACATCTCCAGGGAATGTACTGAGATCATATACTGTGGGATCAAGAACTGTAGCCGGGACAGATTCCAGCTCGTCCAGTGTCACATATCCATCAAGATCAAGATCTGCATCAATAATTGGCTGTGCAATTCTCATTACATCTGTATGTCTGATGGCCGTAAAAAAGTGATGATCCGCATGTATAGTCAGTTTTGCCTGAGTTGTTCCACCAGATGGAATATTTATACCAATCTGACTTTCTGTCATACATCCGTTTACTTCAACACCATATGGAAGTTCCCAGTCCAGTACAATTTCAGTTGTATCAAAACAGGGTCTATCGGTAGCCGCGGGTTCATCCTCATCAATAAGATAAGGGCATACTTGACCTGAAGAATTATTTAAAACCATTCGAACACTTACACTGAGCTCATTGTCAACCATGGAATTATAATCTTCATCTGAGATATCATTTTGTAAAGTAAGAGCACCCTCTGTAGCCTGTGGCATCTGATAACCAACTCTGTCCCAGTCACCATTATCCAGATCATTAAATTCTGTCACAAGTAAACCCGCGGTGGGCGCACCTTTGAGATCAATCACATAAGTATTTTCATCCTTATACACCGTGGAGGAAGTGGATTTTGAAACCGTAATATTTCCAAGAGAAACCAGAAATCTTTCATATTCCACACTCCATCCATCCCTCATATCCTCTTCTCCATCACCTGTGGATATTCCATTTACAATTGTCCATTCCGGTTCAACATAAAACTGAACACTTCCTGTTCCGCCTGATGCAGCGTCATCGCATGAGATTAAAAAAGACAAAGCCAGTATTGATAAAAGTATTATTTTTTTCATTATTTACTCCTTAAAATTATTAGATTATTTCCATTCAAACTCAAGTTGACCACCCTGAACTATTCCATAGTAAAATGAATTCCAGAGAGTGGAACCTTCAGTAAGAGTGCAAATCTCTTCTTCACAGGCCATTTTTCCAAAGTCAATATACCTCAGCCAATTTCTCGGATCACTTCTTACCTCCAGCCTGGTTATGGAAGTATCAATATATCCTGAAGCTGAAATACCACTTATTAAATCATTTCCTTTGCGGTTCGGTAAAAGTTCTATTTCCAGTCTGAATTCAAATGAGGAAGCATCCTTGGTGGCAGTACCCTCAACCAGGGCGCTTAATCCATCCAGGTCATCTGAAAGACTCACAGGCTCACCCTGAGTTGTCAACCATATGTATCCGTGGTTATAGAATGTGGAATTCACCTGACCGCTTATTCCATCCATAATTCCTAATTCTGATTCGGTATCCTCTATAAAATCAAACGCTTTTGCCGTAGTCATTTCACCCATCACCTGACCACACTCCGTAAGAGAATCAGACTTGTTATAAAAAGAAGGCACATGGCTGCAAAGTTTTATAGACCCCACAACCAACTGTGCTTTAGTCATATTTACGGTCCAGCCATCTTCGCTGATCATCTCAGAATTGGAACTGTCTCCGACTCCGTGAACCGTGTAGGTTACAAATTCCTGTCCTGTACTGGCATCATCACAGGACAATATTAACAGCATTAAAAATACAGGTAATTTTCTCATAATTTTTCCTTTTCCTTAAAAGGCTATCCCCAGTGTTCCCATAATCATTCGTGGAGCTCCGGCAACTATATGTCGCTGAGGCAGTGATGTGGGAACATCAGGATTCCACTGGCTTATAAAATTAAGTTCCATATCATTCCATTTTGAGTTTACAATATTGGAAATATCTAATCTGAAGGATATATTTTTCCATGCCAGTTCGACTTTAATATCAACAAGATGAACTCTATCAGCCCACTGAGAATAGGGCAGAGGTCTTTTTCCCAGAAAAGTATATCCCATACCAACTGTTCCCTGCACTATACCTCCCTTGATTACAACTATCTTCCTTGAATATGTACCATCAAGTCTTCCAACCCATGGTGGAATGTAGGGAATAAGATCCCCTGCTTTTTCACCGGGATTAGGATTTTCACTTGTGGCAAGAGGAGATGATTTTAAAACTCCCCTTGAATATGTTAGTGAACCGTTAAAAAGCAATCCTTTTAATGGCTTAAGTGTCACTGTTCCCATACTTCCATATCTCATAGTATTTCCTATTGATATGGTCATTGCGGTTGCGGGATTATAGATATAATCATCACTGAGATATGTGTAGAATCCTGTCAATCTGGTCTCCAAAAGTCCTTTCAGCCTATATTTCACACCTGTTTCAAATGATTGTACTTTAGCAAAAGGAGCTCTTTCACCCTCCTGAAGTGATCTTGGTGGCGGGGATCTGAATCCTTCACCATAGCTGCTTACTACAGTCAGGCCGGTTCCTTTCTTTCCTCCTGTGAAAAACGGACCGAATTCCAGAGCACCCCTCGGACCATACGCTAGACCCATGGCGTCACGTTTGTAGCCCAGAAGATAATTCTGTTCCACCGGGACGTTATACTGCCTGTTGGCCAGTTCATCATTAATCTGAAAAGCAAGAATATCAGCTCTAAAGCCAGCTCTTAACTTCATAAAACTGAAAATGGCTATTTTAGCATCTGTAAAAACCCCCAGATCTGACATCTGGATGACAGCATCCGTCACATGTCGCCAAATCATGTTCTGAGCAGGGAAGATCAGATCCTCTTTTTGATCAATAAAATCACTTCGTACACTAACACCAAAGCGGAACATTCCAGGCATAGTCAGAATTTTATATTTCCCACTTTCATAAAGAAAATCACCACCTATGCTTGTTGCAGTGTTCGTCTGCTGGTGAAGATCTCCAGCACCTTTCAAATCAGGTTGATCTGCATACCAGAGCATAAAACCGGTATAATTCTGTCTGAGCCTGAAATCGGTTCGAAGGACATAAGTGGAAAAATGGATTTTTTCACCATTCCCCTCCAAATATCTCAAAAGCCCGAAAGAGGCTTCAAACCTGTTAAAATAACCTGACTGCGCCCTTGCCGTCGGATAATCATATGTGCCATAAAAATCTACTGCACCGTTTTTCACATCATCAAGCCTCAATACCCCCGGTAGAATACTTCTTCCGGCATACCCTCCTACATGTAAAGTAAGATGAGTTTTTTGATCAGTACAAAAATGATATCTTCCAACCACACTTCCGCTGGTAGATGCTCTGTTTCCATCGCCATAGCCATCTGATTCTGAAAGAGAACCCGCTGCAAATGTATCTTTAGCTTGGCCTTCCGGTGCAAAAATGATTTTCAATTTCCGGGTGTTATAACTCCCATAAGTCAAAAAACTCTGCATCCCACGTTTTTTTACACCATAGTTAAAGATAGCACTTCCTGCCACCGCAAAATCACCCTGTGTAACATCATAGACCCCTTCAATAACAGTAATGGAATCTATAAGTTCAGGAATAATGAAATGCATATCAGCATACCCCTGGGCATGAATATGACCCGGAAGATTTACAGGAACAAATCCGGCTCTTATCTCAAAATCCTGACCATGCTCCGCATTAAATCCCCTGAGAAAAATAGTATTTGCTATTCCCTCACCCTGAGGATGACCAATATATAAACCCGGCGCAATAGCAAGCATATCTCCACCGGATTTTTTTGTGGTTATGGAAAGAACTTTACCTGCAATTTTAAATTCTCCAATACTGGCAGTTACTTTTTTCTCCAAAACACCTTTCACAATGACTTTTTCATCTTTAGTCGGTCGGTCGTGATATGTTCCATGATCATGTCCTGCATGGGAATCATGCTTACTTCCAGTTGGAGTCTTATTTGAATTGTTACCGTCTCCCGACGGTGTCTTCACATCAGGCTTATTTCCATCTCCCGACGGTGTTTTTACATCAGGCTTATTTCCATCTCCCGACGGTGTCTTCACATCAGGCTTATTTCCATCTCCCGACGGTGTCTTCACATCAGGCTTATTTCCATCTTCCAACGGCGTCTTCACATCAGTTGACGAGGATTTTTTCAACCGTTCTGGAAATTTAAAAGGAACAGAAATTTTGACCGCAATCTTTTTTCCTTCGAACTCAGCTGGTTTGAAAACCCATTTTTCCAAAGCATCCACAGCAGCTTTATCAAATTCCGTTCCTCCCGATTTCTGGATGAAAATTTCACCGACTTTTCCATCTTTCAGTACAGTGAATTTAAGTACAACTTCCACACCGCCCCTGGGAGTATAACCTGATGCCGGAAACACAGCAGCGACGGTTTTAACAACTTTTGGCGGAACTATCATTTTTTTAAGCTCATCTGATTTTGTTCCATAAACATCTACCGAAAAAATCATCAAAGCAGCAAGGACAGTTGATAGAGTCAATGCTCTCATTTTTACAGCCTTTCCTGATCGTTTTTTTTTAAGAACTCTAAAAAGAACTACACTCTGGGGGGATCATGACTTGAAGAATAAGAGAGTGGGTCAGAAAGATAGCCACTTAACGAACACACCAGATCCTCATAATTAATGATCTGGTAAACAGGATTAAAGGAAATCTCAACCAAAACAAAACTGGCCGGGGAAGAAGTTGCATGAAAAAGTGGACATTCCGGATGACTCTGGAAATCATTGTGATGATGAAGTGCCTCTACCCAGAGCCCTGCAGTTATGGCAGTGATAAAGACCATCACAAGAACTTTTGCCATAATATTTCGCAGTGAGTAAAACATAAACATCCACTTTCGGTAGACATTAATAGTCATTCCAGATATTTGTGCAAGTAATATTCAGAATTCGTTTTTGGCATTTAGTCTGGTGACTTCGGATAATTATTATTGTAGTGTTATCATATGAAAAAATTCAAAAACACCCTCCCTTTTATTTTAATATTCCTGTTTTTGGCAAACTGTGGTGAAAAAAAAACAGATCATTCAGCGGATAATTCTCACTCAGGATTGAACAAAAAAAAAGTCCCTGAATCCAGTAAAAAACCACCTGTTTCCATCTCATCAGACAAATGTTCAGGTAACACATGTACGGTGGATCACATTTCCGAAGATATTTTAAATTACACAAATAAAATCAGTAATAAATCCAGATTTATTATCGTTTTTGGGAAAAAGGCCTCCAACACAGATCTGAAAACCATAAAAAAAATTCCATGGATTGAAACTGTATATATCTACGGTTCATCAATAACAGATCTTTCTCCTTTAAAAAATCTCTCCCATTTGAAGACACTTAAGATTAGAAATATCAAGTCAGTTTCTAAACTGAATTTAAGAACGCTCAGTAATCATAAAACTCTAAATTTCCTCGATCTGCATTACCTGAATGATTCCATTGCATTTATCGATTCATTGGGAACCCTTGAAAACCTGAAAAAACTCATTCTCTGGAATGTAACAGTGCCTGATGTTTCATGGTTATCTTCACTTTCCTCTCTGAAAGAATTAACCCTTAATAAAACCTCTTCCAGAAAACTCTCTTATGTATCCAAATTGAAATCCCTTGAAAAACTGGTTCTTATGAAACTGGATTCCTTTAATTTAAACGATGTTTCACATCTGAAATTATTAAGTGAAATTACTCTGGAAGATATAACTGAAGAGCTTCAAAACATAAAATATCTGGCAAAAAGCGAAAACCTAAAAACACTGTCTATCGCAGGATGTACAGCTAAAAATCTTAGTGATATAAAACTGCTTAAAAATATCAAAGTACTAAGACTCAACAGAATGGTACTTAATAAAGTTGATTTTATTTCTGATCTATCAAAACTTGAAGTTCTTGATTTATCAGGCTCCAGCATCACTTCCCTAGAAAATATGAGTTACTTAAAAAACCTCCGAATTCTGAATACCGGTTTGCTGGAAAATATTGATATCAGCCTGATTGCATCCATGAAATCACTGAAAAGTGTTACTTTTTCAAGAAAATTTTCTGATAAAAATATAAGTATTCTACAAAAACTAAGAAGAGATCTTAAAATCTGGAAATAACTTTTTCTTTTGTTTTCATTCATATATTTTAGAATTTTCAAACACTTTTAAAAATTATTTTCGGAATATTTCTATGGAGTAAAGCACAGAAATCTCATAAATATGGGTTGAATACTTGGAATAAAAGTTGTACACATCGGGGTCCCCCATCCATAAGATGGGTGGTATTAATAACTTTTTTTCAGGAGTCTGAAATGTATAATCCCGTAAAATTAAACTACAACAAAAGCGTTCTCAACAATACAGTAACAAGATGCAGAGAAAGAAATATCCTTATCCCCACTTTTCGTCAGTTACAGAATCCGGAAACTATTCCTGAAAAAATTATGAAAAGACTTCCGGAGGTCGGTTTATGGGATGTTGACCCGGTTAATCTATTCAGAATTTCATGGAAAAATGATATTAATACAGGACTTTTTGGTGGCGTTAATTTCATGGAATTTCCAAGTGAAATAACTGGAGTAAAAGCCAGAATAATTGGTCTGGTTGGAAAATATTTTCCCACCGGAGCACATAAAGTCGGCGCTGCATTCGGTTGTCTTGTACCAAGACTTATCACTGGGGAATTTGACCCGGTAACCCATAGAGCGGTTTGGCCATCTACTGGAAATTACTGCCGGGGTGGTGCCTTTGACTGTGCACTTTTAGCCTGTACACCGGTTGCAATTCTTCCAGAAGAGATGAGTCAGGAAAGATTTGACTGGCTCAGAGAAATCGGCAGTGATGTCATCGCCACACCTGGAAGTGAGAGCAATGTAAAAGAAATCTATGATAAGTGCTGGGAAATTAGAAATACAGATCCTACAGCTGTTATATTCAATCAGTTTGACGAATTTGGAAATGCAATCTACCATCACGAAGTCACCGGAAATGCAATGCTTGAACTCTGGAATCAGGTAAAAACTGACAAATCCAGACTTGCTGCCTATGTAAGTGCTACAGGAAGTGCAGGAACCATTGCCGCTGGTGACAAATTAAAGAAAACTTTCCCAAACATGAAGACAGTGGCAACAGAAGCTCTACAGTGTCCAACTCTATTGAGCAATGGATTCGGAGCTCATCGCATAGAGGGTATTGGTGATAAACACGTTCCATGGATTCACAATACAAGAAACACCGACGTGGTAACTGCTATTGATGATGAAGATACAATGAGACTTCTCAGACTGTTCAATGAAAAATCCGGCATTGAATATCTCAAAGAAATTGGTATTTCCGATGACCTGTCCTCAAAACTTGATTTACTTGGGATAAGCAGTATCTGCAATGTGTTAGGCGCTGTTAAAACAGCAAAATATTATGAACTTAACGAAGATGATGTAATATTTACAGTACTCACTGACAGTGCTGAAATGTATTTTTCACGACTTCAGGAAATGAATGATGAGCGTGGTGAATTTACAAAAACCGATGCAGCAATAACTTTTGAGGGCTCCATGATCAAACAGGCTAAAGATAATATGAAAGAGCTCTCCTACTGGGATAAAAAAGCTATCCATAATCTGAAATATTTCACATGGGTTGAACAGCAGGCCAAAGAGATTGAAGATCTCAATACCCTCTGGAATCCAGAATTCTGGGATAATACCTTCAGCGTTGTTGATGAATGGGATAAAGCGATTGAGGAATTTAACTCCCTTACCGGCTTATAAATCATATCCTGTTACCTTTGTCGGTTGTTTTTCCGTATTTTCAGTCTAAAATATCTTCGATACAGAAAGGTATACTCATGAAACTTATTTATTCCTCGCTGCTTATTTCAATACTTGCTCTTTCTTGTGTAGAATCAAGTGAGAACAATAACACTAATAATGTTAACAATCTTTCTTGCGGTAACGGTTCTATTGATCAGGGTGAAATTTGTGATGGAAACAATCTTGCCGGACACGACTGTTTGGATGAAGGTTTTCTTGGCGGGGCTCTCATGTGCAGTTCGGATTGCCTGTCATATGACACCACCTTCTGCAACAATAACACAACAAATAACACAACAAACAATACTACCAACAATACAACAAACAACACCAACTGGGTTCCTCCGACAAATTCCAGAGTATATGTAAACACAAAGGATAAACTTTATTACATAGATCCAGGTGAAAGTAATGATCTTGTTGAAATTGGTAATTTTACAGGTATGCCTGACGGGTACAGCGGGTTTTATGATATCGCTGTTGATGAAGATGGGAAACTTATAGGGATTACTGACGATGGTCTTTATGTAATCGACAAGGAAACTGCTGAATGCACTCTTGATTTCTCGTTTCCTGAAAGCTCTCCTCACTTTTTTGCCCTCAGTTATGTAAAAGCTGTCGATCCTGAGAATATTCATGCTGATAAACTTATTGGTGCAAGTGCTGAAGATGGTGAGTGGGTACTTATTGAACCGGACGAAATGCTTCAAAACCCCTTTATTCATCTGGGTTACTATGATTATCCTGATTACTGGTATGTATCCAGTGGTGATATAGTCAGTATTCAAACAGGTGCAGAATCCTTCAAAACCTACAGTACTCTTAAATGTGGTTCCTATTATGAAGATTCTGGTTGTGAATCTGACTGGTTAGCTGAAATTGATGCAGAAACCGGAGATGCCCGACTGATTGGCCAGACTGGTTATCAGCAGATTTTCGCTCTTGGATTCTGGGGAGACAAGGTTTACGGATTCACTAAATACGGAGAATATATTCTGATCAATGTTGATACCGCCGAGTCTGAGCTTGTTCAGGAATTTACTGATCTTCAATTCTGGGGTGCCGGAAACACCACAAAACCATACATTGTTCAGTAATGCATCATGAATTAGTATTTTCCTCCCCCCGAAAACTTCCTTTTCCTTCGACTTTGCATGGTCAGATTGTTGTCCTAGATATTGCTTTTTGCAGTGTGGGGCTAGTTCCATCATACAAAGAAATGACGCTTCCCTTCATCAATGAACTGGGCTACCGTCTCAGTGCATGGGTCGATCATCATAATCACCCTAACCATGTTGATTTTTCTCATGATTCCCGATTTCTCCTTTCAACCAAGGAACAGCATCGAGCCTGCCCTGAAATGATTACAGAGGAATTTGTGGAAACTCACTCACCTGTTGATACAATAGTCTGTCACATGGATCTTGATGGATTATACAGTGCTGCCAAATGGATTCTTGGAGGAAAAACTCCATACACTGAAGCTGACAGTGATGCTGCAGCCATTGACAGCCGCATTGGAGAACCCACTGTTATTGGACTTACAATAGATATGGCATTAAGGGCTTCATTTAGAGATGATCAGTTGAAATACACTATCATAAACTATCTCACTTCAAGAAAATCCTCTCAAAAAAAAGAATTCTGGAAAGAAATTAAATCTATTTCTGATTCTTTTTATCCCCTTTATGAATCATCCATCCGATTGTCTGAAAAATATGTCATCTCAGGAAATCTTGCCTGGGTCAATGTAGACAGTAAAATTAAATTCGACAAAACAGAACTGCTTTTGAGAGGACAGAATCTGGCTAAAGTGAGTGCAATTGAATCCTCCGGAAACATTACAGTTGCTGCAGCCACGAACAGTGGAATAAATCTCCTTGAAATTCTTGATCTAGGTGGAGGAATGCCCACAAGGGTCACACTTCCTTCTTCCATGAGAGATAAAATACGTGAAAAAATTATGGAAGCAAAACTCCAATAAAGATCTATTATGTCGTCCTAATTTGAGTTAAAATCACTCTTAGTTTATTTGTTAAATTTTGTTTTTCAAGGAGTAGCTGATGTCAATAGAAGACAATCCACTTGTGAGTTCTGATGTGGACAAACCTGCAGATGAAAAATTAATATGGGAAGGTTGCCCTAAATGGCAGGCTGATTTTATGTTTATCGTTAAAAGCGGTCTTGTTTTCATAACAGGATGGGTCATTATGGGTTTACTCATTGCTTATACGCAATGGCACTGGATCATTCGGTTTCTGATTCCATTTATTGTTTCCCTGACAGGTGTGGGAATGTTTGGATGGGTTAGACTGAAAAGAAAAAATGAAAGATATAAGATAACCACCCTTAATCTTGAATATGAACTGGGTGTATTCAGTAAAACAGTACATAACCTTGAAATGTGGAGAATCCGGGATATTGTATTTATGCAAAGCCTATTTGACAGAATGCTGGGAATCAGCAGGATCAAACTTATTACAAATGATCCCTCAACTCCTGAACTTATACTTGAAGGTCTGCCCCCGGGAAGGAGAATTTATGAGGACATAAAACAGGCTTTTCTCCTTGCCAGGCAGAGAAGAAATATCATAGGCATGGTGGACTAATGAAATTTTTAAGAACCTTCTTTATTTCTTCAATTATTTTATTCGGTGGGTGTGACCCCCTTAACGAATATGCAATAGAATGGGAAGGTGAAGTAGGTTCTGAAGTCCCCATAACCATTGATTCACTGACTCCTGAAACAGATGTAATACTTGATGTATCCCCCGGGGAAGGCACTTTTGTAGTAGACACCGGTGCTCCACTTACACTTGTGGATACCGGACACTATAATATTTCCCCCGGATATGAAAAAACAGATGCAACTGCTCTCGGATTATTTTTCCCATCGCTACCAGTGGTTTTTGAAAATATTTTCGATGATTCCTTAAATATTTCAGGAATTATTGGTTCCAATATTGTCAGCATGTTCAACTGGGAACTAAATTACTCTGAGAAATACATCAAACTCCATACTGATAATCTTCCTGACTATTTCAACACGGGAAGCAAGATTGGTTTTTCCCTAGATGGTGGTGGCAAATTCAGACTCTCCACAGGTGAAACCGTTGATGTAGGTGCCACAAGATATCTGGTTAAGATAAATATTGAAGGAAAAGAAATACTTGCACTTCTGGATACAGGTGCCAGCTATCTTGTTATCACACAGGGAGTTCTGGATTCTCTTCCGGACATTCAAAGGGTAGAGCATGGCACAACCCAGATAGTAACCGTTTATGGAGTAATGAATGCTCCTTTAATTGAAATCGACTATATGTCTTTTTCCGATGAGTATACTTCCACACGCATTGATGATGTATACACCGTTATCGTGGAGAATGACTTTTTTGCAGACCTGAGCTGGGAAACCGGAAGAGAAATCTCCGCATTACTGGGTGGAGCATATCTTCAGAATTTTCATCTAAAATTTAATCTGGATAAAAGACTGATTTATGCACAGCCGATAGATGCTGCAAACAAAGTTAAACCTGCATCAGGGGAAAACAGGGCCTCAGTCAGATGGCCTATTCATCTGGAATAAAAATGAAAAATATCATTCTATCTCTCCTAATTCTTTTTCCATCATCCTCATTTGCGCACAGTGAAACTGAACAGGAAATGATGAAATTTGCAATGCTTGGAGCAAGAGAAAGCTCTATGGGAAACTACAAAGCCGGAGCTGAATTTTTTGCCAAGGCTTTTAAGGAGCTAAAAAAACAGCAACTGTACTCCCTGATGCTTATCAGTGTAAGACTTATGGGAAAGAGGCACCTTGCGGCAAGTCTCTGCAGCAGAAGCCCTGCCCCAGCCCTGAAGGAGCACAGTTATCACTACTGGTGTGCAAGAACCTACTGGGAAACAGGTGATAAAAAAGGGGCTTTGAAATTTATCGATAATGCCATTTCTCTGGGAGGAAATCTTCCCCATTATCTGGCAACCGGGGCATTAATGAATCAGAGTACCGATAGAAAAAAAGCAATCAGATATCTGAAGGCTTTGGTTCAAAAAGATCCATGGTTGCTTCATACATGGCTTGTTCCCAATGATATTGCAGGAATAATTCTGATAATGGAAGATCTTTACAGCACATATAAATACAAGGGTGAGCTCTATCATAATCTCAGTGTTATGGCGTGGAAAGCCAAACTTCCGGATATGGCTGATTACTATGCTGACAAGGCAAAATCCCAGTACAAAACTCCAGCGCCTGAACTTCTGGAGCTTAAATACAGGATACTATCACTTCTAGCTGATAGCACCACCCTCAGGACATTTTTAAAAAAAGCAATCAGGCAACATCCTGAAGGAACCGGTTTGAATTTTATTATGGCGGAAATTGCCATGGAGAAGAAAAATTATAGCGTTGCCTTAAAATTTCTGAAAAAACTTCTAAAAAAGGAACCCGACAGCGGGCTGATTTTATCCAAACTGGCAAGATGCTATCTGGAAACAGGAAATTCTGTCAAAGCTGATAAATACTTCAGATATGCCCTAAAACAGAACTATGAAGCACCTCATTTTAAGTTCAGTTACGGATTATTTTTCCAGAGACAGGGTAACTTTAAAAAGGCTCTCGAGTTAATAAAAGCCGCCAGGGACTCAGATATAACCAATGAGTATTATCAGAGTGCCTATATCGCAATCCTCCAGACTCTCGGGAAAAAAAAGGAAGTCGCTTTGGAGATGAATCGCCTGAATGCGTTAAAAAAAGCCATTATATGGGTAAAAACAAAAGAGACTGATTTTAGAAAATCCTGGCTCAAATTAAAAAACTCTATCCATGGAAAAAATAAGCTCTGCACCACAAATCACCCGGTCTGTACGGCACACAGAATTTACAGCATTCTGAAAAAGGGTGGAAACGCAGATCCTTTACTGAATTCACTTCTTACATCATATTTCAGAGCAAAATTATTCACTTCATCACCATGGCCTAACTCCGCCACACTGAATTTCTCTCTTTCAAAAAATTTAAAATCATCAGTCAGTGTGTTTTACTACTCTCTTCATCCTTCAATACTCAAACCATAGAGATAATAAAATGAAACCAGTGATAAAGTACTTAACAGTATTAGTCTCTTTGATGCTCTGTATTAATACAGGATGTGATGAGAAATCTGAAAAATCTTCATTTGATGGTACATGGGGAGAACTTAACCCGTCAGGGATCGATTTTTCCGCTCTTCCTTCTGGCAATTCCTACTATGTCGATATAAACAATGGAAGTGACGAAGATGGAGACGGAAGTATCACCAATCCCTGGAAAACTCTTGATTCTGTCCTTCAGACAAGGCTTGAATATCAGGAATACAGCGCATATCCTTATACAGATGCAGAATCCATGATAACAGTCAATCCTGATGGTATCATAAAATCAGGAGACACCATTATATTAAGAGAAGGACATTACGGAGCTCTCAGCATCAGCAGAATATATAACACTGATTTTGTAACAATAACATCGATGACAGGTGAGACAGTATCTTTTGAAAGTGTAGAGATATCCTCAGCATCTTATTTTCTTATCGAAAATATTATGGCAAATCAGAATCTTGCAGAAACACCTGAAAAAACAACGCTACTTGCCATCAGTAACCATAATTATTTTGGGGAAGTTCACCATGTAATTGTACGGAACTCTGACTTCAAATCAATTGAAGACTCCTCCACATGGACCATTAATGACTGGAATAACATTCCTTCCAATGGCGCTTCAATATCAGGAAACAATGTTTCTCTTACGGACTGTACATTCAAGAACGTAAATTTTGGAATAAGCGTAACAGGCAGCTTTGTTGATATAATAAATAATACAGTGGAAAATTTTGCTGGTGATGGTCTGAGAGGTCTGGGAAGTGATCTGCTTTTTGAAGGAAACACTGTAAAAAACTGTTTTGATGTAAATGAAAATCATGATGATGGATTTCAAAGTTGGGAAGTTGAGGGTGTATCTCCTGAAAGAGTTGTTCTGAGAAATAATATCATATTAAATTACGAGGATTTTAATCAGCCGTTCAAAGGTTACCTTCAGGGTATTGGATGCTTTGACGGTTTTTATAAAGACTGGATCGTTGAAAACAACCTGATTATCGTGGATCACTGGCATGGGATTACCTTTATGGGTGCTAAAAATGTTGTAATCCGTAACAACACAGTTGTGAATAGAGATCCTGATGCTGAACCGGATCCATGGATCAGAATTGATCCCCATAAGGATGGAAGAAACAGTGCTGGATGCATTATTACAGGGAATATTGCTGTAAACTCCATTATAGCCACAGGAGATACTGTGGAAACCAGTAATTATCTGGTTGATGATAATACTTTAGATACCTGTTTTGCCGATCCCTCAATGAACGACTATCATCTTCTCGAAGAATGCCCTGCGGTGAACTCTGGAAATCCTGATAATTTTACAATAAATGATATGGACAACAATCCAAGAGACTCTGAGCCTGATTGTGGATGCTATGAGTATTAAAATTAATTTCAATACTCAGTTCACACGATAAGGGAATCAGATATGACATCCTTTTATAAATTCTACCCCTGATGGAGGGGATAGAATCTGTTTATCATCCCATTTTATTTCAATACCTCTCTGAGCATATCCCTTTTGAAAATGGTACATTGCAATTCCCATATCAATCAATTGAAGATCTCCTGCACCCGTCATAGCCAGAATTTTTTTATACAGTGGATTCCTTTTCAGATAAAATTCAACTCTATTTCCCGCAATTCGAAATCTCCATGGCTGTTTGTTTGAAGCACTTGGTGCCCATCTTACAAGTTCTAAAACATCAGCCAGCTCACTTTTTATCAGCCTGGTGTCATTATCCTGAAAAACCAAATCCTTAACTGCTTTTCTTTTTGCACTGGATGCAAAAACTCTAAGCATTTTTTCTTTGAGGTGAGGTTTTTCATCTGAAAACCCGAGGGGCGAGACACATGGAATAACTTCATCATCAGCAATTCTTACAAGTTCTCCGAATGTTTTCCGACTTAGTGTACCACCAAGGAAGCATGTTCCAAGATTCATATCCGTAAGAGAGAGAACAGATTTCTCGAATCCCCAGCCATAATCAAGCATACAGTTTTTATGGTTTTCAACTGGATATTTCAAAACACCGGCAATATACCACCGGGCATTTTTAATAACCCCATAAGTCCCTAACTGTCGTAAATGAGAATAGTCAGATTTTGATACATCCACCAGTTCAAATCTTACTTTGGAACCAAAAGGAACCTTTTCTGATAACTTCAAAATATCTTTTACAGCAGTCACAACTGTCTCATCAAGAAGTTCATCGTTATAATTTCTGACACTGTGTCTAAGACGAACCAGTTCATCAAATTCCTTCATATAAAAATCTCCTTAAATCCAATTAATATTATGGCTGGTATAAAAACCAAATCTCGAAGCAAATGCTTTCGCAAGAATTTCCAGAGGAGGAGGAGGGGAGTATTCAGACCAGTAGGCTATATCAACACTATCTATTCCACATGGAATTATATAATCAAATCCTCTGAATTCCGGGGTGACATTCAATGAAAAACCATGCAGGGAAACCATTTCTTTCACCTCAATACCAATAGCGGCAATTTTTCTGCCCTCTACCCATAATCCTGGAAATTCATTTCTGAAGACAGCATTTATAGAAGCATGTGCCATAATATCAATCAGCGATTTACTGATTGCATCTACATGTTGCCTTACTTTTCGGCCAATATTTATAATGGGATATCCCACCAACTGACCTGGTCCGTGAAAAGTAACATCTCCCCCGCGATTAATTTCACACACATCAATTCCATCACTGATAATTCTAGCCAACGGATATTTCAAATTTTCTTTTCGGGCTCTCCGACCCATGGTTATGACACTTTCGTGTTCACATAACAATATTACTCCATCATCACCCTCTTGAACTTTTTTGTGGGTATTCATCATTATTTCTAGAGCATCAGAATATCTGATTTTTCCAAGCCATTGTGCTTTAAGTTGATGCATTATTTGAGTCTCAGGGCGCCACCATTATTAAAGTAGACCATAATAACAGGTGTATTTTTCAGACGTGATTGAATAGAAAATGATGAATTAAAAAATACACCACTTCCGGATTTAAAAGGTACAATCTCTCCCTTTATTCCCGCTTCTCCCCCGCCCTGTAAAATGAATCCAAAAGTTTCCCCATGACTAATAATACTATGCTTTTTACTGGGTGTTATTCTGACTATCCCTGCCTCAAGTGCGGATTTTCCATCAGAAAAAATTCGGGAAACTTTTGATTTTAAAAATTTCTTTTTAAGGACAGTATCAAAAGTCCTGACTTTACCGGAGTTTTTTATCCCCGAAAGAATTTTCTTTTGAGCTGCTGTAAAACCATCAGGTGACATTAGTACAATACTTTTAGAAGAAAGATTCCCGCTGAAAAACTCCTCACCACCTGGTTTGTTGAAAAATACAAGCATAACAAGAGGGGGAGTACTTGATCCTGATGCGGAAAAAACTGTCCCTCTTGGTATGACAACAAGACTGCCTGAGCTTACAGGTCGATACTGCTGATTACCTTTTCTGTCAATCCACTGAAAAGTCCCAGTCCCCTGAGTTACCATCATCGCCATATCAGATTTTATATTGGCCATAGGATTGATCTTACCCTTGCGGGAAATTCTTAACGCTACCATTGCCCCTTTGCGGGCACGTACATTTTTTTTATCCAGAAGCATTCTCACCGCACAACCATTGCCCAGACCCTTTAAAAGAGGAACATCATTTATCAGAACACTATACTGAGTTTTTCCGAAAGGAAAATTAAGTTTTAAAGTTGTTTCATATGAAGCTTTCCCAGCAGGAAAAATATTTTTCTGTATATGAAATCTAACACATCGTTTTAAAATTATTGATCCTGTCGTATCCTTTTGAACTCTAAGAGTGTTCACCCTTCCCTCTTTGCTGATTTTTAAAAGTAACTGCATTTTTCCTGAGATACGATAGTCTCTGGAGCGGGAAATCTGGTGACATCTTGCCAGAGAACTGGAAAGATCCTTACTGACACCACCTGAAGTCAATAAAAGCACAAGAAATAAAACAGCCATTAGAATCTCCTGTGGTATCAGGACATTTGGAGGTTTATAAAGTTGCTGATGGAATTAAACTGCAACCTGCAGGGCAGGAAACATTTTATGGTTCAACTTCCAGAATAACCTTAGCCACAGTCCCCATAGGATCCGGAAGTTTCACTTTTTTCAGTTTTTTCTTAACACAATTATAAAATTTATCGGATACAAGTTTTTTATCGGAGGAAATACCCATGGGACCTATCTCTGCATCAGGAAGCAGGTAAAATACCATTTTGAATTTTGATGGAGCATTATCAGTACCATCGCTGCATTTTATTACTGATTTAAATAATTTTTTACCACCACGTCCAAGATTTTCCAGTGTCCAGTTCTTTTTTATTTCCATTGTAGATTCGAATGAGAAAGGAAAATCAACTTTAGCTTCACCACCCTTGGGTTTCACAAATTTTATTTTCATTGCAAAATCATAAATGCATTTTTCAATTTTTCTGTTCCCAACTGTACTCTGAAAATCAATTTTCTTTACAGTTCCATCCAGATTGATTCTAAAGGTAAAATTAAGGCTACCACCTACAAAATTATCTCTACCAATACCATCAATTATACACTGCTGAACAGTCTGCTTGGCTTCATCAAATTTTTTCTGAACCATTGCCTGATCTATCTCGCCAAGATCTCCTGCAATAACCATATTGGTTTTGGAGACATTTTTATTATCCTGACTATCAACAGTATCCTTCTTCGTATCCTCCACTTTTTCAGGAGTGGTTTCTTTTTTATCAGAAGAACAAGAAGCAACTGCAACTGCAGCTACAATCAGAAGAATTTTTTTGAGCATTTTTACCTCGATTAAAAGTTAGTATAGAATATTCAAATTGTAGGGATGCTGATATTTGACTTTATAACCCCAAGTTGGAAAAACAAGACCACCGAGGTATTTAATGATACAACTTTCAATGTTGTCCACAGCAAGTTTTTTATCAACAATACGAACATTCTGAGGATTTTCTGTGGTTCCAATCATTGCTTCGATAATAATATATCCACTCAATCCCTTTTGTTTCGTCTGTGCAATTCTTTTTTCGACACAGTTTTTAACTGCAGCCAACCCACTTTCCCAGACATTCTGAACTTCCATTGCCTTTTCAGAAGGAACACTTGTTGGGGTTTCTTTTTTGTCCGTTTCAACGGTTTTGTTTTCAGGTTCAGGTGTAGTTTTTTCTTTTTCTTTACTGCAACCTGCCACAACCATCATTATAACCACAGCTAGGAATGTAAACTTTTTCATGATATCCTCCTTTGTCGAATACAAAGTTCCAGCCAAAGAATATTAACAGTCTGATAACTTTGTTTCAAACAGAATTTTTCCATAAATAATACTCCTGAAAAATATTGATCTATGGAATGTGTCAGTTTAATAAATTTTCCGGTTCTATGACCCTTTGATTTTCTGATAGGTTCCTTGTGTTCTGAAAATAAATATTTTATCATCTGGCGTTTTGCTATTGACAAATACTCCAAAGTAAAATATCAAGATTTTCCTGAACTGGATTGTTTATGTGGCGACGTCGCCAAGCGGTAAGGCAGAGGTCTGCAAAACCTTTATCATCGGTTCGATTCCGATCGTCGCCTCCATCCCCACATAGCTGCAATTACTAATTCTTTTCGTCAGGTTTTTTTCTGAGTTCTGTGGTTTGCTTTACTGAATTTCACTTATTTCACTCTACATAATTCCTACAATTATCTAAAGTTTAATGGATTTTTACCGATTTTTGTCGTGAGGGAGTCTACCAATGAAACGTCCGTCTGACTTTTCACCCGATGAAAACCAAGCCACTGAATCATATCCTGAAGGGGATGAGGAATTAGCATCTACTGAAGATCTCAGCGAAATTGAAGACCTTGAAAAAACTCTTGAGGATCTGGTCAGGGTGCGGGAAGAACTGTATAGAGCGAAACTTGAAGTTTATAAAGCGAGACATCAGATAAGAAATTCCAGAAATTCTGTTAAAAACAAACCGCTTAAAAATTCATCCACCTGGGAAAACACCACCAGAGATCCGGAATCAGTAAAAATCATTGAAACTCCACAAAATGATTCATTTAAGGATAATTTTATGAATCCAGAATTCAATCCTCTTAAGAAAGAGGAAATTGAAAATCTGGAACCAAAGAAGGGCAATTATAAATGGATTAAAACCGGTCAAAATCAGGTGGTTTTCGATAAACTTCTTACTGATATAAACTCTACTCTTACTGTTGAAGGTTCTGGAAAACCACCCCTTTCATCAACAGAAGAAATTTCTCCTCTGGATGAAATTTCTGAAACTAAACCTTCTGATGAAACAGAAACACTGAGATTCAATCCCCCAAAAGAGCATCGAAAACCTACACTACTTTTCAATGTTGATAGTATCCCCGGTGTCATAAAACCAGCGGGAGTAGCCTTTGCTAACGAAGTAAATAATGTTCCATCAGGACTGGTGGACATGGAAAATTCTCAGCCATATGATGCTGAAAACTTCAATAATTATGAAAATGAAAAGACTGAGGATGCACCTCAGGAGGATTATAATTTTCCTCCTCCAAGAGCTCATAGAGATGTTTCCACTTCTGATTTTACAAATGTTCTGTCAAACAGTCAGCGTTTATTGATGCACAGTGTTTTGTCATCGTTCATGAATCCTGAGGATCAGTTCTCTGATGAAGATATGCTGAATAGACAAATAAGTCATTCTGATGAATCTCAATCTGAAAATGAAGAAAACCCTTTTATAACTGAACCGGATGATGATCTTGATCCTGAGATAGAAGATCTGATTCATAATATCCAAACTCAGACGGATAATGAAAACCAGTTAAATAATGAAGAGTTACCTGATGCATCAGTTGATATGCTGATTCAAAGCAGTATCCTCTCTGAGCTTGGTGAACATACAAACAATGATACAACTGATAGCAGTATTATCTCTGAGGAATCATCAGAGAAAAATGATGACGATGATGATATTTTTAAAGGAATGGGTGACCACAAAGATCCTCATATTGAGGATAACACTCCTGAGGGTAAAGAAAATCTTCCACCCCCATCTATGATTGAATCATCTCCACCTGCTTTTGCTCCCGTCAGTGCTGAAATTCAGAAAAATCCAACGTCAGGTGAATCAACTGATATTTCCGATATGGATATTGATGAATCAGCATTTAATTTTAGTCTACTTCAGGATACACCGGATTCTTCAACCCCTGAAGGAAATATATCGTCACCACATTCAGACTTAACTGAGACAACTGATATCCAGAGTGAATTCAGCGTTCCTGATTTACTCCCTGAAAATACCCGGGATTCAGAAAACAACGAACCTGATTCCACTACTAATGAGGCTCTGGATGAAGCTCTCGATAATGCCTCGTTTGATTTGGAAGCAGGAGAAAACAATACACAAAATACTGATGCAGACGAACTGAGAGCATTTCTGAGTTCATCAGATGAATTCGATGCACTTGTGGATGATCTCGAAAACTTTGATGTAATTTTTCCGGAATTCCGAAATGCAGTTGATGAAGAAAACATTATTCCTGATATTCCACCACCTCCTCCAGAAGAGAATACACAGGTAGCAACAGAGATTTCAGATAATGCAGATGAAAAAGAAAATCTGGATTATTCATTTAAAAAAAGTGGATGGCTGCCACGAATTATTGGTTTCAGTCTTGCAACTGCTGTGTTGGGTGGTCTCGTTTTCCTGCTGATTCCACTTTTTTCAGGCGGTACAGGTAAAAAGAAACAACCCGAAACCGAAACACCTCAAAAAAACCTGGTTGCACAAAAAACGGAATTAAAAAAACCAGTCAAAAAGGTTGCCCCCTCAATTACCGAAAAAAAGAATTCAAAATTCACTAAGCCAAAACTCAATCTCGTACTTCATCCACAGGTCAAACCAATGGAATTGAATCCCAGCAACTGGCAGGAAACGGTTCCTGTAATTGAAGCCGGTTATAACTATTCCATATCTGGTGGTTCCGTTCAAAATACAAGTACATCTGACGGCGGATATGGGAATGACAGAATGGTCACTGCAGTTCTTGCCCATCCTTCCACAAAACTAAATGCTCAAAGAGCCGGCTGCACTGAATGTGTTATTAAAGGAAATGAATTTATGTCTCGTGGAGAATTCAAAAAGGCTGAAAATGAGTACAAAAAGAGTCTTAGAATAACACCTAATGATGGAGAAACTAGAGCATTGCTTGCACTTGTTTATCACAGCATGAAAAAGGATCATAATGCAATGAGAGAGGTCTTTTCCAGTTTAAAACTGCAGCCGGATAATCCCTGGGCTCTTTTAGTCGGAGGAAGCACCAGACAACTTCAGGGAGATTATGCTGATGCAGCTGGATATTTTATAAGATATGTATCCATAAAAGATCCTCATCCTTTCAAGGAAGATGTACAAAAACTTCTGAAAACACTGGTACCTCTTGCGAGAAGACAGAAACCTGATCTCAGACTACCAAATATTGTGACAGAAACTCCCTCGGGGGAATATCTAAAACCTGCTGTTCCATCCATTTCAAAACCCACAACAGCAGAATCCCTTCTGAAAGGTGCACTCTAAAGTGAATTCATTCAGTTTATAATATTAAACTGACCAATATTAGAAGTTTCACTTTTACATTCACCCCCGGAACAGTCTTTTTTGATGTTCTTTGGAATCGGGGGAAGATATGCCGGTTTAATATGTTTCACTTCATAGTTTTTTGAAAACTCTTTTTCTTTTCCGGCAGGTTTTTCTTTCGGTGCAATATATTGTTTTTCAATTTTTGGAGGAGTGTATTTTGAGGTGTAGCCTTTGCTGGATATTTTTTCAGGATTTGTATTAGATGAAAAATTTCGTTTGTAAACCTTATAGCCTGTGTATTTTTTTTCTTTTTCAGTATCTTTTTTCACAGGAGCTTCAATGACGGGAACATTGCTTTTCCTGCGTTTTCTTTCAGGGGACTTACAGGAAGAAAAAAATAGAACCAGCATAAAGGGGAAAAAAATTCTATTCATTCAAAAATCTCCGATTTTTAAATCCGTAGAGTTACTGAATTCTTATTAGCACCAAACATTTCAGCATTCAATATATGATGACAAACTCCACTTAAAACCAGAATTCCAGCAGAACGGATTTATGGTCTGATGGAATACCGCGAGGAATTTTTATATCTATACTTTCAAAAATATAATTATCAACAAGTGATGGAGAAATAATCAGATGATCCAGTATACTGTCAAAATCCACATGGGTTGATTCAGGTGCATATGTCAGATTTACGGGTAAAAAATCGTTGGAAGTATTTTCAGGATTATCCGTTTTCATACAAAGAATATCTATTGTATTTCCATTTTCAAAGTCCTCATCTATGGCAGTGTTAGCATCTCCTGTAACAACAATTCTATCATTCAAAGGATCTAAATTATCGAGTATATAGTTTTCCAAAGCATGAGCCTGAGCTCGCCGTTTATTAATGCAGTCTACACAATCCGGGTAGGGTACTTCAGCCTTAAGATGCATGTTGAAAAATACAACATCCTGGTTGTAGATATTCACTTTTGTCATTAGAATCGGACGCATATTGGAAAAAGAATAATCCAGCCCTGTCACTGGATCCTCATAAACTCCACCAAGTATCGTATCAGCACTCGTTATTGGCCATTGACTAAGGACAGCGAGATAATCATTTCCAGTATCACCACCATATCCACCATATGAGGAAATTCCGTAATACATCTGAAAATTTTTCTGTTCCAGTGTATCCATCAGATCTGTAATATCATCAATTTGAACTTCCTGTAAATTTATGATTCCAATATTGTTTTCTATTATAAAATCAGCAGTATTTTCTATGGAGTCATAATTTGAAAAATCATACATATTAAAGGTTGCTATTTTGAGGAATCTGAGTGTGTTTTCATAACATAGATCATTGTGACACAGTTCATTTTCTTCACATATGGTATCAGCACAGATTCTTGAATTATCAATACATTCTTCATTCTCAACACATGTCTGGTCTTCTCTGCACAGATCACATGCATTTTTTTCAAAAACAGCTCCAGGTTCACAGGAAGAAAAAAATAAAAAAGTACAAAGGATAAAATAGCGCATTATATTTCCTCAAATGGTAAACTAGCATTCATCAGAAACTTATTCACTATTTTTCCTTGAAAATTCTAAAGACCGTAATAACAACATTTATAGGAGAACACATGGGTACATCAAAACAATTTATTGAATATGTCACCGGTCAGATTAAGGATGCTGGAATTATTACATATCGAAAAATGTTTGGAGAATACGCACTGTACAGTAACAATAAGGTGGTAGCCCTTATCTGCGATAATCAGTTTTTTGCAAAACCTATTCCCCAGATAACTGAATTTGTTGGAGATTGCGAGATGGCTCCCCCCTATCCAGGTGCGAAAAATCACTACCTGATAACGGATCAACTTGAGGATACTCAATGGATTTCTGAACTCATCAGGATTTCTGAAAGATACCTTCCTGAAAGAAAACCTAAAAAACCTAAAAAAATTTAGATTTCGCCTGCTTTTTGTTAATTATTTTATTTTTTACTTGATTTTGACCGACTGGTCGGTCATTAATAATTGAGGGAAAAATGACTCCAAAAATAATTGATAAAGAAATTAAAAAAATGGAAATATCTTCTGCTGCAATTAAAATTTTTATAAACAAAGGTATTTCAAATACTTCAATAAGCGAAATTGCCAGAGAAGCTGGAATTGGAAAAGGCACTGTCTATGAATATTTTTCATCCAAAGATGAACTCGCTATATTTGCTGCTTCATCATGGATTAATCTTCTGGAACAGACCAGTTATGATTCAGTTAATAAATCTGATACACCAGATAAACAGCTAAAGGATCTATTTAAACATACAACTTCCAATTTCATAAAACATCCTGAAATTATTAGTTTTTTCATTGAACTAATCGGATATTTACAAAAAAATATGCATCAGAATAAGCATCTGCAGTTAATAAAACGTATTGGAGCTCCCGTTCGAAAGCACATAGTTGATATTCTACAGTATGGAATCGATAAAAAATTCTTCAGGGAAGAAATTGCAAAGGACCTTGAGAAAACCGCTATTAATCTCGTTGCATTTGTTGATGGCCTTGGCCTTCAATATGTAAGTGATCCACAATTTTTCAATCTTGATATTCAGATCAATTGCTTTTTAGATTATTTTCTAAATTCCATAAGAAAATGAGGTTCATATGATTGAGTCAACCGGAGTTATCCAGATCAGGGATAAAATTATCAAAAGAGAAATCACTTCAGTTGAAGTTGTAAAAGCACTGATTAATAATATAGAAAAATTTAATGACAGGTACAATGCAATAGTAACTATGGATAAAGAAGATATTCTCAATCAGGCTAAAAAAATGGATAAAGTGCTTTTAGAGGGCAATGATCCAGGGTTACTTCACGGGATTCCTTTTACAATAAAGGATATGTATAGAACAAAAAATATTCGTACTACCAATGGCTGTATCAAACTGAAGAATTTTATACCTGAAGAGGATGCTGATGTAGTTACCAGATTAAAAAAAGCCGGAGCAATAATTCTTGGGAAAACAAACCTCCCGAAAATGGGGATGGATACTCAAACTGAAAATAAACTGTTCCGAAGAACACTGAATCCATGGAACATCGCCTATACACCTGGGGGTAGTAGTGGCGGCGAAGCTGCAGCAATAGCAAGTGGTATGTCTCTTGCGGGCATAGGAAGCGATGTTGGAGGGTCACTGCGTATTCCTGCTCATTATTGTGGTGTGTGCAGTATAAAGCCCACTGAAGGAATGGTCTCGAATGAAGGTCTGATGCTTCCAGGGAAGGTAAACACCCTTCTTCATATGGTTGGAACAGGGCCAATGGCAAGAAATCCTGAAGATCTGAAGCTTATACTGGAAGTCATATCAAATAATACTAAAAAGTTCAAAGAGCCAGAAAACATGATATCCTCAAATGCTGATAAGGAGTTGAAAATTGGCTGGATTGACGGTTTTAATAATCTGGATGTAGAAAATTCCTACAGGAAATTAATAAATAATTTTATAAACATACTTAATAGTAACCATATAAAAACCGAAAATTCATTTCCCAATATTGAGTTAAAATCTCTATGGAATACATATGGACAGTTATTCGGAATGATGGCTTTAAGCGAACTACCATGGATTATCAGAAAAGTAATCAGTACGTTGTCCTTTACTTTTAAGGATGAAATTTCCCGGTCGTTTGCAAAAGGGGCCACTTCTGCCGTACTTGACTACTTTAAGATTATCGAATTACGAAAGGAATTTATTACTATACTTGATAATTACTTCGATAATTATGATGCTCTTATAATGCCAGTGACGTCATCTCCAGCGGTGCTTCATCGAAAATCAATGAAAATTCATACTCCGATTAACGTTAACAAAAAAAATATTCCTGGAAATATTGCAGTAACAGGGTTTACATCAATTTTTAATCTAACAGGTCACCCGGTTGTTACAATACCAATTGGTTTATCCCATGATGGTCTACCTCTTGGAATACAGATTATATCAAGACTTGGAGACGATTACCGTCTACTGGATATTTCTTCAAAACTATTTAAATTCACCAATGGATTTCAATTAGCACAAAACTGAATATAATCTGTTATAAATTTATGTAATACAGGAACATTAGATCAATTCTCAACTGTTTTGATCGTCTTTATTCATTTCCTCAAATTCTTTTTTAATATCCTCTTTCAAATATTCACCAAATTCATCGGATAATGTTTTTCCCAGCAACTTTTCTATATCTTCTCTTGATACATTTCTGCTTTCCTGAGATTTCTTATGATATTCCTGACCGGTTAATTCACCTTTATTAAGTAATTTAAACAGATCTCTTTGAGCAATAAAACTGTTTTCGACAATTTCGTGAAGTTGCCGTGTAGTCGTTTCATTTAAAATTTTTATATTTGAAAAACGATTTATCGCTTTTATAAAACCGCTTTCAAATGTATCCATAAATTTATTCCATTTTTCAATTCTCTCCTCTTTCTGTTTTCGCTGAAAATCATCAAGTTCTTTTTTGGCAAGCTTCGCTGCCTCCTTTTTAATAAACTCATCAGTTGCCTTTTTATTACTTAATTTAGTAATACTGGAATTCAAAACACCTGATTTCATTTCTCTTATTTTTTTCTTCTTGTTGTTTTCATATTTGCTTTTTAAAAGATATTTTTCTTCAGTGCATCGTTTTTCAACTGTCTGGATAGTTACAAGAGTTTTCTCATATCGAATTTTCATTTTATTTTTCTGAAACCAAAACAACATTGATAACAAAAGTAAGAGGACAACTATTACCGGATATACATACAGCAATAAAGATCTCTCATTTTTCATATCTACTCCTTAAAAGCATGCCCGAATCTTTAAAATTTGTTTTCAAGTTCTACGAAAGAACAACACCTTCTCTTTATAACTATAAGATTTTAGGTTTTTCCGGAAGTGATTCTTTTGTTATTGAATACAATTATGATTTTTTCATACGAGTATAGTTTTTATCCCCAAAAACAATGTTATAATTTCGTGATATTAGTTTTCTTTAATCAGTTTTACTCTTTACGGATAGGTGTGTACTTTTAAAATAATAATGGAACTAAAATTACTGCCTGAAATAAAAATAAAATGGCCTCCATCATCCACTGAACACCCATTTGATCCAGAATCTTTATACCCTTTTTTCCTTGAAAATGATGGCCTATCCTATTCCTTTTCAGATCCTGCTTTTTTCACGGATTTTGTTAATAATTCTATTATTTTCAATCAGGTTTCCTTACCCACAACAAGTTTTCTGCAAAAAACCAGTCTTTTTAAGGACGGAATACTCATAAATGACTTTCCTTTTTTACCCATAAAAACCAATAAATTCGATTTAAATTTCGTGAATTACTGGATTGAGCATCTTTGCTGCACGGGTCCGAACTCATATGAATATCGCTTTTTTTCACCTGAGTATTTTTGTATTGACAGAGCTGGACTTAAGCATGAATTATTCTCTAAAGAACTCATTAAGAGTTTATCATTTCAATACAAAAACGATTTCTGGTTTCTAGTCAAGACCTTATATATTCATACCACTTAACCACGTTAATTCTGCCTTTATGACACATCTCACAGTGAACGTACTCCCATCTCTCCCTTTGCAGTGGCACGTCCCCTGCCATCGGCGCAAAGGTGATCTTACTTCCATCTCTCCCTTTGCAGTGGCACGTGCCCTGCCATCGGCGCAAAGGTGATCTTAC
>JAFGWM010000035.1 GCA_016937155.1 Deltaproteobacteria bacterium
CCCGAAAAATACCGGAAGTGCAAAGGTAACTATTAAAAGTAAATGAAGTTTTTTCATTTCATGAACTCCTGTGTAGAGAACAACATTAATTTGTACATCAGAAGGGGTTTGTGAAAACCTTCATGGACGACATTGATTTCATTGTTTTAGGTTTCATCGGACGCCTTGGACGCATGGGCCTTGGACGCATAATGGGTTTCATAACTGGTTTCATAACCGTAGGAGTAACTGGCTTCATAACCGGAGGAGTAACCGGCTGCATAGTATCCACCGGAGGAGGAGTAACCGGCTGCATGGTATCCACCGGAGGAGGAGTAACCGGCTGCATGGTATCCACCGGAGGAGGAGTAACCGGCTGCATAGTATCCACCGGAGGAGGAGTAACCGGCTGCATAGTATCCACCGGAGGAGGAGTAACCGGCTGCATTCCAGCCGGAGTCGGAAGCATTGGGGTTACCTTCATGACTGGAGGGGTTACAACCTTATTGTTTGCATCAGGATTTCGTATTACCACTTCAGGTTTACTGCTGTCATGGCTTCCTGGAGAGGACATCTTTCCTCCGATTAGAGCTCCTGCAAGACCGCCAATGAGCATACCAACTACAACCCCTGTATAGAGATTACGAGTAGCATTTGGGGCTTTTGATGCAGCAGCAGCAGCAGCTTTTGCAGTAGCTTCAGCATTGGAAGCCACTGCTCCCGCTGCTTTTGCCTGGGCCTCAAACTGCTCACTTTTCTTTTTCTCAATTTCGATCTGTGATTTCAGTTCAGATATTTTCTTTTCAAAATCCGCTGAAATTTCATTCTGAGCATCAATTTTGATTTGCTCAACGAGCTCATCATTGAGCTCTTTTTTCTTGGCTTCAATCTCATTGACTTTTTCCTGCTTCGCGTCCTGGACTTCGTCATCAAACCAGGAACCAGCTTCCCTGATTATTGCCTCTAAAGGGTCACTTCCATTTTTTTTCTTCTTTTCTTTATCCACTTAGAACCTCCTTTGGGCGAAACTGAGGGAATACTATCATTAAAAACGACTAAGTAAACAAATATGTCCAAAAAAATTGGTTGGAGGTGGGGAGGGGGTATAACTTTTCCGGATAATGAGATCTTCTGTTAGGACGAAGAATGAAAATTTCAACTCCGAACTAGTTTTGCAAATAAGGAATTCCCTTCTTTGGAAATGACTTTGATGGGGTATGGCTTAATCAGTATATAAATTGCCGGGCAGTAATGGCGATATTGTTCTGGAAAATAGTAAAAAAATAAAAAAGCTGTGTTTGAAATTACAAAAAAGACAAAAAAACTGTAGTAAAAATAACTCCTGAAAAATCTCAACAATAATAAGAAGATAAAAAACACAGGGAAAACATGCTGTTTGTCATTGGCAATAATACGAAAAACTGGAAAAGAAATATAAAATATACACAGCAAAAAGTTATATGTGCTAAATAAAACAAAAAAAAGATATAAAACTAACATATGTAAGGAATAAATAGTATCTAATAAATAGAAATAAAAGAAAAAAGTATTGTAAAAAAGTATAGGAACTATATTGTAAACATAATCCATTGAATGGAATATATTCAAACGAATCTCTGGAAAGAGATATAGTAAAAATATAAAGACAGAAAAAGTCTGTTTGTAATTAAATATGTCAGATTACCTAGATAGAGATACAGTAGAGAAATATATGCTTGAATTTGAGTCAGGAATCACATCATTTGAAGTTATACGTATTTTCAAGGAACACGGTATCCGATTCAGTGAAGCATCTTTGAGGAAATATATTCAGATGGGTTTGCTTCCACGAAGTCATAGGACCGGAACTGGTGAAAAGGGAAGAAACAGAGGCAGTAGAGGTCTATATCCAGTGAATATCATTAAAAACATCAATGATATTAAACGAATGCTTGTTGAAGGCCTTACGCTGGATGATATCGTTCGTTCAACTTTGAGGTTCAGAAAAGAGATTCATGGGATAAATCAGGAACTCGAACATCTTTTTTCAAGTATGAGCTCAGAGGTTTTAAGTGCACATTTTGACAGGGGTCTCAAACCTATTGTCCAGGAAGATTTGAGTACTGCAAAAATAACAGCAAGAACATTAATAGAACAATTAGAAAATATTGATAGCACACTGACAAATCCAAAACCAACGCTGTAGGAGAGATGAAATGAGTATCAACAAAGAAGCCAGAAAAATTTCACGAAAAAGCATAGTCGAAAGAAGAGAAATCAAGGCAAAAAGAAAAGGCGCCCGTCCAAAGACTAAGCTTGCAAAAAGACTGAGTAAAGAAGAAAAAAAGATGAGTACATATCTGGCCCAGTGGATGGAAGAGGATATGCCAAAATCCAGAGCTGAGTGTTGCTATGGAGTAAGACCCTGTCCATATGTAAGATGCAGATATAATCTCTATCTTGAAGTAAAGAAAAATGGAGCGATTAGTGGTAATCATAAATGTGAACCATGGGAAATGGGTGAGAGCTGTGCTCTGGATGTAGCTGAAAAAGGAAACCACACCCTTGATCAGGTTGGAGATTTCCTGAACCTTACAAGAGAGCGTGTTCGTCAGATTGAAGCTGACGCATTTGAAAAACTCAGGAACTCCGGGGTTGATATTGATGAATATTTTGAACTGCTTTCGAATTCTTCAAGTCAACTCTATGCATATATGGATTTTATTAAATATGGGGATCACTCTACAGATATCCAAGGGTGATTTTTGATTTACCTGATTCTAGTATTTGCCGGGTTACATCTTCTGGCATTCCGCACAGTTAGCAGTGAAAATGAATTTTTTCACGGGAATAGTGAGCCCTCCTGGATAAAAACAGGTGCCAGTCTGGCTGTTACTATTCTTGGAGCTAGTGCAGTATTTGGAACGATTACACTGGGATATCTGTTCGGAATTTATGGAATTATCTGGATAGTGGCGGGGGCGGCAGGTCTTGCTGTTCTTTCATTATTTATTGGATATATAAAGTATGACGGAAGGACTTTTCTCAGTTCAAAATCCGGTTACTCAGTATTCAGATATATAAATTCACTGGTTATTCTTTCAGCTTGGACACTGATAATTGCGGTACAATTACAGGTGTGTTGTGCACTTATTTCCCCATATACAGGCAGTAGTTTTTTTTCCACAGTTCTAATTTTAATAACAGTTGGAACTTATACGGTTTTGGGTGGGCACGGATCTGTAGTGAAAAGTGATATATTTCAACTTGGCTTCATGATTGTGGCTGTCGGTATGGGACTGATACTGGTTTCAAAATCATCAGGTGGGCTTGAGATTGCCGGGAAGTTCAATGAATTAACTGAAAAATATTCATTCATTGCTTTTATTCCTGTTATGTTCTCATATCTTATTGGTCCTGACATACACAGCAGGCTCTTACCCCTGAAACACTCAACGGATAGAAGAAAAGCAATTTATTTCAGTATATTATTGATTATTCCCTTCTCAGTTGCTTTTGCACTTATAGGGTGGTACGCATCCAACGCCGGTGTAATTGCATCGCCTGAGAAAATACCATTTATTTTGGTAAGCATGGTGCCAGAGTCATTCAGATGGATTGCGGTACTTGGTTTATTGGCTGCTCTTATATCCAGTATTGATACAACTTTGTTTACCGCGCTCAGTATATCTGTAAATCAGTTTGAAATTTTCTCATTTAACAGGCGAAAATTCTTTTTTATTTTCATCATATGTATTTTTTCCGGATACTTCTCATTAAGCAAAATAGATATTATTTCAATGATGATGAGCGCATACAATATTTACATTGGAGTTGCAGGAGTGGGTATAATGCTGTTTCTCCTTGGAATACTTCCTGAAAAAGAGTGGGTTTCTTCTACGGCCATAACGATTTCTCTGGTGTTGTTTATTTATCTGAAGACAACAGGTGTCCAGTTTTTTTATCTCTTTAGCATGATTCCATCTGTTGTAATTTATGGAGTATATTTCATCTATGCAAAATCAGGCAAATTTAGTCAACGGTAATGCTTTTGCTTACATTTTTAGGTACATCAGGGTGAACTCCATGATCAGAAATCCCAAGACTATCCAGAAATTCCATTTTTCTTACGCTCATTTCAAGGGCTAACATCTGAAGCACAACTGTTGTGGTGAAAACGCTTAAAACTGTATCACCAGTTCTTGGAACAGTTATATAGTGCGACCAGTATTTCTTATCATTTGCCGGGTGCTTTTCTGCTGCGGTGCGAAGGTTCGGATCTTCTTCTGCAATAACAATTGTTGATGAACCACGTATTTTATGTGTGTTTATCTGGCTGATGGTTAATCGGACATCTCTTTCATCAGGACCTGTAATATATATTAGAGGGTAGGGTATATCCAGATCTCTGGTGGGAATATAATCCTTCAGGGAACTGAGAAGAATTTCTTCCTCAAGATTTGAAAGCAGAAAAGTATGTTTTTTACCCTCATGAAAATCCATAAGACTTGAAATGATTTTTTTTATTGAATCATAGGAAACCGCTCTTTCTTCCGCCAGTTTTATAACTTTTAAAAGAATACTATTATAATCACTCATTAAATGAAGAAAATGATCATATCCGAATACTGTGTTATATCCAAGAATTGTATTCGGACCATGTTTGAACTCAGCCCCTTCAAACCCTTCAGAATGATTAAGAACCACTTCCCTTATTTTCAATGCTCCTTCTCTTGCAACAGCATTGATTCTGGTAGCCAGAATCTGAATTGAAGGTGCAAGGTATATGTCAGTTGCTGCATCTCTAACGGGTAAAAGTGCTATACGTGTTGTTTCCTCTATGAGTGATGGAATTGTATGAAGTTTCTCGATTCTTGAATCAAGTGAACGCTGTTCCTGTGTAAAATCCGTTTCAGGGTTGTTAGCAGCCTTTTCTTCAATGGCGTTTTCAGCTGTTGATAGTGCGAGTGTATAAAATACTGTAATCTGATTGATGAAACTTTTTGTGGCGGGAACAGCTATTTCAGGTCCACACCGAAGAGGAATGATAATGTCACTCTTTTCCTGAGCAATTGTGCTGTTAACGTTATTGACAATGCCAACTGTATGAACCTTGTGGCCGGTTTCGGTTATGTCATTCAGTATATCTATGAGATCCTTTGTTTCTCCGCTCTGACTTACTGCTATAACTATGTCATTATCTTTAACCGTATTGGAATATCTGCCTCTGAATTCCCCCGGAAGAATCGGAATAAGTTCAACATGAGCTATTTCATTAAAGAACAGGCACGCAGCCATGGCAGCATGGTAAGATGTGCCACAGGCTGCAAGATAGATATGATTCCCTGATTTTTTGGCATTATTTACAAGACCTGAAAACCGATCGGATTCATATTTAAGGTCTTCGCATTCAACTTTTTCAAAAATTGCATCAATAGTCCGTATTCCCCAGCGATCGGATGAACAATTGCAAAAAGGAAGCAAATCACCTAGTAGCGTGGATTCACCACTGGAAAAAGTCGCTGCAAGGCTCTGATTGCCTACTGGCAGTTCTCCAATGGTTTCTCTGTTTTCAAAAACGCGTGAACTCAAAAGATGAAAATCCTCCAGGTTAAAAAAGTCCACCAGAGATGAGCGATTTGGGAGTGAAAGCATTTCATTGAATTTTGTAATAATTTGTTTTACCAGATTCAAATCCAGAGAATCCCCAAGTATTTTATAAATTTTTCTATTGAGTTCACTTCCACCCATAAATTTATTGATAACTGCCCTTGCCGTTTCACTCTGAGCAGCAATTTCCTGCTCCATGAAATAAGTGAATTCGGGTTTCAGTAATGTATCAGTATGTCTTAGTTTTGATCTTACAACTGTTTTTGAAATTTCCGATCCCGACTGAAGAATTACTCCATCTTTTTTTGTTTTTGACAGGGCAGCATATACTTTGAAATAATCATGGGAAAATTCTATGAATTCACCTTCTGAAAGAGGTACGAGGTTTCTCGTATATCTCAAAATAGACGATAGATCACTGCTTACAAGGTTGAATTTGCCTTTTTCATCACCGGCAATACCTGCGTATAGACTGCTGCCATTTTTAATTCCCCAGGCTGTCTCAGATACTGGATCAACAACAACAGCCGCAAAAGAACCCTGGACTCGCATTATTGCGGTGATAATGGCATTTCTCATGGATTCTTTTCTGAATGAGATATCTGAAACATTATGTTTAGCAAGTTCAAGAGCGAAAAAGTGCTCAACCAGATGAATCAGGATTTCTCCATCGTTGTCAGAGAGAACCTGATGTCCCTCCATTATAAGCCACTGTTTCAACTGCTCAGTGTTTGTTACATTTCCATTGTGGGCTCCATAAATAAAGGTTTTACACCGGACAATGTGAGGCTGAGCGTTTTTTTCATCGACAGCGCCAAAGGTTGCCCACCTGACCTGGCCACAAAATAGTTTTCCCTCCATTGAAGTAATTCCCAGATCTTTTACTAGAAAGGATGGTGCCCCCACTCCCTTTCTAAGATCAACATCAAGTGAGTCACTCCCCTGAATTGCGGCGCCCGTTGAATCATAACCTCTGTATTCAAGAGCTTTTAAAAGCTCGGAAGCCATTTCCCCCAGATCATTTCGTTGTGATTCACTGATAAGCCCTACGACTCCGCACATTGTATACCTCCAGTTTATATTTTTAATCCTGATTGGATAATAAGCATAGAATTAACATTTTTATGAAGAGAACTCTGGTCTGAACTAAAAAGTTCCGAAGAGATCCTTTATTTTGACACTTAGAGCTGTGGCCATTTTATAAAGAGATGATATCGATGGGCTGCTTTCCCCTCGTTCAATCTGACTCAGCAAGCTTATTGATAACTGAGTTCTTCTGGCAAACTGCTTCAGAGTAAGTCCTTTTCCTTTTCTCAGGTTTCGTATAGTTTCCCCAAGGACTTTGTGAAGTTCTGTCTCCCTTTCAAGGAGAAGTCCCTTCTTTTGAGCAATTCGATAAAGTGCAGTTCTGAGTTCTTCAATGCTGAATGGTTTTTTAATGTAGGCACTCACTCCATGAGCGATAGAATCAGCAGCGCTCTCCACTGATGGATATCCAGTAAGGATTATGACGGCCAGATCCTCATCAAAATCGCGAATCTGTTCAAGCAAATCCAGCCCTGTAATTCTGGGCATCATTAAATCCAGAATTACAAGATGATAACCGCTGTTTCGGATATCATCCATTGCATCTGTCGGATCGCAAAGGGTGTTAACTTCATGGCCTTCCTGTCTAAGAAAGTCAGACAGGAAATCACAAATATCTCTTTCATCGTCAATTACAAGTATATTCATATTAATCAGGCCCGTTACTCAGTAAAATGCAAGTTACCTATGTTAAACCCCGCTTGAATAAATTTCAATATTTTTTATTAATTCAATTGTAGTTATTGGAATTGTGGATGGTCGGGGCGAGAGGATTTGAACCTCCGACCTTTCGGTCCCGAACCGAACGCGCTACCAGACTGCGCTACGCCCCGCTATGCTAAGCGGATAACCGATACGATGAAAAAAGTCAATATTAATTAATGTTAAAATAATGCAGAAACACTAGTTTATATCACCGGCCATATCCACAATTTCAATCTCACCGGCTACAAGATCAGTAGAGATAAGCGTTCCATCTGAAAGTTTGTCATTGATCAGGTCTGAAAAAAGCTTGTAATTGTATCCATCTTCCAGCCCAAGTTCTTTGATGTGCCCAAAAAAAGCGTCAACAGGACAACTGAAATGTGCAGGAACGCCTGAAAACAGATGAGCTACAGTCAATGCTTCCCATACCTCAACAGATTCCTGACAGAAATAACATGGAATCTTGAGATATGGATCATCAACCATTTTAGACGCCATATCCTTGAAATATGTAACAACTTCCTCGGTTATCTGTTTGTTTTCTAAATAATCTGTCACTTTGATACCTGCTCTAACTAAAATTCACCACATCACACCACCCGCATAGTAATGTATTTCGGCTTATACAACAAGAAAATGTAATAAAAAAATGCAAAAATATTTTATTTATTATCAAATTAAAAAAAAGGCGACCCGAAGGTCGCCGAAACGGAGTTCGTCAAGAAACTAAAACTAGATTATACCCTGAGCAAGCATTGAACGTGCAACCTTCATGAATCCAGCAATGTTTGCACCCATCTGGAGATTCATTGGCTGACCATATTCAGTCGCAGCATCTTTGGATGATTTGTGAATACTCTTCATGATGTTATGAAGTTTCACATCGGTTTCTTCAAAAGTCCAGCTCATGCGAAGACTGTTCTGACTCATCTCAAGACCACTGGTAGCAACACCACCAGCATTTGCGGCTTTTGCAGGACCGTAATAGATATTGTTTTTGAGATAAATATTGATTGCTTCAGGAGTTGAAGGCATATTAGCGCCTTCAGCTACAAGTTTACAACCATTTTTAAGGAGAAGGTTTGCTGCCTCGCCGTTGATTTCGTTCTGTGTAGCATTGGGAAGAGCAACATCACAGGGTTTGTCGAGTTTCCATACACTTCCCTCATGATATTCAACACCTGTGACTTCTTTAGCATAATCACTGAGACGCTTACGCTCAACTTCTTTAATACGTTTGAGAACATTGAGCTTTTCTGTGTTGAATCCTTCAGGATCATAGATATAACCTGTGGAATCAGAAACAGTGTCAACTTTTGCACCAAGCTGAATGCATTTTTCAGTAGCATAAATAGCAACATTGCCGCTACCACTCATACGAACGATTTTATTTTCAAAGTTTGTATTAAGGTCGTTCAGCATCTGCTCTGCAAAATAAACGAGTCCGTAACCAGTAGCTTCAGTACGAACAAGACTTCCACCCCAGTCAAGACCTTTGCCTGTGAGAACACCTTCAAAGTTGTTTGTAAGTTTTTTGTATTGTCCAAACATAAATCCTATTTCTCTTCCGCCAACACCGATATCACCAGCTGGAACATCACAGTTAGCGCCAACATGTCTGAAGAGCTCGGACATAAATGACTGTGTGAATCTCATAACTTCACCGTCAGTTTTTCCCTTGGGATCAAAATCACTACCGCCTTTACCACCACCCATGGGAAGTGTAGTAAGTGAGTTTTTGAAAATCTGTTCAAAACCAAGGAATTTGATAATTCCAAGATAAACAGACGGGTGGAATCTCAATCCACCTTTATAAGGTCCAATAGCACTATTGAATTGAACTCTGAATCCACGATTAACCTGTACATTACCTTTGTCATCCACCCACGGAACTCTGAACATTAAAACTCTTTCAGGCTCAACAATTCTTTCAACGATATTTGCTTTAACAAATTCTGGATGGCGATCCAGGACGGGCTCCAGTGATTCAAGAACTTCTTTCACTGCCTGATGAAATTCTACTTCTGCTGGGTTCTTCTGGACTACCTTGTCAATAATGGGCTGAAGATTCATGGTTTCCTGATATCCTTTCATTAATGATTATGGCCGCAGCCATCGGTTGAGAAAAATTTACCCTATATGAATCGCAGAATAGCCCAAATTTCCCCGTATGCAAGATGAAAACGAGAAAAATTTACCCGGTATGCAACGTCTTGATATGACAGGTGATATATGTTTGTTTGCTGACTATGTGGATGTTATTTTTATTTTATGAGGAAAATATTCTCAATTGAGATTCCTGAACAGATCTTTAACGTGGGGAAATTTTACCCAGAAAGGATTCGTGATTTACAATTGCTCTTCTGTGAAACCCCGTTGCCAGAATTCTTTCACCTGAGGTTACTGTGATATTAAAATCAGTGCGGTTGTTTTCGAGTCTGATAAGGTGAAGTTCAACCTGAAACTCTGACTCTATTGCGCTGGGAAAAAGATGTGTAACTTCTATCTTTATTCCAACAGAGGTAAAACCATCTTCGAGGGTTTTCTGTATATTTTGGTATGCAAGATTTTCCACTGCAATTACCAAAGCAGCACTACTTAGACATGGAACATTTCCTGTGCCAAGAGAAATCGCGGTCCAGTCATTTGTAACCGTATATATCCTGTTGAATACTGCCCCGGGTAAAAGTTCTTCTTTTAACATTATAACCCCTCAGTTGTCGTCCTTACGGGCGCTGAAAAGAAAAGTTTCCTTGAACCGCTGCGGAAAAGGTTTCTCACAGGGTGCCAGGCTGGTGATTTTGATGTTGTGTAATGTCTCACTCCACGCCTGTCAGAAAAATGAACGTTTTTATCATCTGCCAACGGCCTGAGATAAAAAAGCCTTTTCAATTTAAAAAAATACCTCATCGGAACCGAATTGCCAGAAAAAAGTACTGCATTGTATGAATAAGAATCGGAATTCCTGGAATACCAGGTTGAACCCGCATACTTTAAAAATTTACCATTGGCGTCCTTAAGACTTTTCAACACATTTACAGGGTATATGAATCCAGCAGGTGCCCAGACTATTCTGTATGGAGGCGGAGTTACTGCTTTAAACCATCTTCTACAGTATGTACCGGTACAAATGGATTTTTCCTCCAATAGCCAAAGTTCATCTCTGTAAGAAGCGTTTGTTACTGCACTTTTACCAGGTGGTATGGATTCAGAGGGGAATGCAAACAATGAAGTATCAGGTGAAAGATTTACTCCCATCTTTGGATAACCATTTTCCGGTTTTTTATCTGTGAGGAATTTTCTCTTTTCGCTGCTTACTTTCAACGGAAGCGGTTTTCCATCAACTGTGGACAGAAAAAAGCTTTGAATAATTCCAGATTTTAAAAGAGAAAGGCCTCTGGAAAATGCTGCGGTATGATCAATAAACGGGCCATAAAGTAACTTAACTCCAGGAGAAATATCGCTTTCTTCAGTTATCATAAGTGGAATATGTAACTGTCCGCCCTGCGATATATCAGGAACTAAAGTTGTTGCCACCTTTCTGGCGTCATAAGAACCGTTATACTTTCCAAGATCTATCCAGACCTGACTTTTTGACTGAGTCCCAGGAAAGAGTTGCGCCAGAAGGGAAAAAAGAATAAGAAACATATGGCGTGAAAATGGTTATTTCTTTTCCGGAGTAGTTTTTGTCTTCCCGGTATCATCCTTTTTGTCGTTACCTAAAGCAGCATCCTCTTTTTTCTCAGTGTTTACAGGAGCCACAACAGGTTTTTTTGGTTTAGGTTTCATGAACCAGGGAATTGTTGGCAGTTTTGTTCTGATATCAGCTGCAATTTCAGATATTGATTCCGAAAAGTCAGCGAACACTTTTGCATCGGATGGATTAATACTCTCACTTTTTATTTCAAGTTCTTTATCCTGACAGAGACGACCGACTCTAATGATGAATCCAAGAACTTTTGCAACATCTTCACGGTACATTGTGGCAACAGGATATTCAGATGTGATCCTTTTTCCAAGACTGATACTGAGTTTTGCAGCATTTTCCAGCTCACCTTTTTGCCTGTAGGATTTGATCTTATCGAGATCTTCCCTTATCTCTGCAGTAACTTTAGGGGTGGTGTAAGTCTTCTTTTTTGACTTACATCCGGTAACAGAAATCAATGCAACAGCAATCAGTAGTGTAATTTTTTTCATTTTTGTACCTCGTTATTTTTAACTAAACTCACGGTGAAAACACTGCTTTGTACAGTGAAGTCTTTAACAACAGCACCATTTGTGTCAAGTGAAGAATTAATTCCGGTTGCCAATACCTCAGTGGAGATATGTCCGGAAAACATATTGAATGCTTCACTAAGCTCTGCATTATCCGAAGAAAATCCAAGTATTATCCTGTCCTGTACTTCAAAGCCACTGTCTTTCCGAAGTCTTTGTATTCGATTAACCATTTCCCTAGCAAGACCTTCAAGTTTCAACTCTCTGGAAATAGCTGTATCAAGAGAAACACTTATAAGATTACCAGCCTGTACGAGTTGACCTTCACGGGCATTTCGGGATACAAGAAAACAGTCAGAAGTAAGGTTTTCACCTGCGATTTCCAATGAGCCGCCATCTGCAATTTTTCTTAAATCATTCTGAGACAGATTTTTTATTTCCTGTGAGATTATTTTCATCTTCTTCCCGAAACGGGGTCCGAGAATCTTAAGATTGGGTTTTGCATCAAGAGAGACAAAGTCTGACTCATCAGTGTTGAAATGAATCTCTTTTACGTTTAGTTCCTCCTGAATAACAGTTTTCAGGGTGTTCAGTCTTTTTAGTTCATCCTCATCAGAATGGATAAGTGTAAATACAGGAAGTGGTTGTCTTACACCGATTTTGTTTTGTTCTCTCAAGATACGACCCATTACAATGGCTTCTTTCATGAGAGCAAAAGTGTGCTCAAGATGTTCATTGACCTTGTTCTTTTCAGGAACAGGGAAATCCATAAGATGAACGCTGGAGTCGCTGTCATGGGCATCGGTAAGATTACAGTAAATTTCCTCAGCCATAAATGGGGTAAAAGGAGCCATAAGTATCGAAAAGTGTTTAAGAACACTGAAAAGTGTTGCATAAGCGGTCATTTTTTCAGTCTCATGGCCACTCTGCCAGAATCTTCTTCTGTTCAGTCTGATATACCAGTTTGTAAGATCGTCAACAAATTCAAGAAGAGCCGGGACAACCTTATAAAGTCTGTAGGAATCCATCTCTTCAATTACCTGAGCATTCAATGTTTCGACTCTACTGAGAATCCACTGATCAAGAATATTTTCAGATGGGAGCCACTGGTCAACCTTGGATGCATCAAAATCATCAAGAATGGCATATGTCACCAGGAAATTATATGCATTCCAGAGGGGAAGCATAACAAGTCTGACAACATCCCTTACTCCGGATTCTGAAAATCGCAGATCTTCAGCTCTCACAAGTCCGGAGTTTATGAGGTAGAGTCTTAGAGCATCAGCCCCGTACTCGTTCAGTATATGATCCGGAGCAGGATAATTCCGGAGTCTTTTTGACATCTTTTTGCCATCTTCAGCTAGAATAAGTCCGTTTACGACGACATTTTTAAAGGCTGGCCTGTCAAATAACGCAGTGGAGAGGATCATCAGAGTGTAAAACCATCCTCTGGTCTGATCCAGACCTTCTGCAATAAAATCAGCAGGAAGGTTTGCCTCTACATGCTCTTTGTTTTCAAAAGGATAGTGGTGCTGAGCATATGGCATTGCCCCGCTTTCGAACCAGCAGTCCAGGACTTCATTTATTCTCTTGACTGCACTGCCGCATACCGGACAATCCCAGGTAAGGTGATCGATTTTGTGCATGTGAAGATCATTGATTCCCGATGTTCCTGAGAGTTTCTCAAGCTCACTGATTGAACCTACCACCTGAATGTTCTTACAGGATTCATTGGTACATCTATAAATTGGGATGGGTGTTCCCCAGTAACGGTTTCGGCTGATGTTCCAGTCTCGTGCCCCTTCAAGCCATTTACCAAAACGACCATCACGAAGATGTTCAGGAATCCAACTGGTCTGGGAATTGTTTTTTAGAATTTTATCCTTTATTTCAGTGACTTTTACAAACCATACAGGCATGGCTTTGTACATAAGAGGGAAGCCACTTCGTTCACAGTAAGGATAACTGTGTACCAGAGTCGCGTGCTTTATAACTCTGCCCCGTTTTTTCAGGTTTTGTATGATGAGAGGATCGGCATCCTTTATGTACATGCCTTCCCAGTCAGATACTTCAGATGTAAATTTTCCATCAAGATTTACCGGGTCCACAAGAGCAATATTTTCTCTTTGACAAACTCTGTGATCATCCTCTCCGTAGGCCGGTGCAAGGTGTACTATTCCTGTACCATCGTCCGCTGTTACATATTCATCCACAAGTACTCTGAAAGCTCCCTTTTCTTTCATTTTCTCGAAAAAACTGAATAGTGGGGTGTATTCAAGTCCCGCAAGTTCAGTTCCTTTAACTGTTTTCAGTATTTCGTATGTATCTTCTGTCTTGAACAGTGTTGATACAAGAGTCTGTGCCATGATATATGTCACATCATCAGTTTTATCCTTCAGATACACATAATCAATATCAGGGTGGACAGCAACCGCAAGATTTGCAGGAAGTGTCCAGGGCGTTGTTGTCCAGACAAGGATTTTAATATTTGGATCCTGAGCAAGCGGCATTGTAAGAGTAATGGCAGGATCCTGGACATCTCTATAATCAGAGCTTGCCTCAAAGTTTGAAAGAGGTGTATGGCAGCCTGTTGAATAGGGAAGAATTCTGTAGCCTTCATAAATTAAATTTCTATTCCAGAGTTCCTTGAATACCCACCATACAGTTTCCATGAACTCTGGAGTCATCGTTAGGTATCTGTTTTCGAAATCAACCCATCTTCCTGTTCTTAAAACTGTTCGTTCCCATTCCTTGCTGTATTTGAGAACACTTGATCTGCAGCTTTCATTAAACTTTTCAACCCCGACTTCTTCTATACCCTTGCCCACAATGCCAAGATCTTTTTCAACTTCCATTTCAACGGGAAGGCCATGAGTATCCCATCCGAACCGTCTTTCTATGCGGTATCCCCTCATTGTCCAGTACCTGGGTACAATGTCCTTGAGTATTCCGGCAAGAAGATGTCCGTAATGAGGAAGATTATTCGCAAACGGAGGTCCGTCATAAAAAACATAGTCAGGAGAATTTTCCCGATTTTCAACACTTCGTTTGAAAGTGTTCTGTTTCTGCCATTTCTCCAGAACATTTTCCTCAAGTTGAGGGAATGATATATCCTTATCAACAGATCTCATGGGGAATCCCTTTCAATTGCTAAAATATTTTTTATCACTCAGCGGGTAAACTGAAAAATGCTTATTTCTTGTAGATGATTGTGATTGTCAGACAGTGATATTCATTATCTGAACTCTGGGTGACTTTTTTGCTGATTATTTCAACGCCTGGGTTATTTTTTATCCATCTGGTAATATTTTCACCCAGTTCATCACGTTCTTTTGCCTTAGTGGCTGTAAAAACTTTAACGCCTGTCTCTCCAGCTATCATATTGTGCCTCCACCTTGTATTAACCGCAATAAAGCGGGAAAGTTCCTTAATATGAGTCTTATAGAGTCCCCTTAGCAATCAGGCACTCCCCTCAGGTTTGCATAAATACACATAAAAGATAAACATGTAAATGAAAAAACGGATTAAAAACGCTTTTTATGCAGTTGTAGTTGTGCAGTTAAAATGTGGTGACTTCTTGACTTTTTAAATATTGAAAATACTCTCTTGAATGGTGATACCGGAAAGCAGGATTCCAATGAGCATCAGATTTCAATTCACTGCCCTTGCTCTGATAGTGTTCTTAAGTGCAGGCTGCAGAAATGACAATAAAAAATCCACTCCTTCTCCATATGGTGAAATTGGTGGCAGATATTCCTATCAGACAACGGTATCTGCGGGAAAGGAAAGAGTAATTATCAGAGAATACTGGAGTATAGTTCCTGAGAACGATTCTCTGAGTATAGATGTAAAATACTCCAAACTGGGATATACAATTGGTTCTTTCCCATGTAACGGCAGTTCTTCTTACAATGTAAATGTGGACTATAAAATTACTGATTTCAAAGTGGTGGGTTCTAAAATTATTATTCTGAAAGCAGAAAAGAAACATACTCCTGGTGCGTGTGATGGCGATATTCCAGATTTCAGCGGGACAACTGTGGAGCTTCTTCAGGGAAAGAGATTGTTTGTTTCAGGTGGAAAATTGAAGAACAGGCATACACTTTATGAGCATAGCGTTGGTGGATCATGGATGTGGACCCGTCAATCAAGAATATCCGGAAGTAATGATTCTAAATATGAAGTTGAGAACTGGTATCTTACTCAAACATCTGAAAACACCATTAAGGGTTACTACGAACGTACCGAAACAAGACTTAGCGGCGATGGTGAAAAATTTTCGTGTAATGGTGAGACAAGAGTGGTTTTGTTCAGCAGATATTCAGTTGAAGGCAAAATTACTCCCACCGGCGAAGTAAATCTCAAGGAAACCGGATACACCGTAGCTGGAAATGATCCATGCGAACCTTCCGGAAAACGTTATCTGGATACTTTTTCGGGTATTCTGGTTGGAAATAAGTTGATAATAAAATCTCCTGAATCCAGTGTTGAGCAGGAGTTGATAAGATCCTTTGGCGATTACAGTCACAGGAAGAATGGAAAAAAATAATATGATTACAAGAGAATTTATTGAGAAAATACCTAAAACTGATTTGCATCTTCATCTTGATGGATCTGTCAGGTTACAGACACTGATTGAACTTGCAAAAGAGTACAAAGTAAATTTGCCTTCATACACAGAAACCGGTTTGAAGGAACTGGTTTTTAAGGACGCTTATGGAAGTCTTAATGATTATCTAAAGGGCTTTGCGTATACAGGAGCTGTGTTGCAGAACGAACCAAGTCTGGAAAGGGTTGCATACGAGCTGGGAAAAGATAATCAGGCAGAAGGAGTCCGATATATTGAAGTGAGATTTGCACCTCAACTTCATATTCATCGACATCTCAATAGTGTGAGCGTTCTCAAAGCCGTTTGCAGAGGCCTTGATAGAGCTAAAGCTGAATTTAACAACAGACCTGAGGTCCAGGATGGCACTGAGCCTGAATTTGAATACGGTATAATTGTCTGTGCAATGAGGATGTTTGGCAGAGGTTTCAGTGAATACTACACTGACCTTTTAAATGTTCTCTCACACAGTGATTCAAGAAGTGTTTTTTCTCTGGCAAGTCAGGAACTTGTCAAGCTCAGTGTTGAAGCGAGAGATAAATATGGTCTTCCCATAGTTGGGCTTGATCTCGCAGGCGCTGAGGATGGTTACCCTGCGGATGACCATATGGAAGCATTTTCCCTGGCACACAAAAATTTCATGAAGAAAACAGTTCATGCCGGTGAAGCATATGGTCCTGAATCAATATTTCAGGCAATTACAGACTGTCACGCAGACAGGATAGGCCATGGCTATTATCTTTTTGAACCCACGATGATTCAGGATCCAACGATTGAGAATCACGATGAATACATCAATAAGCTTGTGGGATATATAGCTGACAGGAGAGTTACCATTGAAGTATGTCTTACAAGTAATCTCCAGACAAATCCTGAAATTAAGGATCTTGCAAACCATAGTTTTGCAAAAATGAGAGATTCGAAACTTTCTGTTAGCTTCTGTACAGACAACAGAACAGTATCAAGTACCACAGTAAGTGATGAAGTGGAAAAAGCAATTAAGACTTTTGATATCTCTGCCAGAGAACTGAGACACTTTATTATCTATGGATTCAAAAGAAGCTTTTTCCCAAGAAGTTATCTGGAAAAACGGGAATATGTGAGAAAGGTAATTGATTATTACGAGTCCATCGAAAAAGAATTTGGAATTGAGTAACAGAGTAACAGAGTAATTTTACTGCTTGCTTGCAAATGAACGATGAGGGTATATACTGTGCACAATTAAACTTCAACTCTGGAGGTTGTGCATGTTTCGCAATGCTATTTTTCTGTTTGTAATAATTGCCGCAATTGGATTCACTGCATGTGATGATGATTCCACCAACAGCAATAATTCTAATAATAACACTAACAATTCAACCAACACAACAGGGGACGGCCCTGTAATTTTCAGTGTGATTCCCAATCAGGGTCCTGCTGCCACAGGAGGTACAGAGGTCGCTGTATATGGAAAGAACTTTGAAGCAGGTGCTCAGGTTTTCTTTGGTGACAATGAGAGTTCAGCCCCGGTGGTTCAATCTTCCGGTACTATTTTGGCTGTATCACCAGCATCGACAGTGACTGGAGCAGTTGATGTCAGGGTAGTTCAGGAAAATGGTGAGTATACTTTACCGAATGCTTTTACATATACTGAATCAACTGTGGAAATACCCATCACCTGGTGTATTTTCCAGAGTCCTGCTCAAACCAGTACAGTATCCGGTGTTTCAACCGAACTATTGTTTGGACGCGTATTTTCTGAAGGAACGACAAATTCTCCCGGGAAGGGCGCAGGAATTTCTGCTCAGGTGGGTTATGGCCCTCAGGGATCAAGTCCTGAAAGTGATGACTGGGTGTGGGTGAGTGCAACTTACAATATGGATGCAGATGATGGTGCCAACGATGAGTATATGGGAGCGATAACACCTGTAAGCACAGGTGATTTTGATATGGCCTTCAGGTTTAATGGTGGTCAGGGATTTGTATACTGTGATATAAACGGTACAGATGACGGATATAACACTGAAAATGCCGCCCTCCTGACTGTAACGGACCAAACCGAACCAGTCGTGGACTGGTGTATTATGCAGTGGCCCTATTCCTATACTGAAAATGCAACTGAGGCAGGACCAAATGTTTATGGTCGAGTTTTTATGGAAGGTGTTACTGATGCTGAAGGACAGGGAAGTGGTATAGCCGGTCAATTGGGATATGGTCCACTGGGAACAGTTCCCGGAGTTGATCCCGGATGGCAATGGGTTGATTCGGATTTTCTTGGTGATGTGGATAATGGTGCAAATGATGAATTTCAGACACAGTTGACAATTGCTCAGCCTGGTGAGTATTCCTACGCATACAGATTCAATGTAAATGATGGTCCATGGCGATACTGTGATGCAAATGGAAGTGACGATGGATATTCTCCGGATCAGGCAGGGACAGCAACCATAGAGGGCGAAAGCACTGCTACAGTTGACTGGTGTAATCTTCAGTATCCTGCTTCTACAGCAGCACTTGCCGGGAATGATACTGCGAATTTCTATGGCAGAGTATATGTTAATGGTGTAACCCAGGGAAATGGCCAGGGTCAGGGAATCTCCGGAATGATTGGTTATGGTCCCGAAGGATCGGATCCTGAGACATCAACTGAGTGGACATGGGTTGATGCAGTCTATAATGTGAGTGTGGATGGCTCCGATGATGGTGACTTATCAAATGATGAATACATGGCATCACTGAATGTAACTACTTCAGGAATATACAGTGTTGCTTACAAATTCAGTGCTGATGGAGGAACCAGCTGGACATACTGTGATTTGGACGGTTCAGATAATGGTATTTCAATTGAAGAACTTGGTGAGCTGGAGATTTATGAAACTCAGCCTGAATATGTTGACTGGTGTATATTCCAGTATCCATATGCAGTTGAGACATTTGCAGGAGGTACAACTGAAAGCCTTTACGGTCGTGTATTTGTAGCCGGTATTACTGAAGGAGCAGGGCAGGGTCCTTCTATAACTTCACAACTGGGATATGCTGTAGCAGGAACAGATCCTACAGTACATCCTGAGTCTTTTACATGGATTGATGCGGACTATTTTACAAGTGTAAGTGGAATTAATGATGGTGATCTGGCAAATGATGAATATGTTTCAACTGTAACCATTGATTCAACAGGGGTTTTCTCACTGGTTTACCGATTCAGCCGGGATGCAGGGGTTTCATGGACATATTGTGATTATGATGGTTCAGGAAACGGTTTTGATATATCCATGCTTCCTGAACTTACAGTTTCAGAGGCTCCAGAATTTTCAGTTCAGAGTGTTTTCCCAGAATACGGAACAATTTTGGGGGGAACATCACTTTTAATTACAGGAACAGGATTTACTGACAATGCAACGGTGAAGATTGGATCTGAAGACTGTCTTAATGTAAACGTTGTAAGTTCCACTGAGATTACCTGTGATACTCCGGTTGGTTCTGATTTCGGTTATCTGGATGTAAATGTCTATGTAGACTGGGGTTTTGAGACTGTTGTAGATGGTTTCGCATACAGACCTGTTTTTACTCCAAACGTTGATGGAAATGGATCTGATTGGAACAGTGCTTTTCTTGTAGCCGAAAATTCAGTTACAACTGATTGGGGCAGCAGTAATGTGCTCACGTCTATGAACGTGTCTTATGATTCCACAAATCTCTATATTCTTGTGAATGGGGGTGTGGAATCTCAAAATGCATTAATGGTCCTTATTGACACCGATTATGGTACCGGGAGTGGTATCAGCGATCTTGGTGTTCTCAATGATACTAACGGTACATTTGATACTGCGGTCTCAGGTTCACTTGTTATCGATGATGCCTCTTTTGGTTCTGAATTCGTCGTAGGAAGTATAGGAAATAACACTGTGACAAATGATGTAAGTGACATGTCCGGGCTTCGCAATTTATCAAATAATGGAAATCTTGGTTGGGATAATGCCACACTTTTATGGGATGGCACCGTAAGTATGGAGATTGCAATACCTTTGGAAACTTTTGAGCTGGACATTCCTCTTGCAAATTTAGCCTTTGCAGTTGTTATTGGAAGTTCAAGTGGTGATGCTTATTCCAACCAGAGTCTACCGGAAGGTATTTCCTCCGGAACATTATCTGCAGTTGCAACCCTTGATATTCAGCAGTAAATATTATTCCCTCTAAAAAAACTTGAAATTAAACTTGTTCTCGGGATTTTTAACAGGATTTTATTGATTCTGGAGACTGTCTTTTTGAGATGGTCTGAAAAGAATTACTGTATGTCCTCTTAATGCTACCATCACACTGTAGCTTTTTGATGCAAGTTCAGTTGCCATTTCTTTTTTATCTTCTGGTTCTCTCATTCTGACTTTGATAAGTTCATGATCCTCGAGTGCTTCACTTACAGCATTAATTATTCCCTCTGTAATTCCTTCTTCACCTACTATAACAAGTGGTTTTAGGCTGTGAGCGAGGGCTTTCAGTTCCTTTTTCTGTTCCATTGTAAGGACTGGTGGGGGAAGTGGACTGAATTTATTGTGCTTTTTAGTTTCAGGCTTTTCAGTTTTTTTTGTTATCTTCTTCCTCGGTTTTACAGACTGCGGTGGCCTGGTATTTCGAAGAGGATGCCTGTGATCTTTATTTTTATTTGCCATTTGAATCCTTTTTAACCCATAATTAAGGGATAATTGTTTTAAAGATGATTTCTCAACCAGTCAATTCCATTTCGGAAGATGGACACACCCATCCCTTCCTCAGGAAGAGACATTCTAGTCCATGATGGATGATTTGTGTAGTGGGTAAATGCTTCAGGATGAGGCATGAGTCCGAAAATTCTTCCTGTTTCATCACATAATGATGCAGCCCCGCGAAAACTGCCATTCGGGTTCTCTGGATATTTCTCCGTTGGATTGTTTTTTTTATCGACATATTTAAGAGGAACAAGGTGATTTGTAAAAAGTCTGGTTCCTGTCTCCTCAGTATCAAAAATAAGTCTACCCTCTCCATGTCTTACAGGTAAATCAATTTGTTCAATTCCTTTTGTAAAAACACATGGACTATCCGGGTCGGCAACGCAACTGACCCATCTGGCCTCAAATTTCCCGGAAAGATTATGTGTAAGTGATACATTCTGCCTGAGATTATTATCCGGCAGGATCCCCATTTTTACCAGAAGTTGAAAACCATTGCATATACCGAGGATAATTCCACCTGAATTTATCATAGCACTGATCTGGTCAATGAATGGACCACGTTGTTGTGGGGTTCCATATTTGAGTCTGTGTGCTTGAGCCCTGGCACTGCCAAGATGATCTCCGTCAAGAAATCCTCCGGGAAACACTATGAAGTTATAATCATCAAATGAATACTTTCCTTGGAGCATTTCCCATATTGTGGAAGTAACTATCATGTCGCTTCCGGCACACTTTAATGCCCATGCCGTTTCTTTTTCACAGTTTGTTCCATTTCCGGATATTACCAGTGACCGAACCTTCATGATTATTCTCCTGCGGTTTACAGTTCCAGAGGTTTATGCCAGGACTGGAAAAGACTTTCGACGGTTTCATCGATAATCGTTTCATGGCTTGATTTTACTATTACCCGGTTCTCTTTTTTTACTTCACCAACCAGAGCAATCGGGTCTGAGTTATCAAAAAGAGACTCAAACTCAAGTTTTTTCTTTTGGGGAACAGTCAGAATAAATCTTCCCGCCGATTCACTGAACAGCATGGTGTTCGGATCAATTGAAACGTCCACAGGGAATGAACTAAGGTTAATTTCGCAGCCGGTTCGTCCACCTATTGCCATTTCTGCGAGGGATACTCCAAAACCTCCATCACTCATATCATGGCAGGAATTTATAAATTGTTTTCGCATTGCCAAATGAATGATTTTATAAATTTTCATAAACTCTTTTGTTTTTACCACAGGAATAGCAGTATCCTCAATTCCCAGCTCCAGTGCATACTCACTGTGTCCCATTTCATTACGGGTAGACCCTGCAACATAAATTAAGTCCCCAGGATTTTTAAAATCCATTGAAACAGCGTTTTGAGCAGACAAAATTCCAGTAAGGCTTATAAGCAAAGTAGGAGGAACACTGATCACTGTGCCATCAACTCTGGCATCATTTTTCATACTGTCTTTCCCACTTATAAGAGGAATCTGATATGCTTCGCAGATTTCCAGCAGAGCTTTCGCACTTCTTACCAGTGATGCGAGTTTGAATTCGCTATTTTCAGCTCCTTCCAATGGATCCGGCCAGCAGAAATTATCCAGAGCAGCAAAAGTTTCAGGATCACCGCCAGTGGCGATGGCATTTCTGACAGCTTCATCAAAAGCGTTCATTGTCATATGGTATGCGTCAACATCACTGTATCTTGGGCATATTCCATGTGAAACACAGATCGCTTCCATGCTGTGATGGAAAGGCCTGATTACAGCACTATCGCTTGGTCCGTCATTTTCGGCACCCATAAGGGGTTTTATAACACTTGTGCCTTTGACTTCATGATCATACTGTCTGACCCAGTATTCTTTTGAAGCAATATTAAGCCTGGAAAGCAACCGATGAAGCATCTCTGATGCCTGTGGTACATCAGAAAAATCACCTCTGAAAATTTCAGGTGAACTCCATTTTGCTTTTAATTTCATCTGGGGTAATCCGTTATGTAGAAAGTCCATATCCATAAGTGCTACTGTTCTTTTATTAAAGAGAATTTCAAAATATCCACTGGAGTTGAATTCCCCAATAACAGTTGACTCAACCGACATACTGCGTGAAAGGTTTAAAAACTCTTCAATTTTTGTAGGACAGACACTCAGAGTCATTCTTTCCTGACTCTCGCTAACTAGAATTTCCCATGGATCCAACCCTTCATATTTAAGAGGCACCATTGCAAGATCCAGTCTGGCTCCTCCAGTAAATTGAGCCATTTCGCCCACACTTGAAGAAAGACCTCCTGCTCCATTATCAGTAATTCCAGAATACAGATTTAAGTCTCTGGCTTTGATCAGAAAATCAAACATTCGCTTCTGAGTTATAGGATCTCCAATCTGAACTGCACTTGAGGGGGATTCCTCATGAAGCTCTTCTGAAGAGAAAGTGGCTCCATGAATTCCGTCCATTCCCACTCGACCGCCGCACATAACAATCAGGTGGCCGGATTCCGGATATTTTTCAAAGCCATCTCTGTCCATGTGTTTCAGGGGAATAATACCGCCTGTGCCACAATAAACCAGTGGTTTCCCGAGATAACGGTTGTCAAACACAACACTGCCGTTGATAGTTGGTATTCCAGACTGGTTTCCTCCGTCCTCAACGCCTTCCCGGACACCTTCGAGTATTCTCATCGGGTGAAGGAGTCCAAGGGGAATTTCGTCTTTTCCAAAAGGATCAGCTAGACAGAAAACATTAGTGTTAAAAAGCAGTTCACTTCCCATTCCGGTTCCGAATGGATCACGGTTGACTCCTACTATGCCAGTAAGAGAACCACCATAGGGATCCAGTGCACTGGGGGAATTATGTGTTTCAACTTTAAATACTATTCCATATTCATCGTTAAATCTGATTACTCCTGCATTATCCTTAAATACGCTAAGGCAGATGTCATTTTCCCCAGCGGCTGCCCTGACATTTTCAGTGGCTTTTTTAATGCATGACTTGAAAATACTGTCGATGACCTCTTCATGACCGTCCTCAGTGTATGTTATCTGAGCATTAAAGATTTTGTGTTTGCAGTGTTCTGACCAGGTCTGGGCAAAACATTCAAGCTCGATATCAACAGGTTTAGAACTCAGTCCAAGAGATTTTCTTACTTCCTGAACATCCTCTTTACTGTAATAATTTTCGATAATTTTCAGTTCATCAACAGTCAGTGCCCAAACATTTTTGCGAGAAAGTTCAGATAGTTCCTGATCACTTACGGTAAGATTTATGGGAATTATTGCAGGTTCATGATTCAGATTTACAACAGGTGGATTTGCATTCAGGCTATCTGAATTAAGAAATTCTTCATAACTTGCTACACGGATTCTCTGTATGAGGGTATTTGCAAAAAAATCGCTGGCAAGTGATCGTATTTCAAAATCCTTTAAATCTCCTGATATTCTAAACTGTGTTCCTGAATATACTCCAGGAGTATCAGTTTCAGAGCTAAACAGAATTTTTAATGCTTCCGATGCTGTACGGCCTTCGTTGTCGGTGACTCCCGGTTTAAAATCAACTTCAATTACAAAGTCAAAATCAGATACCAGATGCTTATTTATAGAGTAACGGGAAGTAACCGGATCAGCCAGAGCACTTTCGCAAAAAATATGCAGGATTTCCTCCGGGACATCTCCATCAATAATGTATGTTTTGAAAACTCTCATGTTATTGATTCTGTTCTGGAATGAAGAATCAAGTCTGTTCAGCCATTTTGTGGCCAGCGGGTCGACCCTGTCAGGCTTAAGTCCGGTTTCAATTCTGATTGGCATGGGAACCTCCCTGTCGCCGCATAAAAAACCATAGAGAAAAAGTCAAGAGAAATTATTTTAGTATTTGATATTACGGGTTTTTTGATGTCTGAATAGTGTTGCTTTTTGATTAAAAGCTGTAGCTTTCAAGGCTTAGATTCAGTTACGGGGAATTAATAAATAATATCCTGTTAACCATATAAAATTGTTGGGATTTTAATTTTAGTTAAAAAAATAATTGAAAAAGTCGAAATTCTGTTGGTGTGGGATTGGTGTTTAGAAAATGAAAATAAAACCATTGATGATATGCATAATTTTAAACGCTCTATATATACCTGCTCAGGGTTTTTCAAAGGGTAGATACGATGATTTCAGTGTATTATCCAGATTTGGAATAAATATGAAAGGGCGTAACTATCTTACAGGGATGGATGACTCACAACGGATGTTTACTGTTGTGGTTAGTGGAAAACCTGACTCAGGTTTACTGACCGACGAAATGGATAACAGAATCGGTACCCTCGATGTTATCCCTGAGGTAGGCCCGATAACCCGACTTGAGTTCATTTTGAAAAGCTCAGGCACCGTTGTCAAAGAGCGATTTACAAATGGAGAACTTGTCCTGGAATTTGGGATTAAAAGGCTGGAAAAAAAACTGATGGAGTATGCAAAGAACTCCCTCGCAAGATCTTTTCCTGATATGCCTGAAATCAAAATGCAGCCATACCAGTCTGTAATTCAAATGATTGAGCTTGAAGCATATATGGATGCTCTGAAGACCCTACAGGCTTTGCCAATTGGTCATGGAAACGGATTGAGAGGCTTGCTTATTGGAGATTTGAATCTTGTGACAGGTAGAATTGCTACAGCTAAAAGAAGTTATAGTGGTGTGATAAAACGGTTTGGTAACTATTTCTTTTCAAGTATCTGCAAAGCTAGACTGATAGCAATCAGAGGGATGACTGAACCGGGATATTCAGTGGAACTGAGTGTTTTCGATAGTCAACTTTCCACGCTAAAACCTACTGCCATGCAGGATTTCGCACGACTTGAATTCGCTAATGCTCTAATTTTAAATAATTATAATAGAGAAACACTGAAGGTTCTGGTGTCTATGACTGGGAAAGAAGTTGACAGTTATAGAATACAGACTGCAGGAACGCAGACAAGGCTTTATCATGCCGCAAAACACTATGCGATGCTGGCTCTTTTTTGCTCACATAATATATCCCAACTGAAAAAGCATCCAAGAAGAACTGAAATGATACTTAAATGTTCTCATGGCTTAATAGAGTCCGGGCAATCATCACAGGCCATTGCTCTGCTTCAGGACGAAATTAAGTATCATGGAAAATGGAAAAAAAATGATGTGAGAGCTGAGAAACTGTATTATCTGTTAACTCGCGCCTATTATGAAGGGAAGAAATATTTCAAAGCTGAAGCCAGCGCAAGGTTTTATCTGGAAAATAAGGGGGGTGATGCACCCAGAGAAGATAAAATTTGGGAAATATTTGGAAAAATTCTTTATTCGAGAAACAGGATTAATGCTTCTGCGACAGTATTTTCGACTTCTATAAAAAAATCATGGCATACGGATACCCTTGCAGTATTGGCACATGGATTTCTTTCTTTTTTCATCCGGAAAAATCATTCTGATGGAGTTCAAAAAATATCTGAGGCTCTTTTAAGTCGGAAAAATTCCGGTGATGAAGTGGAGGAAATAATTCTTCGTGCGGCAAAAATTCTTGGCAAAAATGATTTCCTTGAGCGGGCAATCTCATTAATGGAAAAAGTACGTAATCCAGGGGGGCGGTTTTTGTATGAAACAGGGAAAAACTTCCAGAAAATAGGTGATACTCTGAATTATTTACTTTATATGGAGGATGCAGTTCTCTCAGGTGGAAAATGGGCGGGGATGGCGGAAAGAAATCTGAGGGTTTTTGAAATGAGAAAACAATACTGAATTAAACAGGATCATTCATTTTCCTGGGATTTCTGGCGTTCAAGATCCCATTTCGCACCTTTTTTAGCAAGTAGATATGCGCTCAGTCCAAGAAGTATAAACATCACCAGCCCGATAGTCTGACCGATTGCTCCCTCAAACCATTTGTGAGCCTCAGGAATCCATTTCCCTCCAACATTTATATATTTATGTCCAACAGAGATAAACCGTACAGGTGTTCCAAGAGCTGTCAACTGAAGAACCGCTGCAACAATACCAATTAATGCAGCACCAGCCATCAGACCCGAAGCAATAAGTATTCCCTGACCGGCAATTGCCTGTTTTTCCGCTGCAGATTTACCTGCTTTTCCTATTGCCCATGCTGTGAATCCACCTGCAAGCACTCCCAGGTTTATATGAATTGGGAGATACATACCCAGAGCAAATGCAAGAGCAGGAACCTTTGCCATTTCAAGAATAAGAGCAATGATAGCTCCGAGTGCATAAAGGAGATATGGCATATCACTCTTGCTCATCATGGAACTGATTATTGTTGCCATGAGTTTACCCTGAGGAGCAGCCAGAGGATTTGGTGTTGATGGCGTTTTCACAAAACCATAGGATGTAGCAAGGAGCCACATTGCAACACCTACACTGAGCGATGCCACTAATATTCCTATAAATTTAAAAGTCTGCTGAGTCTTGGGAGTAACACCTATCCAGTAGCCGATTTTTAAATCGGTGATGAAACCGCCGGCGGTGGAAAGTGCTGTGCACACAGCACAACCTATGATGAGGGCAAGGTACTGTCCACTGTTACCATGAAGACCGGCAGCCAGTAAAATCAGAGATGAAATTATAAGAGTCATCAGGGTCATTCCAGAAACTGGATTGGTTCCAACTATTGCTATTGCCCTTGCAGCAACTGCGGTGAAAAGGAATGAGAAAATGAAAGTGATGCCCATGGCAATAAGTGCTTTTGTAAGATCTCCCACCAAAATCCAGTAGAATATTCCCAAAATGACAACCATGGCAAGCTGGCCAAGTAAAACGATTTTGGGATCAATATCCTTATCAGTTCTTTCAGTAACATCCGCATTTTCTTTTGTTGCCTTGAATGCCTTGATGCCAAGGGAGAATGATCCGAAAATAATTCGGCTCATTTTTACGATTCCCATGAACCCTGCCATTGCAAGAGCTCCAATGCCTATGGGTTGAACATATGCCTTGAAAATGACGCCGGTGGGCATATCTCGTATAAGCATGTTTCTGAGTGGCTCACCATTGGGACCAAGTATAGGGGCATGGGGAATAACGATATCCAGATGCTGACCGAAATAAAACACGAGTGGAATTAAAACCATGAATGATAAAAGAGAACCCGCGGCAATAACTGCTGCATACCTCAGACCTACTATATAACCAATTCCCATGAAGGCAGCGAGACCATGTATTCCAAAAGTAATCTGGTGTTTAGCCATGGCAACGCCTTTTTTGCCAAGGAGAACAGTTGATTCAAGTCCGCTATTCCATAATTTTACAGTTTCAGCTAAAAAGTCAAAAAGAGCTCCGGCGCCTGTTGCGAGAAGCAGTATTACTCCACTTCTGTCTTTTCCTTTTACTTCACCGGATGCAATAATCTCTGTGGTTGCTGTTGCTTCAGGAAATGGAAGCTGCCCGTGCATCTCTCTTACAAAATATCTTCGCAGAGGAATCAGGAGAAGGATTCCCAGAAAGCCACCAAGGCTTGAACTTACAATAATATGGAACATATTTGGATTAAGACGGTTTATGTAAAGAGCTGGAAGAGTGAATACAACTCCTGCCACTACAACGCCACTACCGGCTCCAATGGACTGAATCATGACGTTTTCAGCTATCGTATTAGGGCGTTTGTGTAAAACTTTTCCTAAAAAAACAGCCAGTATTGCAATTGGGATTGCAGCTTCAATTACATTTCCTGTGAGAAGCCCCAGATATGCTGCAGCAAAAGTGAACAGGATATTCAGTAGCACGCCATAAATGAAAACCCTTGGGGATATTTCAATTACTTTTTTATTAGCTGGGATATACGGAATAAATTCTTCCCCTTCACGTAGTTCACGATATGCATTTTCCGGTAGTACTTTACTGTTATCAGTGCTGTGCTCCATTGCAAACTCCTGTCAAATAATGTTTATTCGTGCAATATTTCGCGACACTGTACAATAAAGTTTGAAATTTTAAAAGTGTAATATTTCAGATATGTTCGGAATTTAGGGTTATAATTCAGTAATCAGATGCAACTTCAAGGGCAAGAGTGATCAGTTCTGACAGTCCAGTCTGTCTTGTTTCTGGAGACACAACTTCTCCAGTCAGTATATGATCACTGACAGAAAGGATGGAAAGCGCCGCGGCATTGTACCTTGCAGCAATTGTATAGAGTGCAGATGTCTCCATCTCTATGCAGTGAACTCCGTATTTCTCCCACAGTTCAAAAGCAGATTCGTCTTCATTGTAGAAGCTGTCTGATGTAAGCACATTACCAACACTAAACGAATATGATTTTTCTGCTGCTTTGCGACTGGCAAGGGAAAGCAGTTTGAAATCAGATAAGGGAGCATAGGTCATTCCTTTGAAAAGAAGTCTGTTCACTCCATTGTCGGTACTTGCACCCTGAGCAAGAAATAACTGTCCAAGTCCAACTTTGCTGGAGATGCTTCCGCATGTACCTATTCTGAGCAGAGTTCTGACTCCAAAATCCTTTATCAGTTCTGTCGCATAGATGCTAATGGATGGAACCCCCATCCCTGTACCCTGTACACTGATTTTCTTTCCCTTAAAGGTTCCTGTATATCCATACATATTTCTGATTGTGTTATAACAGACAGTATTACTGAGAAAGTTTTCAGATATGTATTTAGCTCTTAACGGATCCCCTGGAAGCAGTACCACATCTGCTATATCACCAATGGCAGCCCCGATATGAGTTGTAGCCATAACAGTATCTCCTAGTTTAATGATTTTTAGAGAGGCATTTTATCAAAAACGCCCTGTTCTTTTGGCATATAACCGCAGAAAAGGCATCTTTTAAATTCACGGCTGATTTTTGCATCACAGTTTGGACACTGAACAGGTGCTTTTTTATAAACACCATCAAGCTTTCCATCTCTGAGATCAATCTCTATGATTCGTTTGGCGAGGTCTTTTTCTGAAAGTTCAAGTTTTTCGCTAAAAAGCTCCCACATGGCCTGGGTGGCGATTAAAAGCATGTTATATCGTTCCTGAAGCTTGGAATTGGTCATTTCCATGGCTTCATTCATTGATGTTTGCTTCAGACTTGTGAAGTCATTCACAAGGTTTGGTTCTCTAAAAAAATCAAACAGATCAAAATCGTCCATTGTTCCCTCCAGTTGCTATTTTTTATTTTTCACTGCGGTTGAATCTTTTGTGGTATTGCTTTTAACCGGAGAGGCTGTGTCCTTTTTTAAAGGCGTTGCATCAGAAGAAGGTTTCACAGCAGGGACCTTTGGAATGTCAGCAACAGCCTCTGATTTCTTAAGCATTCTGGATGCACTTTCAGAAATACATTTTCTTAACTCAGAACCACATTTTTTCCCAATACAGTCCCGATATGATTTTACAAGGTCTGCGGGAAGAGTCCTGAGAGTATTTTCACAGTGCTGAATAAATTTTTCCTTTTTAAGCAGCATCGCTCTTTTTCCCTTGTCTGTTATAAGGGTTTCGTAGCTGCAGCTAAAATATTTTTCACAGTAGGTGGCCGGGGGAGGAAGCTTCAGTGAGACAGATGTTTTTTTTGTGTTTACGGAACTCTCCCCACTTTTGGGCTGATCCTGCTGTTTTTTGCAACCTGTTATTATTATTAAAGGAACAATTATCAGAACAAAAGATATATACTTCATGATGTTAATGAATTTACAGACAGTTTTAGAAAGGGTAAAGCTGAAAAATGACTAAATTGTAAAATCATTTCCCAAAAATTCGGTTTCGATGATCTCTGTATGATAGAGGGAACCCTTAAATCCAACAACTCTTTCAACTTCCTTACCTTTTTTTAGATATACAACTGTCGGTGTTCCTCTAACTCTCAGTTTTCTTGCAACACCAGGTGCATCTGCAACATTACACTCTGCAATTTTTACCTTCCCGGAATATTTTTTAGCTAGATCTGCAATGATCGGTGCCAGCTGTTTACATGGAGCGCATCCAGGTCCCCACAAATCAATTAACACTGGAAGTTCACTGTTTGCTATTTCTTCCTGATAATTATCATCGTTAATAGAAACTGGAACTCTTGATTCATCTATTTCTATACCTATAAATTTTTTAAACCAACCCATTAGTTCTCTCCCACAGTTCAATAGTTAACGAATTCATGAACTGTCTCAATTACGTAATCACGATGTCAGCCATTGTCAAGGGTCTACATCATAACGAGATAATCAATCCAGTGCTTTTTATAACGAAAGTACTAATGCTTTCTTTTGAGGTGTTTTAGTAAATTAACAGCTTCAATTTTTCCAGGAAATACTTTCACCAGTTTTTCCAGTAGAGATATAGCGGTTTTTCTTTTTCCAGAAGCAGCATATGAGGAGGCAGTCATGAACCTTATTTTCCCATAGGGATCTGATTTCTCGAGTAACTGGAATAAAAGAAGAGGTTTAAGGGCTTCTTTTTTCATACCCAGTTTAAAAAGAGCTTCAGCTGCAGGAACCAATACACTTTTCGATTCAAATGGTGCGATTTCCATAAGTTGAAGTCCAAATTCAGCTAAATAAACTGTATTCTTTTCTTTTACAGCAAGTTCCACAGCTTTAAGGCTTGCACTTGCATCACCTTCACTGAGTCGGGCATACTTGGCAATATACTTCAGTGTGAGAGGAACATTGCCCTCTGAACGGTAGTAAGTCGCGAGACTTCTTAGAACTGTCAGATCTTCATCATCAAACTCGTGAGCAACCTGGAGATTTTCCATATATTGCTCCTTTTTCCCCTGAATCTTTAGAACCGTAGCCAGGAACAATCTTATGGCAACACCATCGTGTCCAAGTTTTATCATTGTTTTTAGAGTTCGCTCTGAATCGCTGAATTTCCGTGATCTATACAATTCAACAGCTTTTATCATTAACTTCCAGGGGCTGGATGAGGGAAGGGCAGTTAAGTATTTTTTTTGTTTCGGGTTTCCAGCCAGAAATGAAGACATTGCGAGTACACCATTTGAAAATTCATCATTTTTACCCTTCAGAATTTCCTGAAATCTTGTGAAGGAATATTTGCGGGCAATTTCAGGATCAAACTGCTTTTCAAATCCGGATAATGCATTTTTGAGATATCTGAAAAAATCATTATCAAATTCTTCAGGTTTTTTCCCATAGAGTTTTTCTATCATCTGAACTGTTGTTTTTCCCTTTTTGTATTCATTTAGAGCAAATGCAATGCCTTTCCATTTTTTAGTCATTAGAATGTATCTTAAAATCCATGTGGCATGGACATAAGCAGTAACCAGTTCCATCTGGCTTCTGGCATGTGAAAATGCTGTGTCAACATCTCTTACTCCCTTGAGAAGTCCAAGTTTCATTGCAGAGTATATTGTTCTTGACATTTCTCTTTTCCATTTATAGGAAGACCAAGCTGTTTCAAGTTCTGCCAATCCTTCTGTGAACCATCTTGGAACTTTTCCTCTGGTCATTTCAACATGAAAGGTATGAGCAAGTTCATGAGAAATTACCATTGCCCAGTTGGCTCTTCCTGATGAGGGACTTAGAAAAGAAATAACCTGTCCGAAACAAACTCCCAGAATACCGGACTCTACAGGCTGTCCAGCCACAAGAACCATGAAATCATCTGATTTTTTAAAGAACTCAATGCGAACAGGGACGGGAGGGGTGTACCCGTAATGTTTAACATAGTTATTCCATGCTCTTTCCAGAACTGGTGGTACAAGCAGAGAGATTACAGGCCATTCGGATTTTGGCGCGCGGTAGTGAAAGGGCCCCTTTATTATTGATACATATTCAGGTAGTATCTTACTTTCGTAAAGTGTGAGGATATTGGAGGCCATGATATAATCCTCCTCAATATTTGCAGCTTCCCTGATATAATAAATACCATTTTTTTCATCACCACTTCTGAGCAGACACAGACCAAGCCAGGCAAGCATCGGAGCACTCTGTGGTTCAATTTTCAGTCCTGATTTAAAAATACCTGCTGCGAGTTTATAACGATGATGTCTATTTAATGTTCTACCTATCACATAGTAAAATGCTCCGTAAAGAGGGTATTTTTTAACCACCTCAGATTCAAGTTTTTTGAATGCTTTAGGATTCTCTTCAAGGAGATACACAGCACCAAGAAGTGTCAGTGCTTCAGGAGTATTTTTTGTAATTTTCTCGGCTAAGGCAAGGTGAAATCGTGTTTTTTTGAGGTCGTGGTCAAAAAGTGCGACCTTTGCCAGTAATACTTCAGCTTCATATCTGGATGGTGAAATTTTAAGTGCCTGTCTGGCGTATTCCACCGCTTTTCCCCTTACACCCAGATATGGGTTATCAAAAAGAATATTGCCGTAAGCTACCAGAACTTCAGGATTAAATGGATTAATACTATAGGCCTTTTTTATTAGTCGGGCACTTCTCTGATGAAATTCGTTGATATGGTCATATTGCGCCCCACCTAAAAGACCAGGATAAAAGGATGGGAATTTTTTATCCAGAATTTCGAAAATATTCTCTGATGTTTCCCAGTCCTTTTTTTGAATTGCAGCCATACCGGCAGCGTATAATTCCCATGGATCTTTACCAATGAATTTTCTGTTGAAATCGTCCAAAATACGGTCAAACTGACTTAATGCCTCATTCTTTTTACCTGTGTACCAGTAAAAGAAACCAAGCCAGTACCTGGCAAATGAAAAAGATTTTTTTGAATTTTCATATTTTCTCAATTTCTTAATTGCATCATCAGTTTTTCCTTTTCGGTGTAAAATTACGGCAGAAAATACATCTCTGAAAAATGATTTCGAATGGGGAATTGATGTGGCACATTTTTTTGAATATAGGCCCATCTGAAGCAGTTGCCACGAATTGTGAAGATCTTTATGGCAGCTTTTCTCGAGTCTGTGAGCAAACTGTACTGCGTCATCCGGTATTTTTCCTGACGTTAAGAATGATCCTGCAAGCAGTATGGCGAATATCATATTATAACCTTTGCTTCTCTGTTGGTGCTGCAACAAGGAAAAATTGTGTGTTGCGTTGCAGAGCCAAAAGGGTTAATGTTCGTCGTTGTAACTAATGTATAATGTATTTAGCATGTTTTCAACTCGGTAATAAGGAGCTTCAGATATGAAAAGGACTTTACAAATTATGCTGGTGATTGCTCTTACCGGCATTATTAATCCAGCTTTCAGCTGTCCAAAGAAAAATAAACAGAAACTTCGTGAATTCAAGATGAAAGTTATTGAAAAACTTGAGGGATATGAATTCCTGGAAGCTTCAAAACTTGTTGAAGACAGCAAAAAATTTCTTACAGATACATGTAGGGCTGACGAACATGGTCTCACTCTGTTACAGCTCAAAGGAATTACTGAATTCAGCCTTAAAAAGTTCAATGACGCCAGAAATTCATTCATTGAAGTATTTAAACTGAAAATTGATATGCCTCTTAATGACAGACTTGCTACACCCAGACTTAAGGCTTTTTACTCAGGTGTACTTTCTCAGTACAAATTAACACTGAAGAAAAAGGCTGAGACAAAGGCAAAAATCAAAGCTCTTGAAGATGCGGCTGGCATGCCTGAAGAGCCAAAAGAAAATCCTGCTGTTCCGCTGGAACATTCACCCCGTGAAAAAGGTTTCCGGGGAAGACCACTTACTGTTTTCTGTAGAGTGAAGGATGAGATAAAAGCAACTCAGGTACTGGCCTTCGTTGACACAGCCGGTAAGGGGGCTTTTAAACCCCTAGAAATGAAAAAGGTTGGTATCAGACGGTATGTTTTGTCACTCACTGGGAAACAAACGTCAACACCAGTCCTCCGATATTATCTTATGGCATTTAATGCGGCCAAAAAGCCTGTGGCTGCAAGTGGTAACAGTGCCACTCCGCATGCTGTTCCTTTGGCTATTCCGGATGAAAAGGACAGTAGTGAGAACACTACCAAGGTTGTAATTAAGGATACACCCATTGATGATAAAAAGGACGATAAAGCCAAAAAAGATCCAAAGGATAAAAAAATTATTGAGCAGGTTGAAGACGATGACAAACTGGAAAGGGCTAAAGTTATTGTAGATGAACCTGATGAGATTAAAAAAGCCAAGAAAGCTATGAATGATAAGTATGTTGAGTTTTCGAAGACTCCTCTGCCTGTGATTTATGTTGGAATAGGGTTCGGAATCAGTATAGGGCTTGTCAGTGGTGAAAGTGAGGCACTTCATAGCCCGCTTGATACCGGCTTTGGTATGGCGATGACTACTCAGGCTGAAATAGGTTACATGATGGATCGGCTGAATGCCTTCACTGTACTTTTCCAGATGGGATGGGCGTCAACCAGTACAGACTTACCTGGAATTGAACAGTACTCTACTAATGATTTCTTGTTTACCTCAGGTTACAGAAACGATATGCGCTTCATTCTGAGATACAAGAGATTCAGTATGCCTGAGAGACTTGGTTCCACTAAAATGTCATGGAGATATTTCTGGGGTATCGGTATGGGTGGAGGAAACATGAGACATCAGGTTCCAGCAGGACCTGAATACAACGATACTCATTTCTCCAGTGGTCTTATGCTTAATGGTCATGGTGGTGCAATGCTTTGTCTGACTTCGAGCTGTTCCTTCAATCTTCAGTTTGAGGTTGACTACACAGCCAGTTTCAGTATGGAGGATGGAAATTCCATGCCAATGCATCTTGACTTTATTCTCGGCGCTGGAATGATTTTCTAGCATATCCGCTCATCTCAAAGTTCTCCTCCTGTTCTGTTGTCATAATCTAAAAAGTAGCTGCATTTACCAAGGGGCTTGACCGATAATTTTTTAAACCGTCACAGGTTACTACCCTTTGTTTTGAAATAAATTGTATTGAGAAAGAATAAAAAGAAATGGTGACCCTATGGAGAATTGAACTCCAGCTTTCGGCGTGAGAGGCCGACGTCCTGACCGCTAGACTATAGGGCCCAAATGTGCTCGGGGACAAGGACTCGAACCTTGACTCCTGGGACCAGAGCCCAGTGTCCTGCCAATTAGACGATCCCCGAATGGGAGACGATTCATAACCGTCGGAGATGTATATTTGCTAAAACAGAAAGTTTGTCAACAAAAATATCAAAAATATATCCTAGGTTACTTATTTTAACTGCTCCATACCTGGTATTTTTTGCCCCCCTGATGCTTTTTATCCTCTATTTTTCTATGTTTCTGGTGATGAATTTATGTGTTTCCTACCAGGATTTGTGGTTTCTGACTGACTTTTAGTGACTGGAGATTACAGCTGTGCCATCGATTTTGCCCC
>JAFGWM010000036.1 GCA_016937155.1 Deltaproteobacteria bacterium
GAACTGGAAGAAAAATTATAATTAATAGATTTTTCGGAGAAAAAGACTGGGTGCCAACCCCAAGGAAAAAAACCTAACCCGGGAGGGTGTTATTATAACGGGAAAAAGCTTCTGATATATTTTCTAGCCCTTCACTTCCTAATTTTTCGACAACTACGGAAGCTGCTGAAGCCCCCAGAAGGGCTGACTCAATCGGATTGAATCCAGCAGAAAGTGCCAGTGTTGCTGCCCCCGCATATGTATCTCCAGCACCTGTTGGATCTAATGCATTTTGAACTGGATATATGGATGCATAATATTCTTTTGGCCCCTCATAAATAATACTGCCCTTCTCACCCTGAGTTACAAAAACAAGATCAGCTGTAGCTCTAAGCCATTCAAGAAAACCAGGATATCCAAAAAGAACTATGTCCTCTTCACTCAGAAAAAAAGCATTCACACCCGGAAAATCAAACTCCCGGATGTCCCCTCCCCTGACGACTAATTTTTTTTGGTCATTCCCCTGGCTAGTCTTCATAAACCCTTGAAGACTTACGGATTTTGTGGATGAATTAATTCCTGACAGCCATGGTTCAGAGGCATCAATCTCTTCAAAAACCGGCGCAATAAAAAGTGCGTCAGTTGATTTCCAGGATTCTGGAAGATGTGTAAATGAAATTGGAGGACTTTGAGTTTCCACCAGTTGCACCCGCAGATCTCCATCGGGGTAAGTATTTGTAAATACAGTTGTAAACCCTTCTCTTACCCCATGAACTTCAAGATCAATGAGAAAATTATCACATTCAAAATCACTCCCGATACTTGTCAATAATTTAACCTGGGAGCCTAACCCACTGGCTGTTTTTGCACCAAAATATGCACAACCCCCAGGACAAATTGAGTCTCCATATCGATCATGTGTAACCTGCCCTATACTTAAGAACTTAATTTCCCTAAAAATGTCAGTAGTCAATTTCATGCGAAAAACTCTCCGCATGAAATATTGTAGGCTTGGCCAGTAATCCCTGCAGCAACTGGAGAAACCAGAAACTGAATTAAAGCGGCGACTTCATCCGACTGAACAAACCTCTTCAGAGGAATACTGCTAATAGCATTTTCATACTCTTTTTCAGGTGTTGTTCCATTTTCCAGTGCCGTTTTCTGCAAATCACTCCTAGCCATTTTAGTATCAACCCATCCTGGACAAACAGCATTAACAGTAATTTTTCTTTCAGAAAGTTCTTTAGCAAAGCATTTCACCAGACCTAAAACCGCGTGCTTTGATGCTGTATAAGCACCATATCCAGCCCTGCCTAGCTTTCCCAGGCCACTGGAAACGACCACAGCTTTTCCACCATCCGATAATTTTTCACTAAAAGCCCGGAAAAGATACCAGACACCATCAACATTTATCGACATAACCTTTTTCCAGATTTCGTCAGAGTCCTCCCCATCCAAAGGAGAGTGAATACACACTCCCGCACTTGCAACAATGACATCAACACTATCCAAAGTGGCAGCTAAGTCCTTAAGTCCTTGATAATCGGTGACATCAAGTGAAACCTCTATCGTACTGCCAGGAACACAAAGGCCGGCAGTTTCATTTAAGAGTTCTTTTCGACGGCCAATCATATAAACTTTATAACCATCGTTTGTGAGCCTCAGAGTCACATCCCGGCCAATTCCACTACCAGCTCCAGTAACCACAGCGATTTTCTTAATCATTTCAGCGTTCCCTCCATAGTAGCCCTAAAAGCTTCGATAACTACTTCATTTGTAACTGGTATTACATACTCCCCATCAACCTTCCATGGAACACCTACTTTTTCCAGCAGTGCCATCCTGGTTCCTTCAGTGAGATATCTTTTGTTAAACTTTAACGCCTCAAGCATTTCAGGAACATCAATGCCAGGAGGTACAGTTGTAGGAAGACCGAACTTTGATATTAGTTCAATGTGCAGATTAACCAGTTCTTCATCACATGCCCCAAGTATTCTCGCAACCCGAGCAGCAATAACCATCCCTATGGCCACGCTTTCACCATGATACAATGAATATCCGCTGAGATGTTCAATAGGATGACCTAGAGTATGACCATATTGCAGAACCATAGCTTCAGCCAGCTCTTTCGGATCATCTTTTGAAAGTTCGCATTTCAATCTAATGTTATGCTTCACTACATTTTCGAGAAAATCCAGATCTCTTACATAATCACCTTTATAATTCATAAGATAGTCAACATATGATTGTTCCTGGCCCAGAGCATGTTTTATAACCTCAGCTAAACCATCATGTATAAGTCTTTTATCCAGCGTCAGTAGAGTTTCAACATCCACAAGAACCATTTCAGGACTGTAGTATGATCCCACCATATTTTTACCGCTTTGCCCGTTAATAGCCTGTTTGTGACTTATAGCTGCATCACACTGTGCCATTAGTGATGTAGGCAGATGAATGAGCTTCAGCCCTCTATATATCGTTGATGCAATGAAACCACACACATTACACACAACTCCGCCACCTACACTTATGAATACACTTCGTTCATCCACACCGGAACTCAACACTTTTTCAGTGAGATTTACAAAACTGGAAAGACTTTTTGAACCTTCTCCATCCGGCATTACAATGGTGTTGACATTATAACCCATTGATTTCAGATTATCAGCCAGTGGATTACCATATAATGGAGCAACTGTTTCATCGGTAAACAGAAAAATCGGTGATGAAGCACTTTCCCTCGGGATAAATTCAAATACTCCGGGATCTCTAAAAAAACCTCTGAGCAAAACCATTTTCGTGGTCTGAGGCTCCCCGGCAATAAAATCATAAATGCCATCAGGCATTTTCTGCTCCGACAAATCAGGAGCCTTGATGCTGTTTAGTCTTCTTGCTGCACGCAGCCTGATTTCCGTGTGTACAATATCCACTGGATTATCTATATCATTCCATTCTCCACCAGTTATAGGTATACTGATTAACCTGCTTTCATCTGCCACAACATTCATTGCAGCCCAAAGCGATGGATTTTTCCCCTCAATCCAACTGGTTTCCAAGGCTGATTCAAGCGTCTTCGGAGTAACAATAAAAAGACCTGTATCTATACCGTTATAGTCTCTTATGTTTGGTCCGTTTTCCGTAATCAGGTGACCGTTGCATTTTACTCTGACACTCATCTCGGATGCATTTTCAACATTCCGGGAATCAACCAGAAGGCTTACATACCCTTCAGTAACTTCTGTTCGGACCATAGTTTTAACCAGATTTTCATCAAAAACATGATCTCCCATCGCCATAAGAAAAGGTTCAGAAAAACTCTTTACTCCAATATAGGCGCTTGATGCAATTCCATCCTCCCATGAAGTGTTGTGAATAAATTCAATATCACAATCAGTGATAAAATGAGCCTTGATTTCTCTTACGACCTGTTCAGTTTTGTAACCTGTGACTATCTTAATTTTTGTAATACCTGACGAAATCATGGACTCAATCAGATGGAAAACAAGAGGTTTTCCACCTATTTCCACCAGTGGTTTCGGTCTGTTAGGCCGGTCCAGTCTTTTTCCACTTCCTCCGGCAAGTATCAACGCTTGTTTAGTCATTTTACGCCATCACCTTTCATTTTAGATTGCACCCTGCAGAGTCTGCAGTTTCAGTGAATTTAAAGCACTATCAGACAATGAGATCAAACAAAATCCACAAATTTTAATTCAATTATAACCAGTCTCAGTTTTTATGAAAATTGTCCGATAAAACACTCGAACTATCATATCAGGATTGATATAACAGCAGATAAAGAAAGGAATACACGATGAGTACCTATTTTTCGAATGATAAAAAATCAATTCCGCCCATCTATGATGTGAAGATATGTGAACAGACCGGATTCCTGATGGGAGGAAAGATTCACGAATGGAGTGGGCCAACAGAAAGCGTGTATTCAACTGTAAGCATAGAAAATCCTGAGTCAGGAAGGTATCTTGGTAAATATCCGCTTATGAACTCTGAACATTCTCTAAAAGTGCTGGAAGCAGCAGAAAAAGCATGGGACCATGGCCGTGGAAAATGGCCAACAATGAACGTCGATGAACGAATAAATTGCGTGAAAAACTTTGCAAAAGACATGGTTAAAAATAAAAATCAGATAAGAAACATGCTGATGTGGGAAATTGCCAAGTCTGCTCCTGATGCGGAGAAAGAGTTTAACAGAACAGTGGAGTACATTTCACTGACAATAGATGCACTCAAGGATCTGGACCGCAACTCCTCAAGGTTGATTCATGAACAGTCTATTTTTGCTCAGGTCAGACGTGCACCACTGGGAATTACTCTTTGTATGGGACCCTATAACTATCCTCTTAATGAAACTTTTACTACACTTATTCCATCTCTGATAACTGGCAATATTATAATTTTCAAACCACCTAAAAAGGGTGTTTTACTCCATAAACCACTCCTGCAACTATTCGCTCGTCATTTTCCGGAAGGAACTGTGAATACAATTTATGGGGATGGACGGGAAGTGGTTACCCCTCTGATGAAATCCGGGAAAATTGATGTACTTGCTTTTATTGGGTCTTCTAAGGTAGCTGATATTCTGAAATCCTTGCACCCGGATCCTCACAGACTTCGTTCTGTACTGGGTCTCGAAGCTAAAAATGCTGCAATTATCATGGATGATGCAAATCTTCAAAATGCAGTGAATGAATGCATATCAGGAAGTCTGAGTTATAACGGCCAGAGATGCACTGCACTAAAAATCATTTTTGTACATAGGAATATTTTTGATAATTTTATGGAATTATTTATTTCTGGTGTGGAAAAACTGAAAAAGGGACTTCCATGGGAGGATGATGTTAAAATCACTCCTATGCCAGACCCTGCGGATGCCCAAAGAATAACTGAAATTATTTCAGATGCAGTTGATAAAGGAGCACAAATTGCGAATCCTTCAGGTGGAAAAAGTCAGGGCACCCTTTTATTTCCAACTGTAGTAACAAACATCAACTCCAGCATGAGAATTGCATATGAAGAACAATTCGGGCCAGTAGTTCCTGTTTTACCATTCACGGAAATATCAGAGCCTGTTAAGTATATAATTGATAGTCCGTATGGACAGCAGGCAAGTATCTTCGGTAAAAATCCTGAAAAAATAGGCAAACTTATTGATCCCCTTGTTAATCAGGTATGCAGACTGAATATAAACTCCCAGTGTCAGAGGGGACCTGATACTCTTCCATTCACTGGAAGAAAAGACAGCGCTGAAGGAACTCTGAGTATTACTGATGCTCTCAGAGTATTCACAATAAGAACTCTGGTTGCAGCAAAAGACAGTTCAGAAAACAGCGAACTTCTAAAATCCATTCTTCATGAACATTACAGCAGCTTTCTCAATACTGATTACATTTTCTAAATTTGTCTTCATACTGAATATCAGGAAATAGAGATAAGTATAATTCCTACTGTTCCACTGAATAGAGCCATGAATCCCCATTTATCCGGTTTCTCCTGCCAAATTATATTAGCAAGAAGTGTTGTCAGTACAATAATTGAGATATTTGACACAGAATAAACAATACTGCCATCCATTACCTTCAATGCTTTGATAAGAAAATAGGTGCTGAATACATTTGGAATACCAAGAAAAAGACCAGTGAAAAAGGATTTTCTGTCAATACATATACTGGTTACTTTCATCCACATAAAGGAAAACGATGCAGCACTGGAAAAAATTAAAAAAACAAACGGGGCTTCCATTGAAGAAGGATTAAACTGGTTAAACAACTTCAGACTAAAGTCATTCATTCCTATTCCAAACATCAGTACCAGAGGAAAAATAAAAATTCTACCTGGATCCTTACGATTCTTTTTATCCTTCATCGAAAAGTAGAACAGTATAATTGAGAAAAGTGCCATAGCAAAACCAACTAGTCTCAACATGCCTGGAGTTTCATTAAAGAAAATAATACTCAGCACAATAGGAATAATCACGCTCAACCTACTAAAAACGCTGGCTGATGCGGCACCTGCAATTTCAACAGTTCGGGAAAATGCAAAAAAACTTAGAAGAAACAGAACACCTAAAGAAACACCCCCCAAAATAGTAGCCCCCGACGGAACTTCAAACGATGAAAATTCAGACAGTATAAGAATCAGACTTATCACGCATGCCATCAAGTAATTTCCCCCCAGCATACTGAAGACTTCCCCCCGCCTAGAACTGTTATGTTTTAAAATCAACCCGATTGATGTGGAACTGAGAACAGTGAGTATCAGAAAAATCATAATTTACTGGAAATACTAACCACCCATATTATCTGAGTCTGTGTCTTCAACAGCGTCAGCGTCCATGTTATCTGTTGAAGCGTCTTCACAGCCTCCATCCTGAAGACAGCATGTGGTCTTCTCATAGCAGGAAGACATAAAAACACAGCCCATAAGAATTAAAACTGCATAAAATATCTTTCTCATATTTCTTTTTCCACTCTTGCTGCCAGTGCAGTTATATTATCCTCACCACCTGCTTCGTTCGCAGCATCCACCAGAAGTTCGCAGATCTCATCCAGATCCTCAGTGGATGTGGCAATTTCAAATATTTTTTCATCACTTATCATGTCATTCAATCCGTCACTGCAGAGAATAAAGACATCTCCAATACAGGGATATATAACAGAACATTCCGGCATAACTTCATGATTTGGTCCAAGCACCCTGCTGACAATATTTGTTTTTGTACCCTCAGCCATGGCTTCTTCTTTGCTGATATGCTTCATTCTGGCCATATCATTCAAAAAGCTGTGATCCTCCATCATTAACTCAATACCCTCTGGCCTTACACGATAAACCCTGGAATCTCCAACATGACCAATTATGCAGTAATTGTCCTCGAAAAAGATGGAAACCACTGTTGTTCCCATATTATGACAGGCTGCATCTTCCTTAGACCTCATGTTTATTCTTGCATTTGCAAGTTTGATAGCACTTTCCATACGGAAAAGATTAAGTTTCAGAGGATCCATATTCATAGGCCAGACAGGGTTCCACCCTCCAGTGGTCTTGCTGAAATAATCTGAAATTGTCTCCACACAGATTCTACTGGCAACTTCCCCGCTTGCATGCCCACCCATACCATCAGCTACAATTCCCAGAGGGATGGTATCAGGAAGAAATAAATTATCCTCGTTATCATCGTGCGTTTTCCCAATATCCGTTTCACCGGCGAACCTTATACGCATATCCTTGAAAGGAAAAGATGTACTCACAACAAAACTCCTTGAAAATTACTCACAGGGTTTTACATTATATTCAAAATAAAACATTTATCCACAGGATAATAAATTGGAAATATTGCAGAGAATAAAGGTATTGTCCGATAAAATCTTTTCGGTTTTGTTCCTTGGTGTAAAAGGGGTGTTATCATGCATGTTATTAACTGGAATTCTAAATTCAATACTGGCATTGAAGACATTGATATGCAACACAAAGCGCTTGTGGAGATTTTTCAAACCATGGAAGATAATTATGGTGACGAGAATTTCGGTCCCACAATACTTTTTATGAAAGACTATGCTGAAATTCACTTTGCCACAGAGGAAAAATTAATGATAGAAACCCAATTCCCTCTGTACGATGCTCACCGAAAACTTCATGATGAGTTCATCAATGTCACAGAAGAATACGCGGAGCGGTTTCTCGAAGGAAATGTTTCATCTAAAGAAGTTACAGACTTTCTTTTCACCTGGATTGTAAATCACATTGTGGGAACTGATGCTAAAACACTTGTGCCACATTTACTTAAAATAAAAGAAAAGAATGAACCACAAAGTTTATAAAAGCTCATTTGTTTGTCCTCTGGACTTAAAATACTCTATATTTCATATAAGACAGCGATAAAACCATCTAAAGCAAAAAAACCCTTTATAATTCATGTAGTATTAAGTTGTAATTGAAAAAAGAGTGAGAATCTAAGCTCAGTTATCCATAATGGTCACATCATCGAGGAACCATCCATCATAATTGCCTGACACATCACTGCGGAAACACCATCTAATCTGTACAGTTTCTCCGGCATATGAAGAAATATCAGCTTCAATTGTGGACCATGCCGGAGTATCATACTCATTGCTCCAGCAATCTTCTTGATCGCATAAATCATTATAGACCGGCGTCACATCAGTTATCATTGTCCAAGTTGTTCCCTGCTTCACTTCAAGATGTCCCCCGTCGTATCCATCTTCACTGTAAAGCCAGGAACTGAATGTCAGAACAGGATTGGATGCTGAAGTCAAATCAATGTTTGCAGATGTCACACAGTCTGTACCAAATTCCATGTATGTCGGATAATCAGCCGAGAAATCAGTACCAAGACAGTAACTTCCACTGGCACACTGTGAAGGGCCACTGGATGATGCCTGACCATATTCCCAGGTGGTTCCACCCAGAGTCCACCCTGAGGGAAGTGAACCACCTTCAAAGTCCTCAAAATATACTGCTGCAAAAACGCCAACTTCAAAAGTCTTCTGAGTACTGTTCAGCGGGTTTATATTATCCTGAACCTTAACAGTAAAGGTATAGGCTCCAACATCAGACGCAGATGGAGTTCCTGAAAGTATTCCAGTGGAACTGTCAAGAGAAAGCCATGGCGGAATGGTGTCAACAACCTGATAAGAGAAATCTCCGCTACCACCCCAGGTTGTAATCTGTCTTGAAAAAGCACGTTCTACCACTGCATTACCCAGATTTGTAGGATTGGTTATCGCCACAGGCACAAATCCACTTTCAATGACCATTACATCATCGACATATATTCCCGCTTCACTGGTATAGGTACTGTGATCAAGATTTGCGGCAAACCTAATTTTAACAGAACTTTCGCCTGCCAGAGATGATAAGTTTATAATATATGGATTCCAGGAATCAGCACCGGAGAACATTTCCCAGCCAGTAGAAAGACTGTACTCAGGATCAGCATCAGTAAGGGTATTCCAAGTACTTCCGCCATCCGTGGAATACTCCACATGCCATTCGTCATAATAGTAATTATCCGTGGATAAATCCACCCATGCCCAGAAATAAAGAACGGGCTCAACAGCTGCAGTGAGATCTATTGAGGGAGTGGTTGCATGATTATCACCATACTCAGAAGAGGATGGACTCATTCCCTGAATTGTTGTAGCTACACAATAGTCACCACTAAAAGCAGCAGATGGACCTGAAACAGCTACCTTACCCCACTCCCAGGGATATAAGAATGACCAGCCGTCAGGTGGGAGAAGTGAATCAAAATTTTCATAATAATACCTGTACTGATCCCTGCAACCGGTGTAATTGAGACTGCAGTCAGGATTACAAAGAAGAAGACCACTGGTAAAACCTGAATTTTCACAGATACTTGTACCCATATCTGTGCCGTCACATTCTTCGCCTACCTCTTTGACTCCATTTCCGCATGAGGGAGGGTCTCCTGTACAACCACTGTAATCAAATTCACAGTAGGTCCCACATGCGAGAGTTCCACCATCATACCCCAAATCTTCACAGGTTATGCCGTTGAGATCTGCGCCGTCACATTCTTCATCGGCCTGTCTTGTATTATTTCCACAAGATGGACAACAGTCATATGGGCAGTTCTGGCATGATTCACCTTCATCAGCAAAACATTCACCGTCCCCGCACTCGTATTCCTTTACACATTCTGATGAACAGCCGTCATGATCGATAAGATTTCCGTCCTCACATTCCTCACCCTCTTCCCAGAGTCCGTTACCACACACAGCGACACCATCCTCATCCTTACATCCGCGACTGCATCCGTCTCCACTCACATTGTTACCATCATCACATTCCTCGTCTACATCGAGAATACCATTTCCACAGTCACTGCAGCAGTCACCGGGACAGTTATCGCAAGTCTCACCCTCTTCAGAGCTGCACTGATTGTTTCCACAGACAAACTCCACTTTGCAGTTGTAATCACATCCGTCACCGGCTATGGCATTTCCATCATCACACTCTTCAGTTACCTCATCAAGATTGCCATCTCCACATCCGTTTTCTTTCATACAGGAAGAAGAACAGCCATCACCATCATCCGTGTTACCATCATCACAACCTTCTGTATATTCAAGGATTCCGTTACCACAGGTTATTACGCCTTCCACAATACACTGTGAACTACAGCCGTCCCCATCAGTGAGATTGTCATCATCACACTGCTCTCCCACTTCCAGAACTCCATTTCCGCATCCGTTTTCAATCTGACAAATGGAGCTGCAGCCATCACCGCTATCCAGATTTCCATCATCGCATTCCTCACCGGGATCAACAGTATCATTCCCACAGATGGATTCGACCTTACAACTGCTGTCACATCCATCGTGACTCAGAGTGTTTCCATCATCGCATTCTTCTCCGGGATCAATGGTGTTGTTCCCGCAGAGTGATGCGTTGTTAAGATTGGGATCTTCATTTTTATTGTCCACACATGAAGACAACGAAAAAATTAATAAAAGACTGGCGCTTAAAATATAACGCATGAACAAACCTCCAGAATCTTTATGGATACTTATTTTAGTTGACCTGATTTGTCAAACTATAAAACATCCTTTGCCCATAGTAGTATGATATTGTCTTTTACAGTTAGCAACTCCATTTTGAAAAAAAATCTGTCAAACTTATGAATCCTCATGTAAGAATCCGGTGCATGAATAAACATTTTTTTCCAAGGAGATTCTCAAACTATGGATCAAAACAAAGAAAATCTTGAGCAGGTAAGCATATCTGCGAAACTTTATGAAGATGTGGTTACACCTCTGGTTAATCTGGCTAAGGCCCCAAGAGCACTGTGGGGAGTAAATCTCAGTTATTTTTTCGAGGGTTTTGTTTATTTTGGAATGCTCGGATATCTAACAATGTATTTTTCTGATTACATCAGACTTGGAGATTACTGGTCAAGTGTCATGGTAAGTGTTCTCACCTGGGGAATTACTCTTTCAATGTTTTTTCTGGGAGGCATTTCCGACAAGGTTGGAGTTCGTAAGGCAATTTTAGGGGCCCTCCTCCTGATGCTCTTCGGCAGAATAATAATGAGCATTGCACCCTATTCCGGTTTACCCACAGGAATGGCTTCAGGTATGCACTTAATGGCAATGGGAGGAATTGTATTCATTGTACTTGGATACGGAATGTACCAGCCTGCTGCCTATAGTGCAGTAAAGAATTTCACTTCTGCAAAAAACTCAGCTATGGGTTACGCTATGCTATATGCACTCATGAATCTTGGTGGATGGCTGCCCAGTTTTTTCAGTCCCATCAGGAAAAGCGTTGGAATAAGGGGTGCATACTGGGTTTTTTCAGGGTTTACTCTCTTAACCGTTATTCTCACATTCTTTATTCTGTCCAGATATGTGGTTCAAAAAGCTACTGAAAATGCTGAAAACGAGCGCAAAAAAGAGGAAGAAGAAAACAATAAAGACAAGGAATCCACTCCAAAAATAGATGATGAACCCGTTGCCGAAATTAAAAAGAAGGGTATTATCAACTGGTTTAAGGAACACCCTCTGGCTGATGGAAAATTTGCATTCTTCATATTTGCACTCATACCGGTACAGACGCTGTTTGCGTATAACTGGCTTATAATTCCCAAATATGTTGAAAGAGCATATCAGAATTCCTGGATCGGCCAAAACTTTGAAGTTGCAACCAATTTCAATCCTCTTCTTATTTTCATTCTGGTACCCATAGTGACTGCCCTCACAATGAAGAAAAAAATCTACAATATGATGGTATGGGGTACCCTGGTAATGGCAGCGCCATCTTTTCTGCTTGCCACAGGAGCAAATGCTTTCACTCTGGGAGGATACCTCATTATAATGACAATAGGTGAGGCAATGTGGCAGCCGAGATTTCTTCAATATGCAGCGGAAATCGCTCCTCCGGGAAAAACCGGTGCATATATGGGTGTTGCACAGTTTCCATGGTTTCTCACCAAATTCGTCACCGGATTGTATGCCGGATGGTTTCTTAAGGAATACTGCCCTGATACAGGCAAACTGAATACAGAAATAATGTGGCTCGTATTTGGAGTTATTGCAATGGTAACACCCGTTTTACTGATTGTAGCACGTCCTTGGCTTGGAAAAGATTTTAAGGAATCCAACTGATTGATTCCACATCAGTATCCTTCATTCAAATGCTTACACAGTTTAATATTTAATGTTTTATATCAAGGGGACAAACTTATCTTGCTAAAACAATCCAATTCCTGTAGTGTGTTTCTCACTGGTTATTTAACGTTTTAAGAGGATTGAAGTCCATGACTAAAAAAACATCATTTTACAGTATTTTGATTTTTTTAATGTTATCCATTTTTTCTTCAGGGATTAGTGCAAAGAAAAAAATTGTACTTCTTCCTTTTGAATACAAGGTTAATAAAAAGTCAGGTAAAGCTGTCAGAAAATTTATCCAGAAGATTCTCAAAAATAATTATGAGTACATCACAAAAAAAACAATAAAAGAGACGATGGGTAAGGATGTTGACTGGGATAATGTTACTCCTGAACAGCTGAAAGAAATTTCCGGCAAATTTATGATTACTGCATATGTCGGAGGAACAATCAAAAAAGTAAAACGTAAATTTGTTTTTGTTCCAAGATTACTTTCATGGGAGACCGGCGAAAATATAATTTCCAAAGAATTCAAATTCAAACGGTATAATCTTTCCAAGAAAGAAATAGAACTCATTGCAATGGCTTATCTTCAGGGTATTGAAGGGTTAAAGGAGTATGAAGCTCCCAAGATCGAACCGGTAAAGCCTGAGGTCAAGCAAGTCATTGAAGAGGAAAAACCCGAAGAAATTGTAAAAAAACCTGTCGCATTGAAAGCACTGGATAAGAAAAAAGACGCTGACTGGGCTCCTCTTCCTTCCCTGAGAGCAGGCCTCAAACTGTTTTTCATGAACAGAGCACTTGATTTTACTCCGGCCAGCGAACCATATTACAAAACAGCCGGTTTAAGCGCTGCCCCTGGGTGGGACATTGAAGTATTTCCTATGGGCTTCAAGGATCCAACTTCCCCACTGGCAGGAATAGGTCTGAAGTTCTCAGGTTATATGATGCCTGGTTTTGAGTCATACCCTGCTGATGATGAAGCCAGTAAAGTTGATACATCAGTATACGAAATTGGATTTGACCTTGTTTACAGATATAGAGTCCTTAAGAATCTTGTGGTCCGTGAGA
>JAFGWM010000037.1 GCA_016937155.1 Deltaproteobacteria bacterium
GACACTCTCCCAGGTTAGTTTTTCACCCTTTTTTCAATAACATAAAGACTTCAAGCACTCTCTCCCAGGTTAGTTTTTCACCCTTCACCCTTTATTGGTCAACTCTTTTTCGTTACCAACAGGAAAAGAAAAAAGAAAGATCAGTAGCGGTATTATTTTTCCTGATGATTTTTTACAGTATCTATCCAGCTTTCTCCCAGATGATGAAAGAAATAAAAATAGTAAGTTTCGGTTGGTTAGTTAAAAAACAATGCCGATTGCTAATTCAGCCGCCAGACCAGCTCCACTGACGCTAACATCATCAGAATTCAACTCAAGATACCGTGCACCAATTCCAAGACCCATAGTAAATCCAGATTGCCAGGTCCATCTATATCCACCTAAAATATCAGTCATATACATATTAGCTGATGGATATCCAGAAATAGAAAGATATCCAACTCCAGCCAGAAGTTTAATATTCCAGCCTTCGAAAGGCTTGTTTAAATATAAACTGCCTCCAAGAGCCAGAAAACCACCAGAGACCTTGACTTCATCATTGAGTCCATCTTTTACCTTCAAATAGTACCAGGATGGAGCAACCGAAGCGACAAAGTTACCGGTCAAAGCATACTGATATTCAAAGCCAAAACCACCGCTTAAAAAATTTATAGGATTGATTAAAACTGAGTTAGTTTTCTGAACATTCATTGTGGTAACCGATTGAGGCACTGGGATAACATTAGCAGGCTGATTCTTTTCACTATTTTCACTCGCAAAACAAATTGCACTGGAATTCAACAAAACGAAAACTGTAATTAGAAATACTTTCATACTTTTGTTCCTTTCAACGTTTAATCCTAAAATATTTTCTTTTTGCTACAAATCACACTATACAGATTGCATAGTATTTTTCAGAAATTTAGAAAAATTATATTACTTTTGGATTAAAACCCGATTCGATAACTTCTGATTTTACAGAGTCACGTTTATCTCCCTGAATTTCGATTATCCCATTTTTAACAGTACCCCCTGCACCACATTTCTTCTTCAATAATCTGGAAAAACTTTTTAACTGAGACTCGTTCATTGGCAGGCCTGATATAACTGTTACATCCTTTCCACGCCTTTTATTAGTCTCTAATTTAATAACTACTCTGCCATCCCCCAGAATCACCGATGATTTAGCACTCTGACATATACACGATAACACTGCTTTTGAGCAAACCGGACACACCCTGCCCTCATCAGAAGTCCATACAGTTACCTTTTCATTTTCTTTAACCACGGTATCTCTCCAAATTATTTACGGCATCAGAGTTATCTTTAAACAGGTCATATTATCATTACACCAGTTTTTTACGCTATTTATCCTACCCACTTTTTTAACTTCAGATTTGTTTTTCATTTTTTTGTAAAAAGTGAGTCCAAATCTTTTGCAAGAGAAGGATCCAGCCTTGGTTTCTTTTTTTTGGATTTTTTCGGTGCCCCAAAAAGTGTTTCAAGATCATTTTTCAACTCTGAGTCGATAACAGGTCCTGCGGGTTCCTTAATGACCTGAGGTATATCTCTGGTATAAAATATTTTACCGAAACAGGTTTTGAGATCCTTGAGTAATTCAGGAAAACTCTGATAACGCTTTTCCGGATCCTTTGCCAGAGCCTTTTGAATTATTGCGTTTGCACTAGGAGGCAGATTCAGATTCGGATATATTTTTGTAATATCACTGACTTCAGCAGTGAAGGTTTTATTAAATATTTCTTCAGGGGTATCCCCTGTAAATGGCAACTCCCCGGTTAGCATTTCATACATAATCACTCCAGTTGAGTAAATATCACTTCTTTTATCACCCTTTATACCCCTTGCCTGTTCGGGAGCCATATATTCCGGTGTACCTGCAATTGTATCAGCAGCAACCAGCCTCGCGAGATGAGCAACACCAAAGTCCAGTACCTTAACCAGATCATAACTGTCTTCATCTTCTGTCTTAAAAGGATTTATCGGATCATCCAGAAGTTCAATAAGCTTCCTTCTGCCCTTCCTCTGTACTAAAAAAATATTTTCCGGTTTAAGATCCTGATGGACAATTCCCTCATCATGACACGAGCTAAGTGCACTGCAAACCTGAGTAAGAATATTTACCGTCCGGTAAAGAGCCAGAGGCGCTTCATTTTCTATCAAATCAATAAGTTCACGTCCTTCCATATATTCCATAACAAAAAACGGAAGTGAATCAGGAGTATAACCGAAATCTGTTATCTCAATAATATTGGGATGATTAATTCTTGCTGCAGCTCTGGCTTCAAAAAGGAATCTCTCTACAATATCCTGATGATCAGCAAATCTCCGGTGAAGAATTTTAACCGCAAAAGGCTTACCTATAAATACATGCTCAGCCTTATAGACTTTTCCCATTCCGCCACGACCAATGACGTCCAAAAGCATATAGGAACCCACCTGCTGCCCCATCATGGGGTCGGGTGGTTCAACCAGTTTTATCCCGTCAAACGGGCAAACATCACCATCGTCTAGAAATAATTTTTTACATGAGGGGCAATAAAGCATATGTGTATAAATCCGCCACCGGAACTAAACCGAACAGCGGCTTATCATAATACGGGAATAACACTGAGCAAAGAAAAAAATCAGGCAAGCTGTTCATCAATATATCTGGCGAGATCAATAAGTCGACAAGTATAACTTCCCAGCTCATTGTCATACCACCCAAATATTTTCAGATGTGTTACAGGTACACGAATTGATTTATCCAGCCCGAATTCGGGACCGTCAATTGTCAGGAAAGCAGTTCTGGTATGAGTATCATTTCCTTCTATCACCACAGCAGCACTGACTCCCTTGTAATCACAACTGACTTTCTGCTCAGAGCTGTAAAGCAGAAGATCCTTTTGAGGACCATTTCCAGCCTTCTCGTAGATACTGTTTACAACTTCCCTTGTAACGTTGCTTTCCCCATCATCCTGTATTTTTGTCTGAAGTGTCAGATTCAGAGTAACCAGAGAAACAGTTGATGTTGGAATCCTAACGCTATCTGCCATAAACCCGATGTCGTTAATAATAGGAATTACACTCCCCAAAGCTCTAGCTGCATTTGTAGAAGTCAGAATAATGTTATCAAGCATCATTCTGTTTTTACGTAAATCTCCCGCACCTGCTGCAGGAACACTGTCCAGAACACTCTGAGTATTTGTAGCTGAATGAATTGTGGACATGGATGCAGTCAGAATTCTCCTGGTTTCAGGAGCTTCTAGCAAAGGTTTCAGCATGTGTGCCAGAGCCGTTGTAGTGCAGCTTGCAGCACTTATTACATTATGTTCACCACTGTCATATGCAGCATGATTAATACCATAGATCAGAGTGACACTGTCATCCGGAACAGGTATATTTGTTTTTAATTTGAACGCACTTGAATTAATAACTTTTCTTGCACCACCTTCAAGATGTCCTCTTAAAGCACCCTTTAGATTACCGGGATCCACACTAGGATCCGTGAATACTCCAGTTGTATCGATTACAACCCCAGTATCATATTTGTGCCATTCAATATCTCTTGGATTTCTGGCTTTGCGAAGAACGACGATCTCAGTATCCCCTGCCATAATAATACCTTTTTCAGGATCAACCACTCTCAGAACAGGACGCATTGAATCGCCTTTAAAACCATGAAGATATCTGGAAAGTTGGCCGTAGGTGGAATCAGTCTCAGCATATGAAGCCAGATCATTTAAGGACTTTCCAACTTCTCTTCCTGTATTTATTACAATTCTTTGAAAGTGTCCTACAGCCAGATTTCTCCAAAGAGCCAGTTTTCCAATTCTTCCAAGACCATTGATTCCAAGTACTCTCATTGACATCTCCTTTATAGAGTATGAATTCCAGAACAACCTGAAATTACATTGATTTAATCACTTCAGTTCAGAAATGATCGCAAATTAATGAAAACCAGTCCCCGGGGGTTTAACCGGAAGCTCCTGCCAGTGCATAATTTATATTTCAATCTTCACTACATATTACAATTAACTGTCCAATTGATAGCATATTGAAATAGTGTTTCCAGAGGAAAAAACAATAAATGGCAGACTGATCCGGAAAAAAAAACAGAAAAGTAAATTTAGACTGTAAGTTTAGTTAGTTATGCGAGTTGCAACACAATATTACGTGATGAAGTACTTGATACAGGGCGCTGACCCATAAAAATTTTTCCGGTGTTGCCATCAATGGAAATAATATCTCCTTCATGAATTTCTCTTCCACCACAGATTGCTTTGCGTTCATCATCGTAGACATTCAGATCCCTGCAGTTAACAACACAGACCTTACCAAGCCTGTTTGCAGTAACTGCAGCATGTGAGGTGATTCCCCCTCTTGCGGTGAGTAGACCCTGACACGCGAATATCATATCCACATCATCAGGCACAGTATCAGGACGAACAAGTATCAGTGGAATATCAGATTCTTCCTTCAGTAAATCAATACTTTCCCTTGAAAAAACAGCACGACCCACAAAAGCTCCACCTCCAGCCCCAACTCCTATGGTCAGGGGGGTATGATGTTCCTCGGCATCAGTAAACACAGCAATCTTTTCACCATGCCCGCTCACCAACGTTCTGCACTGAAGAACATAAAGATTATCAGGGTTGGAATCTTCAAATGTAAACTCTATTTCCTGTTCGGGAAAATCATTTTCAATTATCAGATTTTTCCCAAGATCCATTAAAGCATTAAAATGCATTGGGTAGTTACCCTCAAGACTCATAGCTCCCTGACGACTTATTCTTTCAACTTCAGAAACGGGAAATGGGTAGACAAGGCCACTGACAACATCCTCACCCTGGGAGTGCGGAACAAAATCACCACTGAGAGTTAATTTATTTCCGGATACCTTAACCATTGCCACGCCAGTACCACTGTCAAAATTAAGATTTCCAAGAATCATCCTCTGAATTAAAACCGCTGTTCCCCATTCTTCAGCTATATCAAACTGCTCCCTGTAAACCCCGGCCATATGGCTGTCCCAGCTGGAAAAAACCAGTTCTATAGCTTCAACAACCTGTTCAAGAGGATCCTCAGGGATATTGATTCCCCTTGAATTCAAAAGAGCCATATATGCATCAGCTATACTCGCCATATTCGCAGGAGAAAATTCAAGTTTTGCATCAACTTCATGTTTTCTTTTCATGTTGTTAATGATGTCGTCGAATTCATCTCTTTCAATTCCATATGCCATACCCCATAACTGGATCATACGACGATAACAGTCCCAGGCTGTCCATGCATAGTTAGGCAGCCGGCTCAATTCCATGGCAATATCCCTGTTCATCCCAACGTTAAGAAATGTCATCATAACCCCGGGCATTGATACCGCAGCTCCGGATCTTACACTGAGTAAAAGTGGTGGCCTTCCCTGATTTGTTCTTCCCAGAAGATATCCGCTTAATTCTTCAAGATTTTGAATTTCACTAATCAGTCTTCGACGAAGTGCAGCCTTCATGTAGGGATAAGAGTCAAAGGCCTTTCTGCAGCGATAAACTTCTGTGGTTACCGCAAATCCCCATGGCACACGTATTCCAAGCTTACGGAGCAGATAAAGATTATATCCCTTGTTTCCCAGCCAGACCGGATTGGCCATCTCGCCTGGAACCTCATGTAATCTGAGCAGGGACTTATCTGCATCAAATGACAAAACCAGATTAACTGTTTCCGGCTGAAGTTTAAGCCTCATATCCGCAAGAGTTCCAATAATTTTACCCAGGAAATTATCAAGAATTCCAACTCCGAATGCGCTGGACAGAATATCCCTCATCACCATCTCAGAAACCCTTGTCTGACAAGCCGGGTCTTCACATCTAGCTGGCATAATAAGCCCCATGGCATCCTTATGAAATGCATAAAAATATCGGTCAATGATTCCCCGAACCCTCTGACCGAATACCTGAAAGATATTAAGGAACTGATTTATGGTAAATCCTTCCTTCTGGAGTGCACTTTTAAGCATATCACAGTGTGAACGCAAATCATGAATCCTTATACCATCAAGTTCCAGTGCTCTGATAAGACGTTCCAGAATCCACTCTATTTTTCTCAGAGCAGGTCTGGTGATATAATCCAGATCTATTCCTGAGATCAGATTTTCCAGCAGAAGTGAAATAAGCCTTTCAAGACGGTAGGATGCACCCAGACACTCAAGTTTTTTCTCTTCATAGTGTCCATACATAGAAGGTATGCCGGCTGCGATATGCCTCTTCCTGTAAATTCTTTCCTCTATTTCACTTTTTTCAGGATCATGAATAATTCCAGAAAGTTGTGCCATAATATCCAGAGCTATATCAATGGATTTCTCATTATCACCGGCATCAATAGCATCAAAAAGCACAACTATATCATCGGTATCTAGAATTCTCAGGGACATAAGTGCATCTCTGGCTCCCGCACTGTCCAGATCATATTTAGCACTTAGTAACTGATAAATTCTTACTATTCTCGCAACACGTTCATCAAGTTCACCGTCAGTGCAAATTTCAAGCAGTTCATCAGGATCTGAGTCAAGTAATTCTTCAGGAGTTTTAAAACCCACCACCTGTTTAAGTATTTCACACGTAACTGATGCTTTTTTCAGATAAGTTTCATCCTTCTTCAAAAAATCAAGCACATCATCCGGCAGTCTTCCACTCAGACCGGCTTCAGAATTATCACACCATTTCTCAACAATGCCCCTTAGAAGATCAATCTGTGTGTTGTTACTTTCTATATGAATCTGTTTTCTCAGGAAATGAATAAGCTTGTCACTTCTCCCGTACATTTCATCAATTTTTGTGGAAGCAGTTCTTAGCTCACCTTCTGCTCCGATATCTCTGAAAAACACAGGAAACAACCTGCATAGCTGCTTTAACTGTTTATATACCGGTTTGATATTACTGTTGAGAAGCTCACTCACATCATGATGGAACAGATCTGTATCTGAAATAAAAACACCACCCGCTCTAAGATTTATATGTAACCCGGCTAGGAGTATTGTGGTTTTTTCGGGATCTATTCGAATTATTTCCAGAATGGTTCTTATTGTAGGAAGATGAGCCGGGTTTCGCAGTATCTGCCAGTCAGAATTGACCCCGCTTATCTGCGGATCTGGAAAAGGAAGTGAGATAATCTTCTGACATAAATAATCAATAATATCAGTATTTCCAGCTGGAATAACCTGCTTTCCAAGATGAACCAGAATACTGTTTATAACCACAAAATGATCATGGCCGAGTTTAGCCAGAAAAGGAAACAGAAGATTAAAAACTTCAATGGCCTTTTGTGGCTCATTTCCGAGGGGAGCTCTTCTCAGTATCATTGTAAGATGATTTAAAAGTTCAGTCTGATAGAATTTCAGATAATCAAAATCGAAAAGAGCAAGAATTAATTCAATTTTTGCCAGCAGTTCATATTCTGAACGAATTTTCTGCAGCAGCAAACGTGCAATGGACTCAGAATCTGGAACATCCATGGAATTTTCCAGTTGATTTTTGTAATCATTCATCAATTGAAAAAACTCATCCATAACTGTTATCAGTTTTATTGACCCGAATGATGAGTACCAGTTCTCGTTTCCTTCCTTACTCCAGCAATAAATTGAACGTTCAAGAGAGATTTTTAACAGTCCTTCGATTCCCTTGATTTCAGAATTATTATTCACTGAATTCCAGAGTTTTTTTATTTTTCCCGAGGCCCGTCCCGCAAAAATATCATCATCCCTTACAATGACAGTCAACTCAGAGATAACATAACTTGAGTCATCACCATTTAAGAATCCCCTGGATATTTCCCTTTCGAGGAGCTCCAGAATCGTAGAAATTATCCGTTCACGTTCATGATACGGGAACTTCATTCTGAGTTGATACAAACCAAGTTCAACCATATCTCTAACAAGCTCTGAGGTATTTTCCCTATCATGAAACGCCCAGCTATCCTGAAGTGCCAGAGAACGATATCCCTTCACTACAGCATTTGCATCCGGAAAAGGATGATAAAGCTCATTAAAAAAAGCCTCCATCCTCTCGTGCAATCCAATGTTGCTCTGAATTTCCCCCAATAATTGTTGTGCTATTTCCGGAAATATGATGGGTGGAGCAGCAAACATCGGTTTGTTTGCCTGCCAGGCCGTGGATTCATCAAGAACCTTTGTGTCTGTCATGATTGCCTCAATATCTTCATAATATCAATTATCCGGGATGAAAACCCGTATTCATTATCCTGCCAGATTAAACCCCGAAAACGATTCCGGCTGAATTTCCAGTCCGACTCCAGTACACCGGAGAAAGGACTACCTACAATCTTATCATTAGTAAGCTTTTCGTCACTGATCCTGAAAATCTTCGACCCATTGTACTGTCTTGTAAAAAATTCTTCAAGAACTCCTCTGGAAATGTTTTCCTTAAAGTCCACACAAACATCAAGAACCATTCCTCTTAACACAGGAATTTCCATTGAAATCGCGTCAAAACGGTCTGAAAATTCAGGAATCACATCATTTACAGACTTTTCCAGAGCTGTGGGTATCTTATGAATTGTGAGATCTTCATTCTGTTTCAGTGGGTGTAAAACGGTACATGCAGCAGATTCAAGTGAAAAGTTCCTGTATAGGGGATATAAAAATGAAAGCATTGCATTACCTGTGCAGCTTCCACTTCCAATCGATGTTCCGGAAGGAGGAACTACTCCAGAGTCAACCCCAATAACCATGTTGAAATCGGCTTCAGGTTCTCTTCTGGTAAAAATAACATTCTTAACACGACCACTTTTTAATTCTCTCTGCCAGTAATCCATAAGAGAAGCATCGCCGGTGGCATCTATCACAATATCAACTTCGGGATGATACTGAGGAGGATGGAAAAGAATTTTTCCCATGTCACAGTTTCTTGAAAGATAGGCTGCTTTTTCTGTCTGTTGATCATAAATCCAGCTCAGGTTACAGTTGTTCTCCTTCAGTAACTGAGCTGTAGCTCTTCCTATTTTTCCGCATCCCCAGAGTGCAGTATCCTTTATGCTCATCTCCTACCTCTTCACCACACAAAACTATATGCCCAGAAGAAAATTGAAATAAACGTCTTCTTTTTCTCCTGCTTTTGCATCAATTTTTATTCTGTCAGATGAAATTTTCATTTCCTTAAGCTTATATTCAATTACATCAGCTTTTTTGGATGCAAGTGTTTGATCCTTATCTCTGACAACAATAACCACATGAATTTCAGGATTCGCCTGAAGAATTTCTGAAAGTCTTTTAATCTCAACTTCAGCTTTATTTGATATCAGGGATTTCCCGGATTCAAAAACAAGATCCTTAAATTTCATCCCGTCGTGTACTGACTTACATCCCTTTTCATCAACCTTTTCGCCCATTCTTGACGTTGGGCATTTATCGATGGAATTTTTAACCCCGTCACCGTCAGTATCATCCGGAGAGATATTATTATTTTGTGTATTATCATTAGGTTTAACAGAATTGCCACTGGTATTTCCCGGTTTTGAATTTTTAACCGGGGTTAGTTTTTTCGCAGTTGATTTAGGCTCAGCAAATTTAACCACCGGTTTGTTTATGGACTTTCCCCAGGTAACCTCAATGCCAAATCCCAGAAACTTGGGATCTTTAAACTCTCCCATATGTATCTGATCATATCGAATATAAAAACCCGCAGAAAAATCCTCAGAAACTTCAGTTCTTAAATCCACTTTCACCGTTGACCCGGTGTACGTGAATCCAGCATCCCTTGTGGGAGCGATTACCGCAGAAAATCCATAACCTCCGGCAATCTCGAAATCTCTATCAATAAAGTGAACAGTCCGCACGTACTGTGCAATGGCTCCGGTCTGTAATGTCCATGCGATTCCCGGATATACTGAAATATCAGCAAATATTCCTGTCCTCAGAGTGAATAACTGAAAATCAAATTTAAATTCACCTGTAGCTCCAAATGCAGGGCCATTAGTGGAAACGCCATCGTCCATGGCGCTATTCAAATTAAATGAATACCCACCACGAAAGGAGGTTCTGTAATCCAGTTTCTGCGCCCATGACTGGACAGGAACAGATATAAAAAATAAAAGGGCTGTCAGTGGAATATATTTCTTCATGAATAATCTCCAGAGAAGTCAACGAAAACCGCCTGAGGTTTCCTGAGTTTCACACATTAAACCATCACGGTTACTTATTCCACAGAAGAATTATCAATATGGACTTTTTACAAAACAATCAATGATGAGAAACAGATATAGCACGGGGAGGACATGAATTGACACATTTTCCACAGCCCGTGCAGAGTGTTTCATCTACTATCGCTTTAAATGCCCTCATTGAAATGGCGTTTTCAGGACAACTGTCCACACAAAATGAACAGCCTCTGCACCGGCTGGTTTCAACAACAGCATGGGGGGAACGGAAGCTTCCTGATGAATTTCCCAGATCGATACTAATATCACCCCTCAGTGAAAACGGGCTAAGGGCCAGGGGTTCTATTTCATTCCAGATTTTAAGAAGATCGTTCATTGCTTCACCAACAAACTCGCAGTGTGCAAATACAGGGAAGAATTTCTTTTTAATTCTCTCAATGTTGGGTCCAAAATTAATAGCCAGAACTGCATGGATTTTCTCATTTCCCAGAAGCTCCATAACAGATGCTGCCTTTTTTACATCACCATGATGTTCCTCATGCTCATCCTCTTCAACACTTGTGTTTATTATATCCCTGACATGCCTGAAGGTAATGCCGTTACTTTCCCAGATACTGTAGCAATCGGCACTTCCAAAATGTGAAGTGGCAAGAGTTTCCCCATCTGTTGTGGCAAATGCAAATCTAACAAGTTTATCTGCTTTTCTTTCTGTCATACTACGCTCCATACTTAATCAACCGATATGTATTCCCATATTTTTTTAATATCAGTTCCGGCGGGTGTATTAAGTTCAACAGCCGAAATTCCTTCTATCTGGGCTTTTGTGATTCCTCTGTCATATCTGATACGTCCAGGTATCAGAAAACCCGCATTTGCTCCGGCTTTTTCAATTTCTTCTGTAAGGGATTCATTAATATCCCATTTATTAACCGTAAGATAGGCTTTCATCTTAAAATGTTTTATCAGATCTATCACCCTTTCAACATCGTGTTTTCCACTGACAGTTGGCTCAGTAACCACAAGCACCTTATCAGCCCCTGTAAGTGTCGCAATAACAGCGCACCCAGTACCTGGAGGGCCATCTGTAATTATCAGATCAAGATTTTCTGATTCCGCCGTTTCTTTTGCCTTTTTCCGAACTTCTGCAACAAGTTTTCCTGAGTTTTCAGCTGCAGTATTCAATTTTGCATGAACCATAGGACCATTTGCAGTTTCACTTATGCTGTAGGTTCCACAGTGCCTCTCATTAAAGGCAATTGCATTTTCAGGACAAAACCGCACACATACTCCACAACCTTCACACAATGCCTCTTCCACATGAAATGTAACTTTTCCATCCGGATCATTAGTGGTTTTAATGGCTTCAAATCGGCAGAGTCTGCTGCAAACACCACATGAATTACACTCAGAATTATTTATGGTCGCTAAATGACCACTGATAAAATCATATGATTCCCTAAGGGTTCCCTTCACAACAAGATGAAGATCAGCTGCATCAACATCACAGTCAGTTATTACAGCGTGCTTTGCCAGATGAGCCAGAGACGCGGTAACACTGGTTTTACCGGTTCCACCTTTCCCACTGATTACTACTATCTCTTCCATTGCATTGTTCCTTCCATCTGATTCTGAATATTTTCAAGTATTTCTAGAAACGTTTTTCTGTAAGATGGTAATGCATGTATAAGGATTTTACCTTCGGAACAAACCTCAGCAACTCTCCTGTCATCTGGAATTTCACCAAGTATAGTTATTCCATTCTGATTACAAAAGTCTTTTACGCGATTGTCCCCTGTGGTGGCCCGGTTTATTACAACTCCAAAATCGACTTTTACATCCTTCATCATATCCACTGCAAGAATAAGATCATTAAGTCCAAATGGAGTTGGCTCTGTAACCAGCACCGTGTAATCACATCCTGTAACTGTGGTAACAACAGGACAACTTGTACCAGGAGGAGAATCGAGAAAAGTAAACTTTTCAGGACTGATTTTTCCTTTAAGAGTCCTAATCAGAGGAGGAGATGAACTGACCCCAATATCAAGTACACCCTCTAAAATATTTATTTTTTCGGAAATATATGTATTAATTTCTCCGATTCTACGATCTGTCTCCGTTATTGCTTTTTCAGGACAAACCAGCGTACATCCGCCACAGCTGTGACAAAGTTCGGGAAGAGAATGAGCCAGTCCTGAAAAGGAGATTATCGCATTGAAGTTGCAAAATCTGTCACATTCCCCACAGCCTGTACACGCATTTTCATCAATCTCTGGAATCTTTATGGTAACAATTTCAGTATCCGTTTTTTGTATATTCAGGAAAAGACTGGAATCAGGTTCCTCCACATCACAATCAACAACGTCCACCGGAAATTTTTCAGATGCTATTGCTGAAAGATTCACAGTGAGTGTTGTTTTGCCGGTTCCACCTTTTCCACTGGCTATAGCAATATTCATGAGTCAGTTTCCTTCCTTTGAGGTAATACTGCGTATTGTCCTTTTTTCAGGCCACTGATTTGCGCTGCAATATCACACTTGACTTTGAATAAAAATACTCCGTTAAAATGCTCATCATTGAGGCTTTCAAAATTTCCCTGACCCTTTGCAATTATATAAGTGGATTTTTCAAATAAATCTCTGAAATGGGGAGAGCACATATCAAGTACTGTTCCAGGTGCCTCGGAGCCATTTTCGATAACACTGCAGATATCGGTTAATCCGCAATACTGTGCATCTTTCATTGTTGCATCATTTATTATTGGTCCTCCCCTGACAACCGCTGTCACCTTTTCAGGACCAATGGCTTCAATAAGCAATCTATCAAAAACTATTTCACCTGCATTATCAAGTAGATATAAAACATCAGATGCTTTACTGATTTCATCTGCAGTCTTTAAAAGTTCCCCTGAAATTTCAACTTTTTCAGCTTTCAAAATTTCATCAAGAATCTCATTTTCAGAAACTTTTGAGAATGCCCCCAGATCAATATGATTACCAGCAATGGCAAACCTTATTGCAGTTGAAATTCTGTTGGATGACTCACTAATTACTCTCCGAACATGTTCTGAAACTGAAATAGCTGAATCGTTCTGCTGTTTTTTAATATCGCTGTAGGGATCGTTATTTCCAGCCAGCTCTTTTACACACTTATGAATCTTCGAACCAGTCAACACAGGAGAATCGTAAAACTTATTAAGATCAATTGAGTTGATTAATCCAGTAACTTCACTCATCACCTGAGCATGGAAAGCTTCATCGGTGGTATAATTTCTTGCAGCATCAAGAGCCTGTCTCATAAAACAGGGTATACAATCAAGGTATGTTTTCATTTTAGGCCTTGTACTTTTATCTGCTACGATATTTATTAAGCGCATCCATACAGGAAGTGGCATTCGTATCGAAAATATCTACTCCTGCCATTTTTAAAACTTCAGAAGCTTTTGGCCCACAATGTCCAGTGACCAGTGCATTGACTCCAAGATTTATAATCGTTCTGGCACTTTGTGTCCCTGCTCCATGTGCAGCGTTAAGATTTTCCGAATTATCTACTGCTGACCATGAACCGTCTTCTGTATTAAGCACAATAAACCACGGTGCTCTTCCAAATCTGGAATCAAAATCGCTGTCAATACTGTTATTCTGGGATGTTACTGCTATCTTCACTTTTTTTCTCCAATTCTTCCAGTCTGTTTCTTAGTTTACTGATTTCATCTGCCATAGAATCATAATCAGCATATTCATTGTGGGTTACATCATAGCGATAATAAAAATCACGACCCCTACCACGGCCACTGCCACGAAAGGAGGCACCTACACCTCTTCCATAGCCCCGACCTCTTCCCCGGGGATAATCATGATCAACATATCCACCGGTTCTGTTTCCGGAACATAATCCATTTCCTCGTCCTGTCATCGGTCCACGTCCTTCAGGTCCACGTCTATCTCCAAACGGCATGATAATTCTCCTTTGCGAAAACTCTTGTTTTTTCGCGGTTATTCCCGTCGCATAATTTCTCCGCATACGGGACAGTTCATATTGAAACAGGGTAACCCGGGTTGATGTTCTACCCGTGCGCCGCACTTGCATATACACCACACACCACCAATTAGACTTTCGTTTTTTTGACCTCGTCGTTTCATTTTCCCTTTTCCGTGACCGTGATAATTCACTTTACAGGGGGCAACGAAATCATGGTTTCTGTAATGATTTCCACCAAACCCGTTGCACCCAGGCATAGAAAACTCATCCCAGTTAAAATCGACACCATTACGAATCCATACTTCAATGACCTCTTCAAGATCACCTGAAATAAAGGGAATCACAGTAATTTCAGACTCAGACAAGAGTTGAAAAAACTCCTCACTCAATGCTCCACATAAAAGAAACTTCACTTTCATATCAGTCAGGGCCTGAGTTTTCGCACGGATATCAGTTGGAAAAAGTTCCAAACTACGACTCAAAACACCATTATCAATATCCAGAATAACAAAATCAGTAGTCACATCACAAAGTGGCGCAATTCTGTTTTCCCATATTGCAATGGCGGATAAAGTCATTTTAAAACTCCCTGTTCAATCATTGTGCAGTTATCATGCCAATTTACACAAACAAAACAATTAAAAAAATAACTGTTTATTATTCTTAAGTTAACTAAAAACTGCATAATCAATTTTATGTTTATTTTATTTTCTTGTCGCAATAATGCGAAAATCTTCTCATTTTGTCTCACTGGTGCAAGACACATGCTTTTAAATATCAATCCCATATTTATGGATTTTCCGGTAAAGGGTTGAACGATGCATTTTAAGAGTCAGTGCTGCTTCGGTTACATTGTATTTCGTGGACTCAAGAATACTGATAATATATGTTTTTTCAGCATTATCCATATTGTCATTTAACGATTTTAACGGTTTTAATTTTGCATGACTAAAATTTTCGATACTAACGTGGCTTTCATTCAACCTTGTACCATTACACAAAACAAATGCTCTTTCGATTGTATTTTCAAGTTCTCTTATATTTCCCGGCCAGCTATGATTTATAAGTAATTCCATAGCTCCAGGGCTGATTTCTATGACATTTTTTTTATGAAGAAGATTAAAATTCTTAATAAACCTTCTAACAAGAAGATATATATCCTCTACCCTCTGCCTTAATGGGATAAGTTCAATTTTAACCACATTAATCCGGTAGTAAAAATCTTCTCTGAACTCTCCATTTTTCATGAGTTCCACCAGATCGCGGTTTGTGGCAGTAATTATTCGGGCGTTCAACTCATTGGGTGCATTGGAACCTAGTTTTTCCCATGTTCTTTGTTGCAATACTCTTAGTAGTTTGATCTGCATGGCGGGGGATAATTCGCCAATTTCATCGAGAAAAATCGTTCCATCATAGGCGGCTTCAAATCTTCCAGTTCTGTCATGTGTTGCCCCAGTAAAGGCTCCTTTTACATGGCCAAACAGTTCTGATTCAATCAATGATTCAGGTATTGCAGCACAATTTACAGCAACAAAGGGTTTAGATGATCTCGAACTTAAAGAATGTATGGCTCTTGCAATCACTTCTTTTCCAGTCCCAGTTTCTCCCTGAATTAAAACTGTACTTGGAGATTCCGCTATAGCAGGTAATACCGAAAGAATTTTTTTCATTTCCGGATTATTTGTTTCCAGATCGGAAAGTCTGAGTGTTCCCTCAACTTCCTGCCGCAGAATATCAAGTTCAGTAATATCCCTAAATATCTCAACACCACCCACAATTTCCTTTTTATCTGACATTAGAGGTGATGCGCAAATTGATGTTCTAAGAGTTTTTCCGCTAGAGTTTATAATATATCCGTTTTCTGTCCTTACTTTAGCTTTTAATTCCATAGCTTTTTTTACAGGACAATTTGTTTGACACATATTTGAACGAAAAACTTCACTGCATCTCTCACCCAAAGCATCGTCAATTTTAACCCCGGTGATTCTGGCTGCTTCTTCATTAAAAAAGGTTATACGCCAGTTGGAATCAACGGTAAAAACCCCTTCAGAAATATCGTTGAGTATCTGTAAAGCACTAATCTCATCAAGTAAATTCTTTTTGTAATTTAGCCCGGACATATCACCCCATTACGGGAATATGCTACATTTATCACTCAAGTCAAGCCACTATTTTCGCTTCCCGGGTTAATATTCCGGTAAGTCAAACAAAACCACCCAGGTTAGTTTTTTAACTTCAGTAGTTCTGATTCTTTTATGGAAATTTTTCACTCTGTTTTTATTCCCCGTCTGTTTCTGGTGATGAATTTTGTGGTTTCTCGCGCTTATTTTGTATCGTTTTAACTAGGATTTGCCGTTTCAGAATACAGTTATCCCATCGATTTTGCCC
>JAFGWM010000038.1 GCA_016937155.1 Deltaproteobacteria bacterium
CTGAGCACATTTTTATTTTTATGTGTTTCTTATTTTATTACTAGATTTTTTATTACAGTTTTTTTAACCTTAATCTGTTACCTATGTACCTAGTCCCTACATTCCCTGCTCCCCTGACTCTGCTCCTACATTCCCTGTTTTCCTGCTATCCCTCTCACGCCTTTGCGGGCATCTCCCACCTTCGCCCCTACAATTAGTTATCACTTCCACAGATGATTTTTCTCATAAGTTTTAAACTCTCCACAATTCTCACTCCCGGTGAATACATATGAGAATCATTAACAATAAATATCCGTGGAGTTTTTAAAAATGGAATACTGTCCCAGTCTTTCTTATGACCACCGGATGGAACAATATCAATTATTATATCCGGAGCTAAAGCCACAAGAGATTCTGCACCCAAGGACGGATATGAAAAAACTTTTCCTTCAAGCACATTTTTTCCACCTGCCATAACAATAAGCTCATCAAGATATGTCCCCCGACCAGCTCCAACAACGTTTTTCAGTGTTGGAGCACTTCTGCCCAGAGTCACCAGAACTTTTTTCCGAATGTTATCCATGCAGGATTTAATTTTTAATTGTCTGTCCATTTCCTTTATAATTGCATGTCCTTTATCGGAAACCACTAATTTTTCTGAAAGTTTAACAATACTTTGTCTGATTTCTGAAACACTTCTGGTTCTCAGCTCAAGATATGGGATACCAATTTCCTTCAGTTTTTTCTTCAAATCCAGATGCATCTCAGTAATCAGCACCAGTTTCGGATTACACTGCAGTATTCTTTCGATATTGGCATCAAGAAAACCCCCGACTTTTGGAATTTTCTTCACGTCTTCAGGAAAATTGTCGTAAGTGGTAACACAGTTTACACTGTCCCCTTTTCCAAGAGCAAAAACAATTTCTGTAAGACTTGGAGAAAGACTGACTATTCCCTTTTTCTTAAAAGAGGTTTTATTCTCACTGCAACTAACTGAAAACAGAAATAAGGGAAATATTATTTTCCACACCTTGATTCCAGTATCTTTCTTACATCCTCAGGATATATATCAGAATTTTCTCCAAGAATTATACGCCGCTTTTCAAATCTTTCCACAATGCGATCTATTATTGAACAATCTACAGCCACCTCACTGAGAGTAACTCCAGCACCAAGTTCAGAAAAAAACTTTTCTGTAGCTTCAATCCCCTGCATTACTGTTTCAAGTGGATCACTTCCTGAAATTCCCCAGACATTTCCAGCGTAACGCACCAGCATTTCAAGTTTTTCATTTATTTTGTATTTCAGAACACCAGGCAGCAATACAGCCAAAGTTGCCGCGTGATCCATACCGGCAAGAGCAGTAAGTTCGTGCCCTATCATATGTGTTGTCCAGTCCTGTACCACACCTGTTCCAATATATCTGTTGAGAGCATTTGAAGAACACCACATCAGCATTCCTCTGGCATCCAAATCCGGAGGTTCCCTCAGAATATTTTCGGAACGTTCAACAAGTGTTTTCAGAATTGATTCACTGAGGGCGTACTGCAGTGGAGCATCTGTATTAACCGTCAGGTACTGTTCACAGACATGCACGAAAGAATCAATTATTCCATTAACAAGTTGCCGCCTGGGGAGTGTCACAGTAAAATCCGGATCAATTATCGAAAATTCCGGGAAAACCAGAGGAGATTTAAATACCATTTTTTCCTCTGTTTTCCTGCGACTTATCACGGCACCATCATTAACTTCACTCCCTGTAGCGGGAAGTGTCAAAACTGTGACAATTGGGAGTGCACTTTTTATTCTCAATCCTTTTCTCAATATATTCCACGGATCATCTTCCTCAAAAAAAACTGCCCCTGCAATAAATTTTGTCCCATCAATTACACTTCCACCACCCAGAGCCAGCAGCAGATCCGGTTTTTCTTTTCTTGCAAGCTCAACCGCTTTCATCAGTGTATCAAAATCCGGATTGGCCTCCACACCGGAAAACTCCACCACCTCTCTTTTGGCCAGATTCTTCATAACTTTTTCATATGAACCGTTTTTATGAACACTTCCACCACCGGTTATCAGCATCACTTTACTGTATTCACTTTTCAGAAAACCACCCAGCGAGTTTACACTTCCTCTTCCAAAACTGATTTTAACCGGATTGAAATACTCAAAATTTTTCATAACTTCCCTGTAATTATTTCTAAAGGTTACTTACCTGAAGTGATTATTTCCTTTTAGGAACAGCTTTTAACCCTGCTTTGCCATCTCTCTCATAAACTTCAAGAATTACCTGCTCACACTTGGCCTTGGCTCTGATGTTATCTGTGGAATCTGATAGTTTTTTAATGAAGTCCTCATCATTAAACCCGTCAATATTTCCCTCGAGTTTTAATTTCAGTTCTCTGTATTCATTACAGACAAAATTGAAGTATTCAGAAGGATCATCACCAGGAAGAGGTGGCTGAGGTGGCTGTGATTCTTCTTTTACCGAAGGCGCCTCAACAGCAGGAATCTCTCTGCTTGAGGGTATTGGCGGAAGATCAGGTCTTGACGAAGCAACTCTATCACTTTGTCCTGGAAGAGAAACTTTTTTCATTTCAGGATAAACAAGCGGTTTTCCACCGACTGGTGGTGGTGGTGGTCCACCATCTCTCAGGCTTGCTCTTTCACCAGTGGATTTTTCTTCCCCGCCAAGAAGTTCATCAACACTCTTTTGCTGTACATTACCGCCACCACTGGCCTGAGCTTTCTCAAGGGCTTCATTAATTGCCCTTGCAAGTGATGAAAATCTCCCGCGGAATTCCTGATCATTTATTAGAGCTAGTTCACCTGATGAAACTTCCTTGGCGCGTTTAATCAGTTTTCTAAGTGGGAGGTCTCCTTCCCAGAGGACAATAAATATGCCAAGGAAAAGTATCACCACAGTGGCTGCAATAAACATTCCCCATGGAAATCCCTTCAGAAGTTCACTTTGTGGAATAAGTTTATCAAGAAATGCAAAAGGCCCCATAGCCTTGGGTAACTTCCAGATAACTGCATAAAAAACTCCAGTATCGGGAAGTTCAGGCAGTTTTTTTGAAGAATCAAAAACGGGATTTGTTGCTGCACCACGGAGCATCCCCAAAATAACTGCATAGTTATCAGTTTTTCCACTGATTTTTATGACACTGGAAAATCCTTTCTGAGGATTACGAATATCCTTAATGTTTTTGGCATACAGCAGCGGAAGCTTCTGCGCTATCTCAATGCTACCGGTGGAAAGAACACTCTTGTCCTTGACAAAAATTGCCAGTTCAACTGGTCTTTTATCCTGGGAATAACCCATTCTTTCCAGATGATAGGACAAAAATTCAGTATCAAGTTTTCTTATACCCATAAGGACACCATGGGTGCTTTTATGGGTTGAGGCAAGTACAGGAACTGACCATGTCATATAAAGAATACCATCCACCAGAAATGAATTATCATTATGAAATCCTTTTTTTGCCTCAATAAACCCGGATAATCCGGCGATACTTTTCCGGTTTTTAGTGGTTGCAGTAACCACCTTACCTTCGTTATCGGCAAGAATCAGTTCATCCATGTTCAACGTATCTGCAAATTTTTTAAAAACATCCTTAATTTTAAATGGATCAAGCTTCTTCTCGAAAATATCAAGAATCCGGCCATCCATTCTTATACGTGCGAGACCATCCAGAACCTGTCTGCTTTCCCACTCCAGTTCTTTATCAAAAGCAGCCTGAAAAAGATCCACTACATTATCCTGATAAGTCTTCTGGAGAAAAAACTCTGCGGGACGGTTTGCTACAAGAATACTGCCAATAGCAAGTACACCTATAAATGAAAGTATTAAAATCCAGACTTTAGAAAAAAACATTTATAACTCCGACTTCAAAATTGGAACTGTTACTTTTAATTTAACAGGTGGGACTTTTCCTTTTTTCCTGATTTCAATTTTTTGGGTGTGAACAACTTTATTTATATACACAACATGGAGTGTATACTGACCGGGGGGAATCTGAGAAATTAAAAAGGCACCACCTTCAGTGAGATTTGAATAAAATTTTGATTTTATAAATACCACCCGACCTTTTGCCAGAGGAAATTCCTTTGCAGCAAGAGGATAGGACCAGAAAAAATCTCCTTCCTTTTGCTCACCGCTTCTGGGTCTGACATTGAATATCATATCACCACCGGCTACAATTTTTTCAGTTTTCATAGGTTTACCGCGTATAACCCTGCCGGGACTTAAGAAATTTACGGTTCTGGCCATCAGGTTATAAATCCTGAAATCCATCTGAGTTGAAAGAAGAACAATTCGCGGCTTAAACCCACCTCCAACCATTTCAATTTTTTCTTCACTTCTGGAATCCTCTTCTGTATCAGAAGAAACAGCAGCGGTGGGCTCAGTTCCCTTACCTGACAGAAAAACAAACATTCTGTTCTGCACCGGAAATCGATCTGGAAGAACTATCAGAGGATCATAAAACCTCCAGTAGGCTCGCCTTCTGAATTTTTCAATGGATTTCACATTGTTGCTTATGGTGTCCCCTGCAGATTTCACTGAAACAGAAATTGTTCCGTTAATATCCTGTAATTTAATACGTTTTTTTCTCCGGTTTCTCCGGGAAAATGACTCTGAGGGCATCAGGACAGAAAAAATCATCACCAGTATTAAAATCAAATAGCTTTTTCTCATAGCTGATATGATAGCCATATGATATTTTTCGGTCAACTCAATTTGTATTTGTCCCCATCAGGAAATACATGTTCATCTGTAGTGGTTTGCATTACTTTGATTTGTAGTGTACCTTTCGCTGAGGAAGGAGATTTATATATGTTTAGATATAACACACAGATAGCCATTGCAGCACTCCTGATGCTTCTTGCAGGCAGCTGTGAAAAAAAGAATGAAAAAGCAGATAAACCGGAAAAAACTTCGGAAAAAATATCCTCTACACCCCAGAAAAAATGGCCCGTTGCAGTAAAATTATGGTCAAGGGAACTTTCCACATATGCTTTCAGTATTATGAATAACAGTAAGTATGTATATGGATTCGGATTCAGAAAAGGGAAAAAAAGTTTCAGACCGAAGGGACAGTTTTTACTGGATGCCCAGACTGGAATTACCAAGTGGTTCAGAAAACGCAATCCGGGTATGTTCGGATGGGCTCATCCCGACGGTGTTAATGCCAGTCTGAATGGTGATCAGGTAATATTCACAACCCGTAGAAGGCAGATAACTTCACTGGATACAACTGCAGGAAAGTTAATAAAGGGCATAAAAAGCAGCGCAGGTTTCATAGATCTGGGAGATCGACTTTTTGTGGCGGATAATCCTCCCTATTTTCTTTCCAGAGATGATGGGAAAAAAGAATTCATTCCACCATTAAAGCAAACCGTGGAAAGTATTCCGGTGAAAATATCCAGAAAGTTCAAACCCAGAAACGCAAATGGAACAATTCTTCTTAGAACCGTTGATGGAACATTAAGGGGTATTGATTCCCTGACAGGTAAAGAGTTGTGGACTTTCATTGAAAAAATTGATGATCGTGATTATGCACTGGATATCCCTGTCAGCAAAAGTACTGCCTTGATTCCAACTGTTTATCCATCCACACTTCCATCCTCTGAAATCAGCGTTTACAACGGAGAATCAGTAAATAAGGTTAAAATTCCAGGGCTGTTTATTGCCAGAAAAACCCCTGTTCTTTATAAAAACATTCTCAGTTGTTTTTCGAGACTGTCCTGGGGAGGAATTCTTTTAAATGGTATTGATGTGGAGACCGGAAAAATCAGATATTCTGTAGAGGTACCTTCTGATACATGCAGCATTGTTTCCGGTATCGTCAGTTGCCGGTATGCATCCACTCTCAATATATATGACCAAATGACCGGAAAAATGACAAAAACACTCCAGTATTCATCAAGAATACGTTTCCTGGCCAGAAAAGGAAAATTCATCACCATACAACTGAATACCGGCAGATACCATATTTTGTCACTTCCTGATGGCAAAGAATTATGGAAGGGCGAAATTAAAATAAAGGAGATGAAAACAACTCTGAAGAAAATGGTGTGGTCTGGTGGTGATCGTATAGGTCTGGTGGTTAAAACTACCCATCCAAGGCAGGATAGGCTTAACCGGATTTATCTTCACCTGTTTTCTCTGGCTATGAATTTTGCCGGAACAAACATACAGCTTGGAAAAGTTCCCGAAAAAACCTTCATAAGTTCCACTTCAAGCGGTAAGGAGATTCCAGTTAATTTTCCAGTATGGTATACAGAAAACAGGATTTTTTCTGCTCTGGATTCAAATGTTATGGCCATTAATCCTGAAACAGGATTGAGAACCGGTGGATTCACACTTCCAGGGAAAACCACTTATCAGGTTTCCCTTATCCATAAGAATTCTGATGTTGCTGTACTTAAAAAAGGTAATTTCCTCGTTGGTATTTCCGGTCAGCCACGTGTAGTATGGCAAAAATATATTAAAAACAAGGAAGTAAGTTATGCCAGCGACAGACATGTTATCATAAGAGGAGATAAATCATCGGTAATCTATAACACTAAAACAGGGACTGAAATTTCAAATCCTTTCGATAAATTCGACTCTGCCATCCTGACAAGCAGCTGGGGAAACGAATTCAGGGCGGTTACAGACAAGGGTCAGAAAATTTATTCAAACGGTGCAGTTAAAGATGGTAAACTGCCAGTATTCACTACAAGTACAGGTAAATATGAGCTAAGTATAAACCACGTTTATGACAAACCACAAGGAAAGGGCAGCTGGACTGCCCTGGATTCTGCCACAGGTAAAGTGAAGTGGAAATTCACATATAAGGAAAGTAGAGGAGATGTTGGAAGTGCCGGAAATATTGGAGAAATTCCCGTAGCACATACATCACTGAATCCTCCCATGTGGCTTTTTGCCACGGATAAAGCATTTGGTGTGCCAGGTCCCGCTGGCAAATGCATTTATTTTATAAGCCCGGAAAATGGTAAAACACTGAAAACCGTGTGTTTTTATCGTCTCGGTTCAAGACCTGTAAGTATTCCCTCTACTCCCTGGCTTGTTTTCACAGCAACAGGCGCCGCTTATATCCCAGGTGGAAAACCTGTGGGTGAAAATCCTCGTGATGAGGGTATTTTAAGTGTATGGGTTATAAATACCGACGACTGGAGTTTTAATAAAATAATAGAAAATTCAGAAGGACACAGTATGTATGGACCGGGAAATTTCACTACAAAAAATGATCCTCTGATTTTTACTGTTTTCACGGAAAAACTCTTTATCAAAAAATCCAGCCTCGAAGCATGGAAAATTAACTGGGATTTAAAATGATTGAGACTCGCAATAATTTCAGCTTGATCTTTTAGGTTTCTGAATTTATATATCTATGTCTTAGCGGGAGGTATGCTTCCTTCCAACTTCTGGAGAGATGTCCGAGAGGTCGAAGGAGCCTGACTCGAAATCAGGTGTACGGGCAACCGTACCAAGGGTTCGAATCCCTTTCTCTCCGCTATGATTTGCTCTGGAGAGATGTCCGAGAGGCCGAAGGAGCACGATTGGAAATCGTGTGTATCGCAAGGTACCAAGGGTTCGAATCCCTTTCTCTCCGCCAACAGCCCTTGAGGCTTCAGGTGACGATTTGCCTGTGAATCCGCCAGGTCCGGAAGGAAGCAACGGTAGCTTGACAATCGGGTGCCTGAAGCCTCAAGGGCTGATTTGTTTTTATATTACTTTTTCTTTGATGGGTTGTTGCAGTGTCATATGTTGTATTAGCCAGAAGATACCGACCACAAACTTTCGATGAAATCGTTGGACAGCATCATATTGTAAAAATCCTTACCAATGCAATAAATTCCGGTCGTATTCATCATGCTTTTCTTTTTACAGGAGCCAGAGGAACAGGTAAAACCAGTTCAGCTAGACTTTTAGCTAAGGCACTGAACTGTGTGAACGGACCCACCGCCATACCGTGTAATATTTGTTCAAACTGTATTGATATCACAGATGGCAAAAATGTTGATGTACTTGAAATTGATGGTGCTACAAATACCGGTGTTGACAGTGTCCGTGCCCTTAGGGAAGATATAAGATATCTGCCTTCTTCCTGTCGGTATCGAATTATTATTATCGACGAAGTTCATATGCTCACAACCAGTGCGTTTAATGCGCTGCTCAAAACTCTGGAAGAGCCACCCCCTCATGTAATATTTATTTTTGCCACTACTGAGCCCCATAAAATTCCTGCAACAATTCTTTCCAGAGTTCAAAGATTTGATTTTCATCGTGTGGAAACTGATGAGCTATCCTCTCATATCAGTTCTATTCTTAAAAAGGAACATTTTGAAATCACCCCTGAGGCCTGTCAGATTATTGCTGTCCAGGGTGAAGGCAGTGTACGTGATTCACTCAGTATTCTGGATCAGGTACTTGCTCAGCATACAGATGGCACAATTTCCGCTGATGAAGTCAGAAATGTCCTAGGAATCAGCGATCGTGAAACCCTTATTTCTCTTGGTGAAGTGCTTTTATCCAGAAACATCCCTTTATTGCTTAAAATGATTCAGGATTTATTCATTAATGGTGCCGATGTGGCTAATCTCACTAAGTCTCTTATAGGCCAGTTGCGTGACTTTCTGGTGGTAAAGGCTGCCCCTGAATCTGCCCACTTGCTTACGCAAAACAGCATTTCCGAACTTAAACGTATTTCTGAACTGGTTCAATCATTTGAAGTGACACATATTCATCATCTGCAATTGAGACTTTTCGGTGCAAGTGAACACATTGCCCGTTCTCATTCACCAAAAGTAGCTCTTGAAATGATTCTATTGGATTTATGTCTGAGTGAACCTCTTCTTCCGATTGAAAAAATCGCAAGTATTGTAAAAAAACTACCATCAACTAACATCACACTAAATCCCGGCAGTGCGGAAGTTTCCACTTTGGGTAGTGAACCATATTCTCCCAGAGTTTCACACTCTATTATTTCAAAGGAAAATGTGGACGTTACTCCTCAGTATAATAGCGAAGCCCCTAAGATTAGCCCAAAACAGATTCTTGAAGAAATTGTAAAAAACAGTTCTGGCAACGAAACTGAAACTAAAAACACTGTAAAAACCGTAGTGGATTCCTCTGATACCCCACCTGAAATTGTAACTCTCCCCAAATGGATGGCTATAGTTGAGAAAATTAAATCGGATCGTCCTACTATTGGTTTTCAACTTGAAGAGGCCAAATTCTCCAGTTGCATTTTTAAAAATCATAGACTTAATATTTCTCTGATTCTTCCGGGAATGAAGGACGACGACTATATATTTTCCAGTCTCATGAATAATAAGGATCTCATAAATAAACTGGTTTCAACTGAACTTTCATGTAACACTGTTATTTCATTTAAAACTGGAGAATTAAAAAATACTCATCTTCCTGCTGGAATTCCTGTAAAGAGCGTCAGAGATATCAAGGAACAGCAAAATGCAGTCAAAAAGCGGCAGATTGAAGAGGATATCCTTGGAAATCCATTTGTACGTACACTACTTGATGAATTTCAGGGTGAAGTAATGAAATTTAATGTAACTGATGAAAATGAATAATAAATTATGGAGATTTAGAAATGAATGATTTTGATTTTGGACAACTTGGTCAGTTTCTTCCTGATCTTGGAGAAATTAATAATAAACTCGCTAGAGTATCAGAAAGAGTCGCTAGAGAACCAGTGACTGCTGAAAGTGGTGGTGGTATGGTTAGTATAGTAGGAACTGCTGATATGAGAGTAAAATCAGTAAAACTTGATAATAATCTCCTGTCATTGGAAGATAATGAAATGACTAGTGATCTTATTACCGCTGCATTTAATCAACTTATTGAAAAATGTAAGGAACGCAGTGCAGAAATTGCCACTGAAGAACTTGGTCCTTTAGCTTCTATGATGCAAAATTCTCCTTTGACTTCACTCATCAGGTAAAACAATGATACTCGCTCCTCTGGACCAACTGGTGGATGCTCTTAGTGCACTTCCCGGTATCGGGAAAAAAACCGCCAGACGTCTTGCATTCTTTCTTGTGGACTCAGATACTGAGATTTCCGGTAAAATAGTTGATGCAATTAATCAATGTAATAATCTTTTAGGGAAATGCCCTCAGTGCGGATTGTACAGTATCAAAAATCAGAATTGTTCTATCTGCTCCAGTGAAAACCGTAACCGAAATATCATATGTGTTGTAAGCCGACCCCAGGATGTTATTGCTATCGAGTCCAGTCATGGATTTAACGGAGTATATCACATTCTTGGAGGAAATATTGCACCTCTTGATGGTATCGGCCCTGAAGATCTGACAATTGACAGACTTTTAGATCGTATATCCTCTGATAATGTAAATGAACTCATTTTTGCCCTTGATAATACTGTTGACGGAGAAACCACCTCCCACTATCTTGCAGCAGTAGTCCCACAAAACGTTACCATATCGAGAATTGCTGCAGGTATTCCTTTTGGAGGTGAACTGGAATACACTGACGGCGTCACGATATCAAGAGCTCTCGAATTCAGAACCCAGTACAAACGACTTTAATCTATAAAACTGATTTTCTCACTGTAATAAATCGACACAATTCCAAGTACAGATAATGGATATAGACTTTAATAGATACAGATTTACTTGAATTTTGTTGGAAAATATCTAAGAAGAGAGAGAAAACAGACTACAACAGTGGGATTATCAACCACCTCTGGTTTTAACAATCGCAAAACTGAATCTTACATAGCGTGCTTTTACACAAGTTTTGAGAACCTGATCAACCAGTTTCCATGGTATTTTCTGGTCAGCAGCTATGAATGCCTCTCCCTGGAATTTACCGGCAGACTTATCCTGTTTTGCTTCAATTTCCTTATTACGGAGTTCATCAAGGCGCTCTTTAAGATTTTTGATAGTAAATCCGTCAGGAGCATCCTGTGAAGATATTGTGTTATTGGTAATGGTAACTACTTTTTTACCCTTAACAACAATACTCGTACGTGAAATCTGAATATCCACGCATTCTGACATGGAGGACATTGAATCTGACTTCGGAACCATCAATTCGTTTTTCTTCTGGGGAACCTGCATTGGATCTGATCCATAGCTCTTCAGAAGGAAGATGAGTATAATGGTCAACGCGTCCATCAGAGATGTAATATTGAATGCTGATTCTTCAGCTTCCTTACCACGCCTCTCAGCCTTTTTTTCAGCCAGCATTTTGGCAATTTTGGCTTCTTCTGGGGACATATCCTGGGACATGCTACTATCTCCTTAAAAAGTCTGAATACTCAAATGAGTATCTACTAAATATTAAAACGTTCTACCGACCGAGTGAGGCCAGCGGGAACATACAGGCTCCGGAAAGTTCCCAGTCTTTTTTACCCTGCGGCTTTTTGAAAACGCAGGCAAGGGAACCACTAAGTCCATCAATTTCGCCCTTTGCTTCTGGAGGAAGTTCACGGGTTGCATCCAGTGTTTCAATAACAGTTTCATAAGGAATCTGATCCTGTGGTCTCACAGTAACCTTACGCCAATCGGTAAACATCTGGGCTTCCGGATTCTTGTTCTGCTTGTAGAACGGTTTGTAATACTTTGTGTAGATAAATTTTCTTAAAGCAGCAGAGGGATAAAGTTTTTTCCCTGCACTGTGAGTAACACTCAGGCAGGGCTGTCCGTTGTTCTTACGTTCTGGACAGGCACTACCCTTTTTGGTGGAAATATAATACCCTTCCTGAGTGATATCAACAACAAGACCCAGGGCCTTACTTTCCTTGTTATCCTTATTCTTTTTAGCTCTTCCTTTTCTCGGAGTATCCACGAGAATAATACCGATCTGAATGAACTGCGCACTCAGAAGAAGGAAAGGAATAAGAAGACACAGAAGGTTCATAATAGGCATCAAGTTGATGTCTTCCATTTTATCGTCAACAGTTTTCCTGGCCATGGTTCAGTCCTTTTAAAAGGGTTTATAACCTGCTACTTCCAATGAATGATTATCTGGCTCTGCTTAATCTTCTGGCAAGAAGATTGTCAAGCTTTGTAGAGAACAGCTCAACATCATCCATGATTTTCTTAGTGAAACTCATGAGAAGAAGGTGTGCAGTCAGACAGGGAACCGCAACAATAAGACCGAATGCAGTGGTATTCATAGCAACTGCAATACCGTGCGAAAGAACGGCTGATCTGTTTTCAGGAGTTGCTGTACCGAGAGCATCAAATGCCTGAATCATACCAAGGATTGTTCCAAGAAGACCACACAGTGTAGCGATGTTGGCAACACCCTGCAGAGCTGGGGTTCTTTTGGTAACTTCAGGTGTTACTTCCAGTTTAGCCTCTTCAATGGCTGCGCTGACAGCAAGAGGACCTTCAGCATATTTGGTCAGTCCGGCTTTAATAACGCGGGGAAGTGCTGCAGTAGGAGCAGCGTTACAGAGTTTGATGGCCTGATCAATGTTATTTGCTCCAACGAGCTGCATAACCTGAGCCATAAAAGCTTCTGCGTTAATGTTGTACCTGAAAAGAAGAAAAATTGACCTCTCGATGATAATGGCTATTCCGAATGCTGATGCAAACAAAATAACGTACATAAATTCGCCACCATCGACAAATGCCTTTGCAAGACCGCTCATAATGCTCTTTCCTCCGTTGGGCTTAAAAGCCGGTTAAAAAAATACTCATACCAAAATCGTTATGCGAAGATATAACAAAATTATCTTAAACTCAAGAATATCCTGTATGCAAAATCATTTTTTGTAATACTGGATAATTGCAAAGGAATATAACCTATTTCAAACTAGGTTAAAACAAAAAAAAAAGATAATTTCTAAAAAGGCCCTAAAAATAAAGACTCATGAATTTTATTAAGAAATTCCTTAAAGAATCGAGGATCCTTTTCATCCCATTTCCAGAAACCACCATATTCCCAGGCTCTGTATATTTCAAACTTTGGTTTTGGGATCTGAACCTCAATTACATTAGGACCCTGACTTGCAGCCTTTTTATCCTGACCAGATGCAGGAAAGGCCGTGAATAAAACAGCCAGGGTGGATACTACAAGGATTTTTTTCATTTTCCACCTCTGCTTTTTGCCAATTCCATTCTTTCCTTCGCCTGTTTTATCCATTTGTTAAGTCTGGATACAAGCTCCTTATCATATCTTCTCTTTTTTCGTTCTTCATTTCTGTAAATAACTGCATGCTTTATTGCATATTCCGCTCTTTCAACTGTGGTAAGATTACCAACCCTGGCAATATCGTCCCACATACTATATATCAGAGCAAGATTATAGTGGCAGGTCATACATCTCACACTCAGAGCACCCAGAACATGTCTGAACTGTTTTTCAGCTTCCATATATTTTAAAGAATAAAAATACGCCACGCCCAGATTTACACTGAATTTCCAGTTTTTCCTCCATTCATTACCACCATACTTAAGTACATTTTCATAACTGAGTAAGGCCTGTTTGTATTCACCTTTTTCAAGGAGGAGGTTTCCGTACTGAAAAAGAGCCTCTGAATTATCCTTCAAACTGGAGTGACCAAATTCTTTTTCAGCTTTTCCTTTTTCAAAAATACCTGCAAGGGTCAAACCCTTGCTTTCATAGTTTCTGGCCTGATGCAGATAATATTTACCCATGTACAGGTGCCAGATGGGTTTAACTTTAGTGGGAGGCTTTGATTTGCTTCTAAGAACTTCAATGCGGTTAAGCACATTTCTCATTTTTTCAAAATTTCCGCGTGCAAGCTCCATTTCCACAATCAACAGCATCGCTTCATAATTCTGGTAATCAAGCTTTAGAACCGCCTTAATATTATCCAGAGCCTCGACAAAGCTTTTTTCGTTGCCCTTTTTAACAAAGGCTTTTGCCATAAATATTTTTTCTTTGATTTCCTGAGCAGTTTTTTCTTTCTTTGAGAGAATTTTGCCTGAAGGTTTCTTTTTACCGGAATCAGATTTGACATCTGATTGTTTTTTATCAGTATCCTTTGAATCCTTACTGGTTTTATCCTGAACCAGATTGTTCTTATCTTCGTTTCCGGAATTACTTTCCTTCAAAACTTTTTTATTATCAGAATCCGTCTTTTTATTTGAAGTGTCAGTGGATTTGCCATCCTTTTTTTCGCTGACAGGAACCGTCTTGCCCTTCTTTTTCTTTGAACATCCGGGACTTACCACAAAACCTATAATTAATAAAATTAGTATCTTTTTCATTTTTAACTTCTTAATGGCTCATCTTAACCATTTTAGGTTTAAACACCCGCTGGTATTTTTTTGAACCTTCAAACTGCCGATAATCCTCAAAAGCCTCTTCGATAAGATTACTACTGATTTTTTCAGAAGTCACAATGGAATGAAATTCCTTGAAAGTTTTATTATATTCGTCAATCAACCGGTCCTGAGGAACCATCTCAACAGACTCAGTTGTTTTACCTTTTGGTATACTGTAACTGCGTTTATAAAACATCTTGCGTTTGTAATCGAGATAACACTGATCAGCAATTTTAGCGGGTTTCCCTGCACAGTTGCTTTCCTTAAGTTTAGCGGCTCTATCCTCTTCCAGTTCTGCCTGACTCAGTTTTTTCAAAAAAGGTGCTTTGGCAAATATATCAATACCCTGAATTATCATCTTAAGTTTCAGAGCCATAAGATTAGCCTTTATCAGAGCCACCTGACTTCTGATATAACCTTTTTGTTCAGTATACCAACTGTAACCTTTTGCCAGACCATCAAGACTTCCACCTCGAACAAGTGTCAGTACAACAGCGTCAGCACCTGCAAGCATTGTTGATAAAGTAGCCATCTGTCCCAATACCTGAATAATTGGAACACAGTCATTGACCTGAAGATCTTTTTTAGTCTTATAAAGTTTATCGATATCCTTAATAGTTTTCTTTAGGGTAGCGATAATTGGAAGATTCTGATCCTTATAAATTTTTTCAATATTTTTAATTCCATTTTTTGATTTAGGAACAAAATCCTTGAAGAATTTCTTCACCATTTCAGGAACAGATTTGCTCCAGTCTTTTCCAAGATTCTCCATATCCTTAACCAGCTTTTTAATATCCTTACGATCAGCTAAAAACTGTTGAATTGCTGGTTGAAATCCAACTTTTTGAGCCAGCGGCCAGAACTTCGGGTATTTCTTTGTAAATTTCTGATATACCTTATAGTGCTTTAGAAGATCCTTTTGGCTCAATTTTGCTCTTGCTGCAGGGGCGAGATTCTGTAGAGCAACTGCAAACTCCTGTATTTCTTTAACATATGCATTCTGTGTATCTGCAAGTTTCTTTTTCAGATCCTCCAGTTTTTTGTTAAGTTTTTCCCCTTTACCGGAAAGTTTTGTCTGAAGTATTTTAAACTGCAGTTGTGAATCCTCAAATGCATCAATTTCAGGAGTTGATGTCCCCTTAAAGGGATTGTCAACTTTCTTATATTCTTCTGTAACATACTGAATAAGTGCTTCACCATAGTTTACAACCGCATAACCGGGATTGAGGGAAGGTGTAGCTCTAACCCCCTTATCATAAAGCTTTTTATATTTTTTAAGAAGTTCAGTGAATTTTTCTCTGGCTTTTTCTCTGTTAGTTGCACTCCCTGATTTTGTCATCAGATACTTGTAAATACTTGCTCTCTGATAGGTGAGGAAAAGCCTTTTTTTCCACATAGCCTCATACTGTTTGGATGTTGTAATTTTCAGGGAGTCGCCAGTTCCAGATTCTTTAAAAATTCGGGAAAGCTTCACATAGTAATCAAGTGCCGTTTCGAGATCAGTCAGTTTCTGCAAAACATTTGATAAATCTTTTTCACTTCCATCCTTACCCAGTGCTTTATTAAGGTAGACCTGATAAAGCATTTCTTTATAGTAAATAAATTTATCAGTTACAGTTGCACTGGTACATTTGCCTCCAGGACAGTTCCAGTAAACGATGTAGTATTTATCCAGTTTATCCTGCTTCAAACCCATCTGTGCCGCTAAATCCTTAAAGGGGTTAGCGTCTCCAACCGAAAACTTTTTAGCATACATTCTTTTGACTCTGGAATATTCTTCCATGAGTTTTTCCATGAGACTTACGGTTTCGCGGAAAAATTTATCACCATTTGATCTGTAAATATCAAGTTTCTTCTCTTCGGATATAAGTCTGAAATTACTTTCCTGTGCTGTTTTAACCCGTTTTCCATCCCTTAGCCGCCACACACCCTTTCTGGCGAGTTCATCCCACATTTTTAATGCACGATCCTCATTGAAACTTTTGGTGTATGCATCAGCCAACTGGTAGAAAACAATCTCCTTGTAACCTTCTCTGTCTGCCACCTCGAATATTTTTTCCTGTTTTCTGATACTTTCCAGAATTTCAATAGCACCAATAAAATCACCAAGTTCTTTTTTACATGTGTATATGTTCCAGTAGATACCAAAAAGATTGCTGTAATACTCTTTCTCTTCTTTCTTTGGTGGTTTTCTGGATTCCACTTTCTTTTTGAGAGTCAGATAGTATGTGAGAGCAGATTTCCATTTGTCGGGATCATTTTTCCCTTTATCCTTGGAACTATTGGCTTCCGCGAATACTTTCTCAGTGGTTTTAACAAGCTCGCTGAGTTCAAGTTTCGCTATCATGCTCATCAACTCACGATGCTTTTCGCCACCGCCACATTTTTTCTTCTCCAGACCACTTATTACTGAATCCCTTTCCTTTTTGAATTTTTCATCTGTCAGGGCATCTGTCTTTTGATGTCTGTATGTGAGAAACAGATCATAGCTTGCGTAGTATGCAGTTTCATGAGAGCAGTATTTTTCCAGAATCTGATCATAAGTTTTTCTGGCCAGATCAACATCCTGATAATGCAGAAAAATACGGGCAATTTTATATAAAAACAGCGGAGAGTTTGAATCTTCCGGGTAAAGTTTCATGTAAATCTGAGCATCTTTTATATAATTTTGATAAGACTCAGGTATTTCTTTTTTAACATAAGTTATTTTACCCTTTGCATCATCTTTTTTAGGGTCAAAAGGATATGGAGGATCTTTATATGCCAGTTTATCCATATAAATATTATTCAGAATAACAGCTGCATTCTTTCTCCAGTCACTCCCAAGGTGGCTGTCCCTGACTTTTCTGCCCCAGTCAAGACCTGAATAAATCCTTTTTTTACGTTCAGCCTCATTGGGTGCAAGATCAATGATGTAGTATTCAGCTGACTTATCCATAAGATCATTATAAAAATTCATAATCTGAACCATGGCGCCATACTGATAGATACTATTGGGATAGTCCTTAATAATTCCCTTAAAATACTTTACAGCTTCATTAAAGGCATTGTCAGCCTTACGTCTCAGTATTTCCTTTTCCGCACCGGTAGCTTTTTTAAAACGATCGAACAGATCCTTTGCCTTTGATGCAAGTGTTATACCTGTATACATCAAGGCAAAACTCTTGATGTAGGTAATATTCATCCTCAATTCATCTATGGTAACGGTGGGAATTTTTACTTTTTTGGCAGCATTGAAAGTCAGAAACTTCTGATGACTGGTAAGAAATCTATCGGTTTCATCTGTATTAAATACGGTGTTCAACGCAAACTGATATAGATCCTTGCGTTTTTTCTCCCATTCGGAAATTTTCTTCCTTACCTCATTTTTATCCCTTTCGGTTTTCAATTCCAGAAGGAGATTTTTATTCTTGGCCACCATAATATCAATGAGTTCTTTCATCTTCCAGAACACTGCGGGTTTATCTGGGTTATATTTCCAGTTTCCCTCGGTATCCATCTTACGGAAAATGTAGTCATACAGGTTCCATGCAAAAAGATAGTCCTCCTCACTGCGCTGATAAGCCTTGCCTTCTTCAATACCCTTAAAGAAATCAGCTATTCCATACCATATTCTCTTCACATGTGGTTCGTTCTCCCTTCCCTTGTAAAAAGTCACCAGCTTTTTAACCGGACATTTATTTTTACACTGAACTGGAAAGGGGTCTACCCAACTGTATTTTTTCTGATCATCTATGTTATCGACTTTTTCATCCTGAAAAAGAAAGCCAATATATTTAATGGCTTCCTTATGGGGTGAATTCAGATCCTTATTTTGCCCCATAACAATAACCTGATCAAAAAGTTTCATTGCCAGAGCAGGATTAAGTTCATTCTGATAAAGCATAAGTCCTGCAAAATAAACTATATATCCTCTGGTACTCAGGTTTTTGTATTCAGGTCCAAGGGCTCTCTTGTATGCACTCAATGCTGACCATTTTGTAATCGCATAATTGAACAGGTGAATATTCATTGACTGTTCATCAGTCATGGTTGCATCCACTTTTTCAAATTTTATTCTTTTTGTGGAAAGATATTTACCCAGAGTAGCCCAGGCTGTACCAATAAATTCAAGGCCACCCTTTACCGGTTTACATTTCTGAAACAGGTCAAATGGAATTTTTCCTGGAAACTCTTTGATAGCCCATCCCTTATAAGCAGTAAGAGAATCAGAAGCAAGAATCAACTTTCCTCTTGATACAAGTGTTTCATTAAAATCATCCTTAAACGGGTTGTATCCCCAGTTTGAACACACTGCAGCAAGAGAAACCTTTGCTGGAAGTTCCTGATTTGGATCCTGCGTTGAAAAAGGAGGGTTTTCATAAATCCTCGCAAGAAGGTGAAAAGCACTGCCCAGAGCCCGGAATTTCGGGTAGCCGCTTATCAGTTTCCTCAAATTCTGTTCAGATTTCTTTCGGTAAAAGTCAACACCTAAAGTGGAATCAGCTACTCTGACAACACCATTTGAGAGCTTATGGGCAGCCTCAAGGGTATCCCTGTAATCCTCATCAAACTCAAGAATTTTTCCTGTTTTCTCATCTTCCTTTTCAGATCTGAGAAAAAGTTCCTCAGCTATTTCATGATAAATTACAGCAGTTCTCCATAAAAGTTCGGGAGTCCACATGGGATCCTTGAGTTTTTCAAATTCACTGAGGCGGGTCTCCAACATTTTGAGGAGCTTCGCCCTCTCGATCATATCCTGAACCTTTGCGGATTTTGTATCCTTTGACAGCTTTGATCTCAGAGCAACTTCCTCATTTCTCCTGGTTCTTTTGATCATGTACGTAGTAAAATCGCTGTTAAATCTGATAGCCTTCCGAAATGTTTTGTAGTCTTTTCTAAGATCATTTATTTCTTTAACTATATCAGTGGTTTCAAATTTTGGTTCATTTGAAACATTTTTCTTATCATCGGGTATCTTTTTTATAATTTTTTCACGGGTTTTTCCTGAAGTTCTCTTTCCCTGAGAATACACATTTCCCGATTGCATAGTAAAAACCAGGGCTGCAAATAAAAAAACTACTCTCATTTGCTGCCTCCAACTTTAGCATTTTTTCCAGTTTCTTTTTTGTTACCTGAAGTCTTTTTGGAAACTGCTTTTTTCTCCTCGAAAGGATCCGCGAGTTCGCCTTTTCCTATTTTGAAAGTTGGTTGCATTATTTCTCCAAAACGGGAAGACAGATTTCGGGTGATTTTATTGTTCTGATCCATCAGGCGGCTCCATTTTTTTCTGGTGAGAGAGCGCTTGGTCCAGGATACATCTACAATACCAATGTCAGCTTCCATAACTATTGCCTGAAATTTATCAGCTATGTTTTTAATACTGTCCTTTGATACCACTCTGGAAAAATATTCACTGCGTTTAGAATAATTTCCATACCGCTCCTGATACATTTTTATCTTGCTTTCCTCATCAGCCACTTTGGTTCTGATATCATCTATTTTTTTAACAGCAATATTATCAATTTTACGGTTAACAGCATCCATTCTTGAGTCAATCTGAAGGGATGTTTTCATCAGCGCACCAAGATTGTCTATTACATTTTTAACTTCACCGGTAAGAGACAGGGATGAACGCTCAATTAATTGAAATTCCTTTTCAACTATACTCCTGTACTTCAATCTGAGGTTCTTCTCCATTTTCATATCGGAATCATCAACCCCCACCTCAAGACTGGCATCAACAACAGCAGACCTGATTTTTTCAGCCATCTTAATTGTGAGTTTCACATGTTCAGCTTCTGCCCTGAGTTTGTCTACCATATCAGGTAACTTTGCTTTTTTCTTTTTATCCAGATTCAAATAATATTTATATAAAGCCTCAATCTGTTCCTGCTTCAATTTCAGATCCAGTTTCAAACCATCAATGGATGCTGTCATTTTATCATAAAGTTTACGCTTCGCTCTCAATCGTTTCTCAAGAGAGTCAGTACTTTTAGGCATATCTGAAATTTTCTTGTTCAGAGCCAGTCGTTCCTTCTGAAGTGAACTCAGTCTGGTCATATCGGATGATGTAAGCTGGGATGAAATTTTTCCGGTTATTTCAGCTAGAATCTTCTTTCTCAACTGCATATTTCTAAGTTCCAGTTCGTATGTTTTTTTGCGCATATCACTCAGAAGTGGAAAAGCACCAATTCTACTGGTGGATTGAAGCCTCCTTTTTACTATCTGAAGAGTACTTTTTGCCTCTGAAAGATCCTTGCCTATAACTTCAATGTCATCAGAAATAATAACTGCTTTCATAAAATTCTGATCATTGTGAAATATTGGAACCATTTCTGGTGGAATATCATACTCTACTTTAAATATAGATTTTGTGGATGTTTTCTTTTTGCCGGATGAATCCTTAGCCTCTTTTTTCTTGGTAATCTGATCGAAAAGGGCTTCAGGATCAATATCTTTTTTCAGAAGCTGTTGAATCTTGTTATAAACTCTCTTGTACTGAAGACTTGTTTTATTGAAGCTTTTATTTGCTTCCAGCCATTTTTCACCCCGTACATTCAGATAACCAAGAAGAATCTTTGCTCTTGGAAGAAATACACTGTTTTTATTTCTGACTTCCATAATAGCCAGAGTCTGAACGGCTTTCATCACTTCGCCTTCACGAACATAGACCCAACTCATTTCATAAAGACTATCCTCATAATATTTGGATTTAGGATCCACCATGCGGTACCACTTCACAGATTCCCCGGTCTGACCAAGCTCATAGAAAATACGGCCTATTGCCATCACAGCTAGAGTCTGTACTTCCTTCTCAACACTGGTTTTAGGTTCAAACCATATGGTTTTTTCAGGGAATTTTTTTACAATATCAGATACATTTTTGTTAATACTAACCAGTGTAAAGCGTTTGATTGCCTCAAACAGTATAAGCTCCCTCATTTCACTTGGAAAAGCGGTGAACTGTTCTAAAAGGACAACCTTTCCATCTCTTATAAAGCTTGTGGCTCCTGTCTTGGCAAGCCTCACAAGAGTTGCCCCACTGTAGTATATTGCCTGAGAATACAGAGGAGGAAATTTAGTCTTTCCCTTCTCATCAGTAAAGGGTTTGAAAAGATCAAAATATTTCAGAGCCAATTGAAGTTTCTGAATTACAAAAGTTTCGTTACGTTTCTCTCCGGATTTATGAAATTCTTTATCCGCAAGAAAATAATTATATTTTCCAAGAGCATAACGTACTTCCCATGAGTTTTTCATTTCAGGCATATTTTCAATAATGGAGATGAGTTTTTCTATTCCCTTGAATCCTCTGACTTTCATTGAAATTTCAAGCAGTCTTTTGATGGCTTTACTTTTTAATGACATTGATGCCTTCATCGTGAGAATTCTGAAATAATTATCTGCAGCCACAAGATAATTTCCGCTTAGATACATTGACTCACTGTAGTGAAACGTTGCCTCACCACCCACCTGGGGATCATTTGTCAGTGACATAAAAAGAGCAGCTGCATCCTGAGGACGGTTGTTCTTCAGAAGATAAACACCATTAAGCAGACGCTGAACAGTGTTATATTTCTTTCCCATAACTATCTTGGAAGCTGTATTTATTACTGTCTCAACTCTTTTAAGACTTGAATCAATGATCCTGATTTCATCTGAGTAATCAGTCTTGCCCTGTCCGGTTGCTTTAACAGGTACAGACAGTAGCATGAACATAATAATAGAAATGCCCTTTTTCATGGCTTAAATCCTGAAATTATTTAGAAGATTTAGATTTACCCGATTTCCCGGTACTTTTCTTACTGGAAACAAGGGGTCTGACTTCCAGTTTAAATTTGATAGTGGGTCTTTCATCCAGAGGAGTTGTCATATTTCCTTTTTCTTTTCCGATTACTGTAAGTACATACAACTTACCTGGTTCTACAGAAAAACTATAACTGTTCTTAACTTCCCACTTCCACTCTTTCACATATCTGAAAAGGCCGTACCCGTTACCAAGATAAGAAATAAAAACCCTTACCCTTTTGTTCCCTGGAGTTACATGATCACTGACAACAGGAATATCTTTCTTGGAAAGTGCAACCTTGTCAGCTTTAATAACATCACTGTAGGTTTTAATAGGATTTCCATCGAGAAAATATCTGAGTCTCACAAGTCTGTAGACTCCACCCATCTCATTTCGATGTTTGATTATAATCTTGGCACCGCCAAGAGTTTCCTTTTGATCCGTCATTGCTTCCTTAAGCAACTGAAGCCTGTATTTACTTGATGTTACTTTATTTTTTAAATCCTCAACCTGTTCTGCCAGTTCCCTGAGTTTCAGTTCTGTCTTACTCAGTTTAGGCTCCTTTGTTTTTGTGTTAGTAGGTAAAACATCTCTTTTCACATCCCTGCCAACGGTAACAGGTGTGTCCTTTTTTTCATTTGAAACTGGTACTGATGTGTCAGAGGGAGTTTTTTTCCCGGCACCAGGATCAGCAACAGGAGTTTTCTTAGATGCATCAGTTGCAGAATTATTCTTAGGCGGATCTTTGGATTTTGTCGTTTCCGTTTTTGCCGGTTCTTTTGTTTTTTCATTGGCTCCGTTGGGCTTCTTACCCTGAGCCATAACTGTCCAACTTATTGATATTATAGTTATAAAAATAATTTTACTTAAGTTTTTCATTTTACCCTGTCATCCCCTTTCGACCAGAAACCAGGTCTTACAGGAAAATATCCGTTCAGTTTCACCTGCTGTTCAAAACAGGAAATATACCTGAAACAGGCCCTGTGGTCAAACTCTTCATCCAATATTAATTGACTTACTTTTTTAAATATTCAAGTAATTTATTTATTACACCATTGAACACAAGGAAGTACTCATATCAGGGGCTTTTATATTCAGTTCCTCTGTAGAGTAAAAATTGGTCGTGAAAAATGGAATATAAATATGAGTGTAAAAATACACAATTTGTGATAATATTCGTTTTTTGAACTTTTTTCTAAGGAGGATTATATGATCTTTCAGGATGTAATCATTAAAAAACGTGATGGATATGAACTTTCACCCGATGAAATAAAATACTTCATTGATAACTACTCAGCAGGAACTCTCCCGGATTATCAGGTGGCATCGCTTCTAATGGCAATCTTTCTCAGGGGAATGACAGGAAGTGAACTGGCTGCACTTACCCATGAAATGCTCCACAGCGGAGATGTGATGGATTTCAGTTTTATCGATGGAATAAAAGTTGATAAACACTCCACAGGAGGAGTTGGTGATAAAATTTCCATTCCTCTGGCTCCAATTGCAGCGAGTTGTGGCGTGTATATTCCAATGATTTCAGGAAGGGGGCTTGGACATACTGGAGGAACTCTGGATAAACTGGAAAGTATTCCAGGCTTTAATGTCAATATTGATACTGAAAATTTTAAAAGAATTGTACAGGAACAGGGAATGTGCCTCATCGGTCAGACGAAACAACTGGCTCCTGCGGACAGAAAAATCTATGCCCTCAGAGATGCCACCGGGACTGTTCCCAGTATTCCGCTTATATCAAGTTCCATTATGAGTAAAAAACTTGCTGAAGGAATTGATGCACTGGTACTTGACGTAAAATGTGGAAGCGGTGCATTTATGAAAACTGTGGAAAATGCAACTGAACTGGCTTCAACTCTGGTTGACATAGGTTACAGAGCAGGTAAAAAAGTCACCGCATTTATCACCAGGATGGATGATCCACTTGGACAGGCAGTGGGTAATTCTAATGAAATTATTGAATCAATAGAAATTTTAAAAGGTCGCGGCCCCTCAGATATCAGACAACTTACTCTGACCCTGGCAGCTGAAATGATTTTTATGGGAAATAAGGCTGAAAGTTTTGAGGATGGAATGAAAAAAGCTGAGGCATCTATTTCCGATGGTTCAGCCCTTAAAAAATTCGGTGAATTAATAACAGCTCAACATGGCAATGCTGGTGTTATCGATAATTACGATCTGATGCCTTCATATACTGACACGGTTGAAGTTAAAGCCACAAAATCCGGATATATCACTTCAATAAACTCAACAGAAATCGGAATGGCAGGAATTGAGATAGGCGCGGGAAGAAGAGTTGTCAGTGATAAAGTGGATCATGGTGCCGGAATCGAAGTAATGATGAAATCCGGAGATCAGGTTAACAAGGGAGACACTATTGCAGTGATCAATCACAATGCTTCTTCCGGAATTGAAAACGCAGTGGCAAGAGTTTTAAACGCATATGTCATTGGAGATGTTAAAATTGAAAGCAAACCAATGATTATCAAAGAAATAAGACAGGGTTAAAATGATATACGAACAGCTTCAGAAAACTATAGACTATATCAGGGAACACACAGATGGTTTTGTTCCTGAACTGGGACTCATTCTGGGAAGTGGTCTTGGGGATTTTGCAGACACACTGGAAAATTCGGTCAGAATTCCTTTCGGAGATATCCCGGGATTCAGTGTAAGCACAGTAAGTGGTCATGCCGGAGTTCTGGTATGCGGAATCTCCGGAGGGAAAAAAGTTGCCATCATGCAGGGACGTGTCCACTACTATGAGGGACATGAAATGGAAAAGGTTATCTTTCCGGCAAGAACCCTTGTAATGATGGGTTGCAAAACACTCATCATTACAAACGCTGCAGGAGGAATCAGCCCATCTCTGGCTGCGGGGGATCTTTGCCTGATTACTGATCACCTGAATTATATGGGTACAAACCCTCTTCGTGGACCCAATGACAGCAGACTGGGAGCAAGATTTCCCGATATGAGTGACATCTACAGCAAAAAACTTCGGGAGCAGGTTCTCGCCATTGCAGCATCAAGTGGAATTACCCTTAAGGAAGGTGTCTATGCCGCAATGCCCGGACCAACTTATGAAACACCAGCTGAAATTTCCATGTTGAAAACAGTTGGAGCCTCAATGGTGGGAATGTCAACAGTTCCTGAATCCCTTGCGGCCCACCATATGGGAGCTTCTATAATAGGGATAAGCTGTATTTCAAATCTTGCTGCAGGAATCAGTCCTGTACCTCTGACCCATGACGAAGTCAAAGAAACTGCAAATCGCATAAGTGCTGTCTTCAAAAAACTGATACAGGAAATTATTTCTGGTATCTAACGGAAAAATTTTATATTAATCCCACAGTTGAGCGATATCTGTTCTCAGCATTGACTGGAGTAAAAGATGAAGACTATTTATAAATTTGCTGTTGTTCCATCCCTTCCTGAACCGTTGAAGCGTCTTAATGATCTCGCAAACAACATGTGGTGGGCATGGAACTTTGATGCCATTGAGCTGTTCATCAGACTGGACAGAAATCTATGGGAAGAAGTTGGTCACAATCCTGTTGCCCTTTTGGGAAGGGTCAGTCAGGAACGTCTTGAATTTCTGGCCAGTGACAATGCCTATCTTCATAGCCTCCAAACCGTACTTGCAAGATTTGATAATGCCATGACAAACGGTCGTGTTTTCAAACACCCCGATGGTGATAATACCTCATTCTTAGTGGCTTATTTTTCACTGGAGTTTGGCCTCCATGAATCTTTGCCAGTGTACAGTGGTGGTCTTGGGGTTCTGGCAGGAGACCATTTAAAAAGCACCAGTGATATTGGACTGCCTCTTGTGGCTGTCGGGCTGCTTTACAGAGAAGGATATTTTCGTCAGTATCTTAATCCTGATGGTTGGCAGCAGGAAACATATCCTGATAATGATTTTTACAACATGCCAATTATTCCGGTTCTTGATCAAGATGGAAATGCTGCAAAAGTTTACGTATCATTACCTGACAGAACTGTAACAATAAGAATCTGGAAAGTTCAGGTTGGTCGTACCCCTCTCATTCTACTGGATACAAATCTGGAAGAAAATTCTCTGGACGATAGAGAAATTACCGCCCAGCTTTATGGCGGAGATCTTGAAATGAGACTTAAACAGGAATTCGTTCTCGGTCTCGGAGGAATTGAAGCACTGAAAAAGCTTGACTATTCCCCCAGTGTTTTTCACATGAACGAAGGTCACAGTGCATTTTTAGGATTAAAAAGAATTCAGGATCTGATGAAATCAAGAGGACTTTCATTCTGGGAAGCAATGGAAGCCTGTTCAAGTGGTTCCCTGTTTACAACTCATACTCCTGTTCCTGCAGGCATTGATAAATTTCCTCCGGCTCTCATGGATAAGTATTTCTGGAAATACAGAGATGAAACAGGAATAAGCCGGGATGAATTTCTGGGTCTGGGACGCGAAGATCCTGCAAATCACGATGAACCATTCTCCCTTGCTGTTCTCGCTTTAAGATTATCTGACCAGTACAATGGTGTTAGTAAGCTGCACGGTGAAGTTTCCAGAAAAATGTGGAAAAAAGTATGGCCTGAAATACCGGTTGAGGAAATTCCTATTGGACACGTCACCAATGGAATTCACAATCGCACCTGGGTTTCACATGAACTTGGAAATCTGTTCGATCGCTATCTAGGACCAAGATGGGGAGAATACAGTGAGGATAAAAACATCTGGGCTGCCGTTGATCAGGTCCCGGATGCTGAGCTCTGGAAAACCCACGAAAGACGGAGAGAACGCCTTGTGGGTTTTGTCAGAAAACGCATGAGGCAGCAGTTTGAAAAAAGAGGCGGTTCAAAATCTGAACTGAATCTTGCAGAGGAAGTCCTGAATCCGGATATACTGACCATTGGTTTTGCAAGACGTTTTGCAACTTATAAAAGAGCAACCCTTATTTTCGAGGATCTTGAAAGACTGTCACGAATACTTACCGATGCAGAAAAACCTATACAGTTTATTTTTGCTGGCAAGGCACATCCCAAGGATAATGAAGGCAAGGAATTTATCCGCAAGATAATTCATACAATCCGTCAGGAACCATTCAGACACAGTGTGGTCTTTCTGGAGGATTATGACATGAATGTTGCCAGATATATGCTTCAGGGCGTAGATGTATGGCTGAATAATCCAAGAAGACCTCTGGAAGCAAGTGGTACCAGTGGAATGAAAGCCAGTGCCAATGGTGCCTTAAACCTCAGTGTTCTTGATGGCTGGTGGTGTGAAGGCTATTCCCCTGAAGCCGGATACAGCATCGGACATGGTGAGGAATACGTTGATCTGGATTATCAGGATGATGTGGAATCACGGGCACTTTATGATCTCATTGAAAAAGAGATTATTCCAGACTTCTATACCAGAGGAAGAGATGGTATTCCCAGACACTGGGTTGCCAAGATGAAAGAAACCTTTAAAAGCATAGTTCCTTTTTTCAATACCAACAGAATGGTAAGTGAGTATGCTGAAAAGTTCTATATTCCAGCTGACCGAAGGTGGAATCAGATGAAAAAATCCGACTTCTCAGGTGCACGAAATCTTACAGCATGGAAAGGCAAGGTAAAGGCCAACTGGCATGAAGTAAGTATTCTGAATGTCAAAACCAAATCAAACGAAGGAATTCGTGTTGGTGAAACAGTTACTATCGAAGTGGAACTAAACCTTGGACATCTTAGCCCTGAAGATGTCAATGTTCAGGTCTTATACGGTGGTCTTAACCCTGATGGTGATTTGATCAATCCATGCGTCCAGAATCTTTCACTTACCTCAAGTGATGGTTCAGTTTCTGTCTATGGCGGAACTGTAAGCTATCTTAACAGTGGAATGCAGGGACTCGCCGTAAGATGTATTCCTTCCCATGTGGGTATGAGTTATCTTCACGAAACAGGGCTGATCCGCTGGGCTTAAATCCGTCCCTCTATTAATTTTCAATTTATCAGAACCAGCTAATTACATATTTCATTTAGATGATTGGCTAATTCAGGTTCAGTGTAAACCTGGACATATGTGGGGAAAAATCCGGTTGCATTGAATATAAGAGGAACATCCTCCATGGTACAACTTCCATTGTTACATGAACTTACATTCATAACTCCACTGGCTGAAATTCCCATTTTCACAGTGCCTGCAAGGGATCCTGAAAAATTAGACATCGTATCAGTAAGTTCACATGTATCAAAACTGAAGGATCCTGAAATACTATATCCGCTTATTATATCCTCTCCGTTTTGAGTTTTAAATACAACAGTACATCCGGGGGTTGAAGAGGATGTATCCCTCAGGGGAAGATTTTCAAGTGGAGCTTTAATTTCGCTGCAGTTTATCTCAAGAAGTGTATTCTCGTCAATATGACCTGTGTACTGAAATCCTACAGGATTTTCAGGAATCTCAATATCTATGGGCAAGTCTCCGGGAATCCAGTTGTTTCCCAGAATTCCGACCTCATCAGTTGAATCAAAAATAAGGTCGCCAATCTGCTCCACTTCAAAACGCATTGAAGTCTCCTCGCATGTTCTGGCAATTATAAAACCTGATTCAATAGGTCCAAGCCTGGTATCCCCATCTGCAACAGAAAGATACTTGCATTTATCCAGAGTAGGATCAGCACTGCAATTCATATCCCACAGAAGATACAAAAGAGGATACGAAAATGACAGCATGGGAAATGTGTATGTATTGTTTATTGTCACAGAACGTGGATAATCTTTCAGATATCTTTTTACCGATTCACTTGAAATATTTTTGTTTATGCTGAACAATAGCGCTGCTGCTGCTGTCACATAGGGAGCTGAAAATGAAGTTCCCACAAAGTATGTTCCCTGAGTGCCGATGATCGGAAAATCGATTTGATAGGCCGGAGCATAAATGTCAATACCGGCTTTAAGTGTGTTTATATTACCAGTCCATACAGATAAATCACATTGATTATTACTGGTAATACTCTTTGCACCTCCCACAGTGATTATCCTGCTTTTATCAATTCCGGTAATTATTGAATCGGGTCTGAGAAAGGGAAAAAACTCCAGAGAACTTATATCAATTTCCTCTGGAATACCTTTATTATGAGGTGCCGCCACAACCAGAAGCAGATTATTTTTTTTCAATAGTGTAGTAAGTCTATTGTAAATTGCAGTAAAAGCTGTTTTTTCACCGGTTATCAGATTTGATTTTTTAAAGGCAAAGAAAATTGAGGCATTTACCGGAGCATTTTTAATTTTTTTCAGAAGGGAACCCATTGATGCGAGTTTTGAACTGAGAGTGTTGAGAGTCAGAATTCCCGATACATCACTCTGAGTTGGAGCGTAATAGATATTAAAATTATCCTTTAAATAAGCACGCAAAAGTCCATTTGGAAAAGTACCATTCATATCAGCTGCAAGAATTTCCATAATTACACTACCATGTGTATACTTCAGATATTCATCATACTTTTCGTCACCGCTAACAGGTATTTCTGTGGCATCCATCGTTTTTAGTATTTCACTGGTATTCCAAGTATTTGTTATAACCTTATCCATAAAATTTCTGTCGGAAATTACAAACTCCACTTTTTCCTTTGAAACACTTTTATTAAAAAACTTCAGGTTCTTCATTTCCTCTTCAATTTTGTAGAATGTACCATCAGCAACACCTACATTAACTGTTGATAAAGAAAAATTCAGACGACTCTCAAGCAATTTCAACAGTGCAGTGGTCTGATAGTATTCTGTGTCCATGTAATTGCAGAAAGAACTAAGAGACTCAAAAAATTTCTTATCAATATCAGTTGCCGGGGAACACGGAAATTTTGCCACTGTAGATTTATAATTTTTTGTCTCTGAGTCATCTGTATAATCATATCCCTCGGAAACATAATCCGGAATTACACTGTCAACACTGCCCAGAGAAGATATTTCGTCAATTTTTTCAAAAAGTTCATTCTCATTTGATGTATCAACTCTGAATTCATAAACGCCAAATACCGGAATTTTTCCTATCAGCGTTGCATCTACCGCTTCAACATCGGTAATCATTCCATTAATATCGTCGTCAGCGTTCATAACAACAAGGACATGATTTTTCACAACCAGAAATCCTTCTGAAGTACGAATAATATCATCCTCATTTTCAATTCCGGTGGAATAGATATCAGTGTCATATTCAATCCCCGGAATTTTTGAATCCGAAGCATCATCACATCCGACAGATAGAAAAAATACCAATAAAAAAAGTATGTAACTGTTTTTCACTTATGATTCTCCTTATAAATTTTCAGGGGACGGACACTTTGTATGACAAAAAATTTCAATATATCAACCCCGATAATTTTTCAATGAAATTATATGAAATTTGTTCTGAAGATATCTTACAAAATAACCCTGAAAATTCAACAATGGTGAAAAATTTTATGCTAAGGAATATACTCAAAAGCTCCAGCTGAAGGAGGATTTTCATACATATTTCCGGCATAATCAGTTGCCAAACCGGAAATTTCTTCACCAAGTCCAATACAGATGGATTCTGACATAAGATTAAAATCTCCCTCAATCGCATCCACCAGATTAAGATTCTCGTTTTCAGTTCCATATGATTCAAAACCGGTGGCATCCCTGAAAGCCTCAAGAGACGGGAAGCTATCACCTGAATAACCAATCATATTTATACAACCGGAATAACAGTTATTATCCATGTTGATCTGACTCAATTCAGTACCGGCATAAAAATGAGTCATCGCTGTGGTTGTAGAAAAAATATTGTTCTGAATATGGGTATATAGCGAATTACTGAAAAAAGCCGCATTTATGGAATTATTATCTGAAAAGGTGTTATGCAGCATTGTTAATCCATAACAATCCGGGCAGTTATAAATCAATCCTGTACCACCGTTATTATAAACAAGAGATCTTGTCAAAGTAAGATAGGGAGAAACAGTTCCAGTGGAGCCGGCAAAACTGATTCCTCCCTCATTACACTCTGATACTGATGATTTCTCAATTATTGTGCTTCCTGTTTCCCCTAAAATAAAAACACCGTTTCCTATGGAATTTTCCACAATGACATTACTTATATGAGTATCAGAAATTATTCCAGCCCCGCCATCTGCCATGATTCTTACACCATGACCTTCTGTCCCGTATCTTCTTCCACTCCAGCCTTTTCCGGTATTCCTTATAACCAGATTTGTAAGAGTCACATTTGAGATAGCACTTCCAGAATTTCCTCCATTACTCAGAACAGAAATTTCCACACCGGAAAATCCACATTCTGAAACAGTTGTGTCTTCAAATGATATTTCGCTGATTAATGTATCACTGTCATAAGTCTGAGGAGAAAGACATGAGTCAAAAATATTTTCTATAACAGAATGTGACACTTTTCCCCCAATGGAATTTCCTCCATACTCAATTCCGTTTCCTGCCTGTACTTCACCAAGGCTTGCTCCTCCAATATTAGAAATGTGAACTGAGTCAGCATTGCATCCAGTACAGTTTCTGAATTCTATCCCATGAAGAGAGAACCCTTCTATATCAATATTGTTTATATTTACATCGGAACATCCATCCACAGTTATTCCTCGATACAATGCACTGTAGGTGATATCTGCCGAAGAAATATCATTTTCGTACTTGAAATACAGTGTCTCGGAATAGATATCGTAAGTAAAACTCCGGTCATCTGCTGCACCGAGTGTAGTTTCAACATCAACCTCAAAGGGAATAAATTTCATGACCACACCATCAGATGCAATATGCCCTGGACCTTCTCCTATTTCAAAACTGGGATGGGCTACATAAATATTTTCGGATACAACCGAAAAATTTTCGATCTGTCGGGCTCCATAAAGAATCGGTTTATCCCCTGTTCCGTATGCATCAACTGTCACGAAAGAAGTACTAACCTCCAATGATTCATTCCAGACTTCACCCCTTTTAAAGAGTATCCTCGAATTCTCTGGAATATTTTCTTCAGACAATCTCTGAATTGTTCTGAATGGAGTATCTTCAGTTATGCCATTATTTGTATCCAGTCCTGATGATGAATCCAGATAATAAACGCTACCCACAGCATTGTTTGTGGTGTTGTTTGTACTGGTATTATTATTATTCGTAGTGTTGTTGGTTAGATTATTCGTAGAGCTGTTATTGTTATCACCATCATCAGAATCACAACCAAAACTGATCACTGTCAAAAGAATAATTATTATCCGTCTCAAAATCATTGTCCTTTTCCAATTTGCGCCATCTGTCATTAATAAATCCACTAAAACATCAGGTTCTATCATCTAAAATTCCATCAGCAATATTTTTTTTTAACGGCCTAGTTTTCCAAGGTATAATGTGTTCCATATCAAAATTTAGCATCAATCAAATAACAGCCTGAATTTATTATCTAATAAATAAAGTTGACACTCAATTTTCACTATATTAAAAAGTTCAAATATCAGAAAAAGAGAATTCGAGGAACAAATGATGGATGAAGTAAAATTTAAAAGTACCCTTAACATGTACAACAAAGCTGCATCAATTACACAATACTCTGAAACGGCCCGTACAGGATTATCAGAATTTTATATAAACTGGCTGAAAGAAAGAGCACTCAGTGTCAAAAATATTCCGGTAAGGTTTCTGGATCTGGGCTGTGCGGATGGCTTTGTTGGCAGCATACTAAGGAATTTCAGTGTTGAAGGTGAATTTACAGGGATTGATTTTTCTGAGAATATGCTGGCTCAGTGCACACAAAACGGATTTTATTATAAACTTTTTCAGCGTGACCTGAATTTCGGTATCAATCTGGAAGAAAACGCAGGATTTGATTACATCTGTGCCACTGGCTTTATGGAGTACATCGAAAATCCAGTAAAACTGCTTAATGAAATCCATACTTATCTTCTTCCGGGGGGCGAGCTGTGGATCTCCTTTGAGAAAAAAAATAAAGTCAGCATTGAAAATATTACAAGCAAGTTAACAAACGAAGTTATCCAGAGTTTTCTGTGGACTCATAATGAAGTTGAAAGTTTTATTCAGGAGTCCGGATTTATTCTCAGGTCCATAGTGGAAAATACTGCGTATACATTAAAATCTGTCAACTATAATGTTCCATTCTTTTTTGTTGTAGCCACAGTGCCTGAGTAAATAATCCATACTGTAAATATCATGACACTATTGGGGAATAATATCACTTCATCCTTGTAAACGTTTCACAAATACAAAACTCAAATTCTAACGCAAAGTTCTGTATGCATTTCAGACATGTCTTTCGTCTGAAAATACACTGAACATCCGCCCGGAGACTCGCATGCATTTTATTAAAATATTGAAATTTCTTCTGTATTTTAAAAGAGGATTTCAGATTAAAAATATTAAAAGAACATATGTATATCTTTTCATTGTAACTGCATTTTTTCATACGGCATGCACAGTAGGCCCGCATTATAAAAAACCGACAATAAAAATTCCTTCCAGATGGTCGAATGAAACACCCTTCACCGGAAAAGATGCAAAAAAACTTTCAAAATGGTGGACACTTTTCGAAGATGAAACACTGAGTTATCTGATAAATCTGGCAGTATCCTCCAATGCTGATATTAAAAAAACAATACTGAACCTTAAAAAAGCCCGTCTACGTCACCAGATAAGCGTATCTGCCAAACTTCCAAGTGTCAGTTCAGGGGCAGCAGCAGCAGCAACAACTACTAACTTAAAAAACTATTCTCAAAAAACTGAATTATCGATTGATGCAAGTTGGGAAATTGATTTATTTGGAGGTCTTAAACATCAATCTCAGGCTACTGCCGCGGATTACATGACAAATTTCTATAATTTGTTTTCAGCAAAAGTAAGTCTCTCCAGCGAAATAGCTTTGCTATACATCGAAATAAGAACCCTTCAGAACAGAATTATTTCAATGAATAAAAACATTAACCTTCTTTCTGAAACAATTAAACTGGCCAAAATGAGAGAAAAAGCCGGTGTATCATCATCAGGTGATGTTGAAGTTGCAATTGCCAATAGAGAAAACTCTTTAGCACAACTACCTCAACTACGCGAAACTCTGAACAATACTATTCTATCTTTAGAATTACTTCTGGAAAAACAACCCGGTGCTCTAAAAAGACTTTTAACAGAAAATGCACAATTACCATCCGTTCCAAAAAAAATTTCTATGGGAATCCCTGCGGATATTATCAGACAAAGACCGGACATAATAGCTGCTGAAAGTAAACTTATAGCTGAAAATGCACGAATTGGAGTATCAAAAGCGGCTTTGTATCCTGCACTTGCTCTTTCCGGGGGTGCAACAATGGATATGCTCGCCTCCGGCACTGGTTTTTCAGGTAATATCCTGGCTTCCCTTGCGGCATCCATAACAGCACCCCTCCTGAACAGAACCAGGTTAAAAAACCAGGTTAAAATACAGATACATGAATATGAAGAAGCAAGAATTTCATATAAACACACAGTGTTAACAGCTCTTTCAGAGGTGGAAACTGCACTTGTTTCCCTAAAATTTATAAGACACCGAATATTATCTCTGAAAAATTCCATGAAAGCATTTGAAAAGGCACTTTCACTTGTCAGACAAAGCTATACAGCTGGACTTACTGATATTGTAAGTATTGTTGATATTGAAAGAACAATAATCACTGCTCAGGATACTCTTTTATCTTCAAGGGGAGATGAATTAAAAGCCATCATCCGACTTTTTAAAGCCCTTGGAGGTGGATGGGATGTGGAAAAATACGGAACGGGAAAGAGAAAGAAATGAATAAATGTAAATCAGGGGACATAAAAGATGAAAAAACACTTTCTGAGTTGCTGGGAGAAAAACAGAAACATCTGTTTACCAGAAAGAGAATATTTTTTTTCATATCTCTGGTAATAATTGCAATTGTTATATACACCAACTTTTTTATTCCGAAACCTCCTTCTCCCTCAAAAAATTTTAGAAAAGGACGAATTTTCAAGGGACTCATTAAAGTAAAAATAAGTGCAACAGGTAACCTTAAACCAACTAAAACTGTTGATGTAGGCAGTGAACTCTCCGGAATTATAAGCGAGGTTCTGGTTCAGGAAAATGACACCGTAAAAAAAGGTCAGATTCTTGCCAGGCTTGACCTTTCCAAACTCAATGATGCGGTTACAAAAAGCCGGGCAAGTCTTGGTGTCGCAAATGCTCAGGTGATACTTTCCAGAGCAACACTCAAAGAAGCCAGAAAAAAACTGGACAGATACAAAAAGCTTTCAGAAATCTCCGGTGGTAAAACTCCCTCAAAATTAGAGATAGATACAGCAACTGCAGATTTGGAAAGGGCTAAAGCTAATCTTCTAAGTTCAAATTCCAATGTTATCCAGGCTAAAGCAAATTTGAAATCTGATGAAACAAATCTGCAAAAGGCAACTATTGTTTCACCAATCAATGGTGTGGTAATGAAAAGGAGTGTTGAGCCCGGTCAGACAGTTGCAGCTGCTTTTCAGGTGACAGTACTTTTCAAAATTGCTCAAGATCTCACTGAGATGGAATTATACCTTGATGTGGATGAAGCTGATGTGGGAAGAATTAAATCCGGACAAAACGCCACCTTTACAGTGGATGCATATCCTTCAAGAGTTTATTCCGGGAAAATACTGAGAGTTGGTCTTAGCGCTGAAGAAAAAGATGGAGTTGTTTATTATCCCACAATTATAACGGTAAAAAATGATGATTTAAGCCTTCGACCGGGAATGACAGGAATGGCTGATATAATCACAATCAGTGATGCTCAGGCTCTTTTGGTACCGAATGAAGCATTGAGGTTTTCTCCATCGGGACCAGATCAGTTTCGTGGAAAACCATCCCCAGGAGGCTGTCTTATCAGTAAACTGGTTCCTCATCCCCCTGGGGGACCCCCAAAAAAAATGATGAACACAAATCCTGAAGGTTCAGGTGTCTGGATTCTTGATGACGATAACAGACCCAGACGAATTCCTATCAAAACAGATGTAACTGATGGAATTAATACAAGGATAATCGATTCTTCTTTAAAAGAGGGTACCGAAATAATTCTGGGAATGGAATTTTAAATGACAGATATTCCCTTAATAGAACTTAGCAAAATAAATAAAGTTTATGGAAAAAAACCCAATACTCATCATGCTTTAAAGGGTATTGATATAGCTGTCAACAAGGGTGAGTTTGCTGCAGTAATGGGTCCTAGTGGATCAGGAAAATCCACTATGATGAATATACTTGGATGTCTGGATATTCCGACATCAGGTTCATACAGATTTCAGGGTGTAAGACTGGAAACACTATCCAGAAGCCAGAGAGCCCTGGTAAGAAGATACCAGTTTGGATTCGTTTTTCAGGGTTTTAATCTTCTTTCAAGAACTACTGCAATTGAAAACATTGAACTTCCCCTTATATACAGAAAAGAATCATATTCTTCAAGACGGCAAAAAGCTCTTTTCGCTCTTGATCAGGTAGGGTTAACAGGGTGGCAGAAGCATTTGCCATCTGAATTATCCGGAGGTCAGCAGCAGAGAATAGCAATTGCCCGGGCCATTGTATGCAGACCATCTGTATTACTGGCTGATGAACCAACAGGAAATCTTGATACAAGCACAAGTCATGAGATAATGAAGCTACTCACTACTCTCAACCGCGAGCATAATTTTACAATTATAATGGTCACCCACGAAATGGATATGGCTCAGTATGCTTCAAGAATTATACTTTTCAGAGATGGACTGATTGAAAGAGATTATACAGGGGAAAAAAAATGAATTTCAATACACTGATACTTGCCCTCAGAGCTATCAATAGAAATCTGATGCGCAGTTTTCTCACCATACTTGGAATAGTTATTGGTGTAGCAGCAGTAATCGCTATGGTTACGTTGGGAAATGGAGCTACAAAATCCATTTCTGATCAGATTTCAGGTATGGGAACAAATCAGTTAATGATTGTTCCCGGACAAAGATTCGGCCCGGGAAGTGAAGGTGCAAAAAAATTCAAAGATTCAGATATTAAAACAATCAGGAAAAATATCAGTCTGGTAAGTGCTGTCGCAGGTGTTGTCAACAAAACAGTAACTGTGGTATACCAGTCAAAAAACTGGTCTACAGGTATTACAGGGACAAACAGTGATTATTTTAAAATCAGCAACTGGAAATTTTCCAGCGGAAGAGAATTTACAGATACTGAAATTCGCGCCGGTTCAAGGGTCTGTATTCTGGGTGAAACCGTTAGAAAAAATCTGTTCGGGAATACTGATCCTGTTGGAAATGAAATAAGAGTAAAACAGTTCACATGTAGAGTTATCGGACTATTAAAATCCAGAGGACAACTGGCAATGGGTCATGATCAGGATGATATTATTATTATGCCCATGAAAACTGTTCAGAAACGCTTAACAGGTACTCTTGATGTTAACTCAATAATGGTAAGTGTTCGCCATACAAATCAAATTACACAAGCTATTAAAAATATTACCTCACTTCTCAGAGAAATAAGAAAAATTAGAAATGGAAAAGATGATAACTTCAGAGTGATGGACACAAGGCAGATGGCTGAAACATTGACTTCCACCACAAAAATTCTCACTACTCTTTTAGGGGCAGTGGCAGCAGTCAGTTTACTGGTTGGAGGAATAGGGATAATGAATATAATGCTTGTTTCAGTCACTGAACGAACAAGAGAAATAGGCATCAGACTGGCGATTGGAGCACTTGAAGGTGAAGTGTTGCTCCAGTTTCTGACTGAAGCTGTAATGCTCAGTGCATTGGGAGGAATCATCGGTATTATTTTTGGTTATTTCCCGGCACGCAGAGCTGCTTCCCTAGACCCGATTGAAGCACTGCGTTATGAATAATTTTAATATCCAAAGCTAAATCTGTTGATAATTTCGTATAAATAACAGATCCTATAACCATTCTGAAGTATTTATGGAGTTTCACAATGCACAGGTTTTTTATCAAATTACGTGTTTGCTTTATAGGTTTGATGCTCATCACATCTTTTTCAGGAGTTGTTATTGCACGTTCTCCATCCCGTCGAAGTTGTCCGGAATTAATGTCCAAAGCAATACTTAACAAAATCAAATCAGATTTTCCCGCCTATAAACTAAAAACCAGAGGACAATGCACATATTTTTCCGGGGATGCTCAGGTACCATTAAAACCTATACAGATACTCACGCCATCAGGAATTAAATTTCATATTCCCTATCCCATGGCAATAAAAAAAGAAGTATACAGTTCTGATTTTGGTTCCAGAAAGAAAAACTCCTATATATATACAACTGCACCAATTCCCAGTGTTCAAGTAGCAAAAAAAGCTGGTCTGATTATACGGAAAAACAGTCTTTTTATAAAAACCTTCGGGAGGAAAAATATAGTATGTACTGCTTCTTCCGATGCTCCCGGTGGTTGTGCTTACATACTCTGTGCAGAAACATCAAGAAGAAGTGCTGACATTAAAGGTTCAGGATCTGAATTAAAATTCAGAATGCTTCTGGGAAAATCCAGAGGGAAAAAACCTGAATACACTCCAGAGTTGACTGGCTTCTCATTACCTCTCCAACTGGCCAGACACAGCAATGTCTGGAAAAGAATAAAATCCTATTCAGAGATCAAAACTTTTATAAAAAATAATTCCAGTATAACTGTAGAGAAAAACAACTGGCACAAGGATTACCTGATTCTAAAATCAAAAAGTTCAAGTATTGTTGCAGTATTACTGGATTCTGGTATTCATATCTGCAAAGATACAAAACCCTTTATGTGTATTTCCAAAATAAAAAGATAAGTCTTTTTGAAAAGTTTTGTTCACCCGATATGCTTATGGAATAAAAGTTAAACCATCATCACTTTTTAAAACCGGACATTATTTAACTGTGGAGACAGAAGTCTAAGTTGTGGATTAAAAACCAGAAAATACAGATGACTGAAAGTGATCAGTTTCCACAACTGACTCTTTCACATCTTGGGGTGTTTGAAACTGTATCACACATGTATCCTTCAGGACATTCAGAATTTGATGCACAGTTTTTCTTGCCACAGTAACCATTGGAACCACATTCCATACCTGCTGCACAATCAGATTCATCACTACAACTTGTAAGACAGTAACCGGAAAAACAGGTATCAGCATATGAAGGACAATCCACAGCATCTGTACATCCACTGCAGGTTCCTGTAGGTAATTCAGGATTACAACTGAGACCTGTTCCACAGTCTTCATCAGTAACACACTGGAAGTATTCTGCAGGATCCACACAGTAACCATCAGTACAACTGAATCCATCTGCGCAATCTTCAGGAACACAGTTACCTGATGAATCCTCAACAAGACCTTCTTCACATTCACATACCGGGCCATCACTGCCTATCACACACAGCGTATGATCACCTTCTGTACAAGGGTTTGGAGTACAACTGTCAATACACTCACCACCAATACAACTTGCTCCGGTCGGACAATCACCATCAGTATTGTATATACTGCAAACCGTCTCAACACAAGGAATTCGGAAACATAAACCCTGACCATCAGCATTTTCATCTACACAGACCGAATTTCCCGGACAGTCTTCATCCGTAGTGCAGTAATCTAAAATACAGAGGCCCAGATCACTGCAGCTTCCGTATGGACAGTCATTTTCATCAATGCATGGTTTTGAGCACGTACCATAGTCGTTACAGATATAGGAAGGCGGGCAGTCTCCCTCATCAACTCTGCATCCACTGCAGATTCCTCCAACAACAGTATTGTTACAGATTGTGGGATTCAGTGGATCACCACCATTACAATCTATGTCAGCAACACACTGTTCTTCGAGCATTGAGGAAACACATACATCACCCAGACAAACATCTTCACCCGGGCATTCTTCCACAGCAACCGGAGAGCAGTATGTATCACCTTCATAGCCATCTTCGCATTCACAGTAAAAACTACTTTCATCCTCAGTGCAGACAGTCATATGGGGACCATACTCCTCTTCACTGCATGGATTGGGAGTGCATAACTCACCAGAATTTTCCTCAGTACACCCGTCCTCAGACTGGATATAGCCCTCATCACATTCGCAACTATAACTGTTTATACCATTTTCATCTGTAACTTCTACAGCATGTGAATTCAACCCACAGCACACTTCAGTATATGAACTGTCCTCAAAAAGTCCCTCTTCACATTCACAGACAGCCTCATCGTTTTCCGCCACGCAGACAGTCTTACCCATGGAAATACAGGGGTTGGGATCACAGGGGTCGGTTGAAGAGTTTGAATCATCATCACACCCTGAAAAAGAAAGTAAAACAGCAATAATAAGTATTCTTTTCATTTTTCTCCTCATTGAATGAAAGCAATTGTGACACCGTCACCGCCCTCTGTTTTATCACCTGACCTGAAGTGCCTAACGTAGGGACTTCGTTCACATTCCTCACGTAAACCTTTTCTTAGAACCCCACTCCCGAAACCATGTATAATTGCACAGCACGTCTCATTTTTCAAAATCATATCATCAAAAAATGAAATCATGGAATTTAATGCTTCATCAAAACGACGACCTCTCACATCCAGAGTATTGGAAGGTGTAATAACCGCAATTTCGTCCTCAATATTCTTTTTTTCCGCCTGAACCACTATTTTAGGTTTTTTCATCTGTTCGCTGGAAACGGACGATTTTTTTTCAACTCTGTAAAGACCTGTCACACCAATCTGGGTTTTCATACCTGAAAAATCCACCAGAACTTTGCCTTTTCCCATTAAGGATATGATTTTCACAGTATGACCTAACTGCCTGCTGTACACAGTCATATTCTCATGTAGTTCATTTTCCCCCAGAGAATCTCCCCACCATTTATCCAGATGAGTATTGGCTGTTTTTTCCACACGTTCCAGTCCAAGGCGGATTTCCTTCCGGGTTGATTCATCAGCATCTTTTGATTTTTCAGTTAGTTTAACAAGAACCCGCTTCAATCTGGCAGCTTCATCAAGAATACCACTGAATCCCTCTCTCCTTATCCTGTCTATTTCCTTTTTCTTCTCTGATTCAAGCTTCTCAAGCTGGAGCTTTTCCGACTCAAGAAGTTTTCTTTCCTCATCCAGTAAAATAATTTTTTTTCCAAGTTCTTCATTTTTTAGTCTCAACTGTGTCAGAAGGTTATCAAACTGCATATCACCTTCACCGGCAAGCTCCCTTGCTCTTCTAACAATTTTTCCGCTGAGTCCCATTTTCATAGCCAGCGTTATTCCATCACTGGTTCCAGGCATACCCTGTACAAGTTTAAAATCCGGAGTCAGTGCTTCTCCCCCAACACTGGCATTTACAAACCTTGGGTCAGTATATGCAAGTGCTTTAAGAGCACTGTAGTGGGTGGTAACCAGAGAAGTGGCATTTCCTGAAACAATATGTTCCATAACGGCCTGGGCGAGAACACTTCCATGAGACGGAGATGTCCCTGATGCAATCTCATCAATAATAACGAGATCGCCATCATTGAAATTATCTATAATGTCTTTCAGACGCTCAATATGTGCACTGAATGTTGAACGATGACTGGAAATATTCTGCTTATCACCAATAACAGTATGAATTCTACCAAACACCGGAATTTTACTGTCGCTTGATGCAGGTATATGCAGTCCCATTGCAGCCATCATGCTGAGAATACCGGCGGTTTTAATGGTAACTGTTTTGCCACCTGCATTAGGACCGGTGATTATCAGCATTTTTCCCTTTTCAAGTTCAATGGTATTCGGAATAACTTCACCCTTTGAGGATAAAAGCAATGGATGTTTTGCATCCTTAAGATAAAGAAAACCCTCAGGACTCCATTGCCAGGGCATATAATCATATTCAATTGCCAAAAGTGCAGCACTTCTCCAGATATCCATTCCTGTAAGTATTTCCTGATTTCTTCTGAAAGAATCCAGTTCATCAGCTGCACTGTCTGCAAGCATTGAGCAAAGCCTCAGTTCTTCCAGCTCAATCTCACTGTCAATCTCTGAAAGCCTGCTGTTTAATTCGTGAATTTCCGCCGGTTCCATAAATACTGTCTGACCTGTATTGGAAACGCCCCGAATTGTACCACTTATTTTACTGCGAAATTCACTTTTTACAGGAAGAACGGTTCTTTCCTTACGATGAGTGAAAAAATCGTCCTGAAGCCAGGGTGCCACATCTTTCCTTGAAGCAATTTTTTCAATTTTACCTGTGACTTCCCTGTAGAGTACTTTTTTGCGTGATTTTAAACCGTACAGTTCAGGACTGGCATTGGATTTAAAAGTTCCATCCCTCTCAATTGAATCATTCAGAAGGTTGTAAAGGTAATCCATATCCTGAAGATCAGAAATAAACTCCTTTATTTTTATTCCACGGGATTTTATTGAACTTTCTTTAATAAAGTGAGCTGTTTCTATCTGCCTCAAAAGTAATAAGAGATTTTCTGTATTTATCACTCCTCCCCTTTCAAGTCTTTGTAGAATTTCTGTAATATCCTCAAGACCAGAAGGAGAAAATGAAATACCTTCGGCACGTGCACGGACTATTTCACTTATGAGATCCCGTCTGAATCCGGACTCATCCGGTGATTCCGGAAATTTAAGTTTTGAAATAAATTTTACACCCACTTCACTTATGCAATGTTTTTTCCATAGACCGGTAACCCCTGACCAGTCAAGATCTTCCATTGTCTGGTAATTTATCATAATTTCACCGATATTTACTTATCAGCAGATAAGTTGAATTTTAAATCCAGAGACAGTTTACGTCTGATTCCAGCAGTTACAGCACCAGAGGTTTCCGGATCTATCCAACTTCCTATCCAGCCACTTGTTATACTGCCTTTTATTGCAGTATGAACTCCCGATGAAAATGTCATTACAAAATCACTTTTACCAAGAATCTGAATAGAGATCTCACCAATTTTCACCGGTTTTTCTGATTCAAAAATTACTGTTGCAGCAACTGAAAAGTTGCCATAAGAATCTCTGTCAGTCACTAAATAATTAATTTTCTGATTAACCTCCAGCAGGGAATTCCTGACTGTGACGGTTCTTTTTTTCACTATGCTCCACTTATAACCCTTTTTTATTTCGGATTGTTGGATAGGCGGCAGGTTTCCGATAACCAGATAGAAATCGATAAAAAGCTCAGACACACCCTTTGGTGCAAAAACGCTGGAAGAAAAACTACCATTTCCGGTATCATATATCATTTCCAGTTTATCTTTTTTTCCATCATGGCTGAAAATAAAGTCATCACCAAACAGAGTACCTCTTTCAGATTTTTTCTGAATACGGGTTCCTGTTATTCTATAAGCATTTTTATATTTTTCTACTGTGCCCCTCCTGAGAACCAGCATATGTTCCTTATAAGTTCCGGAACCGGAAACATTCAACCTGACATCCTCTGAAAAAAACAGCTTTTTCGACGTGGTTGATGATGATTTATCTGTACATGAAAATCCACTAATCAGTGCAACAATTGCGATTGATATTATTTTCTTTCCCATGCGTATATGAACAGCTCCTTGCTCTCGGATCTTGATGAGTCAGGTTTGATCATTTTCACTCTTTTAAACAGTGCGCGAACATTCTTAACTGTATCATCAAAATCTTCACCCTGAAAAATCTTGCAGTACAACGCTCCCCCTACCTTCAGTATCCCAGGAACCTTATCAAGTACAAAATTCACCAGTTCAGCACTCCTGACACAATCAGTAAATTTGATTCCGGTAGTGGATGGAGCCATATCCGAAAGTATAACATCGAAAGGACCCCCATTATCTTCCATTATTTTTTCATAATCCAGATCATTGAAATCCGACTTAAAAACCCTGCACCATGCAGGCAGTGATACTGCAAGTTCATTAAGGTCCACACTAATCAGTTTCCCGGAAGAACCTATTTTTGAGGCAGCATACTGACTCCAGCTGCCAGGAGCAGCACCCATATCAATAACAGTCATTCCTTTTTTCAGAATTTTATATTTTTCATCGGTTTCCTTGAGTTTATATACTGCTCTTGAAACGAAATTCTGCTCCTTCGCCTTCCTGAAGTACACATCATGACGGTTACCCTTATTACCTAACTTGCTTCCCAAAACAAATACTCCTCAATAAAATACATCGTTGTGATTAACAATCGACCTACTATAACGTAAAAATTCCACTTTCCAAGCAATCAGTATTGAAGATCCGGATTTTCACCGGCACTCCATATTTACTATCTGTGGGGAAATTAATGAATTTATTAAAAGACAGGACAGGCAGACAGAATTTCTAGAGATAGACTCTCTTCTTCACGGCATATCTTAGCACTACCAGAGAATTCATAGCTCCAGGAACACCACCACTCAGAAGAACGATATTGTCCTCAGGGATAATTTTAACTATCTTAAGATTCTGAACAGTAACACGACGGGATCCCATATGTCCTGCCATTTTCTTTCCCTTAACAACACGCCCTGGTGTGAGACGACAACCAATGGAACCACCATGACGGAAATATTCGTGATTACCATGGGTCTGCTCAAAACCTGCAAAATTATACCTCTTCATAACACCCTGAAAACCCTTACCTTTGCTTGTCCCGGTTACATCAACGGGATCTCCCGCTTTGAAAACCTCAGAGGCTGTGATTTCCTGACCTGCTGTAAATTCAATTTTATCTTCATCTCTTAATCTGAGTTCTCTGATGAATCTACGAGGGGAATGTCCTCTTTTTTCAAACTGACCGCGGTCAGGTGAATTAAGTCTGGAAGCCTTCTGTTCATCAAAAGCTAACTGAAGTGCGTTATAACCATGTTTCTCAACAGTTTTAACATCAAGAACCAGATTAGGATCAACTTTGATAACTGTTACCGGAATACGTAAGCCTGCTTCTGTAAAAATCTGCGTCATACCAAGCTTTTTGCCAATAATACCCATTCTCATTTGAATTCTCCTTTTCTCCAGAGGAAACCCGCAGTGGCTTCATGGACGTTAAATTTAAGCTGATACTCTAATAGTTGAATAAACACAATATGTCAACTTGAAATATCCATTGAATAAGTTTAATCTCTCAGTTGAAACTCGGGATATTTCGTTAAAAACAACCGGTTTCCCGAGGGAAAGGCTTTTTTTATGTTACTTGGAATAACTGGTGGCAGCGGGTTTTACTCAATCAAATCATTGAATGTTAAAGAAAAAAGATCCGTATGGACACCCTTCGGGATGCCATCATCAGATCTTATTTTCGGAGAAATAGATGGAAACAGCGTTGTCTTTCTTGCCAGGCATGGCGAAGGACACACTATTCCACCACATAACATCAATTACAGAGCCAACATCTGGGCTCTTAAAAATGCTGGAGTCACACATCTTGTTGCTGTCAGTGCAGTTGGAAGTCTCAGAGAAGATCTCCCTCCTGGCACTTTTGTTGCGGTGGATCAGTTCATTGATTTCACAAAAAACAGAAAATCAACATTTTTTGATGATCTGGCATGCCATGTTAGTTTTGCAGAACCAGTATGCAGCGAACTTGCCGATATGGTTATACTTGCTGCTGAAAACTCCGGTGTTGATATTGCAAAAAACGGAACTTATATATGTATTGAAGGTCCTGAATTTTCGTCTAAAGCTGAAAGTGCATTTTTCAGGCTGATCAATGCCAGCGTAATAGGAATGACAAATGTTACAGAGGCACGTCTTGCCAAAGAAGCTGAATTGCATTTTTCAACACTTGCAATGGTCACAGATTATGACTGCTGGCGAGAAGAAGAAACTCCTGTAACTGTTGAAACAGTTATGGATACAATACGCCAGAATGGTGAAAAAGCCAATTCCACTATCGAGAACCTTGTGAAGTACTTCAAATCAGGTTCTTTTAAATGCAATACCTGCAACAATTCACTGTCAGGAGCAATCATGACTGATATGAACAAACTTAGTTCAGCAAAACGTGAAGAACTGAAACTTTTCACAGGAAGATTCCATAAGTAATGGTAAGAGTACTGATACTTACACTCCTGATACTGCCACCTGGTTGTGGGAAAGATCAGGATAAATCACGGGAAATAAAAAAAAGCAAACAGACTTTCAGTGATGTATACAACCTCAAAAATGCAGTCAACCACCTCAAAGTGGGAAAATATAATGATTCACTTTTAATTCTGCAGAAGATTCGGACAAAACATCTTAATAATCCCGAATATTTCAACACCCTTGGCATGGCCAGCAGAATAAACAGCTACATAGAAAAAGATCCTGAACTGAGAAAATCAGAAATAAAATCCTTCCGTAAGGCACTGGAATTGTCACCTGATAATCCCGTATACCTCCTGAATCTTGCAGTTTCATTATGGGAAACATCTCAAAAAAAAGAGAGCTGCAGTCTTTTGGAGAAATTTATACGGATAAACCCACTGCATAACGAAAAAAGTGAAATTCTAAACAGATTAAAAATCTGCCACAAAAAACCTGAAATGGAAAAAAGTCCTGAAAAGGGTAACAGAATAGTTCAATCTGTAAAAAATAAACCAACTGAAATGAAATCAGACGACAAAACAAAAAATAAGGATAACAATATTTCCACTGCTTCAAAAATAATTAATAGAAAAAATATTTCAGTTTCAGATATGGCAGCAGCAAAAAAAATAAAAAATCCTTAATTTTTAATTACAGGTATAGATGTTTTTTTAAGATTCCGATTTTTTATGGTATTAATTTTCCATAAACTCTTACCCGGATTTCAGAAAAAATGGCACACTGTTCATCCGGCTATGAAAGGTAAAAATTATGGGATTGACAGTAGTTGGATCCGTGGCGTTTGATGATGTTGAAACCAGATATGGAAAAGTAACCAGGGTATTAGGTGGAAGCGCATCCTACAGTGGAGTTATTGCGTCTAACTTTACCGATGTTAATGTAGTAGCTGTAGTGGGAGAAGATTTTCCCGATGAATATATGGATTTACTGAAAAACCGGAACATTGATACCAGGGGTCTAAAAAAAACCAGAGGAAACACCTTTTTATGGAGAGGACGATACTCTGACAATTTCGCCAGAAGAACTACAATTGAAACTCAATTGAATGTTTTTGCCGATTTTGATCCTGAGATTCCTGATGAATATGCAGATACATCTTTTCTTTTTCTCGCAAATATTCACCCGGCTCTTCAACTGAAAGTCCTTGATTCGATGAATGCCAACCCTTTTGTGGCTGGTGACACAATGAATCTATGGATTGATACAGAGTTAAACCTGCTCAAAACAGTGATATCCAGACTGAACATGATTGCTGTTAATGACGAGGAAATCAGGCAGCTAACCGGTAAATTCAATCTGGTAAAAGCAGGCAGAGCACTTCAGAAAATGGGTCCTGAATGCGTTATTCTTAAAAAAGGTGAACACGGGGCAATGCTGTTTCATCATGATGAAATGTTTTTTGTTCCGGCATTTCCTCTACTCCAGTTCAAGGATCCCACGGGCGCAGGTGACAGTTTTGCAGGAGGTCTTATGGGCTATCTTGCAAGTGTTGGAAAAGTGGATATGGATATACTGAAAAAAGCGATGTTTTACGGAGCAGTAAGCGCATCCTTCACTGTTGAAGATTTTTCCCTTAACCGCATAAAGGATCTGACAAAATCAGAAATTGATGAAAGATTTGCTTCAATGCAGAGTTACACTTCTCTTTAGATGAGTTTGTTTTGAAAACAGAAGGGGGATTAGATATTTTTGTGTTATAAAAGAAACATGAAAAAATATTTTTTTTTACTTTTCTTATTTGCCCACCCAAGTTGTGATGAAGAAAAAAAGTCTTCATTGAACAACGCCACTGATATCACGGATTACAATGTTGCCGTATGCAGCACAGGCGATGATACTCCGGTTGAAATATCAGTTCCGGTACTTCGTATGACATTGAAAGCATCATGGGATGAAAACTGGTTTGCATCACCTGCTGTCTATGATCTCGATGGGGATGGAACGATGGAAATAATCGCTGCCAGACACAGCGTGCTGTATGTCTGGAAAAATACAGGTGAACTTTTATGGAGAGCTGCATGGAGTTTTAATGCCGATGATCCTGAGGATCATGGAGGAAGCAGGATGTGGCCTTCACCGGTGATTGGTGATTTTAACGGAGATGGATTCGGTGAAATTGCTGTTGGAAGTGATGCAGACAGTTCCAGTGGAGTTAATATTGCTGTTTATGATCATACAGGACAACTGCTGAGCGGCTGGCCTGTGCATTTCGGCGGTTCACATGAAGTGCGTTCAATAACAGCAGGAGATCTTGATCTTGATGGTATTTTCGAAATTATTGTTAATAAAACATCCGAAGGCCCCGCTACAGCAGTTTATAATCTTGATGGAACACTAAAGGCTGGCTGGCCTCAGATTAATCACGACACATGTGATCCGATAGATGCTGAACAGTGCTGGGATTATGGGGGATATAACCAGAATATTGGTGTAGCTGATATGGATGGTGATGGATTTTTGGATGTTATTTCTACTTACGATGCCATTGGTTTTGGAATATTTCACGGAGACGGCAGCCCATTCACAACAGATTCATCTTTCAGTGACAAGGTGGTCACGGCAGTTGAAGCATATCATGATATTGCTCTTTCCCGTCAGGGCTGGGGGACAGGTGATCGTTCGGAATTTACATACAGTCCACCGGTTATGGCAGACATAAACAATGACGGCAGGATTGAACTTATTCTGGCGGGAGATCACGAACATTCTTTGTCTACAGAAAATCAGGGAGTAACACTTTGGGTACTTAACCATGACATGACACGTCCCTCAGGGTGGGAGTGGCCAAAGGACACTTTACCACCACTTACATCTGACAATCTTGGTCAGAACATAGTACCAACTCGACCCTCACCAAGTGTTGGAAATATAGTTGAGTATGAAGGTCTCGAAATTATTTTTCCGGCTTATGACGGCAGAATGTATGCCTATACAGCAGATGGAACAAGACTCTGGTCATGGAAGTTCGGATCATCCTCTCCATATATCGGTGCATCTGAAGCACTGATAACTGATTTGAATCAGGATGGCATTCCAGAAATAATTTTTACGACTTTTTCATCAGGAGATCCCAGAGAGCCTGACACACCTGCTCACCTTGTAATACTTAGCAATAAAGGGGAACTTATTCATAAGGTGGAAATATTCGGCAGAGGTTCAATGGCTTCTCCAACAATAGCTGATATTGATGGTGATGGAAAATTGGAAATAATAATATCCCTCAAGGATACTCTGGGAGGAGAATATGGTGGAGTACAGATCTGGGATATTGATTCATCCAGGGATAACTGTCTTATGTGGCCGACACAGAGGGGAAATAATCTCAGAACCGGTTATTTCAATCAATTAGATCATGACTGAGTAATTTTTCAATACCGTCTCCAATTCCTGACTCCTGTAAAAGTGTAAACCTGTAACATGGAAGATATGGTGGAAATTCTATTTTCCGGTTGCATTCCAAAGGATTTTAAAGGATTATTCGCCCGCTGAGTCTGGTAATTAACTGAGAAACGGGTTTTCCCTTTTCAGATGGTCCTTTTCCGATTTTGTTATCCTGGACTTAAACATCTTTATGTATTCTCAGTTTACTTACTTCACTCATCAGTAACTGCTTTGACTAAATGATGAAAGTGAGAATATCATGTTTGATGATATCCAGAAACTCGAGGAACAGGCCGTCCAGGCTATCAACAAAGCCATGGATCTTGATACTCTCCGTAAAATTGAAACTGAATATACCGGGAAAAAAGGCAGCATTACATTATTACTGAAGGGCCTCGGAAAAATGGCTCCAGAGGAACGCAAGGCTGCAGGTATGGCCTGTAATAATGCAAAACAGGCAGTCTTATCAGCTTCAGAATTTCGGAAAAATGAAATAACCGAAAATGAAATAAAAAAACAGCTGGATGCACCAGGGTTTGATCCAACATTACCTTCCATTCCCGTAAAACAAATGTCAGGTAATTTTCATCCCGTAAGCACCATAAGTTTCAGTGTGGAAAAAGTTTTTGAAAAACTCGGTTTTAAAATTCCGGATTATTTTGAAGTGGAATCAGAATGGTTCAACTTTGAAGCCCTTAATATTCCTGGTGATCATCCTGCAAGAGATATGCAGGATACATTCTGGCTTAAAAATGGAAGCCTCCTCAGGACTCATACATCTCCCGGTCAGGCGCGTGCAATGAAGGAATTTAAACCTCCTTTCAGGGCTATATTTCCCGGCAGAGTTTTCAGATATGAAAGAACCGATGCATCTCATGAACACACTTTTCATCAGGTTGAAGGTCTCATGATAGACAAAAACCTGAGTGTTTCCAATTTGATAGCTATCATGAAACTCCTTCTTGAAGCAATTTTTGAACAGGAGATAACCATAAGACTGAGGCCTGGATATTTCCCCTTTGTGGAGCCGGGATTTGAACTTGATATCCAGTGTATGACCTGCGGTGGTTCCGGATGTCCTGTGTGTAAACACAGTGGATGGGTTGAACTACTCCCATGTGGTCTTGTTCATCCTGAAGTTCTTAAAGCAGGTGGACTTGATCCTGACGAATGGACCGGATGGGCATTCGGCCTCGGACTGACAAGACTTGCCATGATGAAATACAAAATAAATCATATTACACATTTCATGTCGGGAGACCTGAGGTTTCTGTCACAGTTCAAAGCAGGAGGTGCCAGATGAAAGTTTCATGGAACTGGATATCAAAATATGCTGAACTTGAAGGAATTGATCCCATTGAACTCTCCAGACAGTTCACTCTGAGTGTTGCAGAAATTGATGAAGTTTACAAAACCGGTGAAGGCCTTGACAATTGTTTTGTTGTCAGAGTTGACCGTGTGGAAACACACCCCGGTAGTAATAAACTTAAACTGGCAACTGTCTCAGGAGGAACAATTAACAGAACAGTTGTATGTGGTGCTCCCAACGTCAGAGAAGGTATGATTACTGTACTTGCTGATGAAGGCAGTGTGGTAAAATCATCGTCATCAGAACCGTTTGTAATCGGGAAGGCTGTAATCCGTGGTGTTGAAAGTACAGGAATGCTCGCTTCTCCTATGGAACTTGGGCTTGGAGATAATCACGCCGGGATTATTGAACTACCCCCGGAAACAGAAACAGGTAAACGTTTTCATGAAGTTGCTCCTGTTAAGGATGTAATCTGGGAGATAGATAACAAAAGTCTAACTCACAGACCGGATTTATGGGGACACAGCGGTATCGCGAGAGAAGTAGCTTCTCTTTGTGGCAGAAAATATCTACCGGTTTCTCCGGATATTGTTTTTACAGATGATGATCCCCTTACTGTGAAAAACTCTGCAACTGATTTGTGTCCACGTTACACAGCATTCACAATGAGTGGAATCAGTATCGGCCCCTCACCTTTGTGGATACAAATTCTACTCTATAATACCGGGATGAGACCAATAAACAATGTTGTAGATTTTACCAATTATTCAATGCTTACAACAGGTAACCCTCTACACGCTTTTGACAGAAGAGATATCCACAACAGTTATATTGAAATCAGAACTGCAAAAGAAGGCGAAAACATAATAACTCTGGATCAGACTGATGTAAAACTGAATACTTCAGACCTGTTGATCACCGATTCAGAAGGAGGAATCGCCCTTGCAGGAGTGATGGGTGGTCTTAACAGTGAAGTAAAGGATGATACAGCAGATATCGTGCTTGAAGCCGCAAATTTTCATGCGGGAACCATAAGAAAAACTGCAGTCAGAGCTGGGATAAGAACAGAGAGCAGTGCCAGATTTGAAAAAAGTCTTGACCCGGAAATGGCTCAAATTACCGGATATCTTTTTGCCAGGCTTGTTTTAGATTATATTCCAGGAGCCGGGGTCAGCAGCAAATTCTATGATGAAGGCAACTGGAAAAGAGAACCTGTTATAATATCAATTTCCTGCGATTTTATCAGAAATGCCCTCGGACTGGAGATTGCTAATGAAAAAATTATATCCATTCTTACATCTCTGGATTTTGCCGTTTCTGAGGATAGAGGAAATTTAATTGTACGGGTTCCTTCATGGAGAGCTACAAAGGATATTTCAATAAAAGAAGACCTTGTTGAGGAAATCGGAAGAATCTATGGTTATGACAATATTCCTCCTCAGTTACCAAGTGTTCTACTTGAAAAGCCTTGGTCACTCGATGTTAAAAATCTACAAAAAATCATCACTGATGTGATGGTTCTTGAACTCGGTTTTACTGAGGTGATGAATTACAGTTTTGATAAACTTAAGTATCTGAAAGCACTTGGTATAGGTACTGAAAATCTTCTAGAACTTGCAAACCCCGTCAGCAAGGAAGAACCTGTTCTTAAAACAGATTTAATTCCAAATATGCTCGGTAATATTCTTCTCAACGAAAACCGCTGTGAGCAGCTCAGAATTTTTGAAATGGGACGAGTTTTTATTCAGCAACAGCAGGATTTACCAAAACAACCCAGAATGTTCTCTTTCATCATAGGCGATAGCCAGATTAAGAATCAGGATGATCTGTTTTATAATGCGAAATACTGTATTGAAACTGTCATAAAAAGGATTGAGAGAGGAAATTGCGAAATTAAACCATGCACAACAGAGTTACCATGGATTCATCCATCAAAAAGTGCAGATATCATAGTTTCCGGGGAAAAAACAGGATATATATCCATGATTAATCCTGTGGCGCAAAAAGCCATGGAAATACAAATGCCATTTGCATTGTGCAGTATCAATCTTGATTTATTATCCTCTATTCAAAAATCCATACATCAGTTTGAACCCCTTCCTAAATTCCCTGCAATCAGTTATGACGTTACCGTCATAGTGGAACCAACGGTCAGAGCCGGGGAAATTATTGAAATTCTGAAGGAAGTAGAACCCGAACTTATACACAACGTCAGATGTGTTGATTACTTTGAAGGGGAAAAATATGCTCCCAAAAGAGCATTGAGTTTCAGAATGGACTTTATCCATTCAAGCAGGACTTTGAAGCAGGAAGAAGTTAATGAAATACACACACAGATAGTTAAAAAGCTATCAATCAGTGTTGAAGGTCAGGTGATGACCTGATTTTACTGATTACAACATCCTTTCTGAGGAAGAATGAGGAAGGCTGATGAGCCGAATAATTATTGGCATTGCCGGAGGTACCGGAAGTGGAAAAACGACCATAGCAAGAAACATAGCAAAACAGCTTCCTCAGGGTAAGTGTATCCTCATAGATCATGATTCCTATTACAGAGATCGCAGTGATCTTTCCATTGAAGAGAGAAAAAAACTCAATTACGATCATCCCGACAGCCTGGACAATAAACTTTTTCTTGAACATCTTCAGGCTCTGAAAGTTGGAGAGGACATAGACAAACCGGTTTATAACTTTGTCAATCACGCCAGAGAAAAACATGTTGAGCATATTATCAATGCCCCGGTTGTAATAGTTGAGGGAATTCTGATTCTTGCTGATGAGCGTATCAGAAATATGTTTGATATGAAAATATTTGTTGATACTGACTCGGATATCAGAGTATTCAGACGTATCAGGCGTGATATGGAAAAAAGAGGACGTTCATTCAGTTCCATCAGAAATCAGTACTATGACACTGTAAGACCAATGCATCTTCAATTTGTGGAACCATCAAAAAGATGGGCGGATATAATTATTCCTGAAGGTGGCGAAAACAGAATCGCATTGAAAATGATGGTTGGTAATCTGATGAGATTTCTCGAGAATCCTGCCAGTGCCCTTGAACCATGAAAATACTGAAGCCCTCCCCTGAAATAAAAGCACGTCATCTCCAAAGCCTTGAGATTTTTTCTGATCTTGATAAGACCGAAATTTTGATGCTTTCAGAAAAGGCATCAATGCGCTTTTGGGACAAATCTGAATTTCTGTTCAGAAGAGATGAAGCAGCGGAAAAACTTGAGATCCTTGTTGAGGGAACTGCCACAGTATACAGCATTCTGAATGACGGCTCACAAAAGGTCATTCATATAGTCAGTCCTGTTACCACGGTTGGGGAAGCAGCCTGTTTTCTGGGCAGACCATTTCCTGCAAACTGTCAAATGACGACTGATGGCGCAACATTGTGTATACCGAGAAATTCTCTTCTTGAATTCTCACAACAGTATCCCGATATTTCATGGAAACTGATAGGAGGACTCTACTCAAGATTACGTGAATTTAAGAATACTGTTGAGAATCATTCCAATAAAAGTGCTGTTTCCAGACTGGCAACCTATATTATCGGTGAGGCTCGTCATGGAAAAGAATTTATACTTCCCGCAAAAAAAAATCAGGTTGCCAATTTTCTTGGATTAAGACCTGAAAGTTTTTCAAGAGCTATAAGCCAGCTCTCTTCAGATGGTGCTGTGGAATTCGATGGCAATATAGTGACTGTTATTGACATACATCGTCTCGAATCATTTCTGTTTCCTGAATAAATACTTGATTTAAATCAATGCAAAAAAAATACAGTTACGTAAAACGTATAATATATTATGGAATTCCGCTTCCATATTCAGGAGAAATAATGAAAAGACTTATTATTAATATTGATAGAAATCTATGTAACGGGTGTGGCAACTGTGTAACTGGTTGTGAGGAAGGAGCAATCCAAATCATAAATGAAAAAGCTGAGTTGGTAAAGGAACAGTATTGTGATGGAATGGGAGCATGCATCGGCACATGCCCCACTGGAGCTCTAAAACTGGAGGAACGCAATGCAGAGCCCTTCAATGAGTTTGCCACCAGAATTCATCTGAAAAAAATCAATGATATTGTTATACATCAGACAGCACCTGATACTTTCCACGGCTGCCCTGGAACAGCCGCCAGAACCATAAATAATTCCATTGAGAACTCAACTGTAACAGCAGACAAACTTCCATCAAAAATAAACTCAAGCGAACTGAGACAATGGCCTGTTCAACTCCATCTTGTTCCTGTTAAGGCTGATTTTTTCAGTAACAGAGAACTTGTAATTATGTCCACATGCGGTCCACTTGCATCCAATGATATTCACTGGAGATTCCTCCGTGGTCGTGGAGTTGTTGTAGCGTGCCCGAAGCTTGATAAAACTGATAATTATGTTGAAAAACTCGCAGCGATATTTTCCTCAAACACCATCACTAAAGTTATTGTGGTCAGAATGACTGTTCCCTGCTGCAGAGGCCTCTGGTCCATGGCGACGACGGCAATGGATAAAAGTAAGATAAACATACCTATAGAGGAAGAGATAATGGACATTGATGGCAGTATCTGCAGCTAGTTTTCTAAAAAAAAGTGGCTGACACATAGCGCATTGCTTTAAACTGTTTACCTGCATGGGATGCTGCAAGAGAAACCATATTTCTGAGCATACCTGAAGAAAGTCTGGTATCATTATCAATTATTTCGTTTCTCATGATTTTCCGCCATAATTCAAAATTCCATGAATTCATTTCATTTTGTGAGGAACATCTGTCGCAGGTAATTCCTCCGGCAGAAATACTGAAATTGGAAGAGCCATCGGGAAGTTCCACATTACATCTTGTGCATCTGTCCATCACAGGTGAATACCCCTCCTTGAGAAGTATTTCAAAAATCAACCTTATCATACAGGAAGCAGTATCATCTCTGCTTGAAATTTCCCTAAAGAAATTTCTAAGAATATGAAACGACGAACCTTCATTATTTTCCCACGGGGTAAATTCACGTATAATTTCAGTAGCAAGGGCACTGAGGCCAAGTCTTACAGGATCCCTGAGTATAAGATTATTGTATTCCACCGCCTGCAGTTCGGAAACCTGAAAATACCCGGTCTTTTTTGAACGATTAATAGTGGCAGAGTAAATTATATAGGGTGAAAAACCTCCCTCGAACCGACGTTGGCTTTTTCTGCCGCCCCTTGCGGTAACATCAATTTTTCCTGAGGATTCAGTGATCAGAGTAACAATCAGATCACTCTCACGATATCTCGTTTTTCTGACGACAACTGCCCTTGTTTTGAAAATATCACTGGATGCCATTGCTTAATCAACTGATAAGTGAAACCAGAACGACAAATATACCGGTGGAAATAAAATTGGCCAGACCAAACAGAGTACCGCCACTTACACTGGCAGGATCAAGCTGCATACGTTTGAAGAATATCGGTAGAAAAGCTGCAATCAGAGCTGTAATACTGAGAGATACAACCATAATTGCACCTATAATTGCGTGATACATGAATGGAAGATCACCGTATTTTTCAAAAACCGGAATGAATGAAATTCCAAAAACAATTATACCGAAGATAATTCCTATAAAAAGGCCTGTAAGCATTTCCCTGAATATTATCCTTAAAAACTGATTCTCCTGGATTCTTCTCATTGCAAAGGCGCGAATTATCAAAGTTGAGGTCTGATTAGAAATATTGGATGCAAATAAGAGAAAAACAGGAACAAAAAACAGAAGATACATCATTCTTCCATAAAACATCCTGCCAGCGAAACCAAGGGTGATGGAAGATGCCAGGCCTCCAATTGCAGGAAAAATTAGCCCTGTAAGCCTTGGAATCAAACCGTGCATAAGACTTTCCTGAAAATAAAGAATATCATCCCCTGCACCCGCCATTTTGAAAATATCTTCAGTGGCCTCCTCACGAATAACTTCGATAACATCATCAACTGTAACCACACCTACAATACGATTATTATCATCAACAACTGGTACCGCCAGAAAACCATAGCGCTGAACTATTTCAGCTACTTCTTCCTGATCCATATATATAGGCACACTTATAACTTCCGGGGTCATAAGATCCTTCAGGGCAGTTTTTGGTTTACATGTAACAAGCTGTCTTAACGAAACAACCCCAATAAGCTTTTCAGTGGAATTCATCACGTATATATAAAAAGTTGTCGCATAGTCTTCGCTGCTTTCCTGAAGATGAGATATTGCCTCCTGAGCAGTAACCGTTGACTGAAATGATAGAAAAGATGGATTCATAATTCCACCGGCGGTGGAAGAATCATAAGCAAGTAATTCCTCAACAGCCTCCTGATCCTCATCCTGCATAATCTCAAGAAGTTTTTCTCTCAATGCATCATCCAACTCTTCAAGAAGATCAGCAAGATCATCATTATCCATGAAATCAAAAATCTTAATTATATCTTCATGTTCTATGGATTCTATTAATTCCACCTGATTAGGCATATCCAGTTCAACAAGAACCTCAGCCTGGAGCTCTTTATCTTCGATTGTTTCGAAAAGTCGTTTTCTATCCACCGGTGTAAGATCACGGAAAAAAAATGCAAGTTCTGCTGGATGTCTCTTGGACAGAATTTTTTTTAACGGACCAAAAGCATCCCGATGGAGTAATTTGGTAACTGTAGAGGATAAAACCTGAAGTTTCGGATTCTGCACAAGCCACCTCCGGAATGCATAGGGTTGCTCCTGAACACAATCAGACTGAATTATTATTCTGATCGTTTCAGGGATTCTGAGACGCATGCATTATACAGTATATAACAATCACAATACAGAACTATTTCCATGAAACCCGTTCGAGTTTATCAGATTCATAGTACTAAAATAAAAGTTTTATCTTTTTTATATCTTGCTTTTTTATGTAACCTATTTTACAGTTATTTTTCTATTTCTGCTGATGTAATCAGCTTGACTTAGAAAATTCACCTGCTATTGTTTGCACACTTAACGGTTTTATACTGAATTGAGGCTGCGTATGAGCAGAAAAAGAAAAAATACTGAAATAAATCAAAATATTGAAATAAAATCTATAGGAAGCATTTTGTCCACGGCGAGGGAAAAACTCAACCTGACAACCGGGCAGATCCACCATAAAACAAAAATTCCGGCCTCTGCCATTGAAAATCTTGAAGCTGAAAAATGGGAAAATCTTCCTGCTCCTGTGTATACGAAGGGGTTCATCAAGTCCTATTGCAGAGAACTTGGACTGAACTACGATGAAATCATTTCCCTTTATCCCGAACAGAAGGATCAGACTCTTAAGAAAATTCAGGAACAGATAGTGATAAGTACTGCCGGAAAGACCTTTTTGAATACCGATGACAAATCCGGGGAAGAAAAGGAAAGCCGTGTAAGTACTGCACTGGTTGTATTCATTCTTTTTGTACTTGCGACTCTTGCAGTCAGTTATCTTGCAAGTCAGAAGGAAACTGATAATGGTTCCTCTCCAAGCGCCAGTGAGATGGCACATCCTGACGTTACCACCTGATTTCATAACCTGAAATAAATCCAAGTATCAGCTTTAGAATTTTCCATTTTTATTATATGCTAGGTGCGTGTAAATATAATTTTGTAACTTGATAATAATATCAAGAAGATACAGTATGTTGGAATTCAATGGCCAGTAAACTATCATCTTTATTAGTAAAGAAAAATCTCATTCCTGTCCGTAAACTTGATCAGGCATTTCAGCGTCAGGTACTTTTCGGAGGAACACTGGATACATCCCTTCTTGAAATGGGACTTTTCAATGAACTTGAAATTACAAGAACTATTGTCGAGGCATCTCAGATACCCACAATTGATCTCAGACATTTGAGAATTACGGATGCTGCAGCCCTTTCAAGTGTTTTCCCACCAAAACTGGCGCAAAGATACAGTGTAATACCGGTAATTAAAAGTAATGATTATATTGGTATTCTGGTCACAGGAGAAATTGAAAGAAATAAAATTGATGAGATGGGTTTCATGCTTGGGTTATCTCTCCATCCCAGAGTGGTTCCAGAGATAAGATTGTGGCAGTATGCACATGAAGTATACAATTTTCCACTTGATGACCGTCTTTTAAAACTGCTTGAGAAACTTGGACCGGTACCAGGTTATCCTGCAGATCTTATTGAGGAATGGTCCCTCGATGCTCTTCATCAGAATCAGGAAAGTATAGAAGAGCCTGAAGAACCATTATCTGCTGAAAATTCATTTAACAGTAAAAATGAAGATGTTAGCGATGAAATTGAAATCACTCCTGTTCCTAAATTCGAATACATAGAAAAAAGAATCCCATCGGACATTCTTGTTCCATCAATCGTTCACCGGGCTAAAATAGAAACCGGAGAATTTGAAAAAGCCCTTGAACGTGAACAGTCCCCTGAAGAGGTTGAAGTTGAAGATTTCAATGATGCCATAACAAAACCTGGATTCACTATCTCACCTGAAGTAAAAAGCATTCAGAAACTGGATGCTATTGAGGATGAAAATTCCTTTGATGATGCTTCAAAGCAGGATACAGTACAAAAAAAATCACCTGTGGAATCCGAAACTTCTAATGAAGGTGGGATTTATGAGGTTCCCGCTGATGAAACTATGGAAAATTCCGGTGCTGAATCAGGGAACGTGGAGTCTGCTGGAGAAGTCCAGGATAATGCTGAAACTCCATCAAATGAAATCTCTGAATCTGAACTGAAAGAAGAAGCCACTGATGACAGCCCTACTGCAACTGAATTTCAAACTGAAAACAAACCCGGTACCATTGAAAGCATAGCAGATGCTGATTCCACTGAACTTTTGGATATGGGATTTGATTCTAATCCTACCGAAACAGATACGCTTTCAGTTGATGAGTCTTCTCTGGATCATGTTCAGAAATCACTGCAGAATATAATTGAAAATAAAGTAAATCGTCAGATTGTAAGTTTTGAATCCAGCAGAATTTCTCTGGATGATCTTGAAGATCAACTTTCTACTCTGAATGATAGAGATGAAATATTGATTTCATTTCTGAAATACGCATCCAATTTCTTTGATTTCGGCTACATCTTTACCGTTACAAATGATGCTGCTCAGGGGAGATTCGCAATATTCTCGGGTCAGATTGATCAGCACAATGTGAGAAATTATCTTATTTCTCTGTCCTTTGACAGTGTCCTTAAGGAAGCCCTTACCGGAAATCATTATATTGGAGATCTAAAACGGGATGAAGGTAATCTCTTCATCATTGATTATCTAAGTCTTGGCAGACCTGAGAAACTGTTTTCTGTCCCGCTTGCCATCGGGAAACGTACAGTAGCTGTTTTGTTTGCTGTATCCAACAGAACTGTAGATCTGAATCAGGCTGAGGAGTTTTTACCCCTTGGTGCTGATTTAACATCAAAGGCTCTTGTTTCTCTGATAAGAAAATCTAAAAAATCTGTTAAAAAACATATAGATAATGAAAAAGTATCCACTGAACACATTTCCCCCTTCAGGACCGTCAGACCTGGTCCCGGTATTCAATCCCTGCTGGGAGGAACCGGTTCTGCAGTAACAGCGGATGCTCCTATGGTCACAGCACCAATGTCACTTCATGACTCTGAAGGTGTTGAAGAGGTTATTGCACTCCTTGACCGGCTTGAACATAATTCCATAAGACTTGGACGGCTTGATCCTGAATCCTCAAATCTCTTAAGAGAAAAGCGTGAACAAACCCTTGAGGTTCTGTCTTTTTATTTCCCTGGAATGATCACATGGCAAGGAAATACCAGTGATGTTGATGTGCCACCAGCCAGTGCCCATGGTCCATTACTTGATTTTATGGTTGAATGGGGCTTACATGTTGTTGGTCTGGCAATGGATCTCATTGATAATGATTCTCCCATAATAAGGTATTATGCAGTTTTTCTTTTTGAAGAAATCAGACTTCCCGAAGCCATCTACCGTATAGGTGAAAAACTTTTTGATCCGGATATCAGTGTAAGAAGAATTGCTGCCAGAGTTCTTCTTTCATATGAAGGTCACCGAGAATTCAACGAGGTTGTTTCAAATATTACAGGATTTATCTCTAGTGAGGAATCCTTCCTGAAAAACTGCAGTATTGAAGCTGTCGGAAGACTTAGATCAAGAAATGCAATTGAAAAATTAATCGGATCATTATCAAATGCATCTTCAGAACTTGCAACTACTATCAGTGAGGCGTTGAAATTCATTACCCTCAGAGAATACGGGGATAACGTAAACCGATGGAATTCATGGTGGGCACTGAATTCAAAGCGCCACCGCATTCTGTGGCTTATTGAAGCCCTGCGAAGTAATGAAAAAGCTATAAAGACACTAGCTATCTCTGAACTTCACCGAATAACCGGTGAACGTTTCGGTTATAATCCGGATCAGAATCCTGCTGATAATGAGGAATCCACAAAACAGTGGATCTCATGGTGGGAACGTCGTGGGAAACAACTGTTTTCAGGGGAATAGATTTTCAGTAAAGTTTTTTCAGGGAATATTTTTTTCCAGAGACCTGCACTGAGCAGCTATGCAGCTCTGGGGAGCAATAATGGAGCATTTTCTTAAATAGTCCTTAGCCACCACAGCATCACCTCTTTTTAATTTAGACATAGCACCATAAAGCCACGCTTCCTGAATGCCATTACATGGGGGTCCTTGCTTCAAAGTCCTGTCAAATTCTCTTTCACTGTCATCATATCGTCCCATTTTATAGTAAATTCTTGCAAGTCTGTATCTGGCAAGACAAAAATTTTTCTGACTTATGAGAGCCTGTTTCAAATGAGAAATAGCTCTGGGATAATTTTTCATATTAAAATATGCCCACCCCACATTGGATGAAGCCACATGAGTTTCCTGATAAACCAGATCTGACATTGCAATTTTAGAGTGTTCCAAGGCGCTTTCCCAATCTTCAAGATAAAGATCTATCGCACTGATATTATTATAACTTGATGATTTTAATTCTTTATCTCTTGCACTAAATGTAAAATGCTTTCTTGATTTAATAAGCAAATCCTTCCATCTGTCAGAACTTTCCTTTTTTTCATCACCCTGAAAACACTGTACTCTTGTTCCCATATCAATTTCAGTTGTGGCTTTTTTCAGATAAATCAGACCCAGTTCAAAGTGTGCCCTGACATGGCTGCTGTCAGCAATTATGGCTTTTCTCAGTTCAACAAGTGCAGCATCAAGATATTTCCTTGAAGCAGCGGTCTCCCGCTCAATTACAAGGTTGTTTCTTTTCATTCTGTTTCTGTCAGATCTTATTTTTGAAATCTGAGCAGGTCTGTCACCTGAAAGTGAAAGTTTTGACAGACTTTTTACAATACGGGCATTTTCTGCTCTCAGAGAATCTATCTTCCTGAGTGTTTCCACATATTTTGAAAAATAGTCATGACCAAGATAATACTGCTTCTGGGCAAACCTTGGTTTTTTACCATCCTCTTCACGACATGAACTCATAATAAAAATAATTGTGGAAATATATAGAAGGTTTTTCATCATAAACTCCATCAGCAGGATTCTATGTCATTAATTCCGTAAGTCAAAAATACGATGGATAAATCTTTCGGTGACCTTTGTTCTTCTGTGCGTTTGCAGTTCCTTTTGGGAATTACTTTCTTCAGGTATGGATTCATAATGAAATTTGGTATTGGAAAATACGGTCTTACGTGAGATAATCCGCCGCTGATAAGGAGTAAAATAATGATCGATCCCAAATTGCTTGATGATGAATCCCTGAAAACAACTCTGGCCAAAAGAAATGAAAAGTATGCAAAAATGGCAGAAGAGCTATCACTTATCAATAACCGCTGGAAACTTCTTAAGGCTGAAATAGACAACCTCAGACATGAACAGAAGTCCCGTTCCACTATGATGAGAACTCTAAAAGGTGATGAAGCAGCTTCTCTCAGGGATGAATTAAAAAAACTCAGTGATACCATCAAGGAAAAGTCATCTCTGCTTCTGGTAATTGAAAATGAAAAAATGGAAATGGCACTGCATATTCCAAATATTCCATACGCCGATACACCTGATGGTGGTGAAGAAAACAATCGCGAGGTCGGCAAATGGGGAAGTATTCCTGAAATAGAAAATCCTTTACCTCACTGGGAACTGGGTGAACATCTCGGGATACTGGATTTTGACCGTGCTTCAAAAATGTCAGGGAGCCGATTCAGTATTCTTAAAGGTGCAGGAGCTAAACTTGAGAGAGCACTCATAAATTTCATGCTGGATGAACACACCAGTTCTGGATACACTGAGATGAGTCCACCTCTTCTGGTAAAAAGAGACACAATGGTTGGAACAGGTCAACTTCCTCACCTCGAAGAGGATGCTTACAAGACATCAGGAGACGATCCCTATTTTCTCATTCCTACAGCAGAAGTGGTTCTTGTAAATTCACGGAGAGATGAAATCCTTGAAAATTCAGAGTTACCAGTAAAATATGTTGCAGCCACCACCTGCTTCAGATCAGAAGCCGGGAGTTATGGAAGAGATGTAAGAGGGCTCATAAGACAGCACCAGTTCTGGAAAGTGGAACTGGTAAAAATAACTGCTCCTGAGGAATCAGAAAACGAACTTATCGAATTAAAAAACAATGCTGAAGGTATTTTAAAAAAACTGGAACTTCCTTTCAGAACTGTAATGCTGGCCAAGGGAGATATGGGGTTTGCAGCTGCAAGAACATTTGATCTTGAAGTATGGCTTCCTTCAGAAAACACATACAGGGAAATATCATCATGTTCAAACTGCACTGATTTTCAGGCAAGAAGAACAAAAATCCGATATCGCCCGAATACTGGTGATAAACCACAACTTTGTCATACACTTAATGGAAGTGGAATTGCAGTAGGCAGAACACTTCTTGCAATTCTGGAAAACTTCCAGACACCTGATAAAAACGTTGTTATCCCTCCAGTTTTAAGACCATATCTGGGAGGAAAAGCAATGATAACACCTGAAGGTCTGAAATAACAATTCTCAACAGGGAGTTTTTTTATGAATTTCAAAAAACGGAAGATGATTGAAATAATAGACCGTCGGTCGTTTTTAATGACTACTTTTGCAGTGTTAGCCGGTTGCAAAACCGGAAAGAAAACTGAGCATTCTGAAACTGCCGGAAAACCAGGAAAAAACAAAAATATACAGCCACTAAAACCTAATCCATCGTCCAAAACAGAACCTGTAGTAAAAAATGAAGTTCCGAAAATCAGTTCTTCCTCATCAGAAAAAATTACTGTTACAAAGGATCAGAATGTTTACTTTACCAGAGACCTCACACCCTATGGAGTAATGAAAGTCTACAAAAAAATTTCCCATCATGTCCGTGGAAAGATTGGTTTCAAAGTTCATTTTGGAGAGGATGGCAATGTCACATACATCAGACCTGAAATGATGAAAAAACTGGTAAAAAAACTCAAGGCAAATCTGGTTGAAACAAATGTCCTTTACGTTGGAAAAAGAAGATATACCAAAAGTCACATAAAACTGGCGAAGGATCATGGTTTCACATTTGCTCCTATAGATATCCTTGATTCAGAAGGAGATATGGAACTTAAAGTAGATTACAGGCACTATAAAAAAATAAGAATTGGAAAACATACTGCGAACTATGATATGTTTGTTATTTTCAGCCATTTTAAGGGTCATGGAAGTGCTGGTTTTGGAGGAGCAATTAAAAATGTATCCATGGGACTGGGGTCAATTGCAGGTAAAATGGCAATGCACGCATCCACCATTCCATCCTATGATCCTAAAAAGTGTATCAGTTGTGGAATATGTGTAAAAAAATGTCCCGCAAGTGCCATTACTCTCAAGCCGCTGAAAATTGACCCTAAAAAGTGTATCGGTTGTGCTGCCTGTATAGGAGAGTGTCCATACAGGGTGTTCAGAGTTCCTTTCGGAACCACAGCCCCTAAGGTATTCCATGAAAGACTTGTGGAATATGCAAAAGCGATTTCCGACTACAAACCCTGTGTATACATAAATGTACTTGCTAATATTACTCGAAAGTGCGACTGCATGGGATCTCCGCAGAAACCATTCATGGATGATATTGGTATTCTTGCAGGAACAGATATTGTCGCCATGGATCAGGCCAGCCTTGATCTGGTAAATAAAAAACACAATTGTAATGATACTTTCCTTAAGGAAAGCAACATGAGTGGAAATCACCAACTGGCTTATGCAGAAAAAATAGGTCTTGGAAAAAGAAAATACGTTATGCACGACCTTGATATCGAAAGAATTCCCCTGAAAGTTGAAAAAAAATAAAAAATTATGTTCTACACAAGGAATAAAGGGAAGGCCTGATGTGTTGCACTGATTGTAAGACGTGCGCCCCAAAGAATCTCCTCTTTCTCTCCTCGTCTCAGTTTTTTCATTGTCTCCTCGTTTGCGGGGCGCGCGGTCTTTGTTATCCTACAGTGTTTTTCAGAATACCTATTTCCGAAATAATGACTTCAACAGTATCACCTTTTTTTAAAGGACCCACACCACTGGGAGTACCGGTACTGATGACATCATATGGATTCAGAGTCATGACCTTGCTTATAAAACTGATAATTTCCGCTGGAGAAAAAATCATATCTGAAAGTTGTGATTCCTGCTTGATAACTCCGTTTAGAACAGTTTTTATTTTACTTTTCAGAGGATCAAAATCAGTTACAATTGAAGGTCCAAGTGGAGCAAATGTATCAAATCCCTTTGCCCTTGTATAAAGCGTTTCACGCCTTTGAATATCTCTGGCAGTGACATCATTCATAATTGAATAGCCCATAATTCCTGATTGGGCTTCCTCGACTGAAACGTTTTTCATTTTCCGACCCACAATGACTGCAAGCTCTCCTTCGTAGTGAACTTCATCGCTCATCTCAGGGAGTTCAATAGTTCCGCCGGGAGATAAAAGTGCACTGGTTGGCTTCAGAAAAATCAGAGGAACTTCTGGAATAGATTTTCCTGACTCTCTTGCATGCAGATGATAATTCAAGCCAACACAAATAATTTTAGATGGTGCAACAGGAAAAAGGATTTCACTTTTATCTGAATGTAACTTTTCTATAAGATTCTTCGCCTCCAGTGCCTTTCCCTCGAGTATGGCCTTCAGTGATTGACTGACACCAACGGGATTACCTTCCGGATTTACCAGTATATAATAATCAATGCTATCATACCTTCTTCGTTGAATTTTCATTTTAGAATCTCCTGGAACATTCAGTTGATTTCCTCCACCGGACAATACCAGGAAAGAAAAATGTACTCAAACCCTTTATTTTCGAGTATCTTTTTTGTGTTAAAACAGACTTGCGTTGTCTGTGAGGGGTTTATTAAGCGGAATTTCCTGATTTCCACAGGGTCAAATGATGAAAAGCAGGCTTCTATTTTTTATAATTCTGGTCGCGGGAGTAACATCTATTGTGGTAACAACCATGATGCACAGTCCCTCTGAAAATCACACAGTGCCCCTCAGTATTTCCATGAATACACCTTCAGAATCCAGTTATAAGCTAAAAATGAGTTTTCCGGATGATGGCTCGCAAAAAAAACATCCTGAAAAATCAGATCTGATGAAATTCATTCCCTGGCAGATGGATAATGCCCTTTGCGTAAATCTGAATTCACTCAGAAAATTTCACTGGTCCATATCGCTTTTTAAGAATCTGAAAATTCAGGATATCAAAAGGAGGTTCACTCCACTTGGGATAAGTATGACAAATATAGACAGTGTATGTCTTGGTTTCAGGGATACTTCTCCTGTTCTTTCTCTATCAGGTAAAGCTCTAAGTCTCATATTAAAACCCTTGGTTTTTATCCTTAGTGGAGAAAACTCAAGGCTTGAGGCCCTAAAAAATTACTGGAAAAAGGGTCTTGGTGAAAATAAAGTATTTAATCAGGGTGATTTTCTTATGGGATTCCCAGACAAATCAGATAAAATCGCCGGAGCCTACAAATGTGATATCAAACCTCTGATGCACATGATAAACAAATCCACATTCAAATATTCCATATGCCGGGATTCCTTCTGCAAAAACAGCACAATAAAACTTGGTATATTTCCAGATATTTCATACGCATACAGGCCTCAAAAACCACTGAGATTAACTTCAACTTCAAGAATTGCATCAATTTTTGCGGGAATAGAACTCAATCCGGATGGTTTTATTCTCAGAGTCAGCGTGGAAACAGTTAATTCATGCAATGAGACAATTCCACGACTTAAACTCTGGATGGAATCAATATTTTCCAGATACCGTTTAAATACAGGACTTCCTCAACGCATTCAGGCTATGTGCAATAATAATTCGCTTCTTATGACACTGACTCTGTCAAGTTCGGAATTCTTCAATCAATTGAAAATAGTAGGACTGATTGATAACGTGTCATTTAACTAAAATTTTTTTCTTGCGTAATTTATTATAGTAACTGATAATTCACCCAATTGAAAGGAGATGAACAGATGAAAACAAAGATTATTGCACTATCTGTCATTACAGCTTTTTTTGCTTTTTCCTGTGGTGGGAAAAAAGAAGAAAAAAATGAAGCATCAAAACCCGGAGAAATGAAAGCTCAAGTAGCATCCAAGAAACACATGGGACCTCCTAAAAAAGTAGAGGAACCCAAAGTGGAAGAGCCCAAAAAAGTGGAACCGCCCAAAGAAGAACCGGTAAAAATTGTTAAAAATGCACTTCCAGTAGAAGCAACTATATTTGAAATGGAAGGTACCGTTGAAGTTAAAAAGGCAAACACCGAAGTTTTCGGTCCTGCAACCAAGGATCTTGCCCTGAATGTAGGAGATCATGTTCGTCTTACCGGAGAAAACACTATCGCGAAATTGAGACTGTGGGATGAATCAACTGTTGTTCTCGGTACAGGTTCAGAAGTTGTAATCAATCCGGGTGCTGATCTTGCCGATGGTTCTCCATCAATTACTGTTCTTTCCGGAACTACATCACTTGCTATTGAACCCAGATCTGAAGATCAGAGTGTATTCCGTGTATACACTCCCAGCGCCATTCTCAGTGTTCTTGGAACCGAATTTGATGTTGGCATCGCCGATACAGGAAGTGTTAAAGTTGGCGTTGAAGAAGGTTTAGTAGAAGTTGCCGATCAGGAAGGCGTTAAAAAAGTTGAAGTACCCAAGGGAAAACAGGTCGAAGTTGCCCTTGATGGAAAAGCAACTGCAGTAGCTGCATACAATCCTGAAACAGAAGACTGGTCAAAATGGTATGAATCAAAAACCAAAGAAGCCGAACAAAAAATTGATGCCCTCGCAAAAACTACTTCAGATAAACTTGAAGCAATGAAAAAACAGATGGCTCAACTTGAAGAAGGTATCAAAAAGCTGGATTCAAAAGCCAATGAAATGGATACAAAGGTTAACGCTGCAGTTACAAAAAATGACGTTGCAACCTACAACAAGGAAACAAAACCTTATCAGGATGTTCTTGAAGAAAAACAGGTAACAACCTATGAAGAGCAAAGACTCACTGCAATGATGGCTGCCAATGTTTATCTCCTCCGGAGACTTCAGGCAATGGTTAAAGCCGGTATCATAAAACCTTCAGAGGCAAGAGTAAAACTCATGCAGGCCAGTGTTGCTCCTGTGACAAAATGGATTGATGATGATTATCAGGCAAAAAGATACAATCGTCTTCTCCGTAGACACAGACTTAATCAGAGATGGAAAACCCGTTATTACAGACATCATCCACGTGGACGCAAATATGTAAAAACTCACAGAGTTGCGGTACCTGCTTTTTATAAAAAACTCCCTACCGTTAAATATGTAAGACCAAAAAGATTTAAACCAAAATATGTTACTGGAATTCGTTACACCCCGAATCACAGATACAGAGGAAAAGCCAGACCAAAACGCGTTTCCCCAAAACATTCAAGAAACTGGTACAGAAATAAAACAGTAAAAGTGGATCCAAGAAAAGCTAAAAAATATGACCGCATTCGCAAAAGAATGAAAAGAAGAGCTCCACGACGAGTTGTAATTATCCCTGATCGCCCAAGAAGAATGCGTCACAATCGTGGTCATGTTAAAGTAGGACCTAACGGCGCTAAAGTTCATGTTCCCGGTGCAAGAATTAAAGTAGGACCTAACGGCGCTAAAGTTCGCGTTCCCGGTGCAAGAATTAAAGTAGGACCTAACGGCGCTAAAGTTCGTGTTCCTGGTGCTCGCGTTATGGTTGGTCCTGGTAAAAGAGTTCCTCGTGTTCGTCCACGCCTCCACCCCATGGTTAGACCTATGAGAAGAGTAATGAGAAACATGTAAAGTTTGTTCCTCTGACTTTTCCTTCTTGTAAATTTTCCTCTATTTGATAAATAACCTGTACATCCTAAGCAGATCATTTAAACCAATGGTGCGAGACCATCGTCTTGAGGATAGTGTGACATGGAAAAACGTGTTAAAGATATTGTTTTCTTCGGAAGCACTTATGAATACAACCTTTTCAGGCAGGGAATTTCAACTCCGGTAGGATATTCACTTCGAAAAGTTGAAAACAGTCCACTTGACGAGGAATGTGATCTTCTTGTTACAGGACATATGCTTCCTGAATTCGACAGCAAAGTTATAACTTCCAGTAGAATTACAGGGAAAGGTCCTGAAAATATCCTTGTTATTGCACATGGTTCCTACCCGATGGAAGGAGCACCCTATCCGGAAGATCCTCATAGTGGCAGTTATCACTTCCAGTGGATATCTGATACTGCAATGGCAAAATGGCTTGTCCAGATGGTTGAGGATCAGCAAAATGCACACTACAGCTACAGTGAACTTCACAAGCGTATTGTTTTGCTGGTGGAGGATGAAATCTCTTTTGCAAGTTACATTATTCCTCTGATAATGGAAGAACTTGAGACTAGAACTCTTTCACTGCTCCCGGAAGAACAAAAAAATACGGGTGACAAAACCTATAGTGAACGCCCCATTTTACTCGTTGCTGCCAACTATGAACAGGCTGTTAAATATCTGGAAAAATACAGTGATAGAATGGTGGGCGTTATTTCAAGCCTCGGTTTCCCGAAAGACCAGAAAAATAATCTTGATTCAGGCTTTGATCTTATCAGGAAGGTAAAATCTCTTCCATTTGGTATACCCGTTGTAATTTTATCTTCACAGGAAAACAAAAGAAAACCCGTAATGGAAATAGGTGGGGCATTCCTTCATAAACACTCACCGGACCTACTAAAATCACTTAGAAAAGAAATGCTGGATTATTTTGGATTTGGCGATTTTATTTTCAGAATGCCAGCAGATAGTCGTTCAGAGGTTGCAAGAGCCAGAAATCTGGTTGAACTTAGAAATTGTCTTGAATGGATTCCAATAGAATCATTTACTTTTCATGCTGAAAAAAGGCACTTCAGCAACTGGCTGGGCGTACATGGCTATCTGAAGGAAGCTGAAATAATCAGGCCTATATCTCCATCAGAGGGGGAAAAAGCCAGAAAAGAACTGATTTCTCTACTTGAAAAACTTTAGTTCATCTTCCAAAAACATAATCTTCACTATAAATTAAATCCTCACAGTTCATCTCATTGGTCACCCTTATCCCATAAAAATTACCTGGAATACCAGGAACCGGAGATAATACCGGATTTACTTTTCTTACAATATCCAGTTCTGAAGCATTACACAATCGAGGCTCATTCTGACCCAACGGAACAATAGTGCACCCTAAAACCCTCTGTTCAATACTCCAGTCACTTCTCCCCAAAATAAGATCCTGACTGCCAAAAATAGAATCGGTATTCAAAGTGGCTCTCATCACCATAAAGATAGTTCTAACATCAATACCAGGAATGTTCTCCGCCTGAAATGTAACCCCTGGAAATCCATCGTTATCCATATCAAAAACACAATCGGTTTCAACTGGAGTAATACAATCAGGATAATAATCCAACATAGGATCATTCAGTTTATCCTCTATCTGAATACTAAATACAAAAGGTACTTCAGGAAAACGTATAGCTGCACATGTTTTATGTTCAGGTGCATTCAAAACAGTTTTTACAGTTTCCAGCTCAAGGAAAATACTTTCATCCATCAACATCTGTGTAGGCCCACTCTGTCCCGGAATAAAAATTGCGGGGATTTTCAGATGACAAAGGCTCAATTCCATTGAGTCAGCATCATCCTTATTAATTCGCATTAAAAGCAACAATCTTGTCATTGCTCTTGTTTCAATTATTCCGCTGGAACTTATAAAAACACTTAAATTCACCCTCATAGCAAAGGTGGAATGATCATCTGCATCATCTACCAGTTCAATTGATTCATCACAAACCAGGCCGCTGTCGGGATTACTGGAAATCATATTACAGTCATCGACAGATTCAGTGTCATTTCCGTCACACATATATACAGCAAAAGCGAGCTGGATGGACATAAGCCAGACTTTTAACATCAATCCACCAGTCTACAGCTCACCAAATGGCTGGATGCTTACATTACTGTCAAGTTCCTGATAACTCAAAACCCTTACATCGGGAACCTCAATAATAAGTAACTGTCTCAAATATCTTCTCACATCCATGGAACTCACCACAGTCAAAGGTGCCACACCTCCATTTCTTTTCAATTCAATGGCCTTTTGCTGTATCTCAGATGCAGCATCGGGATCAACACTCAAAAAACTTCCATGAAGCCCTTTCTGTATACCTGCTCTTATTTCGTCCTCAGTCTCTTCACTGGCAATATATACACCAAGAAGATTACCATCCGAAAGTGAACCGGAAATCTCCTTTTTTAAATCAATCCTGACATATTCAGTAAGAATAAGAGGATCACCCTCACTCTGAAGCCATTTCTTAAGAGAGTACATAATTCTATCAAGAGGACGAATTGAAATACCCTCTTCAAGAAGTCTTTTTAAAATTTCATTTAGTATAGTAAGGTTTACCGGTGCAGGGTAGCATTCTTCTACAAGAGCACTCTGAGTTTTCTCAAGAGAATTAACCAGTATTCTCGCAGTATCAGGATTCATCAGCTCAAAAAGATTTTTTTCAATAACTGCAGCTGAATGCTGGAATATGAATTCATCTGCATCAAGAATTTTGTCTGGGGGCAAACTGGAAAGAATTGAATCATCCTTTATTGAGTAAGCCACAAGTTCGGGCAAAGCAAAGTCTACAGACGAAAAAAAAGATGGTGATATATCAAGAGTTGAAACATCACCCAAAAATATTATCTGATCCCTGCTGAGAAAACCACCGGCATATCTTTGTTCCCTTATATAAATATTATATTTTCCACTGCCAATTCCGGGAGAATGAATAAGCTTCACTGGGGGTATCAGCATTCCATATTTCCAGAAAAGAGTATTTCGCAATTCTGAAAAATACTGTTTTATCATGTCAGAATCAAATACTTCATCCCCGGCACCTATTTCCACCATCAGCATTTTAAGGGGAGGAACAAGTGCTCCCTTCTCCACATCAGAATCACCTTCTCTGGTTATAGGAGCTTCCTCTTCTTCATAGCTTCTCTGAGAATTTTTCCTGAGCCTGAACATTAAAAATACAAGTCCTGATCCCAGAATAAAAAATGGAATTCCCGGCATTCCAGGCACCAGAGCGAGAAGAATAAGCAAACCACCGGTATATCCTAATGCAACAGGCTGAGATGTTATCTGTGAAAGTATATCACCTCCAAGTTGAGATCCTTTTTCCTCACTTGCAACTCTTGTTATTATGAAACCGCTGGAAAGACTTATTAAAAGTGAAGGAATCTGAGAAACCAGACCATCACCAATTGTAAGTACACTATACGTCTGTAGAGCTTCTGACGCGGTCATATCCATATAGGCAATACCTGTTCCTAAGCCAGCAAGAATATTAATTGCTGTAATTATAAGACCTGCAATCGCATCTCCTTTTACAAATTTCATAGCCCCATCCATGGCCCCATACATCTGACTCTGACGCTGTAGATCTGATCGCTGTCTCCGGGCCTGCTCATAACTGATATGGCCACTCCTTAGTTCGGCGTCAATTGACATCTGTTTACCCGGCATTGCATCAAGGGTAAATCTAGCTGCAACCTCAGCCACTCTTTCCGAACCTTTAGCTATTACCACAAACTGGATTATAGTCAGAATTAAAAACACAACTCCGCCCACTATAAGATTTCCTGATACAACAAACTGTCCAAATGAATCAATTACTGTTCCAGCATCTGCATTGAGGAGTATCAGACGGGTTGAACTGACATTAAGCCCAAGCCTAAACATCGTTGCAATAAGTAGCATACTGGGAAAGGCTGCAATTTTAAGAGGCTCTGTTATATGAAGAGCAACCAGCAAAAGTGTGGCACTTATTGCAATATTCAAAGTCAAGAGAAGATCAAGTATAAATGTGGGAAGAGGAATGACCATAAGAATCAAAATGGCCATGACAAGACCGGCAACTGCCAGATTACCGAATTTACCTATATGATTAGTTTGATTTCTCAAGCCTGAATACTCCGTAAAGCCCAGGGGATACAATTCTTACGTTTATTTTCGGTCCTCGAAGGAAAGAAATAACCACACCGATAGTACGGGCATCAATAGTGACCCATGCAAGATGAGTAAATAGAGGATCTCCCTCAAAGCTCATTCCACTCAAGGCATCATTTAAATATTCATGTATTTCCTCTATATCAGCATTTTCTGAAGGAAGAGAAATTACAACAGGATCTTCATCTGGAATATCAGCACTGCAACTGGGCATATCTGGATTTCTTTCAAATCTGATACTTGCATCCAGAGTAGAACTGCTGACATCTCTAATATCCAGAACAAGTACACTGCAGACATCCAGACCTTTTCTGACAAGTCTTGTCTGCTTTATTCCTCCACGCCACTCACCCCTGAATTCTTTTATTTCCTGACATGACGAGAAAAGAAACAAAATTCCAAGAGAAAAAATTATTGTTCTGAACATTTTTATCACCGAATACAATTTACAATTTAGAAACAAGTGAAATTTCCATTAACTGATGTTATACACATACTACTGTATTTTGTAACAGTATTTCTAAAAGGAAATATAGGATGTCAATCCAGTTCTTCACAGTCAACTCTACCACGAACATAAAAGTGATTCCACCCGGACGGAATTTTTATTTTATATCTCTTTTTGCTCTTATACTGTTTCATGGTTTTGCAGTCTCTGTCAGCGCACAGAATTCCAGCGTAAATGATGAAAAATCCTTAAAAGCAAACATTCAAAAAACCACTTCTTCCTCTAAATCCATAAATAAGAACTGCAAGTGTGACTGCCCCGGAGCACAAACTTCTGAGCATAAAAACCTCTATATCGAAAAAATTCTGGTGGAAGGGTCCGGAAGTAAAAGTTCATCTCTGATAAAAAGAACTATATCAATAAAAGAAGGCACATGGATACGTCCGGATGATCCTTCAATAGAACAGAGCAGACTGAAACTATTCGCTCTGGGTTTTTTTGATTCAGTTGATTTCTATTTTAGAAAAGGCTCTTCCCGGGGAAAAGTAATTCTTGTGATTAATACACGAAAAAGAGGCACCCTTCTTTTAAAACATATATTTATGGGCTCCAGCAGAATTATTCCTTTCTGGCTTGGTCTGAGTGTGGAAGAAAAGAATTTTTTAAATATGGGAATTACTCTTGGCGGAAGCGTACTTGCAACTACCAAGGCTGATATTATGAATGGAAGATCCCAGTACGGAGCTGAAGCTTACGCATTTTTTCCCAGTTTTCTCGGTATTCCTCTATTTTTGGGAACCAGATTCAACTATGGCAGCGAATTTTACAGAATATACGGTTCCCCCGACAATGGAGATCCTGAAAATTTCCTCTCAATGCCGTATATCAGGGGTGGATACAAACTGGAAACATTTTTTCCTCTTAACTCATTCTGGTTTAGGGTTTCGTTTAAAAACGATCATTATATTACAAACTTACCTTCTGAAACAATCAGGCATTTTGAAGATGGCACTTCAAAAAAAATTAATTTTGGAATTGAAGACGGTAATAGCGTGATTGGTTCAATAAATCTTAAACTCATACATGATACAACAGATCGTCCATTTTTACCAACCAGGGGACATTTTTTCAGTATGGGGGTTAAATTCGGAGCTCCAGTCTATTTTGGTGCATATTCATTCACACGTGGAGAACTCAATTATAAACAGTATTTCAGTTATGAAAAACATATTTTTTCCTTACATTTCATGGCTGGAGCCATTGCAGGTAATGTACCGTTGTTTGAAAAATATTATATAGGTGACATTCAGGATCTGGTAGCACCAAGAGCTCTTGAAATGAATATGAGTGTGGCTCCTACCCCAAATTTCCTGGGCACAAATATTACAGAAACCAGGTGGGGTACAACTGCATTCAAGTTTTGTGTAAGATATGATTACCCATTTATGGGAAACTGGGGAATAATATACCGGGGCAATGTCTTTATAGGTGCCGGTATCCTAGGCTTGGCAACAGTTTCTCAACTGAAATACAGGGAAAGCGACTTATGGAGCAGTATTCCCATTGATCTTACTTTTGACTTCGGGATTCATCTTGATACCAGATATGGAATGTTTAAGCTTTCGATATCAAACGCAATAGGAAGACTCCCCTTTTAGAGATGAAAAACTTTATTTTTGCAATCACATTAATCTCAATCACTGTATTTATGTCAGGCACATCGGCCAAAGAGAGATTGTTCGAAATAAAAGGGAACAACATTCTGCTTAATTATTCTTTTAAGATTAAAAAGAAAAAATTTATTCTGAAAAAAATGAAATCTGGTATTTCCCAGAGAATTCTATATTCCATAGGGCTGTTTCAGGCTGGATCATCAAATCCAGTCAGTGCAATTGTACGATTCTGCTCAATCACATATGATTTATGGGATGAAAAATATAGCGTAATATGTGAGTCTCCAGGAAAAAAATTAAAAACAACCCTTAAAAAAGATAAACAGCTGCTTTACTTTATATCTTCGTTTTCCCGGTTTAAAATAGGGTTAAAAAATTTTATTAAATCAGACAAAGAATATTATGTTAAGACAACTGTTCAATTGAATCCTGTATCTCCCAAACTTCTGCGAAAAGTCAGGGCATGGTTGAGGCAGAGTGATCAGAGCAGCTATACAACCAACTATCTTGGTTCTTTCCTTTCACTTTTTGTATCAAAAAATATTGGTGGAAATGATCTGGAATTTAATTTCAAAACACCAGCTATGAAAGGAATTCTGATAAAGTGATCTTTCGAAAGACTATTTCAGGAAAACTTACACTTGCCATTATAACAGCAACTGTAATTCCCTCTGTGGTGACTATAACCCTACTTTATAATCTTCTCAGTGCTCATGACAGTATGGTAAGAGGACACCTTTCCAATATTTCAAAAAATCGTTCAAGAATAATGGATTCTTATAAATCTCTTCTTCTGGAAAAGAAAAAAAGATACAAACATGAATCCACGATTGTTATATCAGAATTTGAAAAAAATATTTCAGAAGGATTATCCATACATCAGTCATTCAAAGAGATTATGGATAATTATGAAGAAATCACTCAGTTGGCTCTTTTCAATTCATGGGATAAATCTTCTGACAATACATGGTTTATGCACGAAAACACTTCACATATTTCTCTACCTTTTGCTGAAATAACAAAAGATGAGGGATTTAACTATAATTTAAGATACATTTACATCAACCTTCCCACATCTCTTGGTATGCTGAGAATAGTACTCCACACTGATGAAACCCAGTTGAAGGACTATAAAATACTGGCGGCAATATACTCTGATAACGAACAGATGTTGAATATTTACAGAGGAATCAGAAAATATTACTGGAGATTTTTCTTTCTGGCAATTCTGATAATTGGAGTATTCTCATACCTGGCTGCTAAACCAATTCTTAGAAAAATGATAAATAGAATTTCAATTCTTGCAATGGCAAGCAGAAATGTAGCCAAGGGAGATCTTGATACCAGAGTTCCTGTATCAGGTGGGGATGAGATTAGTGAACTTTCCATTGATTTTAATAATATGATTACAGAACTTAATCATTACAGAAATAAAAGCAGATATTTTGAGCGAATGGGAGCATGGCAGGAGGTAGCCAGAAATCTTGCTCATGAAATAAAAAATCCCCTTACACCTATCTTGCTGGCTGTTGAACAGATTCAGGAGAAAGTTCCTGTACAGGATAAAAAATTTGCCGGAATGGTTAACACTGCTGTCGAAATAGTAAAAGAGGAAGTTGAAACACTTAGACGTCTTGTGGAGGCATTTGGAAGTCTTGCAAGATTACCTGAAAAGCAGAGTAAACCCGTCGTTTTAAATAATTTTATAATGGAAATAAAGGAACTTTCTGCACTGACATGGAGTAACATCAGCATCAAGTTCGATATAAGTACTACTTCTGAGCTTTCCATTTTCGGGGATCCCATGCTTTTAAAAAGGGCTATTATGAATGTACTGGAAAATGCTGTTCATGCTACTGGTAACAACAAAGAAAATACCGAGATCTCAGTAATTACTCATCATAAGGACAATAAGGTTTTTATTAAAATTACTGATAATGGTTCAGGAATATCAGACAGTGAAAAAATTTTTGAACCTTATTTCACTACCAAAGATAAAGGAACCGGACTGGGTCTGCCTCTGGCAAAAAAAATAATGCTGGATATTGATGGTGATCTGACAGCTGAGATGAATGAAAAAAAAGGTACAACATTTATTTTTGAATTTCCTCTGATTACAAAATAACATTTGCAATATTTCCTGATATTGTGAAATAATCAAAACATCTGATTCGGATGACCCTAAAATGAGGTAAAAATGCTGAAAATAGTTTCCGCGATAGTTTTTGTTTCTCTGCTTTCTTTCTCTCCGGTTGTTGTTGCAACAGAGAATAACAGTGCAGGTATTGAGCTAAATGGTGGGATAACGGGATGTTTAGGCAGTTACTGTGAGAGTGGAACACCTTTTCTGGGTGGCGGTATTACCCCTATAGTGAGAACCGGAAAAAATATTGCTCTGGGTTTCAATTTCCAGTATGGAACTTTTAAGGATGACAGTCTTGATTCGGTTTATTACTATTCATTCGGTCTTGAAGGCCGCTATTACTTCAATTTGACATCTTCAATATCCATCTATACCGGAGCTCAACTTAACTATACAACTCTGATGATTAACGTTGGTGAAGATTCAGATAAAGATTTCTCTGACCTGAGAGCCACCGGTCCGGGATTCTCAGTACTCGCCGGTCTGGAGTTTGCTGTGACAAAATCTTTTAATGTGGGATTCAATCTCAGATATTCCTATCCTATCTGGAGTGAAGCATGCTTCACGGCAGATCAGTTGAGAATCTGCAGAGAACCTCAGGACAGTGATATAAAACTTGAATTAATGCCGTTTTTCGCAGGTATTACTTTAAGTTACCTTTTACCTGAGTAATCAGAGATAAAAAGCATAGGGGGATTCCATCATTTCGAAAGCTGTTTCCTTTTCATAACTATTTGGCTTTTGGTATTTTCGAAATAATTAAAACTGTAATCCTCATGTTATTTTAAGCTGCATGGGTTTATTCTTTCATGAATCCCAAATTTATGATAACCCAGTTGGAGGAATAGAAACTCGAAAGTTAAATCAGTTAAATCTTTTCGGGTGTTTTTTGAGGTTCTTATGAATACAGCTGTATGGACTTTTCTGGTTATTGTTGTTCTTTTTAGTGTAGGTGGTTATTTCGGACTTAAAAAGTTTTCGATTTATTACGCCAACAAAAAGACAAACAGGATTATTGACGAATTCAGAAAATCAAACAATATTGAGGATCCAAGTAAATCCCTGAGCGAAATAGACCGAGAACTTGAAGATGAGGAGAACTCCAGTGTATCCTCACCGGAGAAAACCTGATGGAAAGAATTTTCGGTTTCGCTACATCCAACGGCAATCTTACTGCACACGGCATTTATCCCTACAGAAAGAGTCTTCAACTTTCCGGAGAAAATGCTCCCGTTCAGTGTGGCTTTGCATACTTCAAGCCTCAGGATGACGTTATTCTTAAAAGAAGACCATATCATCTGGATTCAGTAAATTTCTGGGAACCCCTCATTCATAACAATATATCCATGGGAATAGGTAAAATCTCATCTGCATCAAATGGACAGTCTTTGGTAAATACCTGTCCTTTTCGATATCGTAACTGGTATTTTGCAATGATGGGAAAAAGCAGGAATATATCCAAAATAAATGACTGGCTGATAGGGAGTCTGCCTCCCTACCTGAAGAGGAATATATCAGGGAATACTGAAACAGAACATGTATTTCATCTTTTTTTAAGTTATCTTTACGATGGTGGAATAATAAACTCATGGGATTACAACCCTGATTCCATTGCATCTTCACTAAGAGGTACTCTGGACACATGGAAGCTTTTTGCCAGTGATGCAGGTGAAGATGATATTGATGCCGTTATAATTGCTGGTAACAGCAGGACTCTTATTGCTGTTTCAACCGGCTCAAACCGCCTGGGCATGAAAAAAATTGATGGAATAACCGGGGAATGTGCCTACTGCAGAGACAAACTTTTTGACGAAAAACCACACCAGCATCCTGATTTCAACGGAATTTATCTTTTAGCTGAAGCTGGAGATACGCCAGGAGACCATGGTCTATTCACCGTTAATCCTGATGAAATAATTCTCTTTCAGGAAAATTCTTTTTACAGTTATCCCCCACCGGAAAAAGAAATATCCCGGTAGAGTTTTCAACTGAAGGTATCATAATGATTCCATCCCGAAATCTTCTACTTTTTTTCAGTTTTTTTTTGTTTTTTCTTTCTCTGGGATCAGCAAGATTCAATGAAGGAGAACTTTTTAAAGCGTCGCTTTATTTCCTTTTCTTCAGTTCAGGATCAATTATTTTTCTGGTTACATCTGTTTTTATTGAAAAAATTAAAAAAGCAAAAAAGATTTTTTCTCTAATTCTGGCTCTGTCAACGCTACTTCTGTCAATAATTCTATTGAAATTGTTCCCGGGAATTAAACCTCCAGTGCCTGATCCATTTATAACCAGAGACCCGGTGATTTTCAACTGGCACAGCATTTTGTCAGGTTATTTTCCGTTATCAGGATATATTATAGTTTTTTTATTGAGCATCAGAGAACTTCTAATTCAGTTCACAGAAGAAACTGATATTTATTCTTTGACATCCGGACTTTCTCTGGTGATATCATTATGGGGTATTTCCAGAGCAATACCTCCGATGGAATTCACCCTCACACTAATTTCAATGTTCTTTTTGGTCGTTGGGGCTTTTTTAGTAATTTATTTAAAAAGGAAAACCGCGAAAAATCAGGATTCGGAATAGTCAACAAATTCAGTCATCAGAACTTCATTGGTTATCCCGGTAGCCATCTGCTCTTTCAAAGCATCGGTGATGGTGAGAATGAACTCATTCAAATCATCATTTGTTTTTAACTTATTTGACAGCTTTGCAGCACTTGGTGAATTATCAAGCATGGAACGGAATTCTTCAAGATCCAACGCTCCATCAAAGTCAATTATCAAATTTTCAAGAAAATATTCGACTAATTTTTCCACGGCACACTCCTGATTGAGTTTGAAGTTTCTGAAAAAAAAACTGTAAAAACTTTTTCCAAATTCCTTTTACCATGTAGTTTTTCAAGGTACAATGAAATTTATGAGAATAGGACATATTTTAATAATCAGTTACAGTGCTTATCCCGCCCCCACAAAACAAAGCAAAATGCTGGGGAATATTATAAAAGCACTTGGCCCCAGATTTGACGCAGATGTACTCACCATAAGAGAAAGCGATATGGGGTATATTGAAAAAATCAAGAGGAATCGACTTTTGCGTGTCCCCGTAGGAGGAACAGCCGAGGAACAGATTGAAAGTTTTCAAAGGGCTGTTTCAAGACAGTTGGATAGTGATGAATACGATATAATTCATTTCAGAAGCCCATGGGCCGGTGGAATTATTGCCCAGAAACTCAAATATCTCGAATCAAAAATCCTGTATGAACCAAGTCTGGGAGTTACAGGAAACGACAATCTGCATCTCAGGGATAAATTTGAGGAATTTGAACACATTAGTCTTGAAATTTCAGACATGGTTGTAGTTTCCAGTCAGCATCAGAGTGATATTATTCGCAGTAACTACGGAATTTCCAAACCTGTTAAAATAATTCCACCTGGAGTTGATGTGGATAGATTTGACTGGGATATTGTGACAGGCCTTCGACAGATGGATATTGTCTGGGTGGATAATTTTACAGATCCGGATATCATAACCTGGGTGGTTGATGAACTGTCATCTCTTTGTAAAATAATGCCTGATTTTATAATGGGAATGGTTGGGAATGTTGATCATAACATTGCTCAGGATGTGGTAAAAATCATTGAGCAAAAAGGACTTTCAGAAAACATTAAATTCTTCGGACCACAGGAGGAAGATGCTATCCCTCTTTTGATAAGCAGAGGGAAACTCGGCTTTGTAAGTCCTTCGGCTGCTACATCAAGAATAGTTCCCAGATTTGACTGCATAAATATTCTTGAATATATGGCCTGTAAAACTCCTGTGATTGCACCGGCGAATCCTTTCGTTATGGAAATAACAAGAAATGGAACTCTGGCTTCGCTTTATAATCCGCAGACTTCAGGCAGTCTCAGGGATACAATTCTTTCATCACTTGAGAAAACCGAAGAAATGGAAAAGGTATCTGATGAAGCCTACAGTATGGTGAGGAAATATTTTACCGCCAGCGAAATGAGGAGACGTCTTGTGGATAGCTATGCTGAAATTCTTCCTCCTGCCGCAGTTGAAGTAACTGATGAAGCTTTCAGTAAAGAATCTCAAAGACCTGGTACTATAAGCTGGCAGGGAAAGAAAACCAGTTCCACAGGTGCAGGAAGCAGGGTTCCTACATCACTCACAAGTGATCACAGTCCAAATGATAATGAAATCCCGCTTGAAGTGGATGATATTGAATTTGAAGCTTCAGGAGTATTACTTGGTGTTGACTATACAGATGATTCATCAGAAACAGATCCTTTTCAACCGGCTAGGCCATAAAGTGATATATCAAAATGAAAATAATTATTTCTTTACTCCTTATAGTATTAACAGCATGCAACAACCCCAACAATTCTCAGAGTGTAGAGATATGCGACAATGATATTGATGATGATAATAACGGATTGATTGACTGCGATGATCCCGCATGTAGCATATACACAATCTGCAGTTTAAAACAGGAAATCTGCAATAATGGTACTGATGACGATGATGATGGATTTGTCGACTGTGATGATCAGGACTGTTACTATGATGATGAATGTTATAATCCAGGAGAAATTTGTAATAACGGAGTTGATGATGATTCCGATGGTGCTGTGGACTGTGATGATCCTGATTGCAGTTCTTTCCCATCATGCACTTATCTGAGGGAAATTTGTGATAATGGCACCGATGATGATGATGATGGATTTGTCGACTGTGATGATCAGGACTGTCTGGACTTTGAAGACTGCATAACCGTTGAAATCTGTGACAACAATATTGATGATAATGGAAATGATCTGGTGGACTGTGATGACCCTGATTGTGATGATTTTTTAAACTGTCAAACCGAAATCTGTGACAACAATATTGATGATAATGGAAATGATCTGGTGGACTGTGATGATCCCGATTGTGAAAATCATTCTAACTGTCTGGTGGAAATCTGTGATAATGGAATTGATGATGACAATGACAATTTTACCGACTGTTTTGATCTCGATTGTCTAGGTGACAGTTCGTGTTCACTTTCAAATGAGGACTGTGACAACAATATTGATGATGACGGAGATAATCTTATAGACTGTGATGATTCCGACTGTTCATTTGCGCCCAGTTGCCTCCTTGGAATTGAATGTGATCCGGCAAGTGATTTCGGATGTTCAATTCTAGGCACAGGAAATGATCATTGCTATTTTGATGAAATCGAAGGTGAAGGATACTGCTACAGTGGTGAAGGCACACTTGATGTAAACGAGAGCTGTAACTCAACAGTTGAATGCGCTCCCGGCCTTATGTGTCTTGAAGGATTCATGGGCTCCAAATCTTGCAAAAAGATTTGTCATCTCAGTGGAGTCGGTGAGTGTGACGTTCTGTGCTTTGACGCTTTTTCAAATGAAACATATGGAGTTTGTCTACCTTAAATTAATAATCAGTGGGGCACAAAACTCAGAGTAGCTTTTCCATCTTTAATCGAAATTTTTATCTCCACAGACTCACATTTATGAGCTTTTTTAACAATAGGAATCTTCTGAACAAGCGTTGCCTGAAATCGTTCAGGAGTGATACCTTCAAGTGACTCTCCTGTTCTAAGCCTTGCTCTGACAAACGCTTCATAAGCCACACGGATGTAGGGATCTATCCCCTGAGATGGTGTACCGTTGTCATCAGCTACTTTTCTTAATGTAGTTTCAGCAACACCTTCATAAGTATTATTCTGGCTGGAATTTTCTTCACGCAATCTGGCTAAAGTGGCCATAGCAGCTTCCAGTTCTCCTTTTGTTCTTACATTATCAAGAACATCGGGAGAAAGTCCCTCACTTGCAACCTGCCTTTTCAACCTTTTCAACTGCCTGTGATATATCCCCTCTTCAATTTCCCTCAAAACCCTGTTCCAATACTGCTCATAGGTTTTCATCTTTGTATCAACTTTATTGAGCATAAATTTCTGAGCTGTATTAGTTGGTGGATTATCCCTCATCTGTCGAAGTTCATTTTTTACAGCTTTTCTGAGGGTAACAGGTTCAAATTTTTCCAGACCCATAAAATACTGCTCATATAAAGCCCTGAGTTTATCAATGGTCTGATCCAGAAGTACTATTCTAGTCTGAAAATTTTTATTGTCCGCCAGACTCATTGTTCACTCTTTCCTTGATTTTTCCCATCTCAAGTTCAACTTCATGCTCTTCACATACTGGAAGATGTGGATCACTTGCCAGTTCTCTGGGAAGACCGGCATCAATCACAGCCTTTTCAATAATTTTTTGTCTGTTCCTGTTTTTCTTCTCAACTGCTTCAAGGAAAAGTGCAAAATATTCCACAGCAGAAAAAAGAGAAAGCACAAGACTGAGATATAAAATATAAAGCCCCATCCGATGAAAATCCAGAATTATATCAGTTCCAATAAGGAAATACGGATAATGAACCATAAGAAAAGTTATTCCGGCAAACTGAAAAGCTGTCTTGCTTTTCCCACTTCTGGATGCACTGATAACCACACCCTCCCCCATTGCAATTGTTCTAAGCCCTGTAATTGCAAATTCCCGAAATAACATTAATATTAAAAGCCAGGCTGGCACACGGTGGGCAATAACAAGATAAACCACAATACTCAAAGTGGTCAGTTTGTCAGCTAAAGGATCGAGAAACTGACCTAGTAATGTAACTTTATTAAGTTTTCTGGCAAGATAACCATCTATACCATCACTGATTCCTGCAACAACAAAAAGTACACCTGCAATATAACCGGCAACAACACCTGACTGTCTCATAAAATAAAGGATTACAGGAATTAATGCCAGTCTGGAAACAGTAAAAAGATTCGGAATATTTGTGATTTCATCACCAATACTTTTTATTTTAAAATCCTTAAGTTTCTTCCTTTTAGTGAACCTTAAGCGGAGAATATTTCTTGTTTCCTGTGGATTGATTTTTGTAGTCATTTTTACCTGGTCAGAAGAATATGGCCTTTTCCGGCAGCATGAATTGTACCCGTTGTCTGGTACTGAGCCACAACATATCCATCCCATCCCACCAATCTGTCAATTGGGGCAAGTATCAGTTCCTCATCCGGCATTTCAACACTGTAAAGAGGTCCCTTCAATTGTACAAAGACTTTTCCTCTGCCCCTGAAACTGATCATTGCAAGTTTTTGATCCTCCCCCCGCAGCCAACCATTTTCCCATTTAAGATTTCCCTGAAAACTTACAATAAGTTCTTCCCTAATATAAAGTGGGGTATTATCAATATCAAAACCGAAAAACCTGCAATCAGGCAAAGGCTGAAGAATTACACTACCCCTGCCTCTGCATTCAAGAAGACGACCAAGAACCGAATCAGACACAGGGTTTTGAGTAACCTGCCCACGATATCTTTGCGTTGCAAGACTAAAATTAAAATCCATAAACCAACACAGAAGATTATTTTCTCTAAGATACCAGGTGGATTCCAGAGGAAGTTTCAAAAATGATGGAGAAAAAGCAAAACTACCATATGTATTCATATTTATCTCAAATACATCAGGTTGCTGCTGCCTTTCAGGAGGCTCAGGAAAAAACTCGGTCTGATGAACCGTCTGAGATGAAGTATCAGAAACAGGCCAGTCAAAACCGCTCTCCATATGTCTCACGAGAACATCACCATCAGGAGTGTTCAAAAAAAACTCCCTCTCCTGATTATTCCCGGTATCAAACTTGACGGATTCAGAATCACTGACAGAACTTTCTCTGGCGTAATCCTTCACTTTATTAAAAAGTTCTACAAGATCAGGTTCGAGATCATCCTCAGATATGTCTGTGGACTGCATAATTCCCAGCTCCTGACCTAAAAGAGCTTTAAATGTACTCCATTTTTCATCCTGGGGTTCAAGACCACTGGCTTGAGCGATCTCTTCAAACCCGATATTAAGTTCCCCCATATGGAGATACTCACATCCCTGCATGAAATGCAGTGCCGGTTCATCAGGAAATTCCCTAAGCAACTGGGCATATACTGCGCTGGCTCCTGCATGATCCGACTGAGCGTTAAGATTATTTGCCAGAAGGGTCAGTGCTCTGGGTTCTCCAGGCTTCCTTGCCAGAGCCTTATCAATCTTTGCTCTGGATCGGGCAAGATCCCCCTGAAACAGTAAATCAGTTGCTTCCAATAACAATTTATCAAACGTGACATCCATCGACATGAGTGTTATTGTACACCAAAAGGGTATTCAATTAACCCTTTTTCTGTTCATTATGAATAAATATTCAGGATTAAATCTATGTATTTGTTAATTTTGCATTTATTAGTAAATTCTCAGTTTTCCATTGATCCCCTTGGACAAATGGTCGCTCAAAATTTTATGGATCAACTGGCTAATAAAGATCACAAAAAAGCTGCGCTGTTATGCAACACAACTGTTAACTTTGACGGTCAGATTATCAGTGGGCAACAAAATATCGAAAAACACTTTGAAACTGTTTTTAAAGCACACAAGGCTCCGATTGTTTTTAAAAAATTTATTTTTCTAAAAGGTGATGAAATATTAAAAAAACTGGGAAAACTACCTGAACGGCTGGGGACAATCGATTTCGGCAAAACAATACTTATTTTAGGTAGAAGAAAAACCGGTGGTATTGCTGTCTTTTTACAGGAAGAAAACAATATTTCCGGCAGATACCGGGTAATTGCAATTACCGACTGAGGCGGAAGATGAGAAAATCAACTTTATGCAGTTTTTATAATTCTATATTTTCCAGTGAGGCAACCTCCGAAAAACTTTGTGAAATAACAAAAATAAAAAAATTCGCAAAAGGAGATGTTATATATATCCCTGGTGATATTGCCGGTGATATATATTTTGTTGTAAAAGGCATCATTTCCCTTCTGAGAGTAACCCCAAATGGAAGGGGAGTTTTTCTGGATTTCATTGATCAGAACAGGTTTTTTGGGGATGAAGTTCTTTTACCGGAAAATAACGGCCGTATGGAACTTGCCGAAGTCAAAAAAGATGTTCAGTTGGCGGTTATAAATGCTGATGATTTTAAGAATTTAAGCTATAGAGATCCTGTAGTTTCAAAGTTTCTCATTGAACAGATTACTCTTCAAAGCAGACAACTGACTGATCGTCTTGAAATACTTTTACACCGGGAAGTAAAGGTAAGACTTGCAGCTTTGCTTATGGAGCTTTCAAAAACTCACGGAACTATCGGTAAAAAGGGAGTTGTTCTTAATTTAAACATACCTCACCATGAACTTGCCCGATTCATTGGTGCAACAAGAGAAACGGTCAGTGCAACAATTTCCAGTCTTAAAAATGAGGGGACACTGTCATCAAATGGTCGCAAACTCATCATCACTGATATGGATGCTCTGGAATGCCTTATTTGAAAATATTTAGTTCCCGACCTTGATTTTCAATACATAATAATTATGAATTATATCCCCACTCATAGGGAATAAAATGATTTTTTATGAGGTTTGGAATATTCCAGCAAAAACGGTTTTGAATTATTTTCCATTTTGAAACCACAGGAGATTCAAAGTGATAAAAGTTGAAAATGTTTCCAAGTTTTATGGTTCTTTCAAAGCTTTAAACAATATAAGCTTTGAAATCAATTCCGGTGAAGTGGTCGGTTTTCTCGGTCCCAATGGAGCAGGAAAAACCACAACACTGAAAATACTAACCTGCAATTCACTCCCTCACAGCGGCAGTATTTCTGTTGGAGGACATGATGTTCTCACAAGTGAGCGACTGGTACAAAAAGCAATAGGATATCTACCTGAAAGTGCTCCTGTTTACAAAGAGATGCTTGTAAGAGAATATCTGACATTCATGGGGCAGGTAAGAGGTCTGAAGGGTAAAAAACTCAGGGAAGCAGTTGATAAAGTCTCCATGGAAACTGGTATCACCGAAAAAATGTCTTCTCCGGTTGCTCATCTTAGTAAAGGTTACAGACAAAGAGTTGGACTTGCTCAGGCTCTGATTCACACACCGGAGGTATTAATTCTTGACGAACCTTATACCGGTCTTGATCCAATACAGATCATTGAAATAAGAAATCTGATTAAAAACTATGGGAAAAAACATACTGTTATTCTCTCATCTCACATCCTTCAGGAAGTGGAAGCCACATGCTCCAGAGTCCTTATTATCAATAATGGGGAAATTGTAGCCGATTCCCCAACGGAGAAATTACTAAGTAAAAATACCGTGATGTCAGGAATTATTGGTCCTGATCCTGAAATAAGAAAAGCATTTTCAGAAATAAAAGCAGTAAATTATCTTGGTGATGAAGTTGTATCTGAAAATGAAAAATCCATTCTGAAAATACGATTGAGTTCAGACACTATTTCAAAGGATGAGTTAAGTGAGCTTGTTTTCAACACCTGTACGAAAAATTCCTGGAAAATGATTTCTCTTGGTGAGGGCAGAATAACTTTTGAAGATTTGTTTATTTCACTCACTGGAAAATCACAGAAAAAGGGGGCTTCCAAATGAGCGAGAAAAAAAATTCAGGTAAAAAAGATAACAAAAAAAGCGAGGAAGAATCTGTTGCTTCTTCCGAAAAAGAATCTGTGAAAAATAAATTAAATAATTCTGAAATATCAATTTTATCATCATTCAGAATAGTCTGGTTAAAAGAACTGAAGGCCTTTTTCTACAGTCCCACTGCATATGTAATACTGAGTGGTTTTGTACTACTGACTTCATGGTTGTTTTTTGATACATTCTGGCTGAGAAATGAGGCATCAAGCAGGCCTCTCTTTGATGCTTTGCCAAAAATCTTTCTTCTGATAACCCCTTTGATAACAATGAAAATGTGGGCTGACGAATACGCCAGTGGAACACAGGATCAACTATTTTCTCTACCGGTCAGTCTTGGTGTTCTCACAACTGCAAAGCTTGCTGCATGTATTACACTTATTGCCATCGCACTCGTAATGACCCTTCCTTATCCTTTCATGGCTGAATATTACGGCAATCTAGACTGGGGACCGGTTATTGGAGGGTACACCGGTGCTCTTTTACTTGGAAGTGCGTATGCGGCAATAGGAATATTCATTTCAAGTCTCACCAGAACCCAGATAGAGGCAGCTTTCATCACTCTTTTTGCAGCAGGTATTTTCTATTTTATTGGAGAATCCTTTTTCGTGGACAAAATATCCAGTCAGGGGACCCTTTATTTACTGAGTCAGATTGGTCTGGGAGCAAGATTCAGAAGTATTGCCAGAGGTGTTTTTGATATAAGAGATCTTGTCTATTATCTGAGTTTCACGGCTCTGTTTATCGTACTCAATGTCAGTGTGCTCAGATACAGGAAATGGATGTAAGGATAACATTATGAAAAGAAAGACAAAAGATATAATATCCGTATGGACGACAATTTTACTGGTTGCAGCCAATCTGATTTTTTTCAACATAATTATTTCCTCATTTAATAAAGTCAGAATTGATCTGACCCAGTATAGAGAACATTCCCTTTCTCCCCATACCATAAAGGTACTTAATGCTCTTCCTGACAGAGTAGAGATTCTTGGGGTTTTTTCCACAAATACTCACAGACTGCTCAAACCCCTTATTCCCAGACTGAGAGATTTACTGGAGAATTATGCCAGTCAGAGTAACGGGAAAGTTACTGTTGAACTGATGAACCCTTCAAGTGACAAAAAAATTCGTCATCTTTATGAAGAGTATGGCATCAAACCCTTCCCTGTTCCTCTTGAGAGTAAATATAAAAAAGAAGTAAAAAGTATATATTTCAATCTTATAATAAAATACGGTGATCAGACGGTTAAATACGTACTGGATGATATGATAGACATCAGTGAGACTGCTGGTGATCTTACTGTTAAACTGAAAGATATGGAGCTTCTTATCACAAGGGGCATCAGGAAAGCTACAACAAGTTTCAACAGCATAGACAGTGCCATGGCATCTGTATCAGAACCAATTTCAGTTACTTATTATAAATTACCTGTTAAGTTTCTGAAAAACATTGATGATAAAAAGAAAAAAGAACTGGATGGCGCTATTGCCAAATTAAAAAAAGCAGTAAAAAAATACTCGGAACTCAACAAAAATGCCATTACATTCAAGGAAGTTGATGCTTCTACTGAAGAAAAACTGTTTACAGTTGAGGTATCCTTTCTTAAAAAAACCGTTCAATTTCCACTCTTCTTTCAACTGGGAGATGTATCCAGAAGTGATGTCAGTGAAAATCTTGAAGCCGCTCTGAAGAGGGTTCTTCCAGGATTTACCCAAACCATTGGACTGGTCTCACCACTAAGTGATTTTGATCCCCAGATGGCCCGTATGGGAAGACAGCCTCCCCCTTCGGAATTCGCAGTTCTCGAAAATCTCATGAAAGGTGAATATGAGGTGAAACAGATTGATCTGTCATCAGGAACTCCTCCACTTGATGTGGAAACACTTATCCTGCTCAGACCGGAAAATTATACAGAGAACCAGCTTTATGCTCTCGATCAGTACATTATGCTTGGTGGAAGAGTTATTATGTTCATGGATTCAAGCAAACTTGACCTTAAAGCTCTCGGTGCAGGCAAACTTGCTGTAAAACCCATTTCTTCAGGTATGGAAAATCTGCTTTCCAGTTATGGCGTCAAATTATCAACCGAGATTCTGGCAGATAGTTCTAACTTTCCATATCCTCTGCCAAGAGAAATCCAACGCGGACTTGTTGTGGTTGATGAAGTTCCATATCCATACTTTGTGAAAATAAAATCCACTGGCAGTCACAGCGCCGTAGCCAATCTTGCAGAACTGTATTTTCTCTGGCCGTCCCACATAACAGTTGAAAAGAAGAAGGGCATAACCAGTGTTCCCATACTTAAAAGTTCTGCAAATTCTTGGACAGAATCAATTCCAGGAAGTGGACTTGACGTTACACCAAACCCAACACAGAAAAGCAATTCAAAACCCAAATCCGGGGAAAAAATCCTTGCTCTTGCTTTATCAGGAAGTTTCACTTCAATTTTCAAGGACAAGCCCAATCCACTTGAAAAAGTTAACAAAGACACTCAGAAAACGGATAACACCAAAAAAGACTCCAAGAGCGGGTCTCTTGTTAAAAAGGATACACCTCAACCTAAAAAGGATAAAAGCCCGAACACCAGAATTATCATTGTTGCCGATTCAGATATCATAAGCGAAGTTGGAATGAAAATTCTTGAAAATCGTTTTCAGTTCAGTCTTAAATTCCTTCAGAATATCATTGAATGGATCCAAAGTGATGATGAAGATTTTAAAACCAGTGCAAAGGGTCTTCCCAGACCTCTTCAGGAAATCTCTGACAGTCAGAAGTCTTTCATTCAACATATTATATGGATTACTTCCCTGATAATTTTATGGGCTGTATTTCTTGTTATTACCATTTACAGAAGGAGGAAGTCATAATGAAAAAGACACACATAGTTCTCCTGAGTCTTATTATCATACAGGGAATAGTAATTTTTCTTCTTCCCTCAAGAAACGCTGTTTTTGGAAACAGAAAGATTTCCATTATTAAAAATGTGAGTTCAAAGGATATAGCCAGCGTAACTATATCAAAACCAGGTACAAATGAAAAAGTTACACTTGTAAAAAACGGTAAAAACTGGGAAATCAAAGAAGCATTCAATTTCCCTGCAGACCAGAGCAAAATCTATGAAATTCTGGCTGTTCTTCCAAATCTTAAGTCTGCTTCTCTGGTCAGTGAAAACAAGGCAATGTTTACTAACTATGAACTGGGTTCTAAGCCCGCCTGGAGACTTGTTTTAAGTGATGCAAATAACCGTGCACTCGTTGATATATTTGTTGGAAAAAGCATTGTCAGAGGTACATTTATCAGAAAAGCAAAAGAAAACAGGATTTATCGAATTTCAGGAAGTCTTGGTTCCAATCTCTTTTCCACACCCCGGGAATTTTTCGAGGATTCAAATCTGAAACTGCCACCATCCAGTGAGCGAAAGGAAATTTCCATAAAGGGTTCCGGTTACAGTTACAGATTGAAAAAAGTTTCTGATGCTGGAACTACAGTAGGTAGCGATGGTCAGGTTAAAATGACTGAAGAAAAATGGACCCTTGGGGATACTCTGGCAGAAGGCCTCACTGAAGATGCATCTAAAATCAGTGAAATTGTTGAATCCTTAAAATCTGTTTCCTTCGAAAACGTTATCGGAACAACTCTAGGAAGTGCAATGGGACTGGAAGAACCCACTCTTTTGTTGTCAATAAAGGGTCTCAGCAAAACCACCGGTAAAGAAATGATTCTTTCTGTAAAAGTTGGTAATCAGACTGGTGATAAGGATTCACTTGCAAGATATGTTATGGTATCGAACAGCAAATTTATCTATACCGTTGATGAAAATACCGTAAAAAAATGGATGACACCATATTCATCTCTTATTAAAAAAGCACCGGAAAAAAACCCTGATGAACTAGGTGATAAAATTAAGAAAATGAAACTGCCATCCTCCAGTCTGGACCTGAAGGTTCCTATGCCTGATGCTAAAAATGCAAAGGAATCTGTTATTTATCCATCAGCACCTTCATCAAAAAATAGCACAGTAGTAAAACCAGATTCAAAGTAATACCCCGGTATAAAATTAAAATAAATGAAGAATGACATGTCAAGGCTTGTACCGCTCAGGGGACTATCTTTAGAAAACAATAAATTCCATTTCAGAAATTCAGGGTTTACCCTTGACACAGGACGTGAAAATTGATTTTCTCACAGACAGGATCTAGGGAAACTGTGACATCAATGATAAATTATTTTTCTTCGTTTCACCCACAAATGCATTCAGCAGGGGGGGACTGCTATGTCTCATTTCCTTACTACCATTGGAATGTGTCGATTTATACATCAACAAACAAAAGCCGAAAAGGCTAATCAACCAAGGGAGGCTAAATTGGAAAAACAGAAAGTTCTTCTTCTAGGTGATGAAGCTATTGCTCAGGGTGCAATTGATGCCGGTGTCAGTGGTTTCTACGCATACCCCGGAACTCCATCAACAGAAATTATGGAATATGCTCAGCGTTCCAGGGAAGCAGATGAATTGGGTATTCATCGTCAGTGGAGCGCAAATGAAAAAACCGCAGTTGAAGCAGCTCTTGGTATGAGTTACGCGGGAAAACGTGTTATTGCCTGTATGAAACATGTTGGACTCAATGTTGCGGCAGATGCTTTTGTCAACAGTGGAATTACTGGAGCCAATGGCGGACTGATTGTTGTCAGTGCAGATGATCCAAGTATGCATTCAAGCCAGAATGAGCAGGACAGCAGATTTTTTGGTAATTTCAGTCTGATCCCTGTTCTGGAACCTTCATCCCAGCAGGAAGCATATGATATGATGGCCTATGGGATGGATTACAGTGAAAAATACCGTATTCCCCTTTTAATGAGAATTACAACCAGACTGGCTCACAGCAGAAGTGGCGTAGTAAAAAATAAACGCAGAGATCAGAACGAAGTTCATATGCCTGAAGATGGAAGACAGTTCGTTCTTCTTCCTTCAATTTCCAGAAAAAGGTATAAAGTACTGCTTGAAACACAGAATTCTTTTCTTGACGAATCGGAAAATTCACCATTCAACAGTTATACAGATGGAGCAGATAAATCCATTGGTATCATAGCCTGTGGTATTGGTTACAATTACTACATGGAAAACTATCCTCAGGGGAGTCCGCATCCTGTAATTAAAATAGGTCAGTATCCTCTACCTGAAAAGATGATCAAAAAAATGGCTGCTGAGTGCGATAGCATTCTGGTTGTTGAAGAAGGAATGCCAGTTGTCGAGGAAAAACTCCGTGGATTTATGGACGCACCCCTTAAAATAAAGGGAAGACTGGACGGAACATTACCCCGGGATGGAGAATTAAATCCAAATATTCTCAGAATAGCCATGGGAATGGATGATCTCACCGGTGAGAAAACACCCGAAATAGTTAAGCCAAGACCACCGGTTTTGTGTCCCGGTTGTCCTCATATCGATACCTATAAAGCACTTGGTGAAGCTGTCAAAGATGTATATGGGGATGGTCATGTATTCTCAGATATAGGTTGTTATACTCTTGGTGCTTATCCTCCATATGAAATTATCAACAGTTGTGTTGATATGGGTGCCAGTGTTACTATGGCCAAAGGAGCTGCAGATGCAGGTATTTTTCCATCAATTGCAGTAATTGGTGACAGCACATTTACACACAGTGGCATGACTGGGCTTTTAGATGCTGTAATCGAGAATACTAATATGGTTCTCATTATTCTGGACAACAGCACAACAGCAATGACCGGTGGACAGAAAAGCCACGCATACGGCAGATTACACAATATTTGCACTGGACTTGGTGTAGCTCCTGAACATGTGAGAGAAGTTATACCACTTCCAAAAAATCACAATGAACTGGTTAAAATAATCAAAGAAGAAGTTGAATATCCCGGTGTAAGTGTAATCATTCCTACCCGTGAGTGTATTCAGACCATCGGTAAAAAGAAGTAACAGAAAGGATCAGCATATGAAACGTGATATTATACTAGCTGGTGTTGGTGGTCAGGGTATTTTGTCCATTGCAACAGTAATTGGATATGTAGCTGTTCAGGAAGGTCTTTTTCTGAAACAGGCAGAAGTCCATGGAATGAGTCAGCGTGGTGGAGATGTTCAGTCGAATCTCAGGATTTCCAGTGAACCTATCTTCAGTGATCTGGTAGCTGCTGGCAAAGCAGATCTAATAATAAGTGTAGAACCCATGGAATCCATTAGATATCTTCCATTTCTTCACAGGAATGGTTGGCTTATAACTTCCACTACACCATATAAAAACATCAATGACTATCCTGGTGAGGAAGAACTTCTCAATGAAATAAAAAAGGTAAAAAATCATGTGGCTATTCCTGCGGAAGCGATAGCCAAAGAACTGGGAAGTGCAAGATCCTCTAACATCGTGATGTTAGGAGCAGCTTCTGCATATCTGGATCTTCCTTTTGAAAAACTGGAGGATGGTCTTAGAGCTATTTTCGGACGAAAAGGTGAAAAAATCGTGAACGCTAATATCAGTGCTATTCGTGCAGGACGCGACTTTGCTGCAAAATATCTTGAGAATTAATCTATAAGTTCACTTATTTTCATCAACAGATTGTCAGAAGAATATGGTTTGGGAATAAAATCATGACCTGAATCAAGAATTTCTCTAATAGCTGATATCTCCTCAGCATAACCACTCGTGAATAGAAAACGGATATCAGGCTGAATTTTTTGCAGTTTTGTATAAACCTCATAGCCATCAAGATCTGGAAGGACAACATCACATAGTGCAAGATCAACCCTTTTTGTTTCTTCAAGAAATTTTGCCGCAGAAAATCCATCCCTCACTGCAGTTACTTTAAATCCATTTTTTTCCAGAATTCGCCTCGTTATCTGACTAACAATATATTCGTCTTCAATAATGAGAATATGTTTTGTTGAATTTTCAGAAATTCCATCTTCGGAACTGCCTATGGAATGATAACTTAGAGGCAGATATATATAAAAGGAACTCCCCTTTCCAACAACACTTTGAACATCAATTACTCCGTGATGCAATTTGATAATGTTTTTTACACTAAAAAGACCAAGACCGGCAGATTTGTTATCCACACTGTAAAATGGTTCAAAAATACGCTCTAGTTTATCGCTGTCAATCCCATATCCTGTATCCGAAACAGAAATTTTTACTCCATTTAATCTGGCACCCTCAAATTCATAGGATTCAAGTAATTCAAGTGATACAGTCAACTCACCTCCTGAAGGCATTGAGTCCCTCGCATTCAGAGCAAGATTTATAAATACCTGTTCCAACTGGAGACTGTCACCAAATATCTTCACCTCATCTTTCGTGTTGACCAGTATTTTAATTCGTTCTCCTAAAATTCGTGACAGCATCTGAAAGACATGCCTGACTGTCACTGAAAGATCGAACTGCTCCATTTCCGGTTTCACCGTCTTTCCGGAAGAAATCAGTCTTCTTACCAGAGCACTTGCACATTCAGTACTTTTTTTAATTTCATCAATAGATTCAGAAATATTTACAGTATTTCCCATATCCATAAGTGCCAACTGGGCATTTCCGTGGATACAGGTCAGGAGATTGTTAAAATCATGTGCGATACCACTTGCGAGAGCTCCGATGGTATCCATTTTCTGTGAATTTAAAAATTGCTTATTCAGTTTTTCAATCTCATTCTTAAGACTCTCTTCCGATGTAATATTTCTGCCAATGGCTGTTACAAAATCAACACCGCCATTTTTCTCAAATTCCGGAACAAGCCTCCACTCAATTACTTCACTGTTTCCCCAACTTCTAAAGGAAATTATGTTTCCTGTCTTAAGAACATCATTAAAAGATTTTTTAAAAATTATACATCCATCACTTGTTATGGATGAATAGTTACACAGATCTTCAATCCCGCATGGAAGATGACAATTTCCCAGAGTGGAAAAGACAACAGATCCTGAATTTTCAATTCTTAAAATTTCATCAGGATTTGTTTCTATAAGATTTCTGTATTTTTCTTCTGAAAGCATCAGAGCAATATCAGATTCATGTTTTTCAGTCTGATCTTCCAGAACGGCAATTACCCTGCCATCTTCATCCATTGACCTGATAAACTTCACCCGGAACCACCGTTTTTTTTCTCCAGAGATTTCAAAAGAAGCAACTGTAACTTTTTCACGCGATGCATCATTGAACGCTCTGAAAAATAATTCCTGTTCACTTTGCGCAAGAAGATTTTTCAAATCATAAATGGATTTGATTTCTTCGGGAAATAGCAGCTTTATTCCGGAAGATGAGTATAAAATTTCATCTCCGCCTGATGCAAAAATTATAAAAACTTCATCTATATTTTCGGTAATTTCTGACACTAACTTAAGACTGGCTTTTAATCTGTTTTCAACGGTAACTCTCGAAGAAATATCAGTACTGAAACCAAGATATCTTGCTTTATCTGTGAATTTATATTTTTTACCACAGCTCCAGATATATCTGTATTCTCCCCGACTGTTTAAAGCTCTATAGGTGATATCAATAGTGCCGGTTTTAAGATATTCCTGTGCATTCTCTTTGAAATTATCATAATCCTCATGATGTATTATTTTTCTCAGTTCCTCAAAAGTTACATCAGTTGAGGTAAGAAAAGATGTATGTGAATTACCAAAAAAGTGCAGCACACTGTTTTCAAAAAGTTCCCAGAGTTCAATCGCACTCTCGGAAAGAAGTATTTCAAGTTGTTTCTGATATTCGTTCTTCTGGAGAGTCTCCTGATGCTCCTTTGTAATATCTCTAATAAAAGAAATTATATAATCCTTTACTCCCTGAGTGGTAACCTGAAAGTAACTGCCCTTATCACCAATTGTTTTCTGAATACTTTCGCCTTCCGTCAGTTTCAACTCAGAGTTTGAAAGTATCGATTCAATACCTGAATATTTTCTGCCTTTTTCATTTATATATACTACATCTCCAGCAGTGTTGATTATTTTTACACCATCACCCATTGCACCCAAAAGTTCAGTCAGAGTAGATTCGGTCTTATCGAGATCTGACTTAATTCTGGAAGAGTTAAGTCCGCTGCTTGAAATATTTCCAAGTACCTTAAAAATTTCAATTTCAGCAGCACTGCAGGTACGTTTTGTGTTAACATCATCAATACCGATAAAACCGTTCCATTTTCCATCTGAAAAAAGTGGAATCATAATACAGGTTCTGACCCCCATATCATTAAAAAATTCTTTTTCCATATCAGACATTGTGTCTTCGTTAATATTAATGATGTGATTGTCTTCAAATCTTGTTATCCACTCATAGCCAAACAACCCGAATGGAATCATGTAAAAATATGGATTACTGATTATCCCTTCAACTTCAGGTGCCGAAGATTCCATATACCGATCCATGTAAATTTCACCAAGTTCTCCAAAGTGATTCCTCACGATATAAACTCTGGACATCCCTGTAATTTCAAGCATTATTTCAAGAATTTTCTTTAATGCTTCTTCTTCCCATCCATTTGAGAGAAGTATCTCAGAAATTGTTGAAATTCCCTTAAGAAGCCTTTCTCTACGCAATTGGGTCATATGCAGTTCATTTTCATGAGTTATATCTTCAACACTACATAAAACAACTTTACGATTTTCGTGTTTAAATGAACTCAGATTGACTCTTGCATAGAAATCCTCACCTGTCTTTTTCCTGTGTATCCATTCAAAAGAGCACTGTCCCTGTGATAAAGCCTGATTTATTTTTTTCTCCGCAAGTCTAAAACTTGATTCTCCCGATAACTGGGTTTCAGGAGAAATTTCACTGGGATGTAATTCTAAAAATTCTATCTTGTTGCTAAAGTTAAATAACTGAAGCGCTGCACTATTGCAGTCAAAAAAACCGGTTTCATCAAGTAGCATTAATGCTGTGGGGGAATTGTTAAAAATGCTGTGATATTTTTTACCGTCTTTTTTTGATTGTTCCTCTTTGATGTATCTCATTACATCAAGATCCATACCTGAAAGCAGCTGCGTTACAAGTGCCGGTGCATTTGACATATCATCAGAAGTAACAACATTATCAACACCCGATTTTACAAGTTTAACAAGCTGGGAATTATTCAATGTACCGGTGACGCACAAAATAGGTAATTTTACGCTGGCTCTGCGTACCAGTTTTACTATAAAATCGATATCCGTTTCTGACGGTTTATATTCACAAATTAAGATATCCCACCTGCGGACAGCCAGTTCATTTTTTATTTTTTCATAATCAGTACAGTATTCAGAATTTATTTCTTTTTCATTACCAAAAATCTGAAGAACTTTTTCACTGTCTATAAATCCATCAGGAGAATAAATCAAAACATATAGTAACTTATTCATTTTTACACCGAAAATCCCTGAACTAACTATTGATATAACTTATCTACGGCAGATTTCAGTCTACCTTGAATAAAACATACAATTCCGGTGAAATCCCCAACAGTACTCACCATCAAATTACAACCTGAACCGTATCAATTTATATTTCGATAAATCTAGCAAAACTCGAAGAAATGATAAGTAAAATATATTCGATAAAAATTAATATAAAGCTGGTCGATTCTAACAATTTGAACATATTGTAATTTATCTGATCAGAATTTCTTAAAAAAAAGTCAGTTTAGATGTTTCCGATATGGATTCATTTAATAATCTAATCATATTTTCAGGAGTTTTCACCCTGATTACCTCCCCTGATTCAATAAGATCCAACATATACTCTATACCTGGCAGATCTGCTATAAATATTTTACAGCCAAACCCCAGCGCCTCAAAAAGAGCAGTAGAAAAAACCCCAAGAGTAATCTCCGATTCGGCAAAAAACTGATAAAGTGGTGTGTCACTTGAATCTACAACAATAAAATTATTTAACTTAAGACCTTCACTTAGAATTTTATAATCTTTTTTCCATAGGGAATATTCACCAGGATGAAGTTTATAAATAATCCTGAAGTCTGGTAATTTTCGGGCCAGACTTACTGCAAATTCCGACAATTCCTTTCCAATAGCCCCTTGAGAAATTACAAGAATCTGATTCGGTATCCTGTTAATTCCCTGATAATTATTCTTCTGACTTCTAAAATGTGAAAAACCTTTAACAACAATGTCTTCAGGTCCAATAGGAAAATCCGCCGCAGTATTCCAGTAACTGCCAAAAGAAAAGAATTTATCGGGAAAGTGTTTAATTTTTTTTATTTTTCCAGGGAAACTGTATCCGAGATGATAGCGACTCAGAGTTCCATGCTGGAGTTCCACTGTCTGAATGCCCAAATCCTTTGCAGCTCCTATTAACGATTTTTTATAGAATGAATACGAAACCACCAGATAAATAACTGAGGGTTTCTTAATATCAAGTAGTTTTCTATAATAACTGTAATTGATCCTGTAGGCTGTAATCTCTTTGGCCAATAACTTTTTCAGATTAAATTCAATTCCAAAATGCTCATTGATCTCTTTTTCAACAATCCCAAGAGTTGCATTTTCATCCGGTTTGAATCTGTAGGGGACAATATTCATGATCCCGTGTGAAACCAGGGTAATATAATCAAGATAGTGTATATTTTCAGCAGGTCTGGAAAGATGCTTTCCCTGATAAGCACTCTCAAATACTTCCCAGTTTGAGTCTTTAAAAGAATCCGTCAAATATTTTGTATATATATCAATATATTCCCCATCAATCGGAATTTTTCTTGCGTGGTCGAAAACTAAAATGTCCGTTTTTTTGAAATTGCCAAATGGATTGGACAACAAATTTTTTCCAAATGAAAAAACAGATTTAATCCTGTCTACATGGGGAATTTTCTCGCTGTGAGGAGTATGAAATGTTCCTGTTTTTGAAGCAATGGCATAATAGATATTCATCCTAGTGATCTGCCAGGCTAAAACCCCCCCTGCTTCAAACTCAAGCAGGTGATATTGATCTTCCAGTTCCCAGATTTTTTCACAAATGTCCTTTATGCTGAATAAAGTCAATTTAACACCTCTTCAGGGGTATCAGAGTAAATAAAAATATAAAAAGAAACTGCTGTAATAATGAACTTAACGGGTAACTGGAAATACCAGTGATTAATTTTAACCAATCCATACATATAAATCGCAGCAATAGCAAACAGGATAAAAAGATGGGGTAAAAGAACCATGAGGGGTATTGTTTTTTCTTTTAAAATATATTTCGCGTTAATAAAGTGCAGAGAAAAAAGAAGTATATAAGAAAATAAAGTGGTGTGAGCAGCAACTTCATATCCAAAAATTGGTATGAGCCAATAGTTTAGCCCGATATTTACAAACCCCGCAATAAATGTATTGAGAGATATTAATTCAGTTCTTTTCCTGTAAGAAGCATATTGAAAATAAAGTGTATATAGAAAAACAAATACGTAACCCATAACAATAACGGGAACTATTCCGATAGCATGATAGTACTGAGAATCAGCCAGAATATGAATTACTTCCGAACTGAATAAAATAATAATAACTGCAGCAAAATAGATTTTTTTTGCATAACCCTTAACCATACGGTTAATTTTATCTGTATTCCTCTCATTGTATTCCTGAAAAAAAATAGGATGCCAGGCTTTGGTGGTTGCCATGACTATTACATTCATTGCCATACCAACATCATATGCAAATGAATATATTCCAGTGTTCAGTTTGGTGGATAACTGATTGATTATTATTCTGTCAAAGTATCCAAGAATAAACATGGACATTGCGTGGGGAATTAAGGGGATAGAAAACCTGAGAGTATATTTCACATGTTTCCAGTCAAATGAAAATTTTGCAATTTTCACAAGCATATAGAGTGAATATCCGGATAATAGCAAAGTAACAACAAATTCTCCGTATATTTTGCCAAAATATCTGTTTTCCTTCATCAAAAGCATCAGGCCTATTGAAGAAAATAGTATAAGACCGGATCTCACAACTGAGAGAATGCTATATACGGATGACTGCTGACTTCCATTCAGATATCGCAAATATATCTCAAGACTTACCATGGTACAGGAGATAATAGCAGCATATACAAAAACCTTTTCATCAATGTTTAAAAACAACGAAATTCTTGTTTTAAAAATCATAAGTAAAATTAAAACAACAATACTGAATGAAATTATGAACAGGAGATTACTTCCCAAAGCTGCTTCAAAATCATTCTTTTCATTGTCCAGATAATAACGGCCTATTCCTCCCCTGAAATTCAATCCAAAAATTATCGGAAGAAGAGTAAGTAGAGAATTGAAAATACTTAAAACACCGTATCCGGATGGAAGAAGCAGTCTTGTAAATATCGGAATTGTAGCTGCAACCAGCAGATACTGCACCAGAGATCCGGACAGATAATTCCGGCTGTGCCGCATCAATTCCTTATTTTCTTTACGTATCAGACGATTAAACATACATAGCCATATTACACTGATGTTTTAGGGAAGTGAATTTATAAATTTTTTCATAATATTAAAGTGTTCATCAATAATCACTGGGAATCCCGTATACCGTTTGAATCCATTTTCCAGCTCATTATCGAGAAACATTGAAGTTCTCCCCACACTAAGAGTATCTGCTTTAATAATATCTCTGACACCCCTCAATGCTCTGGAAATTTCATGAACCGGAACTTTTTCAATCAGGGATGAAAAAAATCTTCTCTGAAAACCATCTATACCCATAAGATTCAGTGATTCACTGACACCCCTTCCACGCCCATCCTCATGAATTAACAGTGAAGGTACACGTCTGGAAATGAAATGCAGATGTGCATGTACACGATATCCCACATGCAGATCACAAGTATTATAGAAATCTATATTTTTAAGATCCCATGCACCATCCACAATAGTAAAACCCATTTTTTCAACTTTATTTCTTATATAATTATCATTTTTCTCATTGGATCTTGGAGTAAATTCATCATCTGCATTCAACCCCCTGTGGAAACAACAGAAAAGTTCACTTTCTGGAAACTTTTTTCTCAGCATTGCTGCCATATCAATACTCTGATCTCTAAAAAGATGTTTCTGGGCAGGAGTATATACAAGTTTCCTGATTTTTTCCGGAGGATAAAACTTCCTGTTTATTGAGGGAAGATGGTACCACACCGGGCATCCAGTCATGAGAGCATTCTCTATCCCATTCCTCTTAAGAATTTCCAGAGTATGGTAATCCCGGCATGAAACAAACTCAGATTCTCTGGATATTCTTTTCAGAAGAGTCATTGAATCAGAAGTGAAGTTATAATTTCTAATCGTTGCAAAATCACCAGGCTCACCTTTCCATCCAAGACCCATTGGTATAATTGGAACCCTGATTTTACTGGTATCAGGAACAAACTTGTAAACCCCTGGATAAAAGTGTGGCTGAAATCCTGGGCCACCAAGAATTATTACTGCTGAAGACCTGTTAATAATCTCAAGATGAGGCTCCAGATTTTCCCATGAAGGAAGCTGGACATGTTCATGTTCCGGCCTGAAATGAGAAAGTAATTTTCTGGCTCTATCAGTTATAAGAAAATCCCCAATATTTTTTTTTGCACCACTTAGAACTATATACATGTTGATCCCTTCAACCTAAAGATGTTCCCAGGTTAAAAATTCATCTTCAGGAAGGTTCTTTTTCAGTTTTCTCCCAAGAACCTTTTCCAGTTCCCCCGGAGAAATTCCTGCTCCCGGTCTTTTAAAAGTAACCATATCTTTTGAAAGAATCTCTCCCTCATTCAAATTTCTTACAGCTACAATACTTCTTCTGGCCTGTTTTCTGGAACCGGTCTCACATGCCAGAGGCTCTTTTCTGTACTGTCCGTTAATTTCCTTTATCATTTTACAATTATTTACAAATATTTTCAGGTCATCAGGATCCATGGCATGATAATGATCATTTCCCTTAAGGGTTTTATCCAGAGTGAAATGCTTTTCAATAACCTGTGCACCGTAGAGCCACGCAGTAGTAAGCACCATCATTGAAAAATCAGGTCTGGTATGATCACTGTATCCGGAAATGTAATCTGGAAAAACAGCCCGGAGATGCTTGATCATATTCAGGTTCGCATCCTCAAACATAGTAGGATAAGATAAAACACAGTGCATAATACATATCCTGGTGTTTCCGGTTTCTTCAACTGCGGCAACAGCACGTTCAATTTCCCCGATTGTAGAAGCCCCTGTGGACAGCAGCACCGGCTTTCCTTTTTCTGATATATGTCTGATAAAGGGTAAGTTTGTAATGTCAGATGAGGATATCTTATAAAAAGGCATTAACTCTTCAAGATAGTCAGCAGAACCGAAATCAAAGGGGGTGGAGCAAAATATTCCACCTGTTTTTTCAGTAAACCTGGCCAGTTCCCTGTACTCCTCTTCACCAAAATGATCAAATTTTTTAAAGAGTTCATACTGTGAATTTGTTGGTTCTTCAGTCTGATCCCAGTATGCAGGTGAATTTTTTGAAGCAATCTTGCCAGCCTTGTATGACTGAAACTTAACAGCGTGAGCCCCACTTTCCAGAGCACTTAATATCATTTTTTTTGCTGCTTCAATTACAGATATTCCATATTTTTCTGCAATATCATAGTAATTAACTCCTATTTCAGCAATAATGAAGGGATTGGCTTCACCAGATAATTCTTTTAAAAAACTCATTGTAATTATTTCCTCTCTATTGCTCTTTTTTCAAATTCACCCAGAATTAAACCGAGAACATTTTCAAATCCGGATCTTAAATCATTCTGAAGCATCAGTGTATGGCACTTTTTCCTTAACTCCAGATTGGTTATAAGTTCCATTGCTGTGTCAGAAAGTTCCTGTATGCTGACCTCTGTTCCCAGACCGAGATTAATAATTCCATTCTCACTTCTGGCAAAGGTATGCTTTAGTTCCCTATTGTTCTGAGCCATAATTATAACTGGAGTTCCCAGAGAAGCTATTTCATATACCGTTCTTCCTGCACTGGCAAAAATAAGATCCGCCTGATACATGAATTTACTAATATTTTTAATATCCTGTAACAAATGAATATCAAGGTAAGAGTCCTTGATTCTGGATTTTAATCGTTCGATATGCTCATACCCCAAACCAAGCACTATAGTGATAGTGATATTTTCCATTTTCAGAATTTCAAGGGCATTTATCACTTTTTCTGTGTAGTTGTGCTGATCTGTACCTCCAAAAGTAATAAGGATCTCCCTAACCTCACTGGATACATCACGTGGATTTAACATGAAAAATTCATCCCTCAGGAGATACCATTCTTTTCCGAAATAGTGATTCTTAACCGGATATGATTCCTCGTAAAGTGCATTTATCACAATATCAGCTACTTTGGAACCATTTCCCATATCTTCAAAATTTACACAGAAGTAATTATCTTTTTTGAGTTTTTCCATATAATCAGAAGAAGTATCCAGTATATCATTTATAACTATATCAGGTTTAAATTCGTCAACTATCCTGAATAGTTCTTCTTCATTTGTAAATGTCCTGTAAGGATAAAAGGAGGATGCAATTTTATCCACACCAAGGGAATGATTTTTGTCTGATACAAATAGCAACTCATGATCAATGAGCCTGGTGGCCAGCAAAAGCGTCCGGTAAACATGCCCCATCCCGATTCGATTGTATCCATCAACTCTGAAAAGAATTTTCTTTCTTTTCATAAGTTTTTCACAAACCCACCAGTCCACATAATGATCAATATCAATGGACTCGCTGGACTCTACTTCGAAAAGATCCACAATCTCTCCAAACCTCGAATCCGGTGTTACACAACTTCTTTTTGTAATTACAAAACCCCCGGTCTCCCGGAATTTAGGTGGCAGGTATTGTCTGTTAAGTCGCTTCTCATACTCCGGAACAAACTTTTCATTTCTGACGGTCCAGGTAAGATGCCTGTCATCAACAGCACTTAAAACCGTATCGGAGTTCTTTTCAAAAAACCGTTCAATCGCACTATCGATTGTTTCGCTCTTCAAAAGGGGACTTGTGGGCTGAAGAGTAATTACCACATCATATTTTTCATTAAATTTTTTCTCACAGAATTTAACAGCATGAAATATCACCGGGTCAAGAGGAATACTATCAAGAGCAAGATTCTCAGGTCTCATAACAACATCACAACCAAAGGATTCCGCCACATGTTCAATTTCCTCATCATCAGTTGAAACCACCACATGATCTATTAAACGGCTGGTTTTTGCATTCCCTATGGCCCAGGCAATAAGAGGTTTTCCATTCATATGTCTGATATTTTTTCTAGGTATACCCTTGGATCCGCCCCTGGCCGGTATGACAGCAATAATTTTTTTTATCGGCATTAAAAACTCCTGATAAAACCAAGTTCCGCAAATTACACTTTAGGATATTGCCCTGAAACAGAGAATCCCAACTGTAGTGCAACACTACTTTTCAGGAGTTTACAAGTCAACTTTTATAATGATTCTGTATTATGGAATTTTCAGTTCCCGAACTGAAGTACAATCATAAATTTCCGGTCATCAAAATCAATAACTCTGCTTAGTACAGTGTTTCTTTTAAAAACATTTATCTGATGATCCATCCCATATATAATTGATGGAAGTGAAATTGTAAAATCTTTACCATCCAGTTGAAACCATGTCTTCAATTGACCTGCTACAATATTCACCATTTCCCCAACTCCGTCACCAAGACTTTCTTCATCCACTTCATCAGTTTGAATTCCCAGCATCAGAGACACAAGATGTTTACCAGTGTCTTCCGGGAATTGAAGTGAGACCTGACCATTTATTTCACCATGTCTGAATGTGATAATACCGCTGACGAATACAGAATCCGTACTTGAATCAACAATGTTCAGGCTGTCATCGATCCCCATCATCATAGAAAGCATTTCCCTGGTTCCTGTAACAGCAGCATCCATATACTCATTCATGTCATCACCTCCAAACTAACTATGATCAGAATCGTATGTTTTTTTTTAAATGTTAGATCTTTTTCAATTTTTTTCCTGTAATTTTAATATTCTGTTGAAGCCTTTGAGCATACATAAATTTGCTTTGGGAAAAATATAGTTCTGTTGAAGCCTTTGAGCATACATAAATTTGCTTTGGGAAAAATATAGTATTGAGCGTTCCGGGGACTGTAATAAACAGTAAAAATCCCTTGATAAAAAAGAAACAATGGAGGACAAAGAATAGGATATATCGTAGCAGATAACCGAAAGGAGATTTCATAAAATGACAAGAAAACATAATTTCTATGCTGGTCCCGCTGTATTACCTGTATGGGCAGTTGAAAAAGCACAGTCTGCACTTATGGAATATATGGACAGCGGAGTAGGTATCACTGAGATGAGTCACAGAACCACTTATTTCGATGATATACTGAATGGGGCAATTGCCTCCGTAAAAAAACTTTATAAACTGAGTGATGACTATCATGTTCTTTTCGTGCAGGGTGGAGCATCCATGGTTATGGCTATATCAGCTCTGAACTTCTGTCGTGAGGGGAAAAAATCTCAGTTTGTTGATACAGGTACCTGGTCCAGAAGAGCAATTCTTGAATCATCCAGAACCAGTGCAGTCACAGATGTTATCTGGAGTGGTAAGGACGTTAACTACAGTCATCTTCCGGATATTGACAGTCTCCAGTTTGATGATGATGCTTCATTTGTGCATATCACAAGCAACAATACAATAGCAGGAACTCAATATAAAAAGTTTCCATCTACAAAAGCCCCTCTTTTTGTGGACATGTCATCTGATTTCTTTTCCCGTCCTGTTGATGCATCACAGTTTTCATTAATTTACGGTGGACTTCAAAAAAACCTCGGACCAGCAGGAGCCGCAATGGTTATTGTTCACAAAGATATGCTGGAAAAAATACCACAGGGTCTTAGTGAAATGCTGGATCTTGGGGTTTATGCCAAGAAAAACAGTATCTACAACACCCCTCCTGTGTTTACAATTTTTGTGACACATCTCGTGCTCCGATGGATTGACGAAGTAATAGGTGGTCTTGAAAACATGCACAATCATAACCTGAAAAAAGCCGCTTACATATATGATGCCATAGATGAGTCCAATGGATTTTATTCAGGTGCTGTTGATGTTAAGGATGATAGAAGTCTTATGAACATCACTTTCAAATGTAAAAATGAAGAACTCGACAAGTTGTTCCTCAAGGAAACAACAGCTCTTGGATTTATGGGACTAAAAGGACATCGAAGTGTTGGTGGTTTGAGAGCCAGCACCTACAACTCCTGCCCTATGGAAAGTGCAAATGCACTGGGAAGTTTTATGACTGATTTTGCTAAAAAACATGGCTGATTAAATCATGGAACTTGATCCAAGACTGATTCAGAAAGCAATTCATTTAAAAAACTCTGATTTTTTCTCTGGATTAAGTATTGAAATTCTTATTGAAATAGCAAAGTTATGTCAGGAAATAAATCTAATCAAAGGGGATATCCTTTTCAATCAGGGTGATATAGCTGATGGACTCTATTTTATTCTCGACGGTTCGGTGGATGTTGTAATTGGAGGAAACCCTGTCAATACCATGTCCAGCGGAGAAGTCCTCGGAGAAATTGCACTTATTGACTCAGGAACGAGAAGCGCTACTATAAGGGCATCCTCATCCACTTCAATTTTAAAAATTTCTCCTGATCTTTTTGATGAAATACTTGAGGATTTCTCTGATGTGGCAAAACAGACTATGACCACACTTGTTAAAATAATCCGAACAATTAGAAAACGTATGAACGACTAGGTTCTTAAAGTCAACAGTTCCAGAGGGTTATCCAGAAGTATATCAGATGACAGTTTTTCCAACTGAGGTCGGCTCCTGAACCCCCAACTCACCAGACAACTTTTCAATCCAGTGTTTTTTGCGGTTTGATAGTCGATTTCTGTATCCCCTATCATTACTGAATCTCCAGCTTTCTGTCCCAGTTTCTCCAGAGCTCTTTCACAACCATAGGGATGAGGTTTTGACGGATTTACCTCGGAAGCACTGTACACAAAATCAAAATACTTTTTCAAATCCAGTATATTCAGGGTTTCTTCAGTATATACAGGAGTTTTATTTGTAACAATTGCCTTTGGTACATCGGAAAATTCTTCCAGAACCTGCAGTATTCCAGGATAAAGTACACTTTCGACTACAATATTATTCAGATATACTTCAGAAAAATACTTTTGTGCTTTTTTATAGAGTTCCTCATTAAATTCATCTCCAAGACAATCCAGAATAAGTTTTCCCGGACCTTTTCCAAGATATGACTTAACTTTTTCTCCCCCTGGAAATTCAAGACCCAGAAAAAACATTGTCTTTTCAACAGCATTGATTATATCAGGACTGGTATCCACAAGTGTACCATCCAAATCAAAAAGTAAAGCACCCATGTTATCTCTTTTCTTTGCTGTCACAACGGATTTTAGAATGGAGCAAATCCACTGTCAGCCCAGTAGATATTTTTAATTGAGTTGAGTTCATTGGAAAGATAGTCATAATGGGTTTTCTCCCAGTCAACCATATTTCCAAAAAAAGATTTTACCGTAATATCATCCGTAGACTCAAACAATTTTCTATAGTGTTCAATTGTGGATAATTCCAGTTGAAGTCCGATGGAGAGAGCACTCATTTCATAGTGCGCCTGAGCTGCCCTTTTTGTAAATTCAGGAGTAAAAAATGTCTTATCATTTTCCATCTCAGGAATTACTAATTTCTCCTCAGAAAAAACTCCTTTTTCAGCCAGACTTTTATACTGCAAAATAAGAAGTTCTTCGTGTTTTTTCTCTTCCTCAGCAAGTTCACGAAAAGTTGCTTTTCCCTGAACATCATCGGTCATGGAGCTGGCCATCATATAAAAATTATAGCCATCACGCTCAATCATTATACCTCTGGCTAATCCTTCGAGAATTTTTTTCTTTATTTCTTCCAGCATTTCAGCCTCCTTTAATCAAGGTGTGGATGTTCATGCTCTAAAAACCATGCTGCAGGATCTGTATAGAAACTTTGCATATCAGTCAGTACAGAGTGGTGTTCCTTCTCTTCTTCAATCATTTTAAGAATAAATGCTTTTTCTTTTTCTTCAGTGGCCATTGAAAGGTATTTTTCATAGTATTTTACTGCTGATGATTCAAACTCCACTCCGACTTCCAGAGCTTTAAGTTCATCACTTGAATCCGAAATCTGATCCTTGTGCTTTTTAGCAAGCTGTCTGAATATTTCACTTAAAGACGACTGTTTGTGGGATGGAAGATTATCAAGATCAACAGACCAGTCCTCTTTGTTTGTAATTGCAGAATAAATTTCCTTTATTCTTTCAATATGAACGAGTTCATCATCCCTGAGCATAGTAAATACTGTTTTCCCTACTTCATTGGAAACTTTTTCAACTATTTCTGAATAAAATTTATAGCCCTTTTCTTCCAGAGTAAGGGCTGCTGATAACATTTCACCAAGTTTTTCCATTTAAAACTCCTGAACAAAAAGTATTAATAATTCAAAGCCTCAATTTCGTAATAACCCTGTGGGTGCTGACAAACAGGACAAATCTTTGGAGCTTCTTTTCCTTCAAAAATAAAACCACATTTGATACAGGCCCATCTCTGAGGTTCATCTCTTTTGAAAACCTGCTCTTTCTCTATATTTTCAAGCAACTTCAGGTATCTCTTCTCGTGCTCAGCTTCAACTTTGGCGAGATTTCGATAGAAAAGAGCGATATCCTTAAAGCCCTCTTTTTCGGCAGTATCTGCGAATTCCGGGTAGAGTACACTCCATTCTTCATTCTCACCCATAGCTGCTGCCTTGAGATTCTCAGATGTTGTACCGATCCTCCCTGCGGGATATGAAGCTGTAATTTCCAGATCTCCACCCTCAAGCCACTGAAACATTCTTTTGGCGTGCTGCTCTTCATTCATGGCTGTTTCCATGAAGATTGCACTTATTTGTTCATAGCCTTCTTTTTTTGCAGTTTTAGCAAAAAATGTGTAACGATTCTTTGCCTGAGATTCTCCTGCAAAGCTTTTCAACAGATTTTTTTCGGTTTCAGTTCCTTTTACACCTGACATATTATCCTCCGTTTTGAGTTAAGGTATTCAACATGGCGCTTACATTAGTAAAAACATGCACTGGTTACAAGGTTAAAAATTCGGATATTTTTTCCATTATTACTATCTAACCTTCAACCCGTGTTTGCACTTTGAATTTTCGGTAGTATGATATTACGTCACACACAATAATCCCAAAGGAGTTATACATGAAAAAGTTCTTATTATTCATCGCCATTACACAGATCTTAGCAAGTTGTGATGATTCGGAGACAAAAAACAACATTAGAGATGATCATTGTGATAACAGTACTGAAATTATTTGCGATACATCAGTACCTCAGTGTGGTGAGGACACTATCTTAGCCTACATTGATGGATGCTATGAGTGCGTCAATCCTGAAACATGCCTGCCTCCATGGGAGGAACCAGTTGTTTGTTATGGTGATGACGAATGCGAATACAATGAATGGTGCAACCCATGTGGAGGATCTTCATGTGAAAACTGTGAGGACTGCGTTAGCACATGTACTGCCCACAGCTGCACTACTCAGACTCCAGAGGAACTGGAGTGCTATATGACCAGGCCTGAATGCTCAGAAAATTATACGGCAATTATTGAGGATGGCTGCTATCTGTGTATAGACCCCGTTACATGTGAAACCTCAACAACTGACTGTATTTATGACTCTGATTGCGATACCGATCAATACTGTGGTTCAGATGGCATATGTACTTTAAACCCCTGTTCTACTGATGAAGAACTCAATTGTTATGCCGAAAGACCTGAGTGCGGACCTGGCAGGACAGCCCTTGTAATCAACGGCTGCTGGCGGTGTGCCTGGCTTGATGGATGTGTTATCGACAAGGATGAGGACTGCAATGATGGCACACAGGCGCTCTGTGATATGATGGAACCTGTTTGTGAAGCAGGGGAAATTCTCGCTGTTCAGAACTACTGTTATGCTTGTGTAAACCCTACCACATGCATGGGCTGGGGTGATAACGAATGTTTATCAGATGAAGATTGCAGTCCTAACAAATACTGTAATGGCTGTGCAACATCTTCATGTCCTGATTGTGATGACTGCATTGGAGCGTGTATTGAACATGAATGTCCCACTGAGTATTTCCTCACATGTTCAGAGGATCGTCCTGATTGTGATACCGGAGAATTTGCGGTTATTGAAGAAGGCTGCTGGAGTTGCACTTCAGAGGAGATGTGTATAAACTGATCCTACCCGATAACGGGATATTTCCTCTCTGAGTGGAGTTTTTGAATCAGATTATTCATCGTTGTGCTGAATCTGGCATGACATTTTTCCACAACATCATCATCTTCCCATAAATCAAAATACTGATTCCAATAGATTGGTTTGGAAAATTCAATGACTATTTTAGAAGGTGCGGGAATATATGGAAAAAATCCACTTGTTATTCCCCAGGGTAAAGCTGCCACAACAGGGAATGTTTCTGTTCTGAGGATCTTTTTAAGTTTAAGAGCTGCTGCCAGTTTAGTTCCGCTGGAAAGTACATACCATACTTCATGAGCACCACAGCTTGCTACTGGAATTAGCGGTATACGGTTTTTCAGTACAAGTCTTATAAACCCTTTTCTTTTTCCTGTAATAATTTCATCTCTCTTCCCCCATGGTTTAAAAGTATCAATATCTCCTCCAGGATAAACAAGCACTGAGCTATCCATATCAAAAGCTTTTTCTGCAGCTTTATGAGAAGCCTTAAGACCTCCAATTTTCTCTACCAGGTTGATAAAAGACGGCTCTTTGAAAATATAATCATGCATTAGTGCATGAACAGGAACATCTCTTCCAAGAACTTTTATCATTTTGCCAGCCGTAATAACGCTGTCCACTGGCTGCAATCCTCCATTATGATTCCCTACATAAAGAGCTCTACCCTTTTTTATATTTTCAATTCCCCTGTATTCAACTCTGAAGTATTTTTCAAGAATCGGCAGGGAAAACTCACTGAGATTATATGCAAATTCGCCATCTCTTAACTGAGGATTATATCCAACCTGAGGGTCAATGTTATTTTTACCTGTCAGTATTCTTCCATACCGATAAATACTCAGGGGAAAAACACTGTAAGTTGCAAGGGCATTAACCAGAGTCAGAACCTGGGATGTTGTCAGTCTACTCATCTTTATTCAAGATCCTCTTTATTGCTGTGGCCAGCTCCCCTATATTGTAAGGTTTTGCAATAAAATTATGATTTTCAGGTATGCGATCCCGATTTTCCAGAAAAGATTCACTGTAACCGGATGAAAAAAGTATTCGTATTTCACTGTTTTTTTGTCTTATACGCTCAGCCAGTTCAATACCACTCATTTCAGGCATTACAATATCCGTAAGAAGAAGATCCACATTTCCATTATGCATTTCATATCTGATGAGTGCTTCTCCACCATTGGATGCAGTAATCAGATTATATCCCAGCCTTTTAAGGAGTTTGGAAACTACATTAATTATACTTTTATCATCCTCCACTAAAAGAATTGTTTCTCTTCCGTGTGGCATAAAATCCAGTCTGGATGCTCCCACTTTATATTCCGGTTTACCAAAATGAGATGGGAAAAATATTTTAAATGAAGTTCCCATCATGGGCTCTGACTGTACGTGAATGTGTCCACCATGCTGTTTGACAATTCCATATGTGGTGGCAAGCCCAAGACCACTGCTCTGTTCAGGAGATTTTGTGGAAAAAAACGGCTCAAAAATCTTTTTCTGAACCTCTGAATCCATACCCTCTCCGGTATCCCTTACTGTAAGACATACATAATCACCCATATTCACTCCGGGATTATACTGGATGTAATACTCATCCAGATAGTGATTGGATGTCTCAATGGCAAGCATTCCTCCCTGAGGCATAGCTTCTCTTGCGTTTACAACAAGATTAATAATTATCTGCTCAATCTGTGAAGGATCAGCCATTACAGGACGCAATTCAGAATCAAAATTTGTCTGTAATTCTATATCCTCACCAATAATTCTGGAAATCATGTTCTTGAAATTATCGATTAAATAGTTCAAATCCAAAAGTTGTGGCTGTATTATCTGTTTTTTTGAGAAACTTAAAAGCTGTCTTGTAAGTCGTCCGGCTCGCTCCGATGTTTCCACAATTTCCTTCAGATTTTCCACAAGAGGATCATTCTCCGGAGTGTCCATCAAGACTAAAGAAGCATTACCGGTTATTGTGGTGATAATATTGTTGAAATCATGAGCAATTCCCCCTGCAAGCCTCCCGATGGCTTCCATTTTCTGACTTTGAAACAACTGAGCTTCAAGCCTCTTTCTCTCATTTTCAGTTTCCAACATCAATGTGTTATCCTCAACAATAACCTGTGCACCGTAAATTGTATTTGTCTGATCAAAAAGTGGAGAAATTGTATACCTGAGATTAAGAATTTTACCCCATTTGCTTACATAGGGCGTTTCAGAAAACACAAGTTCACCCGTATCAAAACACTGTCTGAATTTTGCTGAAATACCGGACTTAATCAAAGGAGGAAATTCAAGAATATTAAGACTCATTGTAGCTTCTTTTGAAGGTGAACCCAGAATTTCAATTATTGAATTGTTTACACTGATTATTTTTCCTTCAATATCAATAGAAAGAATACCAACAGGAGAATATTCAACAAGATCTCTGTATTTTCTTTCACTTTCCTTTAAGAATTTTTCCATCTGAACTCTTGCTGTAATATCCCTGACAAATCCTTCAATAAAATCTATTTTATGATATCTGTCAAAAACAGCATTAGCGCTCACACTTGCTATAAAACTGGTCCCATCTGATTTTTTGAACTCAGTTTGAAAATCAAAAATTTTTCCATCTGATTTTATTATTTCTTGAATAACAACATCTCTATGAAAAGGATCCACATAAAAATCTGTGGCAATATCAGAGATTGATGAAACCATTTCCTCCCTTGAGTTAAATCCCGCAAGTTTAGCAAGAGCATAATTGACATCAATAAATCTGCTTCCCCTTGATTTGAAAATACCTATAGAGGCATTTTCAAAAATTGTTCTGTATCTGTATTCACTGAATTTGAGTTCTTCATCCTTTATTTTTCGCTGAGTTATATTTCTAAGTACAGCCAGAAAGTATGTCCGCGAATTCTGGCTAAATGCACTTAATGTAACTTCACAATAGAGTTTCTCGGATTGATTTGGAGAAACAAATTCCCACTCAAAACATGCTTTTCCTTCTTCTTTAACCTGTCTTCTGTAGTCATTTACTTTCTTTTCGATATAATCCCTATCTCCTCTGGAAAAATCTGCATAATTTCTGCCTATTATTTCTTCTCTTTTCATTTGAAATAAATCACAACCAGCGGAATTAACCTCAGTTACAGTTCCATTGAAAAGAGTGAATATGGCATCTCCCGCATTTTCAAAAAGAACTTGATAACGATTCTCCCGCTCCAGACGATCCAATTCATCTTTAATTCTATCAGAGAGATCTGTAATAACCCCCATTATCGCCACCTGATTATCAATCATTACAATATTGATAGATACCTCCACATTAACATCATGGCCGTTTTTATGAACAAGTCTCATGTTGTAATGTTTTGGAACATCTTCACCCAAGGCTCTTGCCATGGCATAACTTTTCACAAACTCTCTGTCACCGGAATGGACAAAATCAAAAACACTTACTCTATTCTTATGACTAAAAGCGCTTATATCCTCTGAGTTGTAACCAAGGATCCTGTACAGACTCTTATTTGCAAAAATCAGATTCCCATTCTGATGTAAAAATATCCCATAGGGTGTAGATTCCACCAGAGTTTTAAACTTGGTTTCACCATCTGTTATCTGTTGGGTCATTTCAACAAGTTTAAAAATTTCTGAAATAAACGACCAGATTATTTTTAAAAGTTCAAAATTATTGGCATCGGGCTTGAAACCATGAAGAAAACATAAACCGGTAACTTCATCATTTCTGTTTTTAAGACAGAACGCCCCACATGTGGGAAAAGCATAATCAGTATAGCCACTGCAATAAAAATCTGTTTCCGTAATGTCTTCAATCAACAAAGAAGTTTTTTCATTTATCACTGTCCAGCTTACTGTTTCCTCAACTGAAATATCCAGCACCTGTGGTAAAAATCTTTTTTTCTCGATAGAACCTGAAAGTACGTATTCATTTCCTTTCAGAAGATAAAAACTCCCCCCCGGAATTTCAAAAACTTCCCTGAAAATATCCATAACTTCATGAGATGTTTCTTCAGGTGAAGAGAGTAAACCAATATCCTCAAATAAATTTTCAATCTTTCCAAGTGCTTTTGAGACTTCTCTGACATCCAGTGTTTTTTAACCAGAGCATCCTCAAGACGCTGAGTATATTTTTTCTCAATACTGAGAATTTTCAGTGCGTTGATTGAGTATTCCAGTGCGTGAGCCACCTCATCTGAAACCAGACGACTGGCTTTCAAAACACGACCATTAACCAGTTCCGGTAAAATATGCAGTGTTTCATCATTATATAAAACCAGAAAGTACACCAAATCAATATGTTGAATAATCAGATCAATTATTCCTTTATTTTCAATTTCTGCAGTCAGTATTACCAGCGAATAACTTTTTATTTTTTCTAAAAAGCTATCATCATTAAAATCTAAAGGCTGGACAACTACTTCAGATGAAAACCCGGTTTCACAACTTTTCAACAAACTGATATTTTCTGAGCTAAAATTATCCGGAAAATACAAATAAATCATAAAACACCTGTCTTTTTTCTTTCTCAGAATACCCCATCGGAAAATAGTTTTCTTCCATTATTAAAATTTTTTTCTTAACCACAAATTATGAATATCCAAGAAGGGATAAAACTGAAACCGGTCTTTTAAGTGACTATAGAATTTTTCTTCGCAGAAGAATCAGCATACCGAAAAGAAAAATAGAGAATACAGGAACAAACCCTGTTTGACCAGGAGTGGAACAGCCACATCCAGAATCCGAGGGTTCGCTGAATGGGTCATCAGTGTTATTATTGTTGTTGTTATTTTCAGTACCCGAACCATCACATTCTATTACCCCATCTGGAGAAACCTCTTCAGGTTCTAGTGCACTATAAGACAGCAACATCATCTGTTCGCCACCTATGAAACCCTTGTTGGGAGTCGGAAAACCCATAACATTCAGCATTGACATTATTTTTGCCCCTGCCATCATTGTTCCCCAGTTATTCATCACTTCCTCATAGTGCTGATCCATCTCCCATGTTTCACCTGCGTCGTAGGTTCGTAAAAACATGGTAACATAAGATGGGTCTGTTTCTTCAGTAGAAGGTACACAATCAGAAATGCAGCAGACACCCAGAGCAACTCCCCTTTCACAGTCGAAAAACCTGATGCCTGCAATACCTGTAATTGTTGCTGGTTCAACAGTTTGTGTAAATTTAAAAGGCAGTTCTATTTCCACATCAAAACCTGGATGCTGTGGTAAACTCTGAGATATCCAGGTCTGCCCACCATCCTCTGTTGCATAAATATAAGCCTGATTGGCATCATAACCGCCGATCCAGCCATAATCACTGTTTAGAAAATAAACACTGGTGACATTGAAATTCAGGTTTGATGAAACTGTCCTGAAGCTTTGCCCACCATCCTCGGTAATCATAACAAAACCGCTTCCAGGTTGCTGGGAAGGATTTTCTTCATCCCATGAAATTCCGCCACCAATAAATCCGATTTGATTTGTTATCATTTGAAGTGTATTAATATTTCCTGTGAATTCAGGAAGTTCGCCGGTTGAAAAAGTCGTACCGTTAAAAATATAAAAATTATTTTCTGAAATACCAAAAAGTTCGCCGGTTGAAAAAGCCTGCACCTTTGTTATCAGTTCTTCAAGAGTATCATCCAGTATTTCCCAGCTTGCACCACCATTGGTCGTTTTCCAGACAACATATGTTTCGAGATCAAATAAATCCTTGAATGGCATATCAATATCCATGCCTGTGAGATAACCTGTATTCGAATCAACAAATGACAAGTCCAAGAACATTACCATTCCGGCACTGGTTGGAAGAAACATCTGACTGAAACTGCTTCCATTAGTAGTTTTGTAACCTTTAAGCTGGGTATTGCCAGAACTACTGTCAGCAGCTATAAACCATGCTGTGGATTCATCCAGAACATTCAGTGCAAGGATCTGATTATCATCACCTTCCTGATCAAAAACTCTCTCCCAGGTCTGATTTGCATCAACCACCAAAGGAATAAACCAGACTAAAACCAACACTGCAAAAAAACTCTTCATTTTTTACTCCATGGGATTTTTATTCGTTCCAGCAAACACCATATTCAGACTCACTTGATATCTCCACACAATAATCTATTCCACAGTCATACTCACTGTTTTCAGTAGTACAAAGTGCATGACATGTTTCTTCCTGATAAGGACCAAAACAGGTATGTTTCGGAGCACAATCATCCGGCTGCTCACATGAACTACCCTTGAGAAGACCATTTGCAGGAGTGGGCAAACAGGTGGTAATTCCGCCGGAATTTAAAAGGAGATAGCAACTTTCCCCCGCATCACACCCGGTGTTAAAATATGGATCACAATCATCAGTTGGCTCACACAGATAAGCACTGCCCACACCAAGGTCCAGTTCAATACCGCAAATTCCGTTGTCTCTACACGGGGTATAAAGATCATAGCAGAATTCTGTACACTGACCGGGATCTGTAGGATCAGAAGAACTTGAGTAACAGAATGAACCCACCGGACACCCATCCTGAGTCTGCCCGGAGGATACTACTGAGCAGGCATCTCCCAGACTCAATGCACCATATTCAACACAGCCAATAGTACCGGTCACGGTAGTAATCGTGCACTTGTATCCGGGATTACACTCAGTTTGTATTGAAAGATCATTTACGCTGCATGTACCAGGAGTTGTATTATTGGTGGAGTTATTAGTGGTGGTATTGTTTGAGGTATTATTAGTAGTGTTATTAGTAATGTTGTTGTTGGTATTGTTGGTACCATTGTTCATGGTGTTATTATCAGAATTCTGCTCAATTGGATCACATGAAACAGCCATGAATAACAATGCAAAAAAAACGAGTTTTACCTTCATCTGAAACTCTCCAATATCCCCAGTAGGGGAAGTTACCGGTTAATACAGCAGTTAATTCTTACAAGTAATAAATACTTTATTGAAAAAAACAAGTTACCCAACAATAAACTGCTGTGAGTTTATAGCATGATAACTTTATTTTTTCACGTTTTTTGATATGTAATATTTTTAAAATGCGAAAGCGATACCGGCACTGAGATCAATGTGGAAGGTGGATTGTTCCGGGAAAATACCAAAGGCATCAACATTGAAATAAAAAGAAACCGTGGGTGAACCAACCAAAAATCCCAAGGAACCACCAAGCATTACGTATCCATGGGCAAAGGCATCAACAACCTCAACTCCTGAATCTTCACTGTTTACAATCCAGGAATGCCACATTTTTCCACCACCCAGAACACCACCGAAGTAAGGCCTGAATGCACCACTGGTAATTGGATAATAAAGTATCTTTCCAAGTCCACTGAAACCAACAGCCTGACTGGAAGTACCTTCTCCTCCTGTATTTTCAGTGAAAACCAGACCTACCTTGGCATCAAGACCCATTGAAAGTGAGGGTGAAATAAAATAATGAAATCCCAGTTCACCGCCCATTTCACCAGTTACAAGCCCTGCTGTAACCAGTTTTACTCCCTGCCCGCCGCAGGATGTTGCACTCTCCGGATCTCCCACATAGCTGTATGAACACATTGAAGTGGAAACATAACCGGTACCAAAACGACCACCAAGTTTAAGCATGAGTTTTTTAAATTTTGGTGAATCATCAGGTATCTTTTCTCCACCATCCTTTTTATTGTTGTCCGAACCGTGATCAAGAGGATCTTCTCCATCCACCTTTGTTGTTCCAGTTTTTGGTTTTGTAATGGATATAATATTCGGAGCACCACTTTGACCATTTGCCATAATTGGCTTTCCACCATTTCCCAGAGCAACTATATAATACTGAAAAACCGCACCGTTTACATCAGAAGGAGAAATAGTCGCCTTCCATGTGTAACCGTTTACAAAATTCATTTCCACTGCAGTATAATCAGACTGACCGGGTTTACGATAATACACAACCATTTTTGAAATTCCCTTTTTGGGAGCCCGGCATTTAAGTGTAAGTGTTTTTCCCCCGACGGCCTCATCCGGAACACTGTGTTCAATTCTTTGAGGTTCCGGCCCGGTGTCCTCTGTAGAACCACCGTTTGAAACCACAGTAGTAGTGTTATTATTTGTGGTGTTATTATTTGAAGTATTGTTTGATGAAGATCCCTTGCATTTAACGCCGCTCCGTCTCCTGACATCATCAAGAATCTTCTGTAATTTTGGTGTCTTAAGAGACTTAGTAATCTGGGCACAGCCGTTAACCCTGAGAGCTTTCTTAAACATCAGCCGACCCCTGTTTTCATCAGGGTTATCGGTATCAGTAATGTAGATTATACCCAGATCCACAAGAATATTCGCATATTCCAAAGAAGCATCACAGCCCTCTCTTCTGGCAATACTTATAGCATCCTGAAGAGTTTTCCTTGCGCTGGTGAATTCCATCTGATCATAATCTTCCATTGCTGTTTTATGCAGACGTTTCAACCGTTTTTCCACTTTAACAGTACAGTCATCCGCCAAAGCATCCGTGGACCATACAAACATTAGTGCCAATACAGTCAGCGTAATATAAACTATAGACTTCATTTCCAAATTCCTTACTGATGAGTAATTACAAACTCAACCCTGCGGTTTTTATCTCTTCCCTTACTGTTATCATTGGAGGCTATCGGTTTTGACAGACCATAGCCCTGACTGACCATTCTGGAAGGATCAATTCCCTTTTTAATGAGGTACTGCCTGACACTTCTGGCCCGTCTTCTCGACAGCTTAAGATTATAGCGTCTGCCACCCCTGTTATCAGTATGACCTTCTATTCTGACTGTCATGGTCTTTCTTGATTTCATGACTTTAACGATTTCATTCAGGAGAGCAAAACTCTTAGATTTTATTTTTGCTTTGTTGTAATCAAAGAATATCTTTTGTTTAAGCTCAATCTTCTTGACTGTAACCTTGATTAACTTCAATTCATCAGGGCAGCCATCTTCATCCATATAACCGTTTTTAGTCTCAGGTTCATTCGGGCATTTATCCTTGACATCGGGAATACCATCTTTGTCATTATCAAAATCAGGACAGCCGTCGTCATCTTCAAAGCCATCAATATCCTCTTTGGTATCTTTGAAGTTATTGGCTTTGTCTGCATCCTTGCCGGGACACTTGTCAACCTTGTCAGAAAGTCCATCTGAGTCGTTATCGTTATCCGGGCAGCCATCTTCATCTTCAAAGCCATCTTTATCTTCCTTGGTATCTTCAAAATTGTTGGCTTTATCTGCATCTTTGCCAGGACACTTGTCTTTTGTATCTTCTACCCCATCAGCATCATTATCCTTATCAGGGCAACCGTCGGAATCTTCAAAACCGTCCTTATCCTCAGGATCATTTGGACATTTGTCCTTGTCGTCAGGAATTCCATCACCATCAGTATCAAGTATTTTAACGGTCAGTTTTATGGGAGCTTTTTTGGGTGTAGTATCCACAACTACTTTTTTGGCACATCTTTCAGGGGGACTTTTTTTGATAGCCTCTCTTGCAGCTTCCCCTGAAATTTCAAGAAGTTTTTGTGCTTCATGATATTTGCCCTGACTCATTTCATCCTGACTGAATTCATAGTGAGTTCTGGCTCTGGCAAGTTCCTTTGGAGCACAGGTGTATGCACCATTCTCCTGTGCAGTTTCAATCAGTTTCTTTATTATTGAACTTTTTCCCTGAAGTTCCACTCCGGAACAGGAGAACAATGTCATTACACTTAAAAGATAAACAATAACTATCCTCATTTTGCTGCCTCATTTTTCTTTATTATGAGAACCTGAGGCTTTTTATCCTGCTCCACTGAAGGATCTTTCTTTTCAGTGTCACTTTTACCGAGATCCACATCAACTTTCATTCTGTTAACACTTATCTTCTGAGCAGTATCACTCATTTTTTGAGATTTTTCACCATATCTTACAGCATCCTGATAGTCACCATAACCAGCTTTATGCCTTGCTCTTCCAAGATAATAAAAAGCCGACCAATACTCATATGGACTGTATTTTTCGGCCTTGGCTTCCTTTGCACCAGAAAATTCCCTGTTGGCTTTAAGGCCAACCTGGCTCATATACTCAATTGGGCCACATCCTGCAGCGCCAATTACCATTAAAAAAAATAAAATCTTAAGTTCAGGTCGTATCATTTTATCAGGATCCTACCAGTGTAACATTATATGTACCAGTTTAAGGTACGGCAAATTTATCAGTTTTCCTGTCATGTGACAAGGTACTTTTCCCCATCAAGAATACCGCAAAACTCGGGATTAACAATGGACATAAGTTCCAGTTCCTTTGTTTTCATCATCAGAGCATTTTCTTCCGAGTCATGATCATATCCTAAAAGATGAGCAATACCATGAACAAAAAGCCTCGCAAGACTATATTGAATGTCCCCGGAATTCTCTCTCTCCAACCATTGCAGATTTATTACAATATCACCAAGAGGTGGTGGGATCTCGCCTGAGACATCAGGATTTCTCACCTCTGATGGATCACTTGCGGGAAATGACAGAACATCAGTTGTGGTTCCTATGTTTCTCCACAGAGTATTAAGTCTGGTGATATATTCATCATCACAAATTGTAATGGAGAGATCACTTCTTTGCAGTTGGAGTTTCCTGAGAACCTTTTCGGCTTTCCTTCGGAGCCACTCTCTCCTTGTCCGGTTCGACAACCGGGAGGGCTGATGAGTTACGGCGATTGGCATTTCTATCTCCCTGACCAGGGTAAGCGACCCTTTCATGATGCATGGAACTAAGAGTTGCAATAAAACTGCTTGCAATAATGCTTAGATCTCTCAGTGTCAATTCACATGCATCCAACTGGCCATCTGTAAATTTTTTATTTATTATAGAAAGAACTGTTTCCTTAATTGTATTGACATCAAATTTGGAATTACGACCACTATTCTGAAGGTTGACAACCTTACTTTTTACCGCAGCTTCAACAGTATCAGCAAGCATCAGTATACCTGCCTCTCTGGTCTGTGGTATCGGTCCCGGATATCTGTACTCATCTTCACTGACAACTTCCTCAGGACCTGCATTTTCCTTTGCTCTGGAATAAAAATACTCGATTAATGTACTTCCATGATGGGAAGTTGCAGTATCGATGACTGCCATAGGAAAACCTGCTTTTTCTAGTATTTCCCTGCTATCCTTCACATGGTTTTTAATCACCAGTGCACTCATTGAAGGCTTGAGTTTATTGTGGGGGTTATCACCAGCCTGATTCTCAATAAAATATTTCGGCTGTCTGGTTTTTCCTATATCGTGATACATTGCTGCAATTTTAACAAGCAAGCCATTTGCTCCAACCCTTTTTGCAGCAGAAAATGCAAGTTCACTGACCTGCTGGGAATGCTGAAAAGTACCACTTGCTTTCTCTCTGAGTTCAACAAGTAAAGGGTGCTCGGTATTGGCAAGTTCCAGCATCTTAATATCAGTGATATAATCTCCCAGATGCTCCACCAGGGGAAGAAGGGCTGATAGAATTACACTTAAAATAACTCCACCGATCCCAACGGCCAGAAAATATCTGAAAGAATCCACCTGAAAAAGCTCACCCGATACAAGTCTGTATAGACCCATGACAAGCAGTCCCGATACAATAATACCAAGGCCGGCTTTCCAGAGGACATATCTGTGTTCAATTTTTGACGCCATTCCCGATGAAATAAGACCGGTTATAAAATAATAAAGAGCAAGATGAACCTGTCCCTGAATACCCCATGTTGCCAGAAAACTTACAGCAATAATGAAAAACACACTCATTCTTGCGCCCATAAGTACCCTGACCAGAATTGCACTTCCAGCAGCAGGGAAAATAGCAGGAATAATCACGGGATCAGCATTCTGATAAACAGCACCTGAAATAAAAACTGCAGTCTTAACCAGAGAAAGTACAAGAATAATCAACAGACCTGCGACTACAAAATCCTTTGGGGATCCTCTTTTTCCACCAAACTGCAATGTGGCAGACCACCCTATGAGGGCAAAAAACATGGTGATAATTCCGAAATACCCTAAAAACCAGAGAATTCTTTCCCATAGTGGTGCAATCATGGAATTCTGAATTTTTACAGTTTCCAGAGTTACCCTTTCCCCCGACTTCAGAATAACACTTCCCTTAAAAAATTTTCTTGAAGAAGTTGTATAATTTCTTCTAATTTCTTTTCTTCTTTTTTCAGTAAGTTCAGGACGGCTTTCAATACCCAGTGCAAAACGTTTTCCGGATCCGTTAAGATGAGATTTTATAAAACTCAGCGCCAGAATAAGCAGCGCTCTTCTGGAATCCCTGTCGAGGCTTTCCTTATCACCCAATGCAAATCTGGTTTCAATTTCACTTTCGAAAAGAGCACTGAGTTTTTTCAGGTCTACAACCTCCTTGTAATCCGGACCAATATCCACTTTTACAACCCTGTCTAAAGTTTCACTGTCTCTTGAATAACTGAGTACTTCCACTCCCTTTGGGTGCTTTTTTTTAAGAGAATCTCTATCTTCTACCAGAATAAGATCCTTCAGAACACTGCTGTACAGGATTCTGAGATTCTGCTTCACCCTTGTCATTCCTATGGTGTTATAAAGTGACCAGAAAGTCAGTCCTTCAAGTTTGGTGCCGGCAAGACTGTTGAAACGCTCTCTTGCAAGTTCATCTTTTCCTCTGAAAATTGGATCATTCAATGCTCTGAAGGCAAATTTAATGTCACTGTTCCACAGATCCAGCCATGCATTTCTTCTGATACTGAAAACAGGTTTTACGCTTTTTGCCTCTTCCTCACTTTTTATTCTTATAAGTTCAGAATCTGGGACAAAGGTAAACTCCCGTTTTGAGATAATAGGTTTTACAGCTTTTTTCCCAATATCACCACGTTTCAGCGTATCCGGAAAAAGATCTGAAATATTAACTACCAAAGCAGTTACAGCAGCTGTGAACGATAGAAAAATTATAATCCAGGAGGACAGGGGTGTTCTTTTCCCCCCATTCGAATCAACAACAGGATTGTCAATGGCGCTTTCAGTGTTTCTGGAAACAAGTTTCAGTGTATTTCTAGCATTCATATAAAGCATCCAAATTTTAAAACAACAGCAGACACCGCCCTAAAATATAATAATAGAGATTAAAAATCCATTACTAATGACCTGATACTGTCCCAATTCACAGTAAAATCAAAATTACCTGTAAAAAAACCAGTGGATATAGTTTTCTTCAAAGAATTTTATCTCTGTCTTTTCAGGATTTTTAACGGAATTATCAATACAGAGGGAATTGGGAAAAATAATCGTGGGTTATATATTGATTGTTATGCATAATTCTGATAATTTTCGCCCCGTGCTTTTTAAGTACCACTTAATGACTGTAAGTTATGTATTGATAATATGGAGTTTAGCGTGGCAAAAAAGAAAAAACATGTAATGAGCAAAGAAGAACTTAGACAACCTGACGTTATTTCAGGTTTTTTCATTAATCAATGGAAATGGATAAATAGCCACTGGAAGGGTATCGGACTTGGCATAGCAGGTGTTGGTCTCGTTGCTCTGGGTATTGCCATTTACGTATGGTATGCACATGGAAGAGATGAAAAAGCTTCCAGAGCACTTGATAAAAGTATCGACAGTATTTTAAGACCCGTCGATGAAAACTCCGTTGAAGAAAAACCGATGAAGGGTCAAAGGAAAGCTGTAAAATCCTTAAAGGATCTGTTTGAAAACTCAGATAAAATACTCACCCAATCCCTTAAGGAATGTGGAAGCAGTGATGTCTGCAGTTTCATTCGTTCACTTCGTGGAAGAGTTTCTTTTGAAATGGCTTTCATTGATAAAGCAAACAAGGAAAAACATCTTAAAGCAGCCATTTCTGACCTTAAAAAAGCTTACAGCGGTATAACAGGCTTTGGATGTGCCAGCTCACTTGAAGCACTTGGAATGGCAAAAGAAACCCTTGGGGATTTTAATGGGGCTCTAAAGGTTTACAGAGAACTTACAACTGCTGCAGGAAATGCATATGCAGGACAGGCCCTCATTCATCAGGGAAGGATTCTGGAACTTCAGGGAAAAATCAAGGAAGCAAAAGATCTCTACAAGGATATCGTAAAAACAAAAACAACGGGTTCTCTAGAAGCACAGGAAAAACGTCTGAAAGGCCAGTTATCCTATCTCAAGGCAATCTCTCAGATTTCAGGTGGAAATAATGAGAAGCAGATGCAGCAACTGATGGGATATTTCAGGAATGCTCAGGCCAGTCTTCAGAATCTTAGAGCCACTGCATCAATTTCCGACCCCGGTTATTATGCAAAACAAAGACTTGCATTTCTTGATCTCGGACTTTCATATGAAAGTCAGGAGAAAAAATTAGCAGATCAGCTACCACCAACTGACAACAAAAATCAACCACCTGCAAAAAATTCTGGAAAGAACGATCGCAAATCTGGAAAAACTCCTGTTGTTAAGTAGGAAATTTTATGAAACTTATTGTCGTCCTCTTTTCTCTCGCTGCAGTATCGTGTACCTCTCCAACTCACAGGGCTATTTCTACGGGTAACGGCCCAACATCTGAAGTGTTCCGCCCCAAGTGGGAAAAAAAACTGATCAAAAACGTCAGATTTTCATCTGTTCCAGAGCAGTTCTCTTCCCCCGTGTTCAATATCCCGGGGAATATTATTTATACAGGAACAAGTGAAGGAAACTTCTATGCCCTGAATCTTAATGGTCAATTGGTGTGGAAGGTAAATCTTGCAAGTCCAATACACAGTGTTCCCCTGCTTCTTTCTGCCAAAGAGCTTGTGGTTGTAGGAACAATTTCAGGTGAACTTTTTGCGCTGTCAATGAAGGATGGCAAAACAAAATGGAAATTCAAGGGATTTGGAAGTTTCCTTGGAACACTTGTTTATAAAAATGGAGTTATTTACGGTACAACCAGTAAAAATATGCTTTATGCAATCAGTGCTCATGACGGAAAGGAACACTGGTCCAGAAGACACGAAACACTTGGAGGCTTCACCGTTCGTGGACACTCTTCTCCAGGACTATCCGGAAAAAACCTCATTTATGGACTCAGTGATGGAAGAGTAGTAAATGTGGACATAACCAAAAGAGGCAATATCCTGTGGATACAGTCACTTGAAAACGCTGATGATGAAAACTACATTGATGCAGATTCCACACCTGTGATTGATGGAAACACCGTTTATGTAGCTACTTACCGAAAGGGTATAACTGCTCTTGATCTCAAGACTGGAAAACCTGTGTGGCGCTATGGTGCTTATGGTGTTACCGATATTCATAAGGTTGATGAAAAACTGTTTTTTGTCAGCCCCACCAATGGGATTCATTGTATAACCACTTCAGGCAAGCTTGTATGGCGACAGAATATAAAACTTGGAACCCCTGGAAAAATAATAATTGAAAAAAGGAGAATGATTATTCCCTTTGATAAATCCGGGTTGATTGCTCTCGATTCAAAAACAGGTTTTTTTCACCAGCGCTTTGATACTGGAGATGGGGTGAGTGGAAACGCAGCGTACAAAAATCTTCTTTTAGCTGTACTCACAAACTCCGGATCATTATTTCTGATGGATCTTAGATGAGATTTATAATTTTATTCCTTCTGTTTTTATCCTCCTGTAAATCAGAAAAAACAAAAATAATAAGACATGATGGGAAACTTCTTCTCAAACTTGAAAAGAATACCAGACAAAAATGCACCGATAAAAAGAAATACTTTGAGGATCTGGACAATGATGGTTACGGGAATACTGATAAATCAGTTGAAAGCTGTTTACCTCCTGATAACTTTGTATCCATCAGTGGTGACTGTGATGATAACGATTACAGAGCCCATCCCAGACAGACCGAATATTTCAGTATTCCAAGAAAAAATGGTTCCTTCGATTTTGACTGTGATGGTAAAGAAACTCCAAGACTGATTGTCAGGGCATTCTGTGAGGTTTCCTCATCAAAAAAAGGATGCAATCTCGCCAGCGGGTGGGACATCAAACCTTCCAAAAAGATTCCAGGATGTGGTGTTCCTGAAAACTGGGCATGGAATGAATGCAGAAAGGAACTACTGGACTCAAAAACTGTGGATGCAACGAAACTCACGGTTGAAAATGCCGCAGTCCCTCCCCCCACCAGAGCTGTTTATAACTGCTGGAGTGGACATTTAAAATGGAAGAAAAGACAGCTATGCCGCTAAAAGGGAAAAATTATTCCTGCAGAGCTTCTTCTATATAAAGAATTCTCCCACAGAATGGACACTCGATAATTTCTGACACATTGTAAAGACTGTTGAATTTTTGTGGAGGGATACCCATATGGCATCCAAGACAAATTTCGTTCTCAGCATTGGCTAATGCAGGGAATTTTCTTGATGCAAGGAATTCATACTGACGAAGCAGCTTTTTCTCTACACCTTCAATGAGGATTTTTCTTTCAGAGGTCAGTTTCTCAACTTTTTCATCTATTTCCTTAAGCCTCTCGGTTCCCTCATTTTCACGTTCATTGTACACATTCCAAAATCTTTCTATCTGTGTTTTTCTCTCTTCAACCAGAGTTTTACGCTCTTCAACAACCTCCATTAGCTTTAAAATCTCTGTTTCGTGATCCCTTGCTTTTTTTCTATGGGAATCAAGCTCTTTTTGCATTTCAAAATATTCTTTGCCCGTCTGGACATTATCCATATAGTTCAAACGTTTCTGAATCCGTTCCTCTTCTTCCTGAAGACCGGTTTCCTGCTCTGTTTTCCAGGATTCAAGTTCAGCCAGATTTCCAATTTCTTTCTGTAGGATCAGTTCCAGATTCTGAACATCATTTTTCATGGTTTCCAGTTCAGAGGGAATCTGTGATTTTTCTCTCTGTAACTCCTGCAGCTGGATATCATGTTTCTGAAGTGCAAGTAGTTTGATCAGTTGCTGTTTCAAACGACCACCATCCCTTCTTTAATTTTGTTTTCTTTGATTGAGAACCATTCGGCGAAATATACATAAGCCATGAAGATACGAACTTTTTAGTAAAGAACTTGTGGGCCCACCTGGACTCGAACCAGGGACCGACCGGTTATGAGCCGGTGGCTCTAACCAACTGAGCTATGGGCCCCGAAACGCTGTTAGAATATGTAAAGAGAAATTTTTATCAAGAAAAAACAACAGGGGAGTAACAATTTAATTGATTGACTGAATCTCTTCCATCTGGCGTATGCGATCCCTTAATCTTGCAGCCTCCTCAAACTCAAGATTTCTGGCATGTTTTAACATTTTCTTTTTAAGAATATCAATATCTTCTATATCATCTGTGAAAACAACAGGTATATCTTTTTTATTTTTACCCACTGAAGATTTTCCAATCATACTGGCCATATCAGTAACTTTTTTGACTATTGTAAGAGGGGTTATTCCATTCTGATTATTAAATTCATGCTGGATTTTTCTCCGTCGCTTAGTTTCAGCTATAACCGAGTTCATCGCCTTAGTTACTCTGGATGCATACATAATAACTCTGCCATTGACATTTCTGGCTGCACGTCCACACAACTGAAAAAGAGCCTGTTCACTTCTGAGAAAACCTTCAGTATCAGCATCCAGTATTGCCACAAGAGATACTTCCGGCAAATCCAGACCTTCCCTGAGCAGATTGATACCAATGAGAACATCATACTCATTCGTTCTAAGTTCTCTCAGAATTTCAACTCTGTCAAAAGTATCCACCTCACTGTGAAGATACTTAGCCCTTATTCCAAGATCAGTAAAAAACTCTGAAAGATGTTCACTCATTCGTTTTGTCAGTGTGATTACAAGAACCTTACCTTTTTCCTTAACAACATAATCTATCTCAGAAGTAAGATCCTCAACCTGATTTTCGATGGGTCTGACTTCAATTTCCGGATCCAGAAGACCAGTAGGTCTAAGAATCTGCTCCACGACCACCCCCTGAGCCTTTTCTATTTCATAAGGTGCTGGAGTGGCACTGACGTATATTACCTGATTAACTCTTTGTTCAAATTCAGAGAAATTAAGTGGACGGTTATCAAGAGCACTTGGAAGTCGAAATCCATAATCGACAAGATTCCTCTTCCTGCTCCTGTCTCCCTTGTACATGGCTCTTACCTGAGGAATAGTCTGATGGGACTCATCAATAAACATCAGGAATTTATCCGGGAAATAATCAATCAGAGTTGATGGAGGGATACCCTCTGATCTCCCATCAAGATATCTGCTGTAATTCTCAATTCCCTTACAGTAACCAGTTGTTTCCATTAATTCAAGATCCGACATTGTCCTCAGAGTTATTCTTTCGGATTCCAATGGCTTCATGTTTGAATTAAAATAATTAATTCTTTCTCTCAACTCCACCCGTATTCCATCTATTGCAGATTTGAGATTATCCTGGGGAACAACATAGTGGCTGGATGGAAAAATCATTATTTCATCCAGTTTTTCAATAGTTTTGCCATCAATAGGATTAATTATTCTGATATTTTCTATTTCATCCCCAAACCATTCAATTCTCAGAGCAGTATTATCATAATCTGCTGGAAAAACTTCTATAATATCGCCGCGTACTCTGAATTTTCCACGGTAGAAATCATAATCGTTTCTTTCGTACTGGATATCCACCAGATTTCTTAAAAATTTATCACGATCGGATTCCATACCTTTTTTTAGGTGAATTGCCAGATTATGGTAAAATTCCGGAGCTCCAATTCCAAAAATACAGGAAACACTGGCTATAATAATAACATCATCTCTGGATAAAAGAGCATTAGTGGCTGCATGTCTTAAACGATCGATCTCCTCATTGATCTGAGCATCCTTTTCTATATATGTATCACTGGCTGCAACATATGCTTCCGGTTGGTAATAATCATAATAGGACACAAAATAGTGAACTGCATTTTCAGGAAACAGTTCCCTGAATTCAGAAAATAATTGAGCTGCCAGGGTTTTATTATGAGCAAGAATAAGGGTTGGACGTGAAACATTTTCGATGACTTTAGCCATGGTAAATGTTTTCCCGGAACCAGTAATACCAAGAAGAACCTGATGTTTTTCACCATCCAGTACACCACTGCTCAGACTTGCAACTGCTGTTTTCTGATCCCCTGCACATGAAAATTCAGTGACAAGTTTAAACGGTCTGTGTATGTACTTCATCTTGCACAGTATTGTTTTGAATGTCTGTTCTTCTTTATTGTGTCAAGAATTTCCAGAGCTTTTTTAACATCTTTGCCTTTAGGATAAAGTTTCAGATAATCATTTAAAACCGCAATGGCTAAAGTACAGTTCATAAATTTAAAATAGGAGCTTCCCTGCAGGAAAAGGATTTTTTCTTTTTCAGGATCATCCGGGAAATTGCGGAGAAAAAGTGCACTGTACAAAATCACTTTCGCATATTCCCCATTTGTAAAAAGTTCTGTGACAGCAAAGGATAATGCCTTTGAAAAATCTGAATGGTGAGAAAACTTAACCGTCATAAGTGCTATCTGACCGTGCATAAGCTTCCATTCCTTAGCCTTTGCCAGTGCCATTATTATTTTCTGAACATCTTCAGAAGACATCTTCACTGCTGTATTGACTATGGATTTCAATTCCTTCTCATACTCAATAAGTTCTTTTGCTCTTAATTCAAGAACCTTTGATACATCTGCAATATCCCTTTTTAATGAGCTTACGGTCTCAAGATCCATGCTGCTGACCTTTTTTTCCAGACTGGAGAGTGATTCATTCAGATTATCCAGAGACTTCCTAACCTTACTGATAAAAAGTTCCTGTTCCAGACGATATTTTTCTCTCAAATCCTTAAGATCATTTAACTGCCTTCTGGCTTTAAGTATTGCTTCTCCGAGACTTTTTTCCTCCAGACGACGTTTCTTGAGCATCTGGCTTATACGCTCAATTCTCGTCTTCATCTGATCAGCCTCTGTTCTGGTGACAATCAGAGAACAACCTTCAAGAGGAAAAATTATAAGAAATAAAATAAAAATATTTTTATTGAATACCATCAATGCTACTTTCTGCAAACAGAAGAGTCCGGATGAATTTCACATAAAGTTTTAATAATTCCGGATTTTCTCTTCTCCCAAATCAGTTTTGAAGTTTCTTTTTCCCTCATATAGATTGATTTTTCAGATTTTATTATATTTTCAAGTTTTTGAGCACTAACCATAGTTGAGTCAGTTCTTATTTCAAGTTCCTGTAGATCCTGAAACAGTGCATTTTCAAGTCTGCTTATAGCTCCCCTGAAAAGCTTATCCTCCCTGATTAACTGATTTATAATGCGAACCTTTGCCTCAAGATCCTTTTTGCGGGTCTTTGACCTGTGTGACAAATCTTCAAGTTCTTCCTCAACAGCATCAACTTCTCTGGAAATTTTCAGAAAGTGATTTGAAGTAGCAAGAAAATTGCAGCCGGAGAAAATAAATATCAGGGACAGACTTGTGATGATTTTTTGAACCATACCATTTCCACCCTTCGATCCTTTTTCCAGGACTGTTCATCTGTTCCCACAGCACACGTCTCTCCCAGAGGCTCAGTGGTTATTGTAAGTTTCCCGGCTAAAGTAGGATCCAGAAGTGTCAATTCATCCATTACACTTTTTATTCTTTGTGAACTAAGATCATCATTGAACGTGGTTGGTCCCCTTGGATCACAAAGTCCCATCACATGAATTCGATTGACTCCTTCTGAAACTGCCTTATTCAGACATCTGATATTATCCTTGAGAACAGTTCTGGATGTACCACCCAGTTTGGAGGCCTTATAGTCAAAATAGACTGCACTCAGGTTACATGGAGATTTACAACCAGCGCCTATACAGCTTGGTGCATTTCCATTATCCTTAACGCAATACCCGTTTTTGCATTTTTGACCAATGGGACAATCATGATCAGGGCTGCATTCACTACCATTTGGTTTACATTCACCATTGTCGCAGAAACTGCCTTTCTTGCATTCTTTGTCCAGTTTGCATCCTCTGCAGACTCCGGAATCACATACCTGACCCTTGGGACATGGAACCACCGGACAACTCGTGGCACTTTTATCCTTTGTACAGCTTCCCTTTATACATACCATCCCTTCAGGGCAATTTGAATCCAGTTTACACACACATTTCTTATCCAGATACTTCTGGCCAAAAGGACATGTTTTCTTTTTTGTACATGACGAAAGACCAGTTGAGAAAACTGCTCCTGTTATAAACCAAATAACTATAAGGGATTTGACACCGGTTTTCTTGATCATCAATAAATCTCCAGTAAATTGAAGGTGTATTTTATACATCCTCTTTATTAAACAGCAAATATTGCTGTTTATAACAGGAATATAAAGAAAATTATTCCCCGTTAATAATGATGAGGACGGGATCTTGGAGGTTCATAGTCCCGTTTAATTTCATCATCAACCCAGTGATTTCTGTCTGAGGAATCCTTATCTCCTGTCTTTGTATCCTTTTCAGGTTCCTTATTTTTTTCAACACCATAGTGATACGGTTTAACAACAACTTTTAATTTATATTTTTCTTTCGGACCATCCATATGAAAATGATCCCTGTGGAGAGCATCATATGCTGGTGTATAAACTGTTTTAAAAAGTCCCTTACCCTTTGTGGCACAAATAAATGCTCTCAAAGCTCTTCCTTTTTTTGTGGGACAGTTTCTCCCACATCCACCACAACTCTCCCAGTGATTTCTTAAAGCAGCATATCCAAAACCACCATCAATAGCCGTTATATCAATTGCCCTGCCATAAGAATGGTTACTCAATTTTCTTGTTCCGTGAACAAAACTGTATCTCCAGGCACTTGTCCAGTATATCCCTGCAATTCCAACATTTCTTAGATGCTGCCCAGCAAGAATGAGATTTTCAACCATTTTGCAGTCGAAAATAAACGGAGCAGTTTTATTATTCCAGGCCCTCCTGTATACTACTCCCCCAAGTTTATTCTGTTTTAGCCTCACAGGTGTTTTTACTCCTGTTGCCCCTGTGAGAAGATCAAATTTTATTCCGGCTGCTCTGAGTCTGGCAACACATTCTCTATCCATACCCTTTTCCGGCACTGTAATTTTTTTTACTTTTTTAAGCAGCATAGGAGTCTTGTTCCAGACCTCCTTTTTTACTTTTTTTGCAGATTTTTTTACTTTTTTTCGATTTTTGGCATTCCCAACCCCGGTAAAACCGGACGGAAAAACTAAAATCACTGCAATGAAAAGTAAAAAATATAACTTCAAACTAACCCCACCATCGGGATGTTTAAATGATCTGATTTTTTTTTCAAGCTGATGAAAATAAGAGTTCTGATTCAGTGGAAATATTTGTAGAGAAGATAAACAATCATAAGTACTATAACTACATTTAAAACCCAGTCAAACCAAGTGGATTTCTTTTTAGAATTTCCTGTTACTGAATCAGCTGCGGATTTAAATCCACCCCTCATTCCCATCATCCAGCCACCGCCTGTCTCTTCTGCTTTTTTACTATTTTTCCGTTTCTTTCCCATCTGTTTCTCTCCCTTGAACTTTTTCTCCGGACAAACCGATTTCAGCTTTGAGCCATTCCCTTTCCTGAATCATAAGCTGCTGTTTTTCATATGGCTGATGCTCAATTTCATCAAGTCTTTTTATTACAGTTTTTACATCATTGATTTTCTGAAGACCCTTTAGAGTCATTATTCTTATATTTCCATCCTGATCAATTCTCATACTGCCGGAAAAAATTGCAACTTTATAAATAACAGATTGAACACTGTAACTACACAAACAGGACACAACATTTACAATCACCTGGCTGTGATTAGGATAAATAACTTCTTCTCCCCAACCGGTAGTCAGTGAAACAAAATCCACATCCGTTGCGTCAACAATAACTCCTTCAGCCAGTGTAAGAATAACCAGATTCAAATGTTAAAGCCCTTTCTGCTCATAAGTTCACTCATTTTCTGTTTTGCATCATCAATGGTTCCACACATAAGAAAAGCCTGTTCAGGCATATCATCACATTCCCCACTAACAATGGCGCTGAATCCGCGAATTGTTTCCTCCAGCGGAACAAAAACACCCTTCATTCCTGTAAAATTCTCAGCTACCGTAAATGGTTGAGAAAAAAATCTCTGAATTTTTCTGGCTCTGGAAACTGTCTGTTTATCCTCAGGACTAAGTTCATCTATTCCCAGTATGGCAATAATATCCTTTAATTCCTGATAACGCTGAAGTATTTCCTGAACATTTCTTGCGAGAGAGTAATGTTCCACACCTACAATTTCAGGGGTAAGAATTGTGGAAGTACTTTCAAGTGGATCAACCGCTGGATATATACCAAGATCAACAATATGTCTGGATAAAACTGTTGTAGCATCCAGATGCGAAAAGGTTGTTGCAGGTGCAGGATCTGTTAAGTCATCAGCAGGAACATAAATTGCCTGGATTGAAGTAATTGATCCATGAAGAGTGGATACAATTCTTTCCTGAAGCTCACCCATCTCTGTTGCAAGAGTTGGTTGATATCCCACAGCACTTGGTATACGACCTAAAAGTGCACTTACTTCACTTCCTGCCTGTGAGAAACGGAATATATTATCGATAAAGAAAAGAACATCCTGTCCCATGGTATCTCTGAAATGTTCAGCAACAGTGAGACCACTGAGGGCAACTCTGGCTCTGGCACCAGGGGGTTCATTCATCTGACCATACACAAGGGCAACCTTATCAATAACACCAGATTGCTTCATCTCATTCCAGAGATCATTTCCCTCCCGTGTGCGTTCACCTACACCGCAGAAAACACTTGTTCCACCGTGTTTTCTTGCAACATTATTGATCATTTCCATGATAAGAACTGTTTTACCAACGCCTGCTCCTCCGAACAGACCAATTTTTCCACCTCTTTTATATGGAGCAAGGAGATCAATGACTTTTATCCCTGTCTCAAGGGATTGAATTTTTGTATCAAGTTCAATAAATCCTGGAGGTGTCCTGTGTATAGGCAGTAACTCACCGGAATTTAAAGGGCCCAGACCATCAACCGGACGTCCGCATACATCCATGATTCTGCCCAGAACATCTCCACCTACCGGAACTTTAATGTAATCCCCGGTATTTTCAACTTCCAGACCTCTGGACAAACCATCAGTGACATCCAGTGCAATACACCTCACCGTGCTTTCGCCAATATGCTGGGAAACTTCAACAACCATTTCACCATTATTGATTTTGATATGAGGGCTCTTTATTTTTAATGCAGTATAAAGTGGAGGTACAGTTCCCTCCTCAAATGCAACATCAACAACAGGTCCTATAACCTGTATGATCTTTCCCTTATCACTCATTCAAGGCCTCCGTTCCTGAAGTTATCTCCATAAGCTCCAGAGTGATGGCGTCCTGTCTCAATCTGTTATATTTCAATTTAAGCTCAGCCATCAGTTCAGAAGCATTTCTGGAAGCATTGTCCATTGCATTCATTCTGGCGGCATTTTCACTCACAAGACTTTCTATTATACACTTTTTCAAAAGCGCTCTTCCATGGAGTGGAGCAAGCTCCTCAAAAAGTTTTTCCGCAGAAGGCTCTATTTCCACAGCGTCAGAAAATTTCCCGGCTTCAGGATAAACCGGATATATAATCTCTCTTTTTGGATTCTGAGTCATGAAAGTCTTAAAGGACATGTAATTTACTGCAATTCCTTCCACATCCCGATCCTTTAAAAGTACATACAATTCATCAAAGAGATTAAAAATGGCATCCTGTGAATAATTTTCCCAAAAGTTCCGGTTTGAATCCACTCTTATTCCGGAACGTGAGTAGTGATCTACACCTTTTTTCCCAATTACATACAGGTTCGAGGGGGATTCAACACTCTTAAGAATGCTGGAATTAAAAGAACCACACATTCCTCTGTCTGATGTAAGAACTATTTCAATAAATTTTGTAACCTTACTACGTTCTATCCTGTGTGCCAACTGGCTGAGTACAAAATTCATTTCCGATGTGAATGATTTTGTTTTTTCAAGTTCATTATTTAATTTCCAATATTTGGCTGTGGAGACCATCTTCATGGCATCACTGATTTTTTTTACATTCTGTATGGAAGAAATTCTTCTTCGAATGGTTCGAAGATCAGCCATAATCAACTCCCTGGGTTGAATATACTCTTAAATTCTCTGATAACTTCTATAAGCTTTTCTTCATCCTTGTTATCAATAATTTTTCTGGTTCTTAGATTCCTGGAAATTTCAGGATATCTTTCAGTAATAAAAGCTATAAGTCCCCTTGAGAAATCAGGTACACTTTCAGGATTCACATCATCAACAAATCCGTTGCTGGCACAAAACAGTAGAATTATCTGATTTTCAAGGGGAATAGGTTTCCCTGTTCCCTGTCTAAGCATGAACATAATCCTGTTGCCTCTATCCAGTTGTTTTTGAGAAACCGCATCAAGCTCTGATCCAAATTGACTGAATGCCTTTAATTCACGATACTGAGCAAGCTGTATTCTCATTGGTCCGGCAATTTTTTTCATTGCTTTCCACTGGGCACTACCACCAACCCTTGATACACTCAACCCAACATTTACTGCAGGTCTTTGACCACTGTGAAACAACTCTCCTTCAAGAAAAATCTGTCCATCAGTTATGGAAATCACATTTGTGGGAATATAAGCTGAAATATCACCAGCCTGAGTCTCTACCACGGGAAAAGCAGTTAGAGAACCACCACCTTTTTCATCACTCATTTTTGCAGCTCTTTCAAGCAAACGGGAATGGAGAAAAAAGACATCACCCGGATAGGCTTCCCTACCAGGGGGACGCCTGAGCAAAAGGCTAATCTGTCTGTACGCAACAGCATGTTTTGAAAGATCATCCAGAAAAATAACTGCGTGCTCCCCTGAATCCCTGAAGTACTCTCCCATACTCATTCCAGCGTATGGTGCAAGATACTGCAATGGGGCACTCTCCGATGCACTGGCACTGATTATAATGGTGTAATCCAGTGCTCCATGAAATCTCAGTGTATCCACTAACTGTGCAACTGTGCTTTGCTTTTGTCCAATGGCTACATAGATACACTTCACTCCGGTATTTTTTTGAGATATTATGGTGTCCATAATAAGGGAAGTCTTCCCTGTTTGCCTGTCACCAATGATAAGTTCTCTCTGCCCTCTACCAACAGGAACCAGAGAATCAATTGCAAGTACACCTGTATTCAAAGGTTCATTAACACTTACACGGTCAACTATACCCGGGGCTCTTCGTTCAATCGGATACCTTTCATCAGAATGGATATTTTCCCCTCCATCAATCGGCTGACCAAGTGCATTCACAACCCTTCCAAGTAATTCTTTTCCAACAGGGACATCTATAATTCGACCGGTTCTTGTGGCTATATCCCCTTCTTTTATAAGATTATCATGCCCCAAAAGGGCACAGCCGACGCTGTTCATCTCAAGATTAAGAGCAATACCCATAACACCCCTTGGAAATTCCACAAGCTCTCCCGCCATGATATTATCAAGTCCATAAACCCTTGCAATACCGTCACCCACCGTTAAAACTGTTCCGGTTTCTTTAACCTCAACACGACGAGCGAAATTTTCTATTTCTTTCCTGATAATTGAACTTATCTCTTCAGGTCTGATTTCCATAAAATTTACGCACTCCTCGGCATACCCAGAGTATCTCCCAACCTCTGCAATTGCCCTTCGATAGAACCATCGAACATTCTGTTTCTCACCAGGATTTTTATTCCCCCGATTAAATCAGGATCCTTAATCTGCTTTATAAGTGCACTGTGACCAAGTTCTCCCTGAATTTTCATTCTGTATTCCGTTAGGAGTTCACCTTCAACCTCCTGGGGACTTATTATGGTGACAACAACCCTGTCCACCAGATCATTGAGAAGTTCCTTAAAATTTTTGACTATTTCAGGAAAAAGAAGAACTCGGGATCTCTCCTCAAGAAGTAACAGAAAAGAACGTGTAATATCCAGAAAGTTATGGTCATTAAAAAAGGCATTCAACACCCTGAGCCTTTCAGCCCTTTTAAAGGCAGGATTACAAAACAGCTCATTGATTCCCTTATCCCATATATTTTCAAACTGGTTAAATTCTCTGGCAACCCTGGTGAGTGTTCTTACATCTCCCCTGCAGGCGTCAAATACACCCTTTGAGTATCTTGATGCCACAAGGTCCAGATTCATTTCCACTTCTCCATATAACTTTTTTCAAAAGCATTTCTGATCATATCCACTTTTTCCTCATGAGAAATTTTCATTGGAATGAGTTCACCGGTTCTGAAAATAATTTTTTCTATAACTTCATTTGTTAACTGTTTTTTCATACGGCTGAACTTCATTTTAATCTGATCATTTGTTTCCTTCATTCGCTGAGACTCATATTCACCAGCCTTATGAAGAATATCCCTCACCTCCACGGCAGACTCCTCCTTGAGGGTCTTCAATACTCTTCTCATTTCCCCTTTTATGCTTTCTTTGCGTTTTGCCTGTTTGTGATAACGCTCCAGTGCGGTTTTCAGCATTCTGGAGCTGGCAGCTTTCAACTCCAGATAGTCTGTTTTCCTTGTCTGCAGATTTGACCTCAAAAGAGGAAAAATAAATTTTTTAACCAGCCACAGAAAAACAGCAAAATTCAGAAGTACAAAAAGCAACGGAGGCCCGGAGTATTTGTAGTTTCCCGAACCTATATGCGGATAATGAATTATATCCCAGAAATTAACTGCTAAAAGGTATAGTTCAACCATTGGAATCCCTTTTTAATATTTTATCTGTCAGTCTTTCAGCCAGTTCGTCAAGTTCCCCCTGAGCATGAATTCTGAAATTTTTGGACTCCAACAGCAATTTTTTTTCCATCTCCTTTTGAAGCTTTACGGCTTTCTGGTCAGCAGCCATCCTTATTTTATCAGCCTGTCTGAGAGCTTTTTCTCTTTCCATAACCCGTTTTTCCACCCCATCTCTGCGAGTTTTCATAATTATGGCTTCACTCTGTTTTTCCAGCTGCATGCTGGCTATAAAAAGCTCCTCAGATTTTGCAACAGCCCCCTTTGTAACCAGATGCCGTTTTTCCTCTGTTTTATACCAGGATTTTAAAAGAATCTTCGAAACCACAGCCCATGCACTGAAAAATATTAATGTATGAAGAATTATGGTGTAGTCGAAATCGAAGATCATGGAGAGGATATTACACTAAGGAAGATTACTCCACAATGTTTTGCTGAGTGCAGGTCTGTATTTCCATAATCAGATAAAGCATAATTTTTTCCTGCAAAAGAAGGTCATATTCATAGCCGCCGGTATTTGAACCGCTGTGGGTATGATAGACAGTGTACAAAACCTTTCCACAATAGTAATTCCAGGACACTGTAACCGGGTTCATTGTGTATCCTGACCAGTCCCCATACATCCATACTTTTGGAGGAGCAATGTAATTTCCATCAACACAGTTTGTATCTTCGGGATCATCACAGTCTCCCTGAAGTGAAGGATTAATGTCCGCTATGATATCCCAGGCAGCCTGAAGTTCTATATATCCTGAAGGATTTATTATATCAAGCCAGCTCTCAAAATATGGATCTCCTGGTGTACCTTCGGGATCATAACTGCTCCAGTGGTTACAGGTACCAACGGAAGTTGGAGCAATTGTTCCATCACCACAGCTGTCTGTGGAACCATTTTCAAAGGTTAAAAACTCCGGGAAGGGCTGCTCTGCCCAGTCATAGGAGAAATCATCAACATAAAGCTTTCCACCTTCCATCACATACTGCTTGAGATTTGCTCTCATATTTGTGTTGGTAAGGAAAGTGGCATCATCCCCACAAGTCGTAATAATGAGATTGTATTTTCTAAGTTCATTCATGTCAGCTACAATGGAGTCTGCATCCGTATCATCAACTTCCACTATATCAACACCATAACTGAATCCAACAGCACTGAAGAGTGGCTCCATCTCTTCATAAGAACCTTTGATTACGAGTATTTTTGGAATATATGCACCATTTTCTCTGTCCAGAACATTTGGGAGTGTCGTAATTTCCGGTTTAACAGCAGGTTCTTCAGCATCAAGATCTTCTGAACCTCCTGCTTCACCTGTTGTATACATGGTGACTCTTCTGAATTCACCTTTTTGAACCACAATCCAGTATGTAAACTCCGGATAGAGTTCAAGCTCAAAAGAGCCATCAAAATCTGTAAAAGTATGGATTACACCGCCTGGGATTTCCACACATTTATTACAATAAACTCCCTCAGTGGGAGCATCAGGCTCTGACAGATAAGCAGCAACAAGAGCCTGTGAAACCGGAAGCTTATTATTTGCCCGAACACTTGGATCATCACTTCCTGGAGACCAAACTTTTCCACGAAGTGTAAAAAGTTCAACATTATTGTTTGTGGTATTTGTATTGTTCTGTGCAATACAAGCACTGAATGTCCAGCAGTCAGGATCATCACAGTCAATAGCACTGTCTCCATCGTCATCAGCACCATTGTCACATACTTCAACAAGTATGTTGTTCTGCTGATTGTTGAATCCGTTGTTGTTTGTAGAGTTTGTTGGATCATTACAGGAAACCAACATTAGAGCGATCATAATAAAAAGTGTAGGTAACAATAAGCGTTTCATGACATTCCTCCGGAAAAAAGAAATAAAATATACAAAGTTTACTATACTGTTATATAATTCTTTGGCATATTTACCATAATTTATTTGATTTTAATTTAAGAATCAGCTTAAATTCTTTGAGATGAACTCCGGATTTGTCCGGAAAAGGAGGCTTCAATTGGGTTTCTTCAGTAAAATTTTCGGTAGTGGCAAAAAAAACAGTGGTGAATTTGAAACCATTGAGAATGAAGACAGCAAAAATGAAGATCGTTCACAAAGCGGTGAAATAAAAGTAGAAATCAAGAAAGAAGAAAAAGTTGAAACCGTCGAAAAAGAAATAGAAAATAAACCGGAAATAGTGAAGCCGGAGAAAAAGGAAGAACCCAAGACTACCCAGAGTGGGGAAATATCAATTTCATCTCGGAACATTGAAGAAAAAAGTGATCCTGCCCTCACCGAAGATGTAAAAGCGGATTCCGAAATCGATACACCCCATGATGACCATATTTCTGAAACTGAAGATGACGTCGAATCAGAAACTGCCGAAAAAGAGTCAGATGTTGAAGCTGCTCCGGATGAGGAAGAGGAAAGTTCATCGGAATCAGAAATCGCCGTGGAGAATAGTTCTGAACCGGATGATAATACACCTGAATCAGCTAAAACTGATTTTGAAGATGATTCTCTTTTCGGTGGTGGAACTGATACTGTCTCAAAGAATGAATCCAGTAAACCCAACGCTGCTTTATCCAGTCATATTGAATGTTTCGGATGTTCCAGAAGGCTTCCTATTCCATTTGTGGGATACAGTTCAAAAATAACCTGCCCCTTCTGTCTAAGTGTGAATGAATACAGAGCTTAATATAATGGAACCCCCTCATTCGCAACCCTTTTCATCCCCTAAATATAAGATACTCATCGTTGATGATGAATTGAATGCCAGAAATTCTATAAAGCGCGTTCTTGAAAATTCTGGTTTCGACACTGTATCCTTTTCTGATGGAACAACCGTTCTTGATTTTCTTGAAAAAAGCAGTGAAGAAGTAAGTGTAATTATCTCTGATTACAGGATGCCAGGAATGAATGGATTGGATCTGTTATCCAGTGCAAGCAGAAAATGGCCTTTTATCCAGCGTATTTTACTCACTGCTTTCATGGACCAGCTTTCCCTTAAGGATGTGGTTAATGAAGCTAAAATTTTCAGATTTATTGAAAAACCCTTTAACAATGAAGAACTTATATCAATTACCAGAGAAGCCAGCTCTGTTTATACAAGACTAATTGATCAAAGCCCTGATGATATATCAAATAACGGGGATCTATACAGGCTTTTGGGAATGCTGCTGTCTTCCATGCAAAAGGATACACCACTGATAAGAAATCTTCCCATGAACATTCAGTCCCTTCTGAAAAAACAGGATACAACGGGGAATACGGACTGGGATTTCCATCTCAGGGTTTCTGAAAAAGCTCTGGAAATTCTTAATTATACCGGAAATTCAAACGATCTGAAATCCATTACTTTATGGGCTGCAATGATTTACGGTTATCATATCAGGAAAAACCCGTCTGAATACACCGAAGATTTTCTGAAGATGATTGACGAAAAAATCACCGATAAATTTGGCAAAGTAATACCTGTAAAAAATTTTGATGATGTAATTAATGCCATATCCCATATGAGTGAAAATTTTGATGGTTCAGGAACACCAGATGGCCTGAGCGGAGATCGCATTCCTCTGGTGTCCAGAATTCTTTCAATTGCTCATTACTATGTGACACTTTTAGATTCGGAAGGTGGCATTCCATTTATAGTTGATTTTTTCAAGTGGAATGCCGGAAAAATACATGATCCATCACTCATTAAAATACTTATTGAAACTGCATAAAACATAAGGAATAAAAATGTCATCTCTGATAATTAGAAACTTAATGGCCGCTGCAACAGTAAATGACTCTGATGAGGTTCTTTTCAATGTCGATATACTCATCAGGGAAAACCGTATTGAAAAAATTGGATCCGGACTGACAGATGAAGTTGAAAAAATTATTGATGGAAGTCACATGGTGGCAATCCCCGGGATGGTCAATACACACCATCATCTTTACCAGACCATGTTCAGAAATGTACCCAGAGTTCAGGATGCCAAACTTTTTAACTGGCTCATCAATCTCTATCAGGGGTGGAGACACATAACACCCGAAACTGAATACTGGGCTAGTGCCACCGGAATAGGTGAACTGCTTCTCAGTGGATGTACTCTTATAAGTGATCATCATTATCTTTTCCCTTCAAAATATGGAGAAGAGATTATTCATGCTGAGATTGAAGCGGCAGAAAAATTAGGGGCCAGGTTTTTCCCCACAAGGGGAAGTATGTCCAGAGGAGTTTCCAGAGGAGGACTTCCTCCTGATGATGTCGTACAGTCTGAAGAATATATTTTAAAAGCATCAGAGGAATTTATAACAAGATTCCATGATACATCTGATGGAAGCATGCTCAGAGTGGCACTTGCTCCATGTTCACCATTCAGTGTGACTCCTGAACTGCTTAAAGAAAGTGCCAGACTTGCAAGAAAACATTCAGTGATGCTTCATACTCACCTCGCAGAAACCAGCGATGAAGATGATTATTGCATTTCCACTCTGGGTATGCGGCCGCTTGAATTTATGGAAAGTGTTGACTGGATTGGAGAAGATGTCTGGTATGCTCATGGTATCTGGTTTAACGAAGATGAAATCAAACGTCTGGGAGAAACCAGAACAGGAGTGGCTCACTGTCCCACATCAAACCTCAGACTTGGAAGTGGAATTGCACCTATTCCAGATCTCATTAAAGCTGGAGCAAGAGTTGGTCTTGGTGTAGACGGGAGTGCTTCAAATGATTCCAGTGATATGCTCAGTGAGGCCAGACTGGCTCTATTTGTTCACCGCATTGGGAAGTATGGAGTAACCGCAACAAATGCACTGTCTACTCTGAAGCTTGCCACCAGAGGCGGTGCTGAAATACTTGGCTGGGATAATGAAATTGGACAACTGAAACCGGGATTCCTTGCTGATATAGCTATTTTTGATATGAATGACATATCATATGCCGGTGGACTGCATGATCCGATTGCCGCACTGCTTTTCAATAATTCACGAAAAAGAGCCCATACTGTCATTGTAAACGGGAAAATAGTCGTGGAAAATGGCCATCTGATAAATATCCCTGAGGAAGAAATTGTTGCAAAACAGAATTTTCTGGCTAGTGATATCATTGAACGAGCAAAATCCGATATAAATCTTTTAACCCGGGACTGATTTACATAATTTACATGAATAAATAACTACTTTGGGGATGAATCCGATACTCAGATTATGCGGATAGATACTCAACTGCAGATGTTTTCTGAAGAACTGTTATGAACATGTAAAAACTCACCTGCAAGGGTATCCAGCAGCACGATGATATTACCTAAGGGAACTCTTTCATTTACAGGTCCGGGGAGATATACTCTAAGATTCTGAGTACTTAGTTCCAGTGAAGGAAGACGATCCTTTGACCATTTTGAAGCCATTTTTTCCAGTTCAGCACTTGTTTTTTCTATTAAATCAAAAAGTAGAGCTTCTTTCATTCTCTGAAAATACAGTTGATACATCCTTCTCTTTTTTCCTGCCACAAACTTTTTCATTCTGGAATTCCCCGTAGTACCTTCTTTCGGGGATATCTGAAGTATTTTCAATTTTTTAAGAAAATTTGATCCGGCATCCGGTGTAAATAAACGAATATCATATTTTTCAGTGGAGTACTGCATTGGAAAACTCGTCTCACTGAAAACAAAAATACACTCCGACTGCTTTACCAGTGGAATACGAATATGAATACCATCACTTCCAGCCCTTAAAGTGAAATATACTGTTCTTCCGGAGGGCAGTGCTCTCGGGAGATCACATCCTCCTTCATCTGACTTTTCAATCCTGCACTCACCAACTGCATTACAGATAGCATCATAGATTGACTTCAATTGAGGAGGCAGTGGCTGCTTAATTCTTGCAGTTTCAAAATTTCGCGCAAAATCATCAAATCTTAGCAGAACATCCATAAAAATATCTGTTGCTACATATTCAGGTTTTCCAGGAATTGTAAATCTCACAAAATTATCAAACAGTTCAATCTCTTCTTCTTCATTCTGGGCACATTTAATCATGAAAGAAATTACTGATGGTGTCAGCAACGCCAGAGATTCTTCACCGGTCTGAGATCTGACCATATAATAACTATCGAAACTGGCATCATTTGTCACCAGTACATCCACAGCACTTGAATGGGCATGATTTATTATCTCCTCCCTTGGACGTTTCGCAACATGAAAATATCTTAGCAAAGGAGCCTTATAGTAATATTCAAAACGGGTGAATACAGCTTTCCTTCCTTCAGACTCATAAAGCTGCCAGTACTCTGAAATAATATAAGTCGTGCCATTAAACTCCAAAGTATTTCCCACCAAAGTTATTCCATGTTTTTTTAGCCTTTCATCCAGAGGCTTATCTCCGGTATAATGGCGACTTTTCTTACCAGCCACAAGCATCACAATAAAAAATACCAATAAAATACCGGAGGATATATATATATAAATCATATTATTATCTTTTGAGGTCTATATTCATATCGGAATATCTGATCATATATTCTGAGTCATCTGCAATAATAATAGTATGCCCCTTTTCCACCATATTTCTGAAAAGAAGCCCCAGAGTATCCATATCCTTGTAATGAAGACCACTGGTGGCATCATCTATGATATACAAACATGGCCTTTTCTTTTTCCTTGTCAATTCTCTTGCCATAACCATTCTCTGAAACTCACCACCACTCAATGTCCCGGTTTCCTGCCCACACTCCAGATAACCGAGTCCTGTTTCCTGAGCAGGTTTTATACTGCTCTGAATCTTTGCATGATTCTTAAAAAAATCAGCGGCTTCATTCAAAGTAAGGCCTAAAATATCATTAATATTTTTTCCACGCCATTTTATTTCCAGAATATCTGCGTTAAATCTTGTGCCAGCACATTCAGGACATTCGATGGTCATCTCACTCATATGACCTACACTTGCTGTAATCCTGCCTCTTCCACTGCAGGTTTCGCATCTTCCGTCCTTTGATTTTGAAGAAAACCTCCCGGCTTTCCATCCCCTCTGTTTACTTAATATGGTGGCAGCAAGCAGTTCACGAAAAACAGAGGAAAACCCCAGATAACTTGCCACAGTGCTGTGGGGATTTGCTTTTGCCTGAATACCGGTAATATATTCAACCCCTCCTGTAAAATATTCTCCACCATAGGAAACCTGGCATCCTGATTTTTTTTCACTGAACAGATCATTAATTATGGAAAGCAAAGTGGATTTTCCACCTGACATAGGACCTGTTACAGTTATAAGTGCCCGACAGGGCATCTCAATATCCTGAAAAAGTATTTCATTCTTTTTCAGGGAACTGAATCCGAAATGGTAGGGGTAATTACCTGAAACAGAATAATTCTTTTTAGCAGATAAATTTCTTAAAATCTGAGAAGTAAGAGTTTTTGACTTATAAAAATCCGCCACATTTCCAGTGAAAATTATCTCTCCACCCTGTACCCCTGCACCTGGTCCTGTTTCAATAACATAATCAGCTATTTTCAAAAATTCCAGATCATGTTCAAGCACTATAACTGTATTGCTCTGGTTTCTAAGTTTATTTATAATTTCAAATACTCTACTTCTTTCCCGCCATGTAAGTCCTGTTGAAGGCTCATCAAGAATATAAACAACACCACTGAATCCCCCAGTGGCAACTTTTGCAAGTCTAAGCAACTGAATTTCACCCCTGCTAAGGTTTACGATTGGTTCTGATGCTTTTATATCACCGAGCAAAATTGTATCGCAGATAATATTTAAATCATGTAGTATCCTTGATAAGAGTTGACCTTCCACTTTGTTCGAGGGCGATATCTCAGAGAAAATTTCTGAGATTTCTCCAAAAGTCATTCCAAGTATTTCAGTCAGGGAATAATTTCGAAATTTCCATGAAGAAACATTTTCGGAATACCCCATACCTGAACATGAAATGCAACCTTCACCTGAAACAGCACCTCTCCCATGACACACATCACATTTGCCCGTATTAAATCTTGAAAATAACCCTGGAGAAAGTGATGGTATCTGGAATCCACATTTTTCGCATACAGCATTTCTTGAAAATGTAGTAGAAACACCGTCCCGAAATACACTGACAACTCCATCTGAAACTCTGAATGCAGTTTCAACACTCTGAGAAAGTCTTGAGGCTGAATTTTCCCTGAGTTGCAGTCTGTCAACAATAACGTGATAATACTTTACGGGATTGAATCCTTCAGTGATTTCTTCAACATCTTTTACTTCACCATTCTCAAGAATCCTAGTAAACCCGCCGGATAATAAATTTTCCACAGAAAGAGAGGCTCCTGAGCATCTTGCAGTAACTATAAGTTTACAACCCTGTTCCCAAGTTAAAATTTCCCTTACAACTCCCTGAACATCCCTGACTTTAAGAAAACTGCGGCAGTTTATACAGTATGGCTGTGCACCTGAAACAAAAAGCAGCCTGAGAAAATAAAGTAATTCAGTTATTTCAATAGCTCTGGCACCTGAAACAGGAAAGCTGCTCCTGGGATCAACCACAATAGTTGGCGTAATTCCAGTAGCATCTTCAACATCGGGTTTTTCTCTTCTTTTAGTCCAGATACCATTACCATTTGAGATAGTTTCCAGATACCTGAACAATGATTCAGGATGCAATGTATCAAGAAAAAGTGAGGATTTTCCGCTTCCACTAACCCCTAAAACCATACAGACCACATTTTTAGGAATTTCCACATCAATATTTTTAAGATTATGGGTTTTCACATTCTGTAGAAAAATAACTTCTTTTGACAAAAAATCCCTCGTTTTCAAAAATATTTTTATCAGAAAATCTGTTTTTTCAGAATATCTTTTCTAGAATACAGAGGATAATTTATAATTTCCACTTCATACTGAAATCAAGGGTGCAATTCATTTTTTATAAGTTGTATTTTATAGCTATAAATCGTGAAAAATCTATTAGTTAGCTATTTATTCCATTTATTCAGCACTTTATTAAAACTGATAGTATAAATAATTACTGTAAGATTCTATTTTTTGACTTGAAAATAATAGTAATTTCTGGTACTCACTTCAACTGATTATTGATTGTGCTTTTTTATAAAGACATTATAAGTACTCCCATCAATTGGAACATATTCAGTTAATGCAAGATGAGGGGATTTTGTGGAGGTCAGATTTTGGAGACTAAAACAGATAAATTCAGCGCGTCCATCGTTGTGGAAAAGGAAAAGCGTATTTTATCGGGTCGACGGGGTCATTTCAATATAACCTCCTTAGAAGGCGACCATCCTTTTTTCAGTCTTTTTTCGGTCAAATCTGATTCCTTTCTCACTTACTTTGTAGATATTCACAGTCTGACTCCTGATGGCTCCAACTACTGCAGTTGCCCGGATTACAAGCTTTCCCATCTTGGAAGCTGTAAACATATTCATGCTGTCCTTTCTCACCTCAAGGACACTAATCCTCAGGCTTATGCATGGAGTGAACAAAAACAACCTGTAATTGAAAATTCCCTGTATGGAACATGGAATGATGGCAAACCTTCATTGCATCTGAGTCTACCAATTGGAACCGAACTTCCATTTTATGAAGATCTCTTTATTCATAATGAACTCAGGGATATTTCTCTTCTCAACTCTGATGAGTGGTCGGTTTTTCTCGATGTAGCAAGGAAAAACAGAATAGCTTTCACATTCAGTGCAAGAGAAATTATCAGGATTGTAACAGCTGGAGACATCCCAAGAAATGATGTTATCAAAGAGTTGAAAAAAAACCCACCTTCGGAAAATATTCTCGGCAAACCACTAAAATCTCATCAACTGGATGCGGTAAATTTTATCATTAGAAATTCAGTTAGCCTGATCGAAGAAAATGCTGGAACAGGGAAGAGAATTTCAAGCATCGCTTCTATTGCTTTCCTTATGAGAAAAATTTCGGATCTTAAAATTGTGGTTTTGACAAATGAACACTGGTTTTCACACTGGAAAAGACTTTTCAAAATTTTTCTACCAGTCCCTGTGAATTTTCTGGATGAAATTAGAGGAGTCCCTCAAAATAATTCTAATCAGGTAAACATATACATTGGTTCATACAAAAATATTCTTAGAGACGCCCAAAAAGTTCACAGGATTTCTCCAACAATGGTCATTTTTGATGAAATTCACACTGTCCATAAATGGAACGGGAAAACAGGTGCTCTCATCCAGTCCCTGAAATTTGACTGGTCAGTTTTTCTGTCGTCATCAAAAATACCGGTAGGCAGTGAACTTATGGTTAACCTTCTGCATTTCATGAAACCGGAAAAAGTTGCTCCTTTCTGGAAATTTAATACGCTGTATTCTATAAGAAATAAATACGGAAAAATCATCGACTGGAAGATACCTAATGATCTTATTGATGTTTATCAACAATTCCAGCTATCACGCGATTCCCAGTCCCTCAGAAAAACATCCTCCAAAAGAAGCATGTTCCGGGTAATGATACAACCCGGAAGCGGACAGAAAGATTTTGCAGGCGAAAAACTGACACGACTTTTTGCCAGTTCTGCATCCAGATTTTCCTGGACACCATCTGATATTTCCAATGCTGTCTCTGAAATCAGAGAATTAAGAATATCACTCGGGTCTTTTTCAATTGTTTCAAAAAATTCTTACACACCTAAAATAGAGATACTGAATGATCTGCTTGAGACATGGGGCCATACCGGTGAAAATATCAATCTCGTTATTTTCACTCATTTTAAGGAAATAAAGCAGTCTCTGTTAACACTATTGTCACCAAAATACGCTGTATCGGATTTTTCAACTGAGTTCGATAATTCTTCAGTTGGACTTCAAGTAAAAATTTTGTGTGATCATGATAGTTTTAGCCATAACAGCAGCAATATCAATGTAGCTATCAATTATGAAATTCCTTGGGAGAGAGAATTCATTTCAGCTAGAAGAGAAAAGTTAAAAAAATCTCCCAATGGTCTTTGTGAATACAACCTTGTGGTTACAAACAGTATAGAGGAACGTGCTCTGATTTTAGCCGATGGATTTCCTACAGCAATCGGTGAATGGTTTGATGGCGAAACACAAAAAAATATTGATCCTGCCAAACTGAAAAATCTTGTAAGAAAACTGTGTGGGAAGAGAGAAGAACGCTTATCATCAAGTAAAATGAAAATTGAACGTACAGGCAGTTATGAAAAAGCCAATTTCATAAGAAGATCTGGAAAGGATAATCGAACCCTCAGTTCTGAACGTCTGTTTGGTACAACAGGAAGAAACCGGATAATCTCCACTGAAACCGAAATATGGAGTACAGGTTCGACAGTTCCAGACTTTTCCGCTGACGAGGTTTTTGTTGATCTTAAGAATATTCTGGATGAAAAAATGCCCATTATGGCAACTGCTTATTCTTCAAAGACAGGCAATTACCACGGTTTTGCAGTACTTGATTTTGCAGTTCTGGGTAACGCACTTATATCTGCCAACAGTGTTGTAGTGATATCTGATGGGATATCTGCCAAAGCAGCTCTGGATCTTGCATTCGGAAGTATCTCAAAAAAAATAAATGTTATAGATGTACTGGGTATTATCAATAAACATAATTCCGAAGTCAGAGCAATAGCTGATGTTACTGAAGCAACACTGGGAGTAAGAAGTGCCTGGGATGATTCTGAAATAAAAAGACTTTATGAATCAGGCCGGTTTCAGGACATTATGGAACTCGGAAAAAGCTCCATCAAAGGAACATGGGCTCTGATGTCATATCTTGTAAGAGAAATGATGTTTTTCGCCAGAGAAGGTGGGGAACGGCTCAACTATATAGTAAGACCATCTGAATATTTCAACCGAGGTCTGATAGACTCCCTTAAATCAAAAACAAGAATATAGTTGATTAACAAACACGATAAACTGAGTTGCAGTGAAAATTTATTTCTGGACCTGGCGAATTATGCACACAATAATTTACTGAATATATTACATCTTTTATTTTCTCAACTAACTATTACCAATAAAATACTGGAAATCTCATTTAAAGATCTTACTGTCCATATCCAGTTATTTTCCCGAAAAAACATATCCATATGAAATCAGCTTTTTTTTGAGAATCATATCGGATATATTACCACCCATGGAAAAATAAGTACGGATTTTTTATGTACTTTTTTTCCTGTTTTTGAATTTACTGGAAATACCTACGTAAGGATTCCTGATATTAATTCTTGGAGGAAGATTATGAAAAAAATCACAATGTTTATGAGTTTACTGATGGCTTTTTCACTGACATCGCAAGTGGATGCCAGGAAAAAAAGTAAAAAAAAGAAAAAGGCTACCACCAGTGCAAAAGCTCAGGCAGCCATTAAGACTCTTCAGGGAGAGTTCAAGTTTGGGATGTCAAAAAAGCAGGTTCAGAACCTTCTTATCAAGGATATAAAGAAAAGATACGCCAAGATTATTCTTAAAACACGTGGTGATCTGCAAAAGGATGAGCAGCGAGCCAAAATGAATAAGGAAATTGCTAATATTAAAAGCAAAACTGTGACGTTCAACGGTCAGACCACCGGTTGGGATACATCAATTATCGATGACCAGTATGCTCATAAAAATTATGAAAGCATGATCCCTATCATTGATCTTGATAAACAGAAATTCTTCTTTTTCTTCAATGATCAGTTATACAGAATTTTTATTACATTACCCAAGGATCAGTACAAAGGATTTAATTTTGCAAAATTCCAGAGTGTTATTGAAGGTGCTTATGGAAAGGCTGAAGAAATATTCATGAAGGGTATTGGTGGAGATACTGAACTGCATCACCTTTTGTGGAAAGGCACCTCAGGAACTGAACTATGGGCAATGGATAAAACAGATGTTTATGGAAACTTTGTACTTATCGTTCTTGACGGCAACAGAAGACAGAAAGTTGCTGAGTCACGTAAAGATCGCGGAGTCAAAATTCCAGGGGCTGGAGAACTTGAAGTTAATCCGATGGTTAAAGTTGTAACCGCAGGCTCCGGAGTTAATACCAAGAAAAAAACTGATAAGAAGAAGAAGAAATAGTTCCCCGCCCTCTCACATTTTACTTGATTTTCGAACAACGATACCTATTATCTGCCATTGGTGATCAGATACGGTTTATTACCTGTCTGGTTTGAGGACATCCCGGATTCACATATTGATATTATGTGAAAAAAGCTACAGGGTTGATCCTGACGCCGCATGACTTTTATATACTGGATATGAAAGGAAAATATCCATATGCTGGTCGTAGCTGTAGCCCGAATAGGGCTTGATACCTCCGATTGTGCATCTTTGAAAGATAAAAGACGCATATCAAAAGGAATCATTGACAGAGTGAAGCATCGCTTCAATGTTTCAATTTCCGAAATAGAGGAAAATGATTTTCACTCTGTTCTGGTTTTAGGAATATCAACCACCAGTAACACCACAAATCATGCTGCCAGCAGAATCGACAAATTGCTCTCCTTTATTGAGAACCTGTACCTTGCACCGGTGATATTCAGGGAACGGGAAATTATTAACTTTGGTGCACTGGAACAGCCTTTTTGGGAGTTAGAAAGTGATACAGACTGGGATCAGGTAAAGCAATCTATATCCAGCTTTGAAGAGTAAAGTGAATATGAAGAAAAAAAGCAGAGAAAATCCCGGTAAACCAAGACCCCAGAGAAAAGGGAATGGTATGAGAAGGCAAAAAATGGTTGCCTCTCAGGTTTTTGAAGTTCTAAGTCTCACTATTATCGGTTCTTTTGAAGATCCCCGTCTTAGTGGGATAGGCATCACACATGTCGATATGTCACCTGATCTGAGACTCGCAAAAGTTTATATCTCTTCTTCTCAGGAGGATTTCGACTTTACCGTGGCAATCAATGTACTTAAAAAAGCCACAGGAAAACTCAGAAATACAATTGCTATTGAACTAAATATGAAAAGAGTTCCAGAGCTGGCATTCTTTCCTGATTACATTATTACAGAAGCATGGAAAATGGAAAAACTGCTATCGGAAATGAATGATGAGGTATCTGATGATTGATTTTTCATCGTGTATCGAATTCATTAAAGGTGATATCCTTATAACCGCACATCGCCATCCTGATGGTGATGCAATGGGCAGCGTTCTCGCTCTCAGAGAAATCGCTATCCAGTTGGGAGCAAACGTTGTTGTTTACTCTCAGGATCCTTTTGATGAAAGCATTTCATTTTTATCAGGATTTGCTGATATTGTCAGTCATGTGGATAAAAATAAATTCTTTGATGCAGTGTTTGTTCTCGACTGTGGAAGTAAAAAATTAGTTGGAGAAGACCTTCCAGACTCAATGCATCGTAAATCACTTGTAGTCATAGATCATCATTCCACGAGAGATCCCTTTGGTGATATAGAATTTGTAGATTCAAAAGCCAGTTCCTGCGGATTACTTATTCAGGAACTCTGCTTACAGGCAGGATTAAATCTTAACCGTGATATTTCACTAGCTCTGTGGATCGCCAGTTCCAGTGATACCGGAAGTTTCAGATATTCCAGCACTGATCCCAGAACCATGTATTATGCAGCACAGCTACTTGAAAATGGAGCTGACCCCTGGCTGTGTGCAAAAGCTCTTTATGAATCCAATCCTCCGGAGAGGATGAAACTTCTTGGACTGGTTCTTTCCACTATGCAAATAAGACATAACGGCAAAACTGCTTCTTTGTACGTTAGCAATTCCATGCTTGATGAATCCGGAGCTGATATGGAAACAAGCAGTGGTTTTGTAAATTATGTAAGATCCATCAGGGGTGTTGAAATTGCATTTATTTTAAGGCCCGGAGATGATGAAAATCTTGTAAAAGTCTCATTCAGAAGCACTGGTAATTTCCCAGTGGATAAAATTGCGGCTCTCTTTGGTGGTGGTGGTCATCCAAATGCTGCCGGAGCTTCATTCCAGTGCAGTATAAACTGTGCAATGGATAAGGTTTTCGATGTGATTGGAGAAACTTACGGATGGTAGTTTCCGGTGTACTTTGTGTTAATAAACCCACAGGAATGACAAGTCATGATGTTGTACACAGGATCCGCCGTACATTTAAAGTAAAAGCTGGACATGCAGGAACTCTCGATCCTCTTGCTCAGGGTGTACTTATCATTCTCATCGGTGATTACACAAGACTTTCTGAATATTTCACATCAGATTCAAAAAAATATAATACAACTGTAAAACTTGGAGTTGAGACAGATACTATTGACAGTGAAGGCTGCATTGTGTCTCAAAAATCCACAGATCATCTTACTGAAGAGATTATAAAAAATTCAATTTCCAGATTCACTGGTAAAATTTCTCAAATACCCCCAATGTTCAGTGCTGTAAAAGTTAATGGAAAACCTCTGTACAAGGCTGCCCGTAAAGGGGAAACTGTTGACAGAAAACCCAGACAGGTAAATATCCATTCTCTGGAGCTCGTCAAATTTAGCACATCCGAAATTGAACTGGATGTATATTGTTCAAAAGGCACCTATATCCGTCAACTTGCTCTTGATATATGTCTTGATTCAAACACGGTGGGTCATCTGACAAAACTCACCAGAACAGCAAGTGGGGATTTTATAATTAAAAATGCTATTCCTCTTGATTCAATTCTGGAAATGTCCACCGAGGAATTTATCGATAATCTTGATTCCGGCATACGGTTTTTAAAGGGATTTTATATTCTTGAAAACATTTCCGATGACGATTTTTCCAAGATCTCCAATGGAACTCAGATCGAACTTCCATTAGTACAGGATACTGAAAATGCCGCTGTTGTAACCAAAAGCGGATATATTGCAGCTATCGGTCAGATAAAAAACAATAATTTTTTTCCAGGAAAAGTGTTACGAAATATAATTGATAATAGTTTTTATCAAAATACTCAGAATCAAATAAAAGGAGAGTTACCAAAATGAGTATGAGCACCAGCAAAAAGAACGAAGTTATTTCCAAATTTAAAACACATGAATCCGATACAGGTTCACCTGAAGTGCAGATTGCTCTTCTAACCGAACGTATTGTTCATCTTACAGAGCATTTCAAAACTCACAAAAAGGATCATCACTCAAGAAGAGGTCTTCTGATGCTTGTTGGGAGAAGAAGAAGACTTCTCGATTATCTCAAAAAGAAGAAGTTCTCCCGTTATCAGTCCATAATCAAGGAACTCGGCATTCGTCGTTAATCAAAAAAGTTTAATGGGGGCCAATTCTGGCCCCCGGTTTTTCCCATCAGGATGGTCGAGTCATTTGCCGACATAATGTTTATTTATTCATTGTGTGGGCAAATGACTCTTCCTGATGGTTATGTTGAAAGGTATTTATTATGTTCGTACAGGAAACAATCGAAGTTGGTGGAAAAACAATCACCATCGAAACAGGTAAAATTGCTAAACAGGCAAGTGGCAGTGTTATTGTAAAAAGCGGAAAATCTATGGTTCTGGTTACCGCTGTAGCATCATCCAAAGGACGTGAAGATATTGATTTCATGCCACTTACTGTTGATTATCAGGAAAAAAGTTATGCTGCAGGAAAAATTCCGGGAAATTTCTTTCGCAGAGAAGGAAAATTGAGTGAAGGGGAAATCCTTGCTTCAAGACTCATTGACAGGCCTGCAAGACCTCTTTTCCCTGATGGATGGAATTATGAAACACAGATAATAGCCACTGTTCTTAGTCATGATGGAGAAAACTGTACCTATACACTTTCTCAGATTGGTGCCAGCGCTGCGCTGATGCTCAGTGATATTCCATGGAACGGTCCGGTAGCAGGAGTTCAAATTGGCCGAATTGACGGAAAACTTGTGGCGTACCCGAGCATATCTTCAATGGCCGAGTCTGATATGGATTTGAATCTCGTTGCATCTAAGGATGCTATTGTTATGGTTGAAGGGGAACTTAATAATCTCTCTGAAGATGAACTTCTTGAGGCTCTTTATTTCGGTCATGACAGTGCTCAGGCTGTTATTGAAGCCCAGTTGAAGCTTCAGAAACTGGCAGGGAAAATAAAAAGAGATTTTATTCCTAAAAAGACCGATGAGGAATTAAAAACAAGAGTGATTGATACCGTCGGTGATTCTCTTGAAAAAGCCCTTTTGAATACAGAGAAACTCGATCGCTACAAAGCAATCGACAGTGTTCATGACCAGGTATGGGAAGCATTGTCTGAAGAATATCCTGATAAAAAAAGTGCTGTTTCATCAATAATCAATCACATGAAATATGATCTCGTCCGAGGTAAAATTATAAAAGAAAACAAACGTCTGGATAATCGAACCACCACTGATATAAGACCAATTACGGGGGAAACATCCCTTCTTCCCATGGCTCACGGAAGTGCACTGTTTACCAGAGGTGAAACTCAGTCTATTGTAACCACCACACTCGGATTTGGAATGGACAATCAGAAGCTTGATCTTCTCACGGGTGAAGAATTCAGAAGTTTTATGCTCCACTATAATTTTCCACCATTCAGTGTAGGAGAAACTAAACCGCTGAGAGGACCAGGAAGAAGAGAAATCGGGCATGGACATCTGGCATATCGTGCTATATCAAAAGTTCTCCCTGATATTGAAGAATTTCCATATGTAATCCGTATTGTAAGTGAAATTACTGAAAGTAACGGCAGCTCCTCCATGGCTACCGTATGTGGTGGAAGCATGTCACTTATGGATTGTGGTGTTCCCATTAAAGCTCCTGTGGCCGGTATTGCAATGGGACTCATCAAGGAAGGCGATGAATTTGCAGTTCTTTCTGACATTCTTGGAGATGAGGATCATCTTGGAGATATGGATTTCAAGGTAGCTGGAACCGAATCAGGCATCAATGCTGTCCAAATGGATATAAAAATTGATGGCATCAACCGGGAAATAATGAAAAAAGCACTTTATCAGGCCAGAGATGGCAGACTGCACATACTCGGCAAAATGGCAGAGATTATTCCCGAAAGCAGAAAAAAACTGGTATCACATGCTCCCCGTGTTACTTCCATAATGATTAATCCCGATAAAATCAGAGATGTTATTGGACCCGGCGGAAAAATGATTCGTGCTATCACTGAAAATACAGGGGCAAAAATTGATGTTGATGACAGTGGCAAGATCCTTATTGCTGCTAATGATGATGAGAAAGCCAGTGCTGCTCTCCAGTTTATTCAGAATCTAACCAGAGATCCCAAAACTGGTGAAATCTATAAAGGTATTGCCAGAAGAATTATTGACAAAGTTGGTGTTGTAGTTGAATTTTTACCGGGAAATGATGGACTTGTTCATATAAGCGAACTCGATAATAAATTCGTAAACAGCATTGACGAAGTAGTTAAACTCGGCGATAGTGTTGTTGTAAAAATAACAGATATTGAACGTGGTGGAAAAATTAAACTATCCAGGAAACAGGCTCTCGAAGCTCAGGAGTCTGAAATTATACACGGTATTTAATATGAAATTCTTCAGTGGCATTTCCAGCTCTCTGGGGCTTGTGGGTAATCGTTTTCTTAAACTGTTTTCTGACCGTATTGAATTTTCGGATGAAGATCTTAATAAACTGTCGGAAACTGATGAAAATATAAGTTACATTTACGTCCTGAGGGCTGAAAATGCACTGGATTATTTTGTTTTAAAATGTGTGCTCGAAAAAGCCGGTATTGATTTCCCCTCTGTAGTTGTTCCACAAATAAGTTCTGTTCTTGGTTCCAATAAAACCCTTACTTTAATTCAAAAACTTATTTTCGGTGCAGATTTTACCGAAACTGTAGTTTTCAAGGATGTTATTTCCGGACACAATGCAGTAGTCGCGCTTTTTTCCCCAGGCACTATTTTTCACCCGAAAGATACCCCTGCGGCAAATAAATTTCTTTATAATTTAGTTTGCACACTGAAAACTGAAAAGACCGACCGCAGGTTTATTGCTGTTCCTGTTGTTCCCATCTGGCAAAGGCATAGTGTCAGACAACAATCCAGTCATCAGAGTGTTGTTGAAAAAATTCTTGGAACACCTGAACATTATGGAATCATTAAAACAACACTGATGAGCCTTTTCAGTGGATTCAGACCCGTAGTTAAAATTGGTAAGCCGGTTCATATTTCAGACTATCTTTCAACTCATTCACATCTTACCTGTCGAGCTGTTTCTAAAAATATTCGGTTTCTTATGGAGAAACATATTGAAAGTGAGTTTAGATTATTTTTAGGTCCACTCATGGAATCATTTGAAGGTATTAAACGAACTCTTTCTCACAATAAAAATATAATAAATGAGTTTCTGGATGCAGTTGACAATGGGGAGAAATCTCAGGATGTCATAAAGGAATTGAATAAAAGTATAAATGAAATTCCCTCATCTCCTTCAACTGCCATATTAACATTCCATAAACACATTCTCAGTTTTACATGGAATTTGATTTACAAAGGTTTCGAAATTGATGATGAAGGATTTTCAAGAATGAGGCAGGCCGCTGAGAAAGGACCCCTACTCATTATTCCGAGCCATAGAAGTCACATAGATTATCTGGTTCTCTCATGGTTTATGGATAAATATCATATGCCTATTCCGCATATTGCCGCGGGAAAAAATCTGAGTTTCTGGCCAATGGGAACTTTATTCAGAGGTGGCGGGGCTTTTTTTATACGAAGAACATTTAAGGGAAATAAATTATACAAAACCGTTCTCACTGAATATCTGGCGATGCTTTTCAACAAGGGTATTAATGTTGAATTCTTTATCGAAGGAACACGTTCACGAAGCGGAAAAATCGTATACCCTAAGACAGGGATGCTTTCCATTATTTCCGGACTGGTTCAATCCGGTGCAATACCTTCACCAATGATAGTACCAGTGTCCATTGGGTATGAAAAAGTTCTTGAGGATAACAGTTATAACGATGAGGATTCTGGAAAACCCAAGCAGAAAGAAAATTTTAGTCTGATTTTAAAAAACTTCAGTGTACTGCTCAATAAATATGGTAGAGCAAACATCAGAATCGGAGAACCATTTTCTCTTGCAGATGAACTTAATTCCAGCAGCCAGTTGGAGTTCGAGGATAGGGTCAATCAGGTTGCCTTCCGGACTGCAAGTGAGATTGTACAAAATACTCTTGTAACAAGTTCCATGGTGTTTGCTGCCGCAATACTCGGACCGGAAACTCAATTCACTGAGAATCAATTATTTAAAAGATATGTTCTGTTGAGGGATTTTGCTGTTGAATCAGGCGCTAAAATATCAAAAACTCTTCAAAATAAAGATACCCTTTATAAATACTTCCTTCGTTCCCTGAAAGGTTTTTCCCGATATATCAACACTGATAATTTAATAATGGTGAATCCTCACCACCGGAAAAATCTTGTATACTATAAAAATGGGTATATTCAGGTTGTTATAAAACCTGCCCTGGCGATATTCAGTCGCTCCTTTGGGGTTGGTGCATCCATAATGCACGAATACATCTGGAATCAACTCGTTCGTGAATTTGCCAATTTAAACTTTCATAATTCAGATTTTTCTCAGGATAAGTATCCAGATTTATCGGAAAAATATAAGTCTTATGAGGCAATCTTCGGATGGTTTTTTATTCATATTATTTCAGGGCAACTCTATCTGCTGGAAAAGCTGGTTGAAACAAGGGGCAATGAAGTTGTTATAAAGGAATTCATTTCGGAAATTCTGAAATCCCAGCCTATGAAAAATTCTCTGTATCTGCCTGAGTCATCAAGTATGACTACTTTCAGAGATACCATTTCTCTTTTTCAGTCTCAGGGAATACTCCCTGAGGAAGCTAAGTTCTCCTGCACTGATGAATGCATTTCAAAACTGAATATGGAAATAAAAGCCAGACAGGAAATTATACAACACATCCAACAACTTCAAATACTGCAGAGTAATGATTAAAGCTTTATTCCAGGAACAGTTGAATTCTGAACAGATCAGGTGTCATTTATGTGTACATCGTTGCATTTTAAATCCCGATAATTTTGGAGTTTGTGGAGTAAGAAAAAATATCGGTGGAATACTTTACAGTTATGCAGATGAACTTATTGGAATAGTCAGTCTTGATCCCGTTGAGAAAAAACCACTTTATCATGTTCACCCCTTTGGAAAAGCATTTTCATTTGCCGGCTACGGTTGTAACCTTCACTGTGAGTGGTGTCAAAATCACAAAATTTCACAAAATGCAGTAAATCCCGGACAAAGTTATACACCTGAGGAAATTGTTTCTCAGGCTGTTTTTTCCGGAGCTGATTTAATCAGTGCTACATACACTGAGCCCACAATTTTTTTTGAATTTGCTCATGAAGTAAATCAACTGGCCAGACAATCCGGAATTACAACCTCCTGGGTAACAAATGGTACTATTACTCCGGAAGCTCTCGAGGAAGCAAAAGATTACCTTGATGCTGTAAACGTTGATCTCAAGGGAATAGATAATCCGTTATTAAAAAAACTTACCGGGGTATCACCTGATGTTATTCTTGAGAATATCAAAGTGATGATCGATTATGGAATTCATGTTGAAGTAACTACGCTTTTAATTCCAGGTGTAAATGATTCTCCTTCGGATATTGATTTACTTATTCAGAACCTTTTAAAAATAGATAATAATATTATCTGGCATATAAGTGCGTACTACCCATCCTGGAAATTTACAGCCCCTCCCACCAGAGAAAGTTCTATTATTAAAGCTGTAGAAACTGCAAAGAAAGCTGGATTAAAATTCTGCTATGGTGGAAATATCAGCAAAAACGCTGCCACATCATCCACTATTTGTCCTCAATGCAACTTTACTTTAATTGATCGTGTAAACCATACTTCAAGGCTGACAAACGGATCATGCCCCAACTGTAACACCAAGATTCCAGGTATATTTTAATTTTATAAACTGTATTTGGATATTTTTTTATGCAGGCCTTCTCTGGTTATACCGAGTGATTTAGCTGTGTTCGTCCTGTTCTGATCATGATCTGCCAAAGCCTGCTGCAGAATCTGTTTTTCGACTTTTTCCATCATTTGTTTCAGATGCTCACCTTTAACATAGTTTTTATCAGCTATAACAGCGGTTTCACTTCTTTGGTGAGGACTGAGATCTTTTGGTTTGATAATTCCACCGTCATCCGCAAGAATAACCATACGATGAACTTCATTTTCAAGTTCTCTGATATTTCCCTTCCACTCATAATTCCTCATTTCTTCAAGAGTCATTTCATCAATTGTAACGATTTTCTTCAACTCCATTTTATACTTCTCGAGAAAATGATTAATCAGAAGTGGGATATCCTCTCTTCGTTCTCTTAGGGGAGGCAACTGCAATGGGAACACATGAAGTCGATAGAAAAGATCCTCTCTGAAGTTTCCTTTTGAAACCTCATTTTCAAGGGATTTGTGGGTAGCGCTGATTATTCTCACATCCACATACTTTACTTCAGTTGAACCTAGCGGTCTGATCTCACCTTCCTGTAACACTCTCAATAATTTCACCTGAAGTGTAGGTGACATATCAGCTATTTCATCAAGAAACAGTGTTCCATTATCGGCTATTTCAAAAAGCCCTTTCTTATCTCTATCAGCACCAGTAAATGCTCCTTTTACGTGCCCAAAAAGTTCACTTTCCAGAAGTGTTTCGGGAAGTGCTGCACAGTTCTGCGCAACGAACATCTTATCCTTGCGGCGGCTCTGATAATGAATTGCAGTGGCAATAATCTCTTTTCCTGTACCGGTTTCACCATTTATATGTATACTTACCCGGGTGTCCAGAACCTTTGAAAGTTGTTCAAATATTTTTTTCATTAAAGGGCTTTCGCCAATAATATTATCAAAACTAAGTACAGGGGTGCGCTTTTTAAGATAAATGTTCTCAGACTGAACTTTTTCTCTGGTTTCCTTCAGTTGGCTGTATAACCTTGCATTCTCAATCGCGAGATTAGCCTGATAACTCAGCAGTGTAAGGTACTCAAGATCCTTTTCATTAAAAAGACCTGACTTCTCTCTGTTATCACATTGCAGTACTGTTGTTATACTGTTTCCGTTCCACAGTGGAACTGCAATAATTGAATTTATCTGTGCAGCAAGAATACTCTCACTCTGGCTCAGTTCACTGGCGGCGTCAGCAGCAATAATTGCCTCTTTCCTTTTTAAAACCAGTTGGAGCAAACTCCTCGATCCATCACTTCCCTTTTTACCTGATCTTGAAATAGAGAATACAGATCTGAACCGTGAAACATCCTGTTCTTTAAGAAATATTGTAACGTTTGTCGCTCTGGAGATAATATTAAAAACAGCCTCAGAAACACTTCCAAGAACCTTTTCAAGCTCTAGTCCACCCCGCCCTATTGTCTGTACCATTCGATACATAATCGCAGCTAGATCCTGATCGGACTCAGCTCTGACACGTATATCAGATATTTCATCCATACTTCTGACTGCAACTATCTTCGTGGAGACGGTGGGATCCTTTATTCCACTCGGAGCAGTCAACTCTCTACACTCTAAAACTACAGGATTATACGGAGCACCAAGAATCAGCCTGTCTCCTGGCTGGATTGGGTACTCCCATTTCTTGCTGGAATCAAGGGGGATAAGATCTCCGGATCTCTCAATAATGCTTCCATTGGTTGATCTTAAATCCTTGTAGATATACTGGTTATCTTCCCAGAATATCTGGGCATGTTCACCACTGATATGAAAATCAGGAATAACAATGCTGTTTTCATCATTTCTTCCAATAGTGACATGTGGATATCCAACTTCAAAACACACACCCTGTTTATCACCTTTTATAACCTCAAGTTGGATCATAGCAACCCCGTATCTGCGTAGAATTATTTACCACGAAGTCTGCCGAGGAAGGAGAGAGCGTCCTGATTCATCCAGTAGTAACCACCTCTACGATGATTTTTAGTTTCATTTTCAATTACTTTCATAATCAGTTTATTTATCAGTTCGTAATCAGCACCCACACTCCATCTGTCGAGAACAAGCAGAATTGCTTTTCTGACAGGCACTTCGCTTGCGCCATAAGTTTCAGCCAGAACTTTTACAAGCTCTTTACGATCCATCGGATTCATTTCCTTGTTCCAGCCATTAAGAAGCATAAGAGCTTTTCTTCTGGCTTTCCATGGAGTAACAATTGTACGCATGGAAGCTAAACGTATTTTGTCCCATTTTCCTGTCTTGTCATTGTATTTATCTTCAAATACCGCACATGAAGGAATGCGTCCTTTTTTGTCTTTCTCAGGACATTTTTCCTGAATATTAACAGTGGAGAAAATTGTTCTCAAAGTAGATATATTATTCAAATCCACATCTTTAGAACCATTCTTATATTTAGCAAGGAAACCACGCAGTCTTTTAATAGGACGCATCATTTCCCTGAGTTCTTTCTTTATAACAACTGCTGCTCTAACTCGACGATCTTTTTCCATCAAAAGATTCCATGGTCTCTGAACCATAAGTTCATAATCGATCTTCTGAGCTTCACTGAGTTTGTCTCGTTTTACAGCATCAAGAGGATGTGGACCTGGATCCTGCATGATGTGCTCAGGCTTAACCTTTAAAAGGATGTCAAAATCAGAAACATTCGAATAATCAAATGCTGATTCGAGAAGATCCAGTCTAATTCTTTCATAACCTGCAAGAATCAAGCGTTTTTCAGCCTCTTTTGCACTGAGTCTTGCTTTAGCCATAGCTTTTGCACTGTCACTGGCCTTAATATTCCATCCATACTTTTTGGAAGTGTCATAACCCTCGCAAACCGGAGCTTTTGATGCTGCATCAGGTTTCTTACCTTCTGGAGATTTTTCAAATTCCTTGGTAATCTTTGTGCAGTGATCATCCCATTTTCTTATCTCTGAATATAGTTTTTCAGGGCTAAGTCTTGCTGGTTTCTTTGTCTTCTCATCAATTGGCCAATATCCGAAATAATCCTGAAGAATGGGCATCCAGATGTGACGACTTCTCATCCATCTGTCTTTATTATAACTCCACTGAGCAAAAATTGTGGTTGCTGCAGTGAAGCGGTTTTTCATGAATTTTTCACATTCACCTTTTACTTTGTCAGAGGAAATCCTTCCACAGAAAACACCCGCTTTTCCAGTGGATAATAACTGGAAGGACTGCTGACGGAACTGCTCCCACAAAAGCTCTGTAGCAATGTGCCAGGGCTCCTGTTTATTTACAACTTCTTCTTCATCCTTTTTAGCAGCGCCTCTACGTTTGGCAGCCTTTTTGTCCTTTTTCTTAACTTCCTTTGCTTCTGAAACAGCAACATCCATAATAGCTTTAAAGGCATCCTTGTTGTATGGAAGCATTGCTATGGATTTAGCAGCAAAAGTTGTACTTCTGGGATCCTTAAGCCATCTAAGTCTGTAAATGAGTTCCTTGAGAACTCTCTTCTCTGTTTCAGTTTTAACTGCGGTAGTGAGCCATCCTGCTCCGTACATTGCTTCTTTTGAGGAGTCAACAAGCCAGTTGTAATCAGTAAGTTTGTTCCACTGTGATTTAACTCCACTGATTCTGGAATCATTTTTAGGAACACAATTTGTCTTTATTGCTTCGGGGTACATACCCTCTTTTTTACATCTTACCTTAGCCGATTCCCAGGAATTATCCCCGGTGAAATCCCAGTAAGTTTCCATTACAAAAGAGGAATATGTATCAAGAAGGATGGTCTGAAGTTCCTTTGAAGCTCCCATACCGATGAGTGCCTCAATAGCAGTTCTCTCAACAACAGCGCTGTCTTTTTTATCCCATCCGCCTTTTTCATTAAGAACAAAAACACCACATGCACCTTCACCATATGAATCAGTGCGTTTCTTGTGATCCTTGCGCATTTTTTCAAGTTCAGCTTCAAATTTAGCCTTTGAATAATTTTCTCCTCTGAAACGAAGTTTTTCACGGAAAATTCTTCTGGAGCTCTTTACAAAGTAATCGCTATTTCTGTACTTGTCATAATTTGCCATACAGGATTTAACAGTTTTTGATCTGATTTCACTCTGGTTTTTGTTATCACCATACACAACAAAATCTCCAGCGTCATTTTTAAATGCATACCAGAGATCTTTTTTGGAATCGTATGAAAGAGGATATCTTGCAGGATCTCCCTGAGCAAGAAGAGACAGAATACCAACTGGGTCGATACTGGTACCCTTCAGAGATTTTTTATAGAGTTTGGAAAGTGCAACTTTACATTCACGGAAACTTTTTCTTCTCGAACCAAGTCCAACCTCAACACTGTAAAGACAACTTACCAGAGTGAAGTTAACATCTTTGTTTGCAATACCAAGTTCCCCTAGAATAACGGCAGCCTGCTTGTTTATGAGAAAGTTCTGTTTGCAGTGTTTTCCACCACAGAAATATTTTTCATCTGCAGTATCGTGTTTTCCTCTTCTGATAAGATCAACCAGAATCTGTGCTGCAACCTTATCAAAGGATTTATTAACATATTTTCCCTCACCCCGAAGTTTGAGAATATTCTGCACAAGTGCCAGACGAACCTGTGAGATTGAATCGTACTGTTCAGGATTTTTCCATATTTTCTTAATGAGAGCAGCCATCACCTCAAATGTTTTAGGATGAGGTTTAACCTTGTTAAGATCTGTAAGCCCCTTAATGGCCACAACGGTTCTTGCATCAACCTTTTCTTTGTTGGTGAGATATTTGAGTCCACCAAATTCTTCAATAATTTTAATGAAGGTTTCCTGAATCTCAGTACCCTTTACAGGTTTGTCAAAATCCTGGAAATTGATGAGAAGTTTCAGAATAGTGTCTTTTTCCCAGTCATCATGAGATTTAAGAGCAGCTAAAAGTGCCGGAATAACGGTATCTCTGAAATATGGAATCTTTTTCTTAAGCTTATCACCATACTTGCCACAGAATCTTTTATACTTGTTGAAAGTTTTTTCTTCTGCGGACATCAACTGGTCACGCTCTTTACCCGCCTGAGTCTGTTTAACTATTTCGCGTTTACGCTTATCCCAGGCACCCTTTGCCATAATCTCACTGCAGGTTTCATCAAGAGTAGTATCTACCTCGTAAATGAACTCCAGCTTTTCAAGGGCTTCTTTTCTATCCTTTTTAGTCTCGTCAAGTTTGACAGTCCAGACTTTTGGATCAGTCTCATCTTCGGTACAGGACAGAATGTTAAATGAAATCAAAATGACCGGAACAATGAACAGTTTTTTCATCATCGATGATAACCTTTCAGAGTATGACAGATTAAAATTAGTCTCACCGGCGACAATATAATTTGAAAATGCCTAATATGTCAACTAATAACCATCGTTTCTGACACTCCCATGCGCCATCCTACATATTAAAGGGGTTATATGACTTTTTACAACTCTCGATATTCCTTTATTTTCAAACACTAAAAAAAAATACAGAGTCTGTTGTCAACGATACAAAAACTTAACTGAAGACAGTTTTTTCGTGCCATCCGGAGGATTAATTAATTCAAATAAATGTCGTGTAAGATCTCACCCTTTACTAATTCTCCAAAAAGAGTACATTATGCTGAGTTTACAGGGCCATGCCCGGGAGGTTTTAAAATAATGAATAATTTATATAGCGACAACAGCATGGGAAAACAACCCACTATTGAAAAACTTACTGCCAGAGAGATCCTCGACAGTCGTGGAAACCCCACAATAGAGGTGGACGTTCAACTGCAATGCGGTATTACCGGTAGAGCCGCTGTGCCATCAGGGGCAAGCACAGGAATCCATGAAGCCTGTGAACTGCGTGATAAAAATCCTGAAAGATATCTTGGAAAGGGTGTTCAGAAAGCAGTTGATCACGTGCACAACCAGCTTTTTGAAGCCGTTCAGGATATGTCAGTTCTTGATCAGGCAGCTATTGATAATGAACTGATCAGCGCCGATGGAACTGAAAATAAAAACCGATTAGGTGCCAACGCTATCCTTGCAGTAAGTATGGCCAGCGCAAGAGCTGCTGCATCGTATCTCGGAGTCCCACTTTATCAGTATCTTGGCGGCATTGGAGCCAGAACACTTCCAGTACCAATGGCAAATATTCTAAATGGCGGTGCCCACGCCGATGGAACCGTTGATATACAGGAATTCATGGTCATGCCTGTGGGCGCTCCCTCTTTCTCAGAGGGAATCAGATGGGTTGCTGAAATTTTTCATAATCTCAAGGCTGTTCTCAAGGCTAATGGCTACCAGACCGGCGTTGGTGATGAAGGTGGATATGCACCTTCACTCAAAAGCACCAATGAAGCCCTTGATCTGATCCTTGAATCAATAAATAAAGCCGGATATAAAGCCGGGCCACTTGATTCATCACCTCAGATAGTTCTTGCAATTGATGCAGCTGCCAGTGAATTGTGGAGTCATGCTGAAAAAGATGGCAAAACCGGATATAAATTCTGGAAATCCTCAAAAGAAATCCTAACCCCGGACCAGATGGTTAATTTCTGGGAGGATATGATCAATCAGTATCCCATGATTTTCAGTCTCGAAGATCCCATGGCAGAGGATGACTGGGATGGCTGGAAAAATATCACTGAAAAACTTGGTAACAGGATTCAGATCGTTGGAGACGATCTTTTTGTCACAAATACTAAAAGACTGAGAGAAGGAATTGAACGGAATATTGCCAATTCCATTTTAATAAAACTTAATCAGATTGGAACTGTAACTGAGACAGTTGATACCATTTCTCTCGCTATGGAAAACGGATACAGCAGTATAGTTTCACATAGAAGTGGGGAAACTGAAGATTCTTTCATAGCTGACTTTGTTGTTGCCCTCGGAACGGGACAGATAAAAACCGGATCCACTTCCAGAAGTGATCGTGTTGCAAAATACAACCAGTTAATGAGAATTGAAGAAAAACTCGGTACCAGTGCCAGATATCCAGGACTTTCAATTCTTAAATCATTCAAATAACATACACACTTCTTTCAAACTCACCTGATTTATTTTTAAAATAAAAAATTTATGACTATTTAGGGGCAGCTGTTTTACTAATCGATTTATATCTCAAAAACCAGAAAGCCATCTCATGTTCTATGTAGTTGTATATTTTATTTTCAAGTGTGGACTGAAATCGGGAAAAAGCCTGTTTTTCATCACCCGTTGACCATGCATAAAGTCCGCAGTAAAATTCGCCCTCTGTTTTTTTACCAAGGTTATCTGCTTTTCCCAGAACTTCCTTACATGTCACCTTCCCTCTCACCAGGCCAGAAAGAAGCATGAGCCAGTTCTTTCCTTCATATTTTTCCAGATATTCCAGAACACTGGCATACTCATATTTTTTCTTTCCATCACGCACAGCACTGGGAAGAATACTTAATGCAACATATAACTTTGATTTGTCTGAACACTTGGATTTCCCCGAAAAAGCATTGAACATATCTATTGCCATACCTGATTTTTTCCAGGTTATCAGAGCCTTGATTATTTCACGGTAATTGGAACAGCTTCCATCAATATAGAGTGCATGCTGAAAAAGTTGAACAGCAATTTCAGGATTTCCAAGATCGAAATATAGCTCACCTGTATCAATCAGGATTCTTGACCTCATAGTCTTATCAGAAATATTTTTATATAAGTCCTTAAAGTACATTGCCGCAGCTGTTCTGATTCTTCGCGCCTTTTCAAAATCCCCAAGTTTTTCATTTACAATACTGTTTTTCCTGGCTGCTTTCATAAGCAGATAAAGGGAATAACCCTTATTCACATCAAGTGTAGAGAACATTTCCATATATCTTGCAGCCTGTTTGTAATTTTTTTCCCAGAATTCCAGTTGAAACAGTTGTGATAAAACACCTGGACTCTTATTCATCTCGAACGAACTGATCAACTCACTTCTTGCACTTTTCACATCACCCCTGAGCAGATGAATTGTAGAAAGCATGGCTCTAAGAAGAGCTGTGGAAAATGCAGTATTATCCTTCCATATAAGCCCCGCTCTCTTACTTAAGAATTTTATATATTTAGCTTCTTTAAGTGCTTCTGAAATATATTCTCTCTCTGCAAAGAGACTGAATCTTTTGTAACTGATATCATAAAGACTCTTCCATGCTGAAAGACTAAGATTATCGTTGTTAATAATGTCCACCAACTGATTTCTGGCTACAATACTACTTGTGGTATCTGATAAAGAAAATTTTATATTACATATTTTCTTCAAAACTTCATAACCCTTATTATACAGCCTGCAACTGTTTTTCGAAATATTTACTCCGAGGCGCTCTGTCAGATAAACTGATAATTGATTTATCGCTTCAATATTATCTTCAGTTGCTGTTAGTCTCATCAGAATTCCGGCAAGATATCCATTAATTTCATTCAGTTCTTTTGTGCTTTTAAGCATCTCCTGAAACTGTTTTCGTGGGTTATCACCCATAAGAAGCAAACCGGTTAACCTGTCAACAAGATATGACTTTAGAACATTTCCCCCTCTGAGTTTTCTGGAAATCAGTTTTTCATTAATGTCAGTATCGTGAACGTATTTTAAATACCCCCTGTAAAGACTGATAGCATCGGTAGACACTTCAGTGTATATAGCTTCTCTCAGAATATTATCTCCTGTTAATGTAACTATACACTGTTTGAGATTCCTTCCTTTTTTTAAACAATTATTCATCCTTACTCTGTCTATGTCCTGAAGCCACCTGATAACACCATGTAACTTTTCCCCGATTTCCTTTTTCTCTGGCTCCAGAGATTTTAATACCAGAAGTGTATTCAGACTTTCCTTGATATGCCCATTTTTCAGACTGGCATCGCTCAACTTTTTGGTTATACTAATGAAATCTTTTTTAATTTCACTGTTATTATAATTTAATTTTCTTGAAAATACCCACAATCTGTATGCCTGTGCAAAGTCATTTTTTATTTTTGACTCCATGTTTCTGAAAATATAATCACTTACTTTTTTAAGATTTTTTTCTTCAGGAGAATTTTTTACTTTTAATACAGCTATATACTGTGGAATATTTTCCACCCTGAGTTCAGAACTGATTAGTTTATCGACAGGTCCGTATTCCAGTTTTACACTAACTGGCTTAAAAGAACCTGCATCTTTAATTTCAGAATGTGTACAACTGATCAAAAGAGCAGCAAAAAAAAAACTGGAAAGGAAAATTTTCATAAACAAACTCCATATACCGATTTTAATAAAAATTATCTGTTTATTCATATCAGTACTTACTTTTTAATCCACAACAGATTAAATGACAAGAAAGTAACAGATGAACTGCTGAGCGTCTGTTACTTATAATACATAAACAGCAGTTTTTATTTCAAAACAGAGATTTATTTAAGTATCTTTATAAACAATTCATAGCCAAACCGCAGAAGGGAACAGATTATTCTTGTTCTGATAAAAACATATTTAAATTATTAAGAAAACATAGGGCCAAAGTAACAAAAATAAGAAGGCAGGATTATTTAGATTGGGGTGAATACTCAAAAACTTCTTCAAGCACTGAATCAACAAGAGCGAATTTTAAGGAACTTTTCCTGAAAAATACCTTATCTGGTATAATATCAAGACTCAAAAAAACTGAAAAATTATGAGTCTGATCCAGAAAAAGAACATCCATTGAATCGTCAATCAGGAAAACCCCCTGACCCTCTTGATTCATTGCAAATGATATTATTTCATGTGATTTATCAATAAGTTGAAAATCATCATACTCAGAACTGTCTAAACCTGAAGTTTTTAGAAAGGATCCTTTTTCATTAGAGTAGATAAAATAAATTGCATTATCTGTGGGAAAAACATGTTTAAGTTCACCATCAAAATACTCCTCAAAAAGAATCTTTTTCCCGTTTCCCGCTACTATGACAGCCTTATTTCCATCAGAATTCCATAATACAAACGGATAGTCATCAGTTGCTGAATAAGAGAGCTTTGTATCCCCTACGGAGAGCAATCCTGTAATTTTATCATAAAAATAGATAAGTCGGCCATTTCGTCCCATTACCGCTGTCTGATACTCCGAATACAGTTTATTGGTTAACAATGTATCAGAATCTAAATGATAAAACCCATCACTGCAGTTCAGAAGATTGTTGCTCAATTCCCCTGAAATGCATTTTTGGTGACTTAATTCCATTTCATTATCCGGAGTTACTTTAAAAATATCGTGTTCTTCAGTTTGAAAATATACATTTCCTCTTAACTGACCATCGCTAAGACTGATTCGGGAAAACCCTGGAATCTGTAAACCACTGTACAATATTTTCACATTATATGTTTTTTCCTGCGTATTTTCATCAGAACTGCAGGCAGAAAAAAGTAAAAGCAATAAAAAATAAATTATATTTTTCATGAGTTCCTCCAATTGACTCCATGCGTCAATTTGCAATACCCATACCAATTATTCGTGTAGAAAAATATAATTTCTTAACTTATTGTTATACTTATTATTTATATACATCTAAAGATATTTTTTTAATGTCATGTCCGAAATATGTTACACTTTGCGTCATAGTGTCATTTTTTTCTTACACTCTGGGAAATCTGGTCATGATTACGGAAAATTGTTTACAATCAATATATTAAACTCATTATACTGTAATATAAATATTGTTTTATTATTTATATAAAAACCTGTAAAACAATAAACAAATTAGGTAAGATCTTTCTAGCAGGAGAGCAGTTTTAGCTTTTTACTGAGTACATATAGTTTCATCAGAGGTTCCGCAGGATGCACCATCTTTTTTCCCATCATCCTTAAATGAAGGCAGGGGCGGTTCATCATCTATTGGTCCAAGACCTGGACACTGCTCTCCAATCATCGCACTTATAGCCTGAATAATGGAATCTCTGCTCTGTCTGCCAATAAGTCTGGCTTCCTCTTCCCCATCAGCAGATATGAATATGAAGGTGGGAACTCCTTTGAGGTGATATTTTTTTATATAATTTTTATATTCATTTTTACTGACGTCTATTGTTCTGATGTCAACATTCTTTCCATCACAGGTTTTGTAAATATTGTCTATGACTGGTTTCATCTCTTTACAAACAGCACAGTCCTGTTTATAAAATTCCACAAGAAGAGGTTTGCCAGATGGTTTTGCAGGATCTTTTCCCGAATGAGGACAGCTTCCACCACCACTCAGCGAATTTGAAAAGAAATAGACCGCTGTAAAAAGAAGTACAACCCCAATGATCTTTTCGAAATATCCAAGAAATTTACTGGTTCGATTAATAAATGAAATACCGGCCTCCGCAAAAAATGCAGTTATCAAAAGAGGAACGCTGAACCCGAGACCATAGACCGTCAGATAGAGCATTCCAGTCATGGGATCTGCTGTTTTTGAAGCTGTATAAGTGAGAACACTACCCAGAATTGGCCCAATACAAGGGGACCAGCCGGCTGCAAAGAAAAATCCCATAAGGAACGAACTCAGCAAACCCACATTTTTATGCATATTACTGTCATCTGCTCTGATTACCCGATCCATAAGAGGAATATGAATAATACCAAGAAACTTCAGAGCAAAGAGTCCCACTAAAATTCCACCGGCAAGTTGAAATACGGTTCGGTGATCCTCAATAAAGGTCCCGATACCTGCTGCGCCAATTCCCATAAGAGAAAACACCAGAATGAAACCGAAACTGAAAACCATCGCTCTCATCATCAATTGCCCTCTGGCAAATCCCTTTACGTCCTTCATTTCCGTCCCAACAAGGGAAGACAGATATATGGGGATAAGAGGATAAACACAGGGCGTTAGATATGTCCCTATTCCTGCAAGAAATATTTTTGTCAAATCCATGCTATACTCCAACCGTGTGGTATCAAAAAGCAACAATTGCCAGGTTATTTAACATAAGATGGAATTTATTAAAAACAAGGGGAATGTTATTACAATTTGGTATAAAACATCAGAGAAATAATAAGTGAATAAATTGCAAGAGACTCAATAAAAACCATAGCGAGAATCATAACACCCTGTACACCAGGCTTACTGCCAGGATTTCTGGCAACACCTTTTACTGCTGCAGCACCAACAATCCCCATTCCGATTGTTCCAAATGCGGCAGCAATCGCAATTGGGAAAAACACACCTATTTCAGACCATACTTTTTCCTGCGTTTTTCCAGCTACTTTTTCTTTTTCAACATCCCTGTCGTTGTTACCACCCTTTACTTCACTGGCCTCATTTTTCTTTGAGGAATCAACAGCAGCATAAACTGAGCCTGAAAGTCCAAGAAATAAAACAATCAGAATAAAACCGGTAATTCTCGCCATAAAAATCTCCTAATGCTCATCAGAGCAGGCTAGCGTAAAATATATGACACTAAGGAGTGTAAACACAAGTGCCTGAATAAGTGATACTAAAACTCCGAGAAAAATAAAAGGAATTGGAACAATGAGGGGAAAAATAAATGTAAAAATACTTAAAACCTTATGATCAGCAAACATATTACCCAAAAGCCTCATGGTTAGAGAAAGAGGCCTTGAAAGATGACTTAGAATTTCAATTGGAATCATTAGGGGTGCCAGTAGTGGATAGGACCCTGTAAACTGTTTCATATAACGGAATCCATGCTTTCTAATCCCAAGATAATGAGTAAAAATAAAAACTGTCAGAGCCATGGCGAGATTCAACTGAAGAGTTGAGCCCGGAGGCATAAACCCTGGGATTAATCCTATGAAATTTCCAACCAGAATAAATAGAAACAAGGTAGTAATGAGGGGGAAAATATCCTTAGTAAGTTTTTCATCACCAGTAATATCATTGGTAATTATCCTAAGGTTGTAAATGATAAGATCAGTTACAGATATAAACGAAATTCTGGTGGAGGGAGTGAGTTTTTTTGAATTTTCGCTGGATTTTCTGTATGCGATACTCACTGCAAGAATAATAAGGAACACTATAAGCGACATAAACACAGGAACTATTGTAAAATGCTTCTGCGGCGGAAACATGGAGTTAGACCATGTCCTACCAAAATATATCTTCATAAAATTCTGCAGAGTATCAAAACCGGGCAGAAAATCCAGCCAGGTAGTATGTTCACCCATTAGTCATCCAGCCTAAGGCATTAACAGGAAAAATCTGAAACTATCAGAGTCATCCAGAAATATAAAAAATTAAAACATCAAGAATAAATAGATTCAACTTATTTTAAACGTTTTTCAGAAAATTCAACTCTGGACAGAGAAGAAAATCTGGCATTTGGGTAAAGTGTGTAATTCTTTATTCTTTTGGAGGTAACCGCAGTGTTGTCTTCGTACCACAAAGGAAAAACAGGCAGTTGATCCCTGATTATATTTTGCATCGAACAGAAAAACTTCAATCTTTTTTCCTCAGAAGTGGAATTAAAGGCACTTTCTGATATTTGGTCAAATTCTGAATTACTGAAACCCCACCTGTTATATCCGGGTGAAGAGGCATTTTCCGGAATATTTTTACTGTGAAAAAACTCCTTCATTATGAACGGACTTATTATTTCAGGCAATTGCAGCGTAATTACATCAAACTGACGTGCTCTCACATCATGATAAAAAACTCCCCATTCCAAAGATCTCAACCTGACTTTTACACCTATTTTTGCCCATTGTCTGGCAATAACCTTTGCAATTGCCAGCCGGAAAGGATTTGAGCTTGTTTTATATTCTATTTCAAATCTCCATCCACCTGAGTTTTTCTTAAATCCTTCAGAATCAAGAATTTGAGCTGCTTTCTCAGGATCATAATCAATTATATTTCCAGAGCAGTGAACACTGTTATGTGGGGGCATAACGCTGTCAGCAATCTTTGCATGTTCATTAAACCTGTTTTTTATCAGTCCCTTTCTGTCAATAGCCATCGAAAGAGCTTTTCTCACACGGGAATTAGAAAGATATTTATTTGATAACTGATAACCGATATATGTCATAGTAATACCCGGAGAATACGTTATATTTACCGATTTTTCCTTCAATCCTTTAATAATCAGAGGACTTATATTGTTCTGGGAAATATCCGCATACCCACTGATCATCATCAGAGCTCTGACATTCTCCTCTAAAATACTTTTGATTATGATTTTCTTAACCCTCGGTACACCATTATAATAATACGGATTTCTTATAAGAACCACCTGATTTGTTTTTTTGGATTCAAGATAGAAGGGTCCCGAACCATACATTGATGTTTTACCCAGTCCTTTATTAATGTCATGAACCGGCAGAACAGGCAAATCAAGATCTGTAACAAAAGACGGTCTTGGTTTTTTTAAAATGATTTCCAGCACGTATTTTCCGATTTTTTTTATTCTGGCAACATCATCCCACTTCTGTCCATAAGGGCTTATTTTTCCGGTTTTTTTCCTGTAAAGATTAATTGTTTTTTCAATTGTTTCTGATGTTATTTCAACCCCATCAGCAAATCTGTAATTCTTTTTCAGATATATCGCCCAGGTTCTGCCATCAGTTCTTTCAACTCTTTCGGCAATATCATTCACAGGAGATGAATTTTTACTGTCAAAAGAAATCAGAGAAGAAAAAATAAGCCTGGATATCTTGACACCGTAAGCACTTACAGCAAATCGCGGATCAATTTCACCAATTTCTGCTTCAACCAGAACCACAACAGTATCATCAGGTATTTTTTTTATTTTACCGCAGGAAAACAGTAAAAGAAGAGATACAAAGGCCCATCCAATTGATATTTTAATGGACATAGTGAGACTGAATATAATTATTTGGCGGTAAGAAGTCTTGCAATCTGATCATGCTGACCCTTTGCAGCAGCAAGAAAAATTCTGTCAACAGAGCGTCCATCCATATAGTCGGCCGGATTAAACAGATTACCATCGAGATCCCTGATTTCTCCTCCTGCAGCCTTCAGAACTGCCATGCCTGGAGCAATATCCCAGATATGAACACGACCTAAAAGTGCTCCCCAGGCTGCTCCCCTTGCAACATATGCAATATGAGCGACGCTAGAACCCATCGATCTTATTTTACCAGGAAAATTAGTGGTGAAATCCTGATGGAATCTACTGTAAGTAAGAAGAACTGACTCATTATCCACCTGATCATCAAGTCTTGCTCTCACTGGTTTACCATTAAACAGAGCTTTTTTCCCCATGCCAGAATAAAACTCATCTGTTGCTGGCATATAAAACACACCAAATTTCAACTCCCCTTCATAAAAGTGCGATATAGAAATACCCCATACAGGTAACTGGGATGAAAAAGCGGCAGTTCCATCTACCGGGTCAACAACCCAAAGATGTTCTGCATCTCTGATTGCTCCAGTTCCTGATTCCTCTCCAAAAAATGCATGGTGGGGATATGCTCCTGTTATTTCATTTTCCAGAAAACTCTGAACTTCAATATCAGCACTGGTAACTAAAGACATATCATATTTAAGTTGAGGATCTGCTTTACCATAATGATTCAGTGCAATAGCACCACCTTTTCTGGCTATTTCCTCGGCAAACTTGAGCATCTGATCCCATTCAGGGGCCATTGGTTCCATTGGCATATTAGTTGTCCTCCTTGAGGGGGCATTTAACGGATTTTTTTATCTTTTGCAAGTACTTCTTTGATAATTACTTCAGCAAGTTGTGGCACAACTTCCCATGCAATTTTTTCAATAATTTCTCTGGAAAGCTTTAGCATTGCAGTATATTCCGGATCAGACAGTTCTTTTTCTATTACTTTCTGAGACTTTGCAATTGTTTCATCCACAGCATCTTTCACAGCATCTTCAATAGCGGAAGAAACAACTGGAGCAACTGGCTGAGCTGGAGCAGTAACTGGAGTTACTGTAGGAGGAGGGGCACTAGGTGGCAATACTGTCGCAGCCACTGGAGCAGAAGCAGTTGAAACATCATCAGAGCCATGCTCCTCTTTCACCACATCAATTTCCTTTGAAGGTGACTTTTTCTCCACCGGAGGAGCAAAACTTGAAAGAAAAACAGTGTGTTTTGCAGGTGTTTTTGTCTCTGTTCTGACCTGCTCAGCCCCAGATGGGAGTCTCTGTTCCCCGGAGACACTTTTTCTTTTCAGCACATCACTTGAAAGTACAGGAGAGCTATCAGACATACTATCAGTTGATGAAGAAGGACTAACCGGAACTGATGGTTTTGGTACTGAAGATACAACCGGCATAGCAGGTTTTGATGGTGTCGGGCTTACTGGCACTGACGGTCTCGGTGATGCAGGACTCACTGGTACTGACGGTCTCGGTGATGCAACGCTCACTGGTACTGACGGTCTCGGCGATGCAGGACTCACTGGTACTGACGGTCTCGGCGATGCAGGACTCACTGGTACTGACGGTCTCGGCGGTGCAACGCTCACTGGTACTGACGGTCTCGGTGATGCAACGCTCACTGGTACTGACGGTCTCGGCGATGCAACGCTCACTGGCACTGACGGTTTGGGAGCTGCAGGACTCACTGGTACTGA
>JAFGWM010000039.1 GCA_016937155.1 Deltaproteobacteria bacterium
AATCTGCAGCAGCTCTGAAACTTGTTCTTCATGTCCATCTGATTGCGGCTCATGCATCACATGCGGTGACGGAATCTGCAGCAGCTCCGAAACATGTTCCTCCTGCCCATCCGATTGCGGCTCCTGCGTTACTTGTGGCGACGGAATCTGCAGTAGCTCCGAAACATGTTCCTCCTGTCCATCCGATTGCGGCTCCTGTTATACGCCTGAATGTAATACTTTTGACTCCTGCTCATCCGGTTCATTCTGCAATCTGGAGAGCTGTGTAAGTCTCACAAAGTATTACAGATTCCATAAAAATTACAGCAGCACAAACACCGACTGGGAACATCGATTCTCAACTGATTATGCCGGAACAGATCTCGGATCCGGCTTTTTAAATGATGGTCATACTTTGACAGTAATACCGCCTTCTTTTGCAACTTCTGCAGTAACCTACATTTCTTCCGGAACAGGGAATTTTCCCGTTGCAGCCCTCTGGGAATTCAGAAACTCATCAACTACAGATTCAAAACTCATCATTGAAAACAGTTCAGAATACAACAGCAAAATGTCAGATCCTTCCTGGTCCAGAACCCGGAAAATCGGATATGTTGCAACATCATCCAGCGTCAGTTCTTCCCTCAATTTTAAAACTGTTATCGTAAGCCATATCACTTCCAAAACAACAGATACCTACTCCCAAACGGCCGAAGGAACCGACATTGCAGGAACCACCTATGAACCTGCTTTTTATGCCCCCGATGTAAACTGAAACCCTTCTGGCACATGGGATCTTCACCATAAATATTAAATTTTTTCCACACTTTCCCGTATTCAGTTTAAAAATATTCAGTAAACTATAATACAGTGACACTTATATGAGGTGATAAAATGAAAAATACCCTGAAAAATCTTATGATTTCATTTATTGGAATGGCCGATGTAAAAAAAATAAAACCCTCTACAGAAATTAAGGGCAAAAATAATAATTTTAACCCTGAGCAAACCCTGCATAATGAAAGTCGAAATGATCATTCGAAAAATCCCGGTCGCGGTGCGCTCTTTGATACCGCTTCAAAATTGAAAGAAAATTACCCGGACATCGAAATCCTCTTGTTTGTTGACGAAGGTATCAGCAAAGAAAATTTAAACATCATTTCCAGTGCACTTAAAGATGCCGGTTTTAAATACCCCAAATCGGTACATTTGGAAGAAAATGTATCAAGAACTGATGATTTAATGAAATTCTGCCTCAACCATATTAAAAAAATCTTAGAATCCGAACCTGAAATAAGAATTTTCCTTAATCCAGCCTCTGGGACAGCTCAGATAAGATTAGCATTTTCTAATATTTACATTCATTTTAGAACAATAACCAGAATTGAGCTTTTTGAAGTAGATGAAAAGGGTGAAGAGAAATCAGGCCTGATGGATAGTGCTGAAATCAGAGAACTATATAACGAAATACTTGTCTCTCAATTAAAAAGTACCGGTGATTTTGTCGTTGAAGATAAAACACTTAAAAAAATTGTCGTTGATACAAAACTTCTTACAAAAATGGAGACAAATTCCTTTATCAAGCGTGCAGAAGAGAAAAGTTCTGGAACAAGCACGATATTTATTTATGGTGAAACAGGAACAGGTAAGGAAAAATTTGCCAGACTTATTTATAATGAATTTATGACACTTACCAACAATACTGAAAAAGTCGTGCCATTCCGGGCATTCAATTGTTCAGGACTTAAAGAAGACATTGCGGACAGTCAATTGTTCGGATACATACCGGGGGCATTTACTGGTGCTTCTGAAAAAGGAAATGAGGGAATAATTCACAATTCTAAATTTCTTTTTCTCGATGAGACCGGTGAACTTTCTCAGGCAGTACAGGCAAAACTGCTTCGGTTCCTCCAGGACGGAACTTACTGGAAAGTAGGTGATAGTAAAGAACTCCATACGACAAACTGCTTTATTGTCCTTGCGACAAATAATCTGACATCAATGAGACCAGATTTTTTCTCAAGGGTAATAGGCTCAATTATAAGATTACCTTCATTAAAAGATCTTGATGTCAAACATAAAAAAGCTTTAATAAGCAGCTTTTTCAACCAGGAACTGAGTCCAGATAATACAGCCCCATCAGAAAATGTAATTGAAATACTGGCTTCACTTGATATGTCATTCGGTAATGTTCGACTTCTGAAGTCACTGATTAAAAGACTAATTGCTCTTTCAGATAATAATGTAATTACTAAAGAAATGATTTTAAATGAATACAACTATTTTCAGTCCTTTATCAAGGATCTCGACGGGACGGATTTTGTCATTGAAGAGAAACTTGCCAAGTTGATAATTGATAACGGAGATTTTAATAAAACTTTGGAAGGAATTGAGAATAGAACCCTGGAAATTCTTAATGCTCGTTTCAAGACACAGGCGAATCTGGCAAAAGCAATTAATATCAAAGAAAGTACTCTAAGCAATAAACTTAAAAAAACTCAATGTTGAAATCCTTCTTGGGCTTTAAGATTTCCTTGAGAAAATATATTTTTACATTAAATCAATGTTTTCATTTGTCATATTTGGATTAAAGACTTACTCATTGAGTAAATTTGTTGCAGGAACGAGAATTTAAAACCTATTCATCGTTTGAGGGTACGGGATCATCGCTGGTCATTTTCGAGGCGGTTTTGGTGATAAAAAGGCTTTCGATGAGGCTTTTCTTACCGGGAAGAATCAGCATGAACTGATGATAAAGGGAATTATATGCTGATCTTACTGAGTCAAATGTAATGGTGTACTTTGTCCAGGTGGAAGCCTCCTGAGTATACAGTTCCTGACGCTGATTAAGTGTTGCCGTAAGTCTCTGCATGTTTTCCTTGAGTATACCTGCATAATCATTGAGATAATTGTATTCTTCGTTTTTCCTTACGGTATCAAGAATCATATTTACCCAGTTATTCTTCGACGGGCCGGCAACTTCATTTACCATTTTTGAGGGAGCAAGGGGAAAAAGACCCTTGTAATTGGGATTAGTGCGATCACGGTTGTATTTAAGATATGCAGTCTGCCCCATGGTAATAACAGTATTATCAATTTCCTTGTCGAGCCATGCAATCTCAGATGTGAGGGCCACACGACTTTCAACTGTATTCTTCCAGTTCTGATAATCCGTATTCAGGTGATCCCTCATGTCACTGACAACGGGAATAAAGGAGGCAAGTTCCGGAACCCTGTTAAGTCTGAGATTGAGAAAACGGAGTGCTTTAGCGGTATGGGAATAACCATGGGAATCAAGAATATTCTGCATTAATAAAACCTTCCTGCGGATTCTTCTTGCCTTTTTTATGTGTGAAAACAGTAAATTGTTTTTTTCATTCACTGTCAACAGTTTTATATGCTGTGATCAATCAGTTTTTCACAGGAAATACAGAATTCCTTCCGGAAGATTTTTACCGTTACCCCGGAAAAATCCTTCCCGGTGCCACTATGGCATGCTTTTCTATGCCAGCTAATTCATCCTGGGACTAATACGGTATGCTTTTTCGCCCTGAAGAAATTTATTTCCCGTGTTTTTTTCGAAAAAGTTGCCATTTTGCAATGCCATTAACGACATTTTTTGTGCACAAACTGAAGGAGGGAAAAATATTTTCGAATGTTTCCCATGCCTGAGGGCTCCCCGGAAGGACTTTTATCGAATAAAAAGACAAAAAAGACTTTTCAATTTATTATTTTCACTGTAATCTCAGTAAGATATCAAAGTTCATTGAAAACCGCATAGCAGTCTGTCATTGATTTTATCACAAAGTTTATCACAACAATGACTTCATGGCATCATGAGCACCTGTAACTACATGTAATAATATTTATTTTTTGAGTTTTTACTCATTATTGCAAGTATCGAACCTTGTGATCGTTGAAATTACTGCTTTTTTTCGTAAATTTTTGCCTTTTTTCTAATTTTTTCGGTTGGAAGTATTTTTTTAATAATAACATGGTGATTTTTGTATTGAAAACCAATGATTTTAAAGATAAAAAAAGGGGTGCTCCCTAAATGACCGTGCCACCGGCACGGAGTTGAAACTATGCAGGCGTCCACATCGTCGCAGTTGTCTGCATCGTCCCTAAATGACCGTGCCACCGGCACGGAGTTGAAACCTATCAATTCTCCCTGCTGGCATTTCCAAAACAGCCCTAAATGACCGTGC
>JAFGWM010000040.1 GCA_016937155.1 Deltaproteobacteria bacterium
ACCGGGTTTGAAAATAAGTGGGGGAAGTGATCTTCCCGGGTTAAAAACTGGAGGGGAAAGTGATTTACCGGGTTTGAAAATAAGTGGAGGAAGTGACCTTCCCGGGTTAAAACAGGAGACTGGAAACAACCTTCCGGGTTTGAAATCAGCAGATAATATTGATCTCCCCGGAGTAAAAACTTCACTTCCCGGAGTAAAGGATAATCTTCCCGGTAAGCAGGATGTTTTACCCGGGGTAAAAACTTCACTTCCCGGAGTAAAGGATAATCTCCCGGATAAGCAGGATGTTTTACCCGGAGTGAGAACTTCACTTCCTGGAGTAAAGGATGAAAATTATCCTGAAAGTTTCGATTTTCAATCAAGAGAACTTGGTGGAATAAAGGATTCTTCAGGTGCAGAGGCTGAAGATGTTTCATCATTCAGTCTGGAAATTTCCGATTCTTCTCTGCTTGATAAAAGTGGATCGTCATCAAATCTTCTGGCCAGTCTTGAAAATTCAGTTGAAATATCTTCCGGAAAAACCAATCCGTTCTCTGAAGAGATAACAGTTCCACTAAACGAAGTGAAAGATGAAGATTCAAGAGATGGATCACTTGAACTTGTTTCTGTGGATGTTCCGGAGTTTATAGAAAATAAAAAAAGTGAACAAATTGAAGTTATAGATGAGATTCCTTCAGGAAATTCAGGAAAAATCATTATTGCCCTGGGAGGAATTTTAGCTGCATCCGTGATTTTCCTGATAACTGACTGGGTGTTTGGTTTTACTGGAATTTTTGGAGAATCAAAAAACACTCAAAAATCAGAAATATCAAAAAAAGTATCAAGAAAACCTGGAAAGATTGTTCATAAGAAAAGAAAAAACAAATTCTACTTTGAAATCTCAGGTAATGTGCTTATTGAAAAATCGAAAAAATCTGGAATAGAAGGATGTGAAGCTGCTCTTTTGAATCTGCTTCATAATCATGATGTAACCAGAATATCAAGTTGTGCACCCTATATGGTTCAAAAAATAAATACAGTTTCAGATGAAAAAATAGCAAGACTTAATGTTTTAAAACTTCTTATTCTGGCAAGTGATTTTCCTTCGGAAGTAAAGGGGAAAATTTTTAAGGGAAAAATAACTGAACCACTAAAAAAATCAGAGAAAATCATAACTCAATTTCTTTCAAAAAACAGAAAAAGTTCTCTGTGGAACTTCTATAAGGCGATGTTCTATTACGTATCAAGGGATACTAAAAAAATGAAAATAGCACTTAATCAGGCCAGAACTCAGGAAGCCGGAAGATACAGTGCTCTTGAATATTATGCTGGATTACTTGGTGATAAGGATGCATGGAAATATGCATTAAAAATTAAGGGTTTTGAAAGAACTGCAAGGATTTTGCCTCAACTTTCAATCCTTTATGATGTTATAAATAATCCTGTTTTTATACCCTATGCAGGTGATAAATGGATCAGCGTAAAACCCATGAAAGAATTGATAAAAGACAATTCATCTCCAAGAGTTAAATCTCTTGAGCATCTGGTTCAGGCCTGGGATAACTGGATTAAAGGTGATCTTAAAAAATCTTTTAGCCATTGTTCCAGAGCAATAAAAAAAGATCCGGGGAATGAATTTTCCGGTGCAATATGCTCAATGATATGGGTATGGCATGGATATTTTGGAAAAATAACTTCCAATTTCAGTGGTAAGACTTCTAAGCTCGTGGAGCCTTACAGAATAATGGCATGGCTGGCAGATGGTAGAAAAGCTGCTGTAATGGCTGTTTGGGAAGAGTTTTCCAGTAAAAATCCTGCAAGTTCAAAACCATTAAAACTGTTCGTAAAAATGCTGACGTCTGAGCCATGGCAAAATACAGTTATTGATATTATAAAGGAAGATAATATAGAAGAAACATGTTCAGTGATGCTGCAATCAGCAATGAGAATTCCGTCTTCAGCAGTAATTTTGCTTAAAATTCTGGAAAAAAACTCCAGCCAAAAGAAGTGCTTTAAAGATCTTAAATTACTTCTTGAAGTTATTAAAAGCTATGTTTTTAAGGATGGAAAAAAACTTCAAAAATTATTGGAAAAATTGAATTTTTCTAATAAAGGAGCAATGCTGCCTTATACTGCAATGGCTGGTCTTGCAGGAGTTGATTTGAAAGAAAAAATTCCTTCAATGCTTTATGATTCTTACGGGATCAGTTATGAAATTTCTAAAATAAGCACAATGGGCGACAGTAAAAAGGCAATATCCATCCTGGAGAAGGAAGAGAAAAATATAAAAGATCAAATCTTTTTTATAAGTGCAGCCAATATATTTTTAGAATCCTCTTCCCCTGACAGACTTTTCAGGGCGAGACAATTTGCTGATAAAGCAGTTACCATAAATCCTTCAAGTGCCGACAATCAGTTTCTTATTGGAAGATTGCATATAGAGAGTGGTCAGTATGAAACTGGGGAGAAACTACTTGAAAAAGCAGCCAACGCAGGAATTCTTAAGGTTGATGATTTTATTAAATGGTCAAATCTGGAGGTCAGAGTAAAAAGATTTAAGAGTGCAGTGGATGCATTGGATTATGGATTAAAAAAATATCCTGAAAACACTGAACTGTTGTTTGCAAAAGCAAATTTATTTGTTGAACAGAACAATCCAAAAAAAGCTGTGGAAGTTCTCATGAAGATACCGGACGATTCTAAACAGAAAGGAATGAAGTATATACTTTTAGGAAACAGTTACCTGAAATTGAGGAGAAAAAAAGAAGCTCAAAAAGCATTTGGTGTAGCAATTAAAGCATCCCCTGAAAGTGCAGATCTTCATTTTAAATATGCAAAAATACTTTTGAGTGAAAATCTGGTATCGAAAGCAATAAAGCATTTTGAGACTGCTATTTCTTTGGTATCAAAAAACAAGGTGAAGGTTTCTTGGCTTTATGAAGCACATCGTCTTGCCGGTGGTGCATATAAAGAAAGAGGAAACCGTAGAAAAGCAATTCACCATATAAGAAAATATTCAGACCTTGTGGGGGATGGTCCGCTGAAACTGGAAGCTATGAGACTTCTACGAAATCTTGGCGCAGAATAAAAAATGGTAAAAGGGCTTTATGGATAATTTCAGAGCTGATAAAAGTTGGGGACAAAACTATCTAATCAACCGCGGGGTAATAAAAAAAATAATAGATTCCCTTGAGTTAAAACAATCAGATACCGTTATTGAAATTGGTGCCGGTAAAGGAGCCCTTACATCTCCTCTTGTTGAAACCGGGGCAAGTATTATTGCTATAGAACCACATGAGCAAAGCAGGGAATATCTTAGGGAAAAATTTTCTGAAAATAAAAATCTGAAAATTATTGATGCGGATGCCACCATATTTGATTTCAGAACCATTAATTCTCCCTGTGTTAAAATTGTAGGGAATCTCCCTTATAATGTAAGTTCCAGAATACTCAAACGTCTCTTTGTAACAGCAATACATTCTCCGTTGTGGGTACTCATGTTTCAGAAAGAAATGGCTTACAGAATTGCAGCCATACCTGGAAATTCTGAATACGGGTCCCTTAGTGTGATGACGGAATTTTTTACAGAAAGAAAAATTCTTTTCAATGTAAAGGCAGGTTCATTCTCTCCGCCTCCAAAAATTGAAAGTTCTGTGATGTCCTTTATTCCAAACTCAAAATACAGAATTTCGGATATTGATGGTTTTGAGGTGGTGCTAAAAAAGATATTTTCCCAGAGAAGAAAAAAAATGGAGACTATATTAAAAAAAATATTTCCCGAAGTTTACAGGGATGAAGTATTATCAGAGACAGGATTTTCCTTTTCCAGAAGACCGCAGGAGTTTCTTCCTGATGAATTTTTTATTTTAATTTCCGCGATTTTGAAATATACCGGTAGTGATTGATTTAAAGACAGCATACCGGGAGTTAAGGAGTCCTGACAGTGTCAAATAATCTTATTCTTATTTTAGATACTCAAAACAGATGCAAGACTCTGATGGAGTCTCTTATTTCCCTTAACACCAGTTGTGAGGTGATAAACAGCAGTGTTGGACTTGCGCAAAAATTAAATTCAGATGGTTCCTATGCTGCAGTAGCTAATATTCATCATAATGATGAATTTGAACTTTTAGAACATTTGTCTAAAATATCTCTTACTTATCCCGAGATTCCGCTTTTTATTCTCGTTCCTGAACCAATAGAGAACAATCTTAAATGGGGTCCTAAAGTATTTATCCTTGTGAAGCCAGTCAGTGCATATTCTATTCTGAGAAGACTTAGCTTTTTTAATGAAGACAGTTTCCCTTATGAAGGTAGAGTTAAGGGACCCATGCTGTTATCATTGCTTGATCATTGTCTGTTTGAGCAAAAGAGCTACAAAATTACCATAAATTACAAGGGTATTCATAAAGCTGAATTTATTATTAGAGAAGGAAAATGGGTATCTCTTTACCTTGATGACAGTTTGAAAAACAATAAACTTTTATTGCCATTTTTTCTGGATGAGGTGCAATACCGTATTAAGAAAACAGATAATGCTGAAATGGGTGAATTTGAAATAGACCATGGAGAATATGAAAAATTTCGTAAGGATTTTCATTCATGGATCTCATTGGTTGAACAGATGCCTCTTGCCAGTGATATTGTGGCAATTGATCATGAAAAACTGAGTAATCTCAGTGGCTCTATTCCACAGAAAGTTATTCCCCTGATTAAAGCTGCTGATGGTCTCAGGGATATGTTTACAATTTTTATTGAAAGTGAACAGACTCCATGGGATACAGCCCAGAATCTTGGATACCTGTATTTCTCAGACGTCCTCTTCGTATTGAATAATGATGAAAAAGGAGAAAAAAGAACTTACAGCAGTGAAAATTCCGACAGTAAAAAGTATCGTATAAGAAATGAGGTTTTTGAACGCTTTGGTGGATCAGGGATGGTTCCAAAACCCAGGCGGAGTAAAGAGCTCGCAAATTGGATTATGGATCCAATGGCTGCTGCCAGAAAACTTGAAGAAAAACTTCGGGATGAAATAAAAAAACACAGGCAATTGAAACCTGATGCAAATGAATTCAGACCAAGACGAAAAACTCAACCGGGTCTTGGAGAACTTGTTAGTTCTCTCCAACAGACGGATGAAGACGATGAAGTTGAATTTTCTGTATCTTCCGATGTGGGCAGTGGAGAGTGGGGAAATATCAGCGGAGATAAAACTTCCTTCAATGAAATTATAGGATTTATGTCTCAGGAAGAAACAGAATCTTCTTCAGAACCAACTTCAGAACCCGATGTCTCTATTCCTAAAAAAATCAGGGAAAAAGGTGGTCATGAAAAAAGCGGTGCCTTTAAAATTTCGGATTTAGAGGAAAAAACCAGAATTACAACGCAGCCCCTTACATCCCTCTCGGATTCAGTTGAGATTGATGAAGATATTTCGATGGAAATTCCTGCTGTGGTGTTTGATGATGAAGATGTTGAAATAGTAATGAAAGACGAACACCATCAGTCGATGAAAAGTGGGGTTATCGAATTTGGCCAGTCACCGGAATCGAAAGTTGAGAGTACTGAAATAATCCTGGAGAGGGATCCGGAGGGTGAGCTTACAGGTGTCGATACAGTTTCCCGTGATTCTGACGAAATAGTTGATCTTAATGAAATGAGAAAAAACCGTCATGTATCACCGGCCTCTTCTCTGGATGAATTAAAAGCCTTGAGGCAGCGAAGACGTACTGATGGCTACTACAATTCCAATAGTGTTCTTGAAGAAGATGATGACGATGAAGACATTGAAGAAGAACCCTCACAGGTTATAGAAGAGGAAAAATCTGAGAAATTTTCAGATGATACTAATGGAGAGTATTTGGTAGAGCCTCAGATTAATGATGATGTTTTTGCCGAACAGACCACAGAGGAAATTCCTGAACTGGATGATCCGGAATCTACTTTGCGTATTTCAAATGTATCAGGAAAACTGGAGACATTTAAGAAAGATTCATCAGACTTCAAAGGTAGCCCCAAAGGAAAAGTTATTACAGTTTTCCTTGTTGTGGGTATCATCACCGGTATATTGGTATGGTATAAATTTTTTAGAGAGAACAAAGAAGAAATGGATTACAGTGGAGCTTCCACCGTAAAAACAACTGAAAAAAATAGCAAAAACGGAATGAAAAAAGTTGTTGTTATGAAAAAGGTTTCTTCTCCAGTGATTGTTAAAAAGACTGTTATGAATACTCCCCCGGGTATGAAACCAGAAAAAATAACAGTTAAAAAAGCAGAGCCGGGTATTGAGATAGAAAAAGTTATTGCAGAATATAAAAAGAATAAAAATCTGAAAGAACTTGAAAAATCTCTTGAAAAATGGCCTGACAGTTCAAAAATTCTTGAGATCCTCGGTGGCGTATACTACAAAAAGGGTAATCTCAAAAAAGCCGAACAATTTGCTGAAAAAGCTGTATTGAAAGATTCCTCCAATGCAGGAAGTTGGAAAATTATCGGTCTTATTCAGTATGAACTGGGAAACAGAAAAAAATATATGAATGCCTTCACCAAATATATTTCCTTACATCCAGATGATCCTGAAGCTCTTAAACTCGCAAAGCAGTTTGGAATAAAGGTAAAAAAATAAAATGAGAGTGCTGGGAATAGAGTCATCCTGTGATGAGACTGCGGCAAGCGTGGTAGTTGACGGGAGGATTATTGAAAGTAATATTATCCTTTCTCAGGTTTTACTTCACAGAGAGTATGGTGGGGTGGTTCCTGAAATTGCATCCAGACAGCATATAAAGGCTATTATTCCTGTTATCGATCAGGCTCTGGAATGCTGTGGTGGAATAGACGCCATTGATGTAATTGCTGTAACCAATGGTCCAGGGCTTGTGGGATCACTTCTTGTTGGTGTTCAGGCAGCTAAAGCACTTTCATTTGTTACTGGAAAAAAACTGGTTGCTGTAAATCATCTTGAAGCGCATCTTAGAGCACCTTTTTGTGGATTTCCTGATGCGCCACCTCCGGACGTGGTTTATCCTCATATTTCACTTCTTGTAAGTGGAGGTCACACAATTCTCTTTCATGTTACAGAAGAAAAACGTTTTGTATTAGGTGCAACCAGAGATGATGCTGCCGGAGAAGCTTTTGATAAGGCAGCGAAAATGCTGGGTCTTGGTTATCCTGGAGGGAAAGTGATTGATGAACTGGCCGATAACGGAAATCCAACCAGATTTATTTTACCCAGAGGCTTAAGAAAACGTGGCGAATATGATTTCAGTTTCAGTGGGCTTAAAACAGCACTGATGAATATGATTTCAAAAGAGGAAGAGATAGATTCAGTTGCCCTTGGAGACATTTGTTCTTCTTTCAGGGAAAGTGTTGTAGACTCCCTTATAGAAAAAACAGAAAAAGCTATTTTGGAACACAAAGTTAAAGGACTAAGTATTGCTGGAGGCGTTGCTGCAAATTCTCTCTTAAGGAAAAGAGGTGCTGAACTTGCTGAAAAGCATGGTGTGAAATATTTTATCCCTCCAAAAATACTTTGCACTGATAATGCTGCTATGGTTGCAAGTGCAGGGTATGATCTTGCAGTCAGAAAACAATGGGCCCTACCTACACTAAATGCTTTTGCTTCTTCACAATGGACAAAAAGGGGTGAACTGACCGGTACTGGGGGTCGCTAATGGGAAAAGCCCTTGTGGTAACCAGAATATCCCATGCCAGATATCTTACAGACAAATCCAGAATGGAAGAGCTGGCTCCTCTCCAGAGAAGACATATGGCAATATGCCGTTATATTTCAGATTTACTCGATACAGAAATTGTTCATCAGGGTGTTTCTTCTGTTTGTATGATATCTGATGACGAGGCCTCCGGTGTTGAAATCGCCATAAAAATACTTTCTGCACACAGAAGATGGACAGGGGGTACAAAACCTCCGGAAATATCTGTTGCAGTGTGTTCAGGAGATTTTAGTCTCAAAGAAGGATCTATTACCGGAAAAGCATATTATCTGGGAATGGAAATACTTAAATCATCCGGTCCGTGGGAACTTGTTATTGATTCCCGGATTTCTCAGGTATGGAATTTCCGCGGAAACAGGCATATTCTCAATTTAAAAAGAGAAATTTCTTTGGAAGGAACAACTGAGAAGGTGTTTCTGATTGACTGGGATTCTCACAGTATTGAACCAAAAAAAAATGCGATATTAAGAGGATTTGGTCACGTAACAGTTTTGCTTATACCTCCTATTGCCGCGATTTTTATTCTCATACTTACTATGGGAATACCTGCCCGACACAAAGGTAATTCTTTTATATTATGGGGCCCCTTCGGTGGTTTTGATGATAATGAAAAAAACTGTTTCATTCCAAAAGAATTGAAAAAAAACAAAAATATTTTCTGTTTTGATAAATACACATACCGGTATCCTCCGGTAACTGGAAGTACTCAGGTAACCGGTAGAAGAAAGACTCTGGATGCAGGGTATCTTTATGAACTGGAAATATCTGATATTTCTTCAGGTAAAATACTTGGAGCCGAAAGTGGTAAATTATCCACAGGTAAATTTGAGGAGTTTATTGAAAAAGTAAAAATATTTGTAAATAAAAAACCAGAATTGAGTGATAAAGAAAAGAAGAGGATATGTGAAGGGCTGAATGAAGAGGTCTGTATCCCGGATTTAGAACGTGTGAATTGATATGAATAAACTAAGTTTTTTAATTATCTGTCTCAGTACTATGCTGTCATGTACAGGGAAAAAGGATAAAAATAATAAATCCACCGGTGGGGTAAACCAGATAGTTGATTACTATTTTCCTGAGGAAGGTGTGAAGGGTGGAATTTTAAAGTTAATGATTGGCTATGGAAAAAATACCGAGGAAATTCCGGTTACTGTAAAAATATCCTCTCTAGGCATGGTCATGGTTTTTTCAAATTCTTTTCTTTCAGGAAGTGAAATCAGGTCAGGTTCCACCGGTATTTCATTTATAGATCTGAGCACCAGAAAGACTGATCTGTTCAGCCTTACAAAACAACCTGATTTATACGGATCCGATGGACAATGGAAAATCATTAATTTCAATGGAAAATCCAGAAAAACAGAGACCGATTACATTCTGACAACCTGGGAAGTTCAGTTAAAGCGAAAATCCGAAGTGAAATTTTCTAAACTGGAAGTAAAAAATTTTCGAGAACAGATGCCTGGATATCTTGAAAAAATTATATGGAAACTGGTTTTTTCTCCATGGGGTGAAAATGTCCCCCCAACTCTTCATGAAAAATTTCTTCCCAGAGAATGGAAATGGATAACAGAAAATCCTGATGGTGTTTCCGAGATATCTGTCCGTTTGATTGATATGAAAGAAAAACTATTGATGAGAGAAGAAATATATCCTTTTATCTCTTCCTTCAAAAAAGTAAAACTGTCTCAGATAGCAGAAGGTTATTCCAGGCATGCACAGTGGATGAAGGGCAGTGTAGTGTTAAAAAGCAGAAGAAAATCAGCTCTTGTTTTTGTTAATGGTAAACTTCAGGAATTTCTGGTGCCAGGATTGAAACTTTATTTCCCTGTAGATAAGGGGCCCTTAAAAATTTTTGTACAGCAAATCTGGGGTACCCAAAAACTGCTGGAAAGAACATTTATTTCACCTGTGCGATGGGAAATATAGTTTACTTTGAGAAGACAAACCTCAATATTTGTAGTATAAGTTTTCCACAACAAAAAAAGTATTGTTTCATTGGATCTGTATCTATGAACATATGGAGAATGGATGAAAAATTTATTAATACTTGCAGTAACTGTTTTATTTTTCATATCTTGTGATGATTCAACTGAGAAACTAAAAAACTGTGGAAATGGAATTATAGACATAGGCGAGGATTGCGAAATCAACAATACTGATGGAGAAACATGTATTTCTATGGAGTTTCATAATGGAACTCTGGGTTGTACATTAAATTGTAGATTTGATTTTTCTGATTGTGAGGAATGGGGAAAATGTGGTGATAATGAGCGTCAGGTGGATTATGAGGAATGTGATGAAAATGCTATGCCTTTTACCAACTGTGCTCAACTTCCAGGTGAAAATTTTGATAGCGGATTGCTGTCGTGTCTTGATGATTGTACATTTGATCGTTCAAACTGCATCCGGGAGTCATGTGGAAATGGAATTATAGACTCCACAGAGTCCTGTGATGGAACACAACTTAATGGTATGAATTGTGAAAATTTTGATTTTTACGGTGGAATACTTGGGTGTTATGGAACATCCTGTGAGTTTAATACTCTTCAGTGTGAAGGTTATTGTGGAGATGGAGAATTACAACCTGAGTATGAGGAGTGTGATGATACCCATCTCAATAATATGATATGCGATGATTTTGGTTTTTACTCTGGAGAAATATCATGTAAAACAGATTGTACAATAGATACTGATGGCTGCAGTAATTACTGTGGAGACGGTATATTACATTCTTTGGAAGGGGAGGAGTGCGATCTCACTGTGGATGAATCCATTACCTGTGAAGGTCTTGGATACAATGGTGGTAACGTGTTTTGTGATTCATACTGCAAAGTGGATATCAGTGATTGTGAATTGCATGGTATTTGTGGTGATAATATAGTTCAATCATCTGAAACCTGTGACGGGACAAATTTCAACGGAGTTACTTGTCTGGATTATGGGTTTTTCTCAGGAGAACTCTATTGTCCCATGGATTGTTCAGAGATTAATTCAAACTGTTGTAAGTCCAGAATTTATGTAAACGTATCTGCAGGTGATGCCCACACATGTGCTGTTGATATTTTCGGAAAAGTGTGGTGCTGGGGAAACAATTCCTACGGTCAACTGGGAATAGGAAACACCAATAATTCTTCATCCCCCGAAGCTGTTGATGCTGCATCTGATCTAAGTTTTCTGGTAGTAAGCTGTGGAAAAGAAGTTACCTGTGCCCTCAGTGATACCGGAAGAGTATGGTGCTGGGGAAAAGGCAGTTTTTTTGATTCAACTCAGGATATTCTGGTACCACGTGAGATTTCAGGCACTTATCCTGATTTTACATCTGTTTCATGTGGAGCAAATCATTGCTGTGGTAGTGATTCAACTTCGGAATACTGTTGGGGATCAAATACAATGTATGAATTTGGAACTGGGGATTCCAATCCAACTTTGAGTGCAACACCTCTTCAGACTTTTTCCTTCAGTGGTTCATCTCAGATTTCTTCCGGAGACGATCACAGTTGCAAATTGGATACGGCAGGAACTATTGAGTGCTGGGGATCAAATTCCAATTCAATGTGCGGATTGCCTGGCTTATCCTATGTAACTTCACCTGAGGTTATAGATGCAACTGTTTTGAACACTATTGTGGATATAACTGCCGGAGGTGTTCATAGTTGTTTTATTGACAGTACAGGCCAGGGATGGTGTTTTGGTGCCAATGACTACGGGCAGCTTGGTCAGGGTGATGTAGATTACGATGCACATCTTCCTGAGATGATTAATCAGACAGATCTGTTGTTTTCATCTATCTCAGCAGGAAGAGCATACACGTGTGCTGTGTCCACCGACGGAAAAGTATGGTGCTGGGGAAGAAATCAGATGGGTCAACTTGGAAATCATTCAAATGAAAACTCCAGTGTTCCTGTTACACTCTATCCAGGATCTGTTTCTGAAAAAATATTTGTTAATGTAACTACCGGTACAGAGCATGCGTGTGCTCTGGAAAACAATGGAATTCTATGGTGCTGGGGAAAAGGAACAAGTGGCCAGCTTGGTAACGGTAGTATTTCTACATCATCAATTCCAGTAACTGTTTCTGAGTAATCAGATAAGAATAATATTTCCTTCGCGGGATAGTTCTATGCAGAGTTCAGGGTTTTTATTAGAAGGAGAGTCAATGCATCTCTTAAGAATATCCTCAAGGTTTTTATCATCAAGTGAGTGGTGATACCTTGTGAGAATAAGTTTTGATACACCTGCAGCAGAAGCAACTTCCACAGCCTGCTGTCCGTCATTTGAAAAATCCCGGGAGGAGTTTGTGATATCCCCTCCACTGAAAGAATCATGAATCAAAATATCAGCTCCGGATGAAAAATCTATGATTTTTTTAATCGATTCAGTGTTGTGGGTAACTTGAGTTAAAAAAACAGCAGTTGAATTTTTATCCTGAATTTTAACTGCAGTAGATTTGGAATTTCCACAGGGAAATGTTTGTAAAACAATTGATAATTCATCAATCTGAATTATTTCATCAGATTTGTAGGAAAAAAATTTGATGTCTGAACCAAAGTTTGAAAGGGTTTGCATGGGAGAAAATTCTGCAGCAACCTGACTTTCAAGTACATCTGCGATGTTTATATCATTGTGCTGATAAATATTTACAGTATTTCCACCTACAAGAGCAGGAATAAAAAAACTGAAACCTTGTACATGTTCATATCCGGTGTGAGTGATTATAAGATTAAACTTCCCGCTTCCCCTCATATCTGCACGGGCCATTAAGGCACGACTCCATGTGCTGAGTCCTGTACCAGCATCAATACCTACAAGTGAGCCATTTTCAGTCTCCACCCCGAAACTCAGCGTGTTTCCACCATAACACAGAGTTCTGGCACCAGGTACAGGGATAAAGCCACGAACTCCATGAAAAGAAATTTTCATTATTGTTCTCCCGATTTTGTAATGAATACAGATGTGTTTTCACGGGCAACTGTTATCAGAGGGTTCCTGGAAAGAGAATACTTTTCACTCATCTGATCCAGCATTTCATCGGTTCTTTCAGGAGCGTGATGAAAGAGAACAAGATGATCGGCATTAACTTTTTTACAGATTTCTATAGCATGTTCTGGTGTTGAATGACCCCAATGAGGATTTCTGTTGTAATCATCTGAAAGGAACATTGTGTCATAGACAATAAGATCTGCATTATTACACAGATTTATCAGACCACTTTTCATTTTTTCAAGTGAAGCAATTTCCCCGCTAACCGGAAGAGTTGATAAATCCGGTGATTTCCCAATGAACTCATGGCCTAGAATGAGGTGATCAAAAGGAGCTGTGTCAGTTACATATACACAGACATTGCCATTGTGCTCAATACGATAAGCATCAGCATCCCATGGATGATTGAGGGGCGAAGATGAAATAGTATAACCACCCTTAATTGTCAGGGCAGTACTGTCATCGAATTCTATAATCCTGACATCGGCGTTCCAGTCGTTTCTGGATAAGCGTGAAAAGGCATCTCCAAAAACAGTATCAAGAATTCTTTCAATGGATTTACCCTCCTTAACTGGAGAATAAATGGTTATCTTATAACCGGAACGATATAGAGGTTCAAAGTACACAAGTCCCTGAATATGATCCCAGTGTGCATGAGTAAAAAAGATATGGATATTTTTTACAGTATTATCATGGATAATAGTCTGTCCCAGTTCTCTTATTCCTGTACCTGCATCAAGAATTATAAGACTGTCACTGTTATCTGAAGAGATACTTATACAACTGGTATTCCCACCATATTTTTTTGTGGTTACACCGGAAATGGGGATACTGCCCCTTACGCCCCAGAAGGAAACTTTCATGGGATCACCGTTTCATGTTTTACAAATAAAAAGTTGTTAAAACGATCAATCAATCTGTCACCGTCAGTATAAATGTATCAATTCATCATTCATGGCGAGTCATACTATCATATGGAAAGATGCGTGCCAAATTTTTAGTTGGATATTGAGATTTATTTTCCCGGCATAAACCATCGGAGAGTTGGCCTCATCCTGCCCGAAGCTTTTTTACCCGAATTCCGTTCCTCTTCGAAGCCCATTAGAGACCATACAAGAGCCTTATCGAAGAAACGTCCCACTTCAACGAGAAGTTCAAGGGCACCCTGAAGATCATATGATGAGGAAAATCCTACCTCCTGAACAGCTTCAAAAAGAACAGATTTTTCCAAACTAATGGCTATAACCAGCTCTGGTGTGGAAAATCCTTCGAAAAATCTTCTCCTGCCAAGATCCATATATATTTTCTTTGTTTCATCTGTTGAAAAATGATGTCCCAGATATTTACCCAGGCTGGAATAAACATTTTCAGCCCGTTTTGTAAGTTCCTCTTCTGGTATTTTATTGTAACCAGGAGTCATAGGGTGTTCAATAACAGCCCGAGCCCATCTCAATCCAAGGCTGTGGGCGTTTTTTTCAATCAGATCCACCAGTCTGTGAGCTAAAAGCATAACAATTCTCCTGAGCCCATAAAGATGATAAAATCAGTAATCGTCTCTTGAACGGATTCTGGCCTCATCCCTAGCCTTTATAGCTTCTCTTTTATCATGGGATTTTTTACCTCTCACCAGAGCAATTTCAACCTTTATTTTTCCTTTTTCATTTATGTAAAAGGATAACGGTATAATTGTAAGCCCCTTTTCAATCACCTTGACACCCAGCCTGATAATTTCAAATTTGTGCATCAGAAGTTTTCTTTTTCTGCGGGGAGAGTGATTGAACTGGTTTGCCCATGGATATTCAGAAATGTTACACTGAAGGATATAGAGTTCCTGTTTTTCAACTTCACAGTAAGAATCTACAATGCTTATTTTTCCAGCTCTGATGGATTTCACTTCACTGCCCATCAGTGAAATTCCAGCTTCCATTCTTTCCACAATCTCATAATCAAAAAATGCTTTTTTATTTTTACAGATAAGTCGCCCTGAAATAGTGGACTTTTTCTTCTTTGATTTAGCCATAAATAAACCCGGAAATTTTAGTAGATTCTATCAACAATGCCTGTAACTTCAGTGAAAGTATGGTTAATATCCACTCTTTGCCGACCAAAACAGACATTCATATTTTCAAAGAATTTAACTTCTTCAAGATTGACATAACGCTGTTTGATTAGTTCTTCTGTTTTCTGATATCGGATATCAGTTCCTTTTATTTCAACGACACTGACACCACTTCTCCCGGCCCGCAAAAGCTCAACACTTGCGGCCCCGGCCCCCAAACCAAAATTTACATCATAGGCACTGGAACCACCACTTCTAACGAGATGGCCTGGTTGAACCTGACGAATTTCCGGGATGAGATAAAGTCCTTCAACATACATCCCTGATTTTTTCATCAGTTCTGCCGTTTCGGGATCATTTCTAACTCGTTTTTGAAGTTCCTGAACAACATATTTTCCTGCCCCAGCCAGTTTTTTATGACCGAAACTATCCACTCCTGCACTTTCATCATAAAGTTCTCCACCAATGAGATCCTTCATTCCTTCTGCTACAACAATGGAATATGTTCCGGCGTGCACATCACTGGCGAGGATTCTTCTCCAGTAGATTTCCTTCATATGTTTGTATAGTTCATCAAAATCAACCGGTATTTCAGGTATAAGGATTGCGTCTGCTCCACTGGCAATACCGCCACGGAAAGCAGTATGTCCGGCATATCTGCCGAATACTTCGACAACAATAATTCTATTGTGGGTTCTTCCGGTGGTTTTTAAATCCCTTACAAAGTCGGAAATTCTGTTTATTGTTGAATCACCACCAACGCTGTACGAATTAAGATCAAGATCCATTGTTTTCGGAGCATGGATACAGTTAATTCCGTGTGAATTGAGATCAACAATAACACTACCTGTGTCATCACCACCACTGATTATTAATCCATCTATCCCGAATTTGTCCAGACCTGCCTTAATCCGATCATATTTACCAGGATCGCTGATCTTCGAAATTTTAACACGGCTATGTCCGGCTTCACTTCCGGCTAAAGAGACATTTACATCTTCAAGTCGGGAAACTGTTAACTCAGTGAGTCTGTCGAATTCGATGAGGTTGTATAATCCGGCATATCCATTGGGTATAACCAGTGCTTTTATTCCATGATGTGCCGCTGTGAGCCCAACGCCTTTCACAACAGCATTAAGTCCGGCACAATCACCACCACTTGTAATAATTCCAATAGCTTTGCAAGTCATTTGTCTACTCCTTTAAAAAACTACCGGCGCATTCTATCACTTAAACTATAATTTTCATCCACTAATTTCGTGAGTTTTTCAAAATACAGGAAACAATAAAAAGAGGTTTTGAAGTTCAGAATAAAAAAAATGAAAAAATAAAACACAGGAGCCATCTTTTTCGGTTTCGACCTCACACTGAGGTGTAAGAGACGGAAAATATCCGTGATTATCCACAAATATTCAGCTTGTTTGACAGATGGATATAATGTAGTATATGTAACCTGCGGCACATGCCCATTGGAGGAGTTATTATGAAAACCAAGAGAATTTTCCTGAGGTTGTTTGCTATGGTGCTTGCAACAGCATCACTTGCCTTTGTATGGTCCTGTATCGAAAGACCAATGAAAGTTGCAGATCCACAGCCTGATATTATCAGTGATTTTAGTGCTATTCAGGCTTCCACCAGAGATGTTGATATCCTTTTCATGATTGATACTTCAAGATCAATGGAAGAGGAACAGATCACTCTGCTTAACAACTTTCCGGCTCTCATGAGGGTTTTAAAGGATATTTCCGGTGGCCTTCCAAATGTGCACATTGGTGTTATTTCTCCTGATATTGGGACTTACACATACAACATCAATGGTTGTGAAGGTGTTGGTGATGATGGAAAACTTCTTAAGGGGGATGGGTCCTGTTCCAATCCGGTGGGCCAGAATTTCATAGTTGACGTTGAACCCGCTGGTTGTACTATTGCCAAGGTTGATGATTCCAACACATGTACATCTCACACCTGCGGCCAGACAAATTGTGAACAGAGCGCTTTTACAATTGAAGGTGTGGCAAAAGAGCCGGCTGGACTTCAGTTTGTTGAAGACGAATTCGGATGTCCTCGTTGTCGTAACTACACAGGGGAAGATCTTGAAGATGTATTTACATGTATGGCTGATATTGGTATTGGCGGTTGCGGTTTTGAACAGCCCCTTGAAGCTATCTATAAGGCTCTCACCCCGGGAAAAAATCCTGGATTTATCCGTGATGATGCCTATCTGGCAATGTTCCTCATCACTGATGAGGACGACTGCAGTGCCAAAGAACCAGGAAGTATTTTTGATGATTCCGATATTTCAATCACAGGAAATCTCGGACCACTTACTTCATTCAGATGCACCGAGTTCGGAATTGTATGTGACCAGACATGGCAGCGTGTTATCACCGGTGGTGTGATGAACTACACAAATTGTGTATCCCGTTCTTCAACAGATGCCAGAAATATGCTCAACCCGATCAGTAAATATACTGGTTTCCTTTCAACAATTAAATCATCAGAGATGATTATTGCTGGAGCTATTGCCGGACCATATAATCAGGGTAACCTCAGTGTTGGTGTCGATTCCTATCAGTATCCGGAACTTCAGTTTGTGTGCTATCCTGCTGGAAGTACTGAAAGTGGTGCTGTTCCTGGAATCAGACTTTATGAATTTGTAAAAACATTTATTCAGTCTGAGGATGATCTTGCCTGGGCATACACCAGTGTTTGCAACCCTGATTATTCACAGGCACTTGAGGGTCTCGGAAATAAAATCAAGGCTCTTGTTGAAGTTCAGTGTATAACCACACCTCTCAAGGGATGTCCTGATCCAGCAGCAGCAAACGGTTTTGATCCAATTACTGATCTTTCAACAGCAGAAGCTGAAATATGTGAAGCCTCCTGTGATGTTCGTGATATATCAACCAGCAATAACGAAATGGTAATAACCAACATCAATCCTTGTCCAACAGACTATGCTGGTGGACATCCTGAGAAGAGAGATCCTTCCCTTACTGTTGAACAGTGCTGGCATGTTATGTACAATGAAAAATGTGCAGATCCCTACAACGATTATGGTCCATCACGCGGAGCAGAGATTATCATCAGTCGTCGGACAAACCCCACACCGGGAACCAGTACTTCAATAACCTGTGCCGGAACTCCACTGGTTGAAATGCTTTGTCAGGACGGACTTGACAATGACTTTGATGGTAAAACAGATTGTGAAGACGACGACTGTAATAATCCGGACAATACCATCTGTTCCAAAAAATAATTCCTCCACTGAATATTAGTCACACAACATACTACAGAATTTTTAGGGGATAACGCTTTTTTACAGGATATACTTACTTGAGATTGATCTTTTTTTCCGATATAATCCGCAGCGGGAGTTGATAATAATATGAGTGGAGAGATAATCTGTCCCGCCTGTGGTGCGCCTCTTGATGCGGATTCACGTTTTCAGGATTACATAAACTGTGTTTATTGTGGCACACAGTCTTATGTGGGGGCCAGTACCAAAGCTATCAGTAGTGATAGTGGAGCAGATGCGACTGCAACTCTTGCAGATTCTTATACAAGATTCAGAATTGGTCAGAGGGGCTACATCAGGTGGAATAATGATGTACATGAGTTTATTGTAGTTGGCAGAGCAGTATATGAATATGATGGAGGATACTGGTCAGAATGGTATATAGATATCGGCGGGCAGGGATACTGGCTTCAGGAAGATGAGGGAATTTATATATTATATGTTGAAATTCCCCTTGAAAACTGGGATGTTGTGATGATGCTTCATATCCAGAATGAACAGGAAAGCGAAGAACTTCGAGCAGGGAGGGTTATTCCGGCTCTGAATGGAGAAATGGATGGATGGTATCTTCTTGAATGGGGAAATGCAGTACTTTCAGGAATGGAAGGGTCCATGCCGTTTCAGAAAACTGACGGGACAACCATCACATATATGGATGGAGTTGGGGAGAAAATCAGATATTCCCTTGAAATTGAATCTGATGGTCAGGATGGGACTCTTTGCAAAGGGTGGCCTCTTGAATATGAATGGATAAGAACTGATGATGAACCTGAACCAAAAGGGACAGTTGGTGCCATCTGAAAGGAGCAGTTCTGAATGAATTTAGTTGAATGGATAATTATAGGAACTGTTGTTGGCGGTCTTGGGCTGACAGGTCTTGTATCAAGATACGGATATGGAACACCCAGTGTTGCAAAAAAATCCACCAGACAGCAGAGTGCTCATCATGGTGGAAGATATTACCGTGGTGGTAAAAGATAAGATGGAGGAATGAATGTCAAAAACCAGAACTTTTTTTATTCTGAGTGTCATGATGGTTTCCACTCTCATGGGTTATGTGAGGGTATCCAGAGCTGAAAATCCGACTGTAACAGATATGAAAGCTGTTTCCCAGCAATCAGGTGTTGTTGCTGCTGAAAATCCACCCGTTATTCACAAGTCCGGAAAAAGCAGAGATGGCATTTTTTCAAGAATTTATCTAGCTGATATTCTGGCTACTTTAGTTTATTCCCTTATGGGTCTGGCTATAGCACTTTTCGGATACAAAGTGTATGATTGGATCACTCCGTTTGATCTCAGAAAAGAACTTGAAATTGATCAGAATACCAGTCTTGGTATTGTTGCAGGAGCGATAATTCTTGGATTGTGTATTATCGTTGCCGCCGCAATAATGAGTCCATAACAGTTAAGCGGGAGTAAAACAAGTGGCTCAACTTCAGGTTCAACAGATAGAGTGTGCAAACTGCGGGGCAAAGATTGATATCCGTTGTGGATTGAGAAGTCGGACTTTTGCCTGTGAATACTGCGGTGCTGTCTGTCAGAACGATCAGGTCGTCTCACTGCAGAATCAGCAGGAAATAAAAGAAAAGTACGCACCGAAAAGTTTTTTAAAACTTGGAATGAAGGGGCATTTCCTGGGTCGTGAGTATCAGGTGGTTGGTCGTATCAGACTTATGGGTAAGGATTACGTGGATACCTGGGACTGGGATGAATGGTTCCTCATGTCTGATACAGGGTATCCATTGTGGCTTCAGGAGGATGAAAACGGATATACTCTCTTCAGAGTTTTCGTTTCAGACACTTTTATTGATCCCTATAATCTGTCAGACAGATATTTTATAAATGGTGAAGCCTATACTGTTGAAGAGAGCGATTTTGCAAGTATTGAATTTATAGAAGGTGAATTAACCTGGAAATCCCACCCTGGTGAAACTGTAAGTTATGTTGATCTGAGAAAGGGCATTAATCGTTTCAGTATTGAATACACTACAAAGGAAGTTCAGTATTTAAAGGGAAAGACTTTAAAATTTGAAGAAATAAAAGAAGCTTTTGGCGATATGGTTCCCGAAAAGGCCATTAAAAAAGCTCAGGCAAAGCAAGAGAAAAAAGATCGTAAGATGCACTGGGGTGTAATTGCAGGACTTATGATCGTTTTAGGTGCATTTGCTGCTTTGGCAGGTTTTTCTTTTGTAAAGGACAGTGGGAATGTAGTTTTTGAGGGAAGAAATATAGTTACTGTACGACGATTGGGAGAATTTGAATTTAATTTTAAGGACTCCTCTGGAAAGCCTATGCTTTTTTATATTAAAAAAGGTCCTGTGATGAGTTTCAAATTCAGAACCGGAAGTTTCCCCTGGAGTAGTAATGGTAATTCGAGATACAGGGAAACTGGTTGGTGGGTTAGTGCAGAACTTTATAAAAAGGCTGAGGAAGGTAAAGAAGATGAGTTTGTTACAGTTATTAATTCCGGTTTCTGGAAGGCTGACGGCATAGATGAGGGAGAAAGCTGGTATGAGGAAAGTACTTCAGATACAATTTTTTTGAAAGGAATTGAAACAGGTCACAACTATTATTTAAAATTCACCTGTGGTGCCAATGATAACGTGGATAAATACTATAATTACAATATTCCATTTGAAATAGAAGTACGAGAAGGTGCTTGGAATCCTTTCCCGTTTAAATTATATGCGTTTCTAATTGGTGGTATACCTCTTCTTATTATTATAATAATGCTTATAATAAAATACAGTAATGATGATTAATATAAAAAAAACAATCATTTTAATGATTATGGTCATGGGTTGTGCAACTCCGGATGATCATCTTCGTGATAGTCTTCTCAAGGGAAATCTGGCATCCAGAATTGGTGCAGCCAAGAAATTGGCAGAAATAAAAGATGACAGTACCACAAATGCTCTGATAACAGCACTCAGGGATTATTCATCTGATGTAAGAATTGAAGCATGTAATTCTCTGAGTGGCAGGGGTATGGTTGCTGTTTCTCCAGTGCTTCGGCTTATGAAGGATTCAAGCATAAGTGTGAGAATGAAAGCTGTTGATACACTGGAAACTCTTCCTGAAACAGATGAAGTTAGCGTTGTAATGATTAAAGCTCTGGATGATTCATCAATGAGGGTAAGGGATAAAGTAGTGAATCTTCTGGAAAAAAGAAAATGGCCCAGGCAAGATATCCTGATTCTCAGAAGGATGATAAAGAGAATGGATGCTCTGGAAGATATTTCCATGGGGCAAAAAGAGGATAACGCGGTTGGTTTTGATCAGATAGGCAAACTGGGTTTTCCGCTGGATGATGCTCTTGTTTATGGTGCTCTGTTCAGTAAGGATTCCTTTGTGGTTTCTAAGGCTATCAAAGTTATAACAGATGGTTCGATGGATCATCTTGATGTACTTTTAGCGTTACCAACCGGAGAAATAAAAAATAAATCCTTGAAAGTATGGCTTTCGAACACCTGGAGTATTAAACAAAAACAGATAACTAAAATTATATCTGCTGGAATTCCTATTGATACACTGTTTAGTATTTTAACCCCTGAAGTTTTCAAGCCGGATTGTTCAACGTTTAATAGATTCAAAAAATATTCACTATTTTACAGAGGATTAAAATGTACCCTTCCTGATAAAATTTCACCCCAGGAGGAATTAGTATTAAGATATTCAACAGGTCTGGAAATTCCACCCTCCCTTATGGAAAATGTTTTTTCCAGAATCACATCAGGATCACCAAAAATCATTGAAATATTTGTAAAAAATGAAAAATACAGAGATAAAATAATTACTCTTATGAATGATTCCTGGAAACAATTCAAAAAAGATTATGAAAAATGGATTCCGGAGTCAATGTGGCAGAAACTTGAGTTGATGGGAAGTGATGTTCCAACGGTAAAACCAAGAAGCGACAGAGAGAAGTTTTTGGCCATCTACAAATCAAGAGTAAATGTTACCGGTGAAGAAGAATTGTTTCTTCCCACTTTTAATGCACAGTTGTTTTCCGATAGATTACTGGCACTGAAAGGTATTTTTGAAGCTAGGGAATTGCTGATAAAAGTAGCGTCTTTTGCATCAGGAAAAATAAAAGCAAATGCTATTGAAGCGCTTTATCCATCAATTGCAAAATTGAAAATGCCTCCTGTTGTTTTAAAAAATCTGGATAATCCTGATGATTCCATTAGAAAAGCCGCTTTGATTACAGCAACCGGTCATATGGCTACGACTCACATATTGAAGCTTTTAAAGGATCCCAGTGCCTCAATAAGACAGATTGTACTGGATTACTGTTCTAAAAATGGGGGAAAAGAAATCATCACAGAACTTAAAAAAGAGTTTTCTGAAAAACCAACCGCTGATCTTGCGCTGGCTCTGGGAAAAATCAAAGTTCGTTCCATGGTGGATTCATTCATTACAATACTGGATGAAGACTCATTGATTGCTATGTACAGTGACCGTGCGGCGGTTCTAAGAGCTCTTTCCATGGTAAATACAGATAAATCCTCCACCAGTAAAGTATGCAACAGGGAATTATGGCATCCTGATGTTCTTGTGAGAAGCGAGGCCCTTAGATGTCTTGGTAAAAATGAGCTTTTTGCAGAGTATTCTGAGTTTGCTTCTGAAAGATATTTGAGAAGATTTGCCGCATGGCTCAGAAAAAAATAATCAATAAATTCTGATGTAAAAAATTGTAACCAGTATGTAAATCATGAAAAATAATGCAGGTGCAGCTGTAACTCCATGTTTTTTCTTTTTAAAAGCAAGAAAAGTTGAAAACAAGGTCATCAGAGTGAAAATACCTGCGGCTAAAACAGTACCTGTGTTCACCCCTTTTAGGGATAACAGCAGTAACGGTACAGGCATTACAAGATATGTAATAATCAACCAGTATGCTGGGTTCAATTTTTTACCTCCGACTAACTTATCTGACTTCCAGGATAAAACCCTTTATCTCCACTCTGGGGAACAAGCAGTCCTAAGTGTCCTGAAGGATCTTCACATGCCAGTACCATTGCTTCACTGATGCCGAATTTCATTTTTCTGGGTTTAAGATTAACACAGACAACTACGGTTTTCCCAATAAGTTCCTCAGGAGAAAAATGAGCTTTAATACCAGCAAAAACATTACGTTTTTCTATTCCTATATCAACTGTCAACTGTAGAAGTTTTCCTGCTCCTTTAACAAGTTGAGCATCAATAATTTTGCCTGCTCTAAGATCAATTTTCTGGAAATCATCGAATGCAATCTCATCTTTAAGAGGGGTTAATGGAATCTGAACAGATGGAGCTGCTTCTTTGGTTTTAGCTATCATTGCTTCAATATTTTTTTCATCTACTCTTTCAATCAGACGTTCGAAGTTTCCAAGTTTTATATCCGGAGGAAGGATAAAATCCAAATCCCTGAAAGTCCAGGAATGAGGGGCACCAAGCATTTTTTCCACAGTTTTTTTAAATTCCGGAAGAACAGGACCTATGAGAATTGTAATACCCTTGAGAAGACCTAAAGCACTTGTTATGATCCTCCTGGCTTTTTCCGGATCAGACGATGTATAACGGAAAGGCTCAGTATCCTGAAGATAACGATTGGCGTTTTCAGCTATTATACAAATTTCCCGGATTGCTTTTGAAAACTCAAAATTCCCGTAATATCGGCTTATGCTTTCAACTCTTGACTTCGCATCTTCCACAATAGATGAGCATTCCGGATCAGTTGTTCCGGTAACAGAATTGAGTTTTTTATTGATAATTCCCATGCTTCTGGATGCTAAATTAGCTATTTTATTAACCAGTTCAGCATTGACTCTTAATCTGAATTCTTCAAGATTAAGATCAATATCATCCATGGTAGGTCCAAGTTTAGATGCATAATAAAATCGAAGGTACTGTGGATCCAGAAATTCAAGATATGTTGATGCTTTCACGCTTGTGCCGCGACTTTTGGACATTTTCTCTCCATTAACGGTGAGAAATCCATGTATATGAACCCTGTGAGGCATTTTATATTCACCATATGCGAGCATTGCCGGCCAGAAGAGTGTGTGAAAATAAGTAATATCCTTACCGATAATATGGAAAATTTTGGTATCAGATTCCTTTGACCAGTAATCATTGAAGTCAAGTCCGTTTTCATCACAGTATTTTTGAGTGGTACCAATATATCCCACAGGAGCATCCATCCAGACATAGAAGAATTTATCCTCTTCTCCAGGAATTTTAAATCCGAAATATGGGGAATCCCGTGAAATATCCCATGGCCTCAGTTCTCCTGAAAGAAAATTACTTGTGAGCCATGCCTGAACTTCACTGTGCAGATGAGTTTTGTCATTAACCCATTTTTCAATGATATCTCGTGCTTTTTCAAGAAGAACAAAATAATGAGTGGAATTTTTCAAAGCGGGGGGGTTACCACAAAGACTGCATCGGGGATGTTTAACATCAACGGTATCATATGTAGCTCCGCATTTCTCACAGTTATCTCCATACTGATCCTCGGCTCCGCATTTGGGACAGGTGCCTTTAACAAACCGATCCGGAAGGAATCTTTTATCATGATCACAGTAATACTGTTCAACCTCTTTTATTTCAATAAGGCCATTTTTATTGAGTTTATTGAATATATTTTCAGCATGAACTCGTGTTTCTTCACTGTGAGTTGTATAAAAGCGATCGAAATGAATCTGGAATCCAGTAAAATCCTGAAAATGTCGCTCATTAAATCTTGCAACCATTTCTTCAGGGGATATTCCCTGTTTCCTTGCATTGATTTCAATTGGGGTTCCATGGGTATCACTGGCACACATATATACAGCATTTTCCCCTGAAATTTTTAAATAACGAACGAAAATGTCACTCTGGATATATTCAACGAGATGACCAATGTGTATATCACCATTTGCATAAGGTAATGCACTGGTTACAAGTATTTTAGACATGATAACTCCTGCACCGGAAGATGGTATAAGCCGGCAACGCCTTTAAAGTGCAACACTACATCCTGTTTTATCAAGCTGAAAATTGAAAAATCATTCATCAATATTCCGGAGGAGGGGGAATAATGTTAGTTTCCATAAGGGTTTTAACAGTATTTCTCGCATGAGTGATCTGTTCTCTGGCTCTTTTCTCAAGATTTTCCAGTGTATCAGGATGGCTGGCAAGCCCCAGTCTCATACTTTCTTTTGCAGCACTCAAGGCAACTCGGATTGGTGTTTCAGGATCACCCATGTCCGGAACTATAAACTCCGGTGAAAGACCAAGTTCCTCAGTACGATCTGAAATGACCTGGGCAGCTTTAACACACATACTGTCAGTAATTCGTTTTGTACCGACATCAAGGGCGCCTCTGAACATTCCCGGGAAAACAAGTGAGTTATTGAGTTGATTTGCAAAATCACTTCTACCTGTAGCGGTTATAAAAGCACCTGCATCATGAGCAATCCATGGCCAGATTTCCGGAACGGGGTTTGCACATGCGAAAACAGCTGATTTTTTTGCCATCAGTGAAACCTCGTTCGGCTTAATTACATCAGGTCCGGGTGTTGAAAGTGCGATAAGAAAATCAGCGCCTGAAAGTGCATGTTCGAGGGTTCCTTTTAGATTAGATGAGTTACTTATTCTGGCCCACTTCTGTTTATAGGGGTTATCATCAGGAATTTTTCTGTCCTTTGTGAGAATCCCTTTGCTGTCCAGTAAAATGATATTACCAGGATCTGCCCCGGAAATTTCCAGAAGATCTGCAACTGCAAGATTGGATGCACCTGCTCCGCTGAGAACAAACTTTGCATTTTCAATCGGGATATCCATAAGTTTGAGTGAACTGAAAATCCCGGCAAGAATAATAGTGGCTGTGCCCTGTCTATCATCATGCCATACAGGAATATCCATTGAATTACGTAGAGAATCCAGAATATGGAAACACTTGGGTGTTTCAATATCTTCAAGATTTATACCTCCGAATGAAGGTGTTACAGCCTTGACAAAATTAACAATTTCCTCTGAAGAGTGTACATTGATGCAGAGTGGAAATGCATCCACTCCACCAAGGTATTTAAATAGAAGGGCCTTTCCTTCCATTACTGGTAAACCAGCCAGAGGACCAATGTTGCCAAGTCCAAGCACTCTTGTTCCATCACTGACTACAGCAACAGTATTTGATCTGTTAGTGTAAATATCTGCCATGGATGGATCTGCGTGAATTTCACGACATGGTTGAGCTACTCCAGGTGTATACCAGTATGAAAAATCGTTTAAATCCCTGATTGTACACCTTGGAATGACCTCCATTTTTCCACGATAAAACTTATGAAGTTTTGTACTGATTTCATAAGGTCTGCTGGCATTTTCGAGTTTTTTATCATCCATAGAGAATAGCTCCTTTACTGATGTTGTATAATACTGAAAACCTGGACAAATAAAACCAGTATTACCTGAAAAGTTCTGATAGACTTATGAATGCATTTTTCACATTTCCGGGAAGTTCAATATTTTTTAGGAGAATATAATAAAAATCCATACCATCAACGGTATGTTTGTGTTTATATTCCAGAAAATGCACGGTCTTTTGAATATACTTTTTGAGCGTTTTTTCTCTGGCTTCGAGAAAATAGCTAAGTTGCTCAGGTTTGCTATTCCAGATTTCCAGTATTTTTCCTGGAATGTGATTCTCGGGTATTTTCATTTTTTTCCATTCTATTAATTCAAAAAACAGCATGAGGAATACAAGGTCAAAAACAGTGAACTGCGACTCAGGAGATGTTTTTTTTATGAACATTGAAAAGTTACACCAGTTTTCAGGATTAAAATTTTCCGGCCAAGTTTTTGATACGGACTGATACGTGTTGGAACTGTATTTAAGCAACCCTGACATCCTCATAGTTTCTACAGTGTTACGCAGATTGTATTTCCTGAAGGCATAAATTTCGGAAAGTGTCTCACTTATGGTTTCCCATGAAAATTCGTCAGTTGTGAGTATTTCAAGGATAAATCTCATGTAGTTTTTCAGTGGGATAAATTTTTCATCTTTGATGAGTTTTATATCATCACATATTGCGGTTCTGGCTCTAATGCCTCTCCTCCCGGCTCTTCCTGCCATCTGAATTATTTCACTCTCAGTGAGTTTACCACGGGAGAAAATATTAATATCTCTTATGATGACATGGGTGAATGGGAGATCCATTCCCTGGGCAAGGGCTGTGGTACTTATAACGATTCTGATATCCAGCGTACTGATATTTTGAAGTAGTTTAGTTTTCCTTCCAATGGATAATCCGGAATGATAAATTTCAATCTGTTCAGGTAAAATTTTTGAATTTTTTTCAGATAATACCCTGAATTTTTTCAAAAGAACTTCACATGATTTTCTGGTTGAAACAAAAACAATAAAAGCAGTTTCTTTTGTATACTCACTGATAATATATTTCCATAAAGCTTCTGGTTTTTTTTCCAGAATAGAGAAATCAGATAGGGTTATATCTGATTTTTCGATAATTTTTTCGCATGGAGAAATAAGGCCCTCTGTTTGACTGGTAAAACCGTATCCACTTATAATCATGCGGGTTCCTGATGATTTTAATCCGGTGATTATGGAAATTAGAATTCCACTTCTGGAGGTATTTATCAGGTTTTGTATTTCATCAATTACTACAAGATCCCATGATACTTTCATAAGGTTAAATTTGAAAAATTCCCAGGTGGAAAATACAATTATTCCATCAGTTGAATATATAAAAGAATCGTCTCCGGATATTTCATCACCAGTTATTAATGCGGCTTTTAAGTCTTTTGAATTCTTCTGTTTAAAAAGATTGTATTTCTCATGAACCAGAGCTTTCAGGGGCAAAATCATGACACCACGGAAGGAAGAACCGGAATTAAGAAATGCAGCCATTGGTACGGCAGTTTTTCCACTTCCTGGGGGTGTATCTATAGATATGTTCTTTCGCGAATACTTCCAGAGTTTATAAGCAGTGATCTGAAATTCGAAAGGACGGTGATTTTTACCTAGAGCTATCTGGAGTTCATCAGAAATCAACGATATTGAGCTTTCCACTTTGTTATAAAACTAACACTACGACCATTTCCCAGATCTCTGGTCATGCGGCTGGATCTTGATTCCCCACCTGCTGCTCTTATAAAAACACTGAATCTGTTGCTGAAAAGATTTTCCCAGAGTTTTTCACTAAACAACACAGCACTTTTTCCAGGACAGCTTTTCTGGATTTTCTCGGTAATGAGTTTTCTCGCATAGTTGGAATCATAAACCAGTTTGAACCAGGGTTTTTGATCACCTTTTTTTCTGATGATTTTACCACTCATACATACCATATATCCTTCGTGTGAAGTGGATGCACCAATGGTACATTTACCCATGGGCGTTTTATTACCCATAAAATAAATTTTTCCGCAGGCTTTGATATTATTTCCATTGGGGACTACAATAAAATCTGATACTGCAGTCATGGAAATGTTGATTCCACCACTTTTTCCTTCCAACTGTGATTTCATTCTTAATTTAAAAATTCCACAACTGTTTAATCTTGAAGAAAATTCAGTTGAATATTTCTGATCTTTTTGAAAATCCAGTGCATACATGGAATCTGTTTTCAGGAGAAGAGATCTGCCATGATTATACATCATTTTATCTGTACAGTATTGGGCAGCTCTGCGGGAAAAACTTTCCAGAATAATTCCATATCTGTTTTTTAAGGACTTGCTTGCCTGCCATAAAATCCAAAGCTTTTTAAGTGATTTCATGGAAATATCACCAAGAACTTCTTTTTCGACTTTTTTCCATCTGTTAATCTCACATTTGGAAAAATCCCTGTTGAATTTTTTAAGATCCCTGGAAGTGATGTATTTCTTTATTTTTTTCAACTGAATCAGTGCATTGGTGGAAGACTCACAGTGTTTAACAGTTTTTACTTTCAGACTGTTCAGACATTGGGTACTTCTGGTAAAAATTTTATTTTTCATGCTTTTTGAAGCAGTAAGTTTGCTCTTTTTCTGAATCTGAAGAAAATTTTCATAATGACTAAGATCTGATGATTTTCTACATGCTTTAAGTTCTGCAGTACTCCAGGTTTCAAAACAATAAGAAATATGTGATCTCCATGTTTTGTTTAAACGGTGAGATGGGTATTTTTTAAGTAGAGTCATTGCTCCGTCAAGAATCTGATCAATACCCTTTTCATACTGGCCGTTTTTACAGAGATCTTTTCCCTGTTTTATTGTTGTCTTGACAATATCAATGTTGGCTTTGGACTGTGAAGGGATAAAAAACGCTAAAAATACAACAACTACATGTAATCTATACATAATAAAGATCCTTTTCCGGCACACGTTACCACATTGATGATTTGCTTGGAAGGTAATTTAAAGTGAGGAAATACTAAAAACGAATTATCTGATAAGCGGGGCAATAACGAGGCTTACAACACTCATGAGTTTAATGAGAATGTTAAGTGATGGGCCACTTGTATCCTTGAAGGGGTCGCCTACGGTGTCGCCGGTAACTGCTGCTTTGTGAGCTTCACTTCCTTTTCCACCATGATTTCCATCTTCAATATATTTTTTAGCATTATCCCATGCACCACCAGCATTTGACTGGAAAATAGCAAGTAACACACCACTTACTGTTACACCTGCAAGGAGTCCACCCAGAGCATTCTTACTGATGAAACCAACAATAACAGGAATTGTCACAGCCATTACTCCAGGAAGAATCATTCTCTTAAGAGAAGCCTTTGTGGAGATATCAACACATGCTGCATAATCAGCTTTGCCGGTTCCTTCGAGAAGTCCGGGAATTTCTTTGAACTGTCTGCGTACTTCAATAATCATTTCGTTGGCAGCTTCTCCAACAGCAGTCATTGCAAGTGAAGAGAAAAGGAAAGGAAGCATGCCACCAACAAAAAGTCCAGCCATTACTGTGGGATTTGTAACATCAATAGATGTAATTCCTGCCTGAACACGGAATGCAGCAAAAAGAGCGAGGGCTGTGAGTGCAGCACTTCCAATTGCAAAACCTTTACCGATTGCTGCTGTTGTATTTCCTACAGCATCAAGTTTATCTGTTCTTTCTCTAACTTCTTTTGGAAGTTCAGACATTTCAGCTAAACCACCTGCATTATCAGCTATTGGACCGTAAGCATCAACAGCCAACTGAATACCAGTTGTGGAAAGCATGCCAAGAGCTGCAATAGCGATTCCATAAAGACCTGCAAGTTTGTAGGAAACTAAAATAGCGCCACTGATCCAGATTATTGGAAGCGCAGTTGACATCATTCCTGTGCTGAGACCTGCGATAATGTTTGTTGCAGCACCGGTTTCTGATGCCTTAGCAATTTTATGGACAGGAGAACGATCCTTGGAGCAGTAAAATTCAGTTGTAATTCCAACTAAAATACCAGCAACAAGTCCACCCACTGTAGCGCCGAAAATTTTGAGAGCATTAATTTTAATTGAGTCTTCAATCATTATTTCAGAAGGCACAAGCCAGAATGAAATCCCCAGAGTAGCTAAAAGCATAAGACCGGCAGCACCAAAGGTTCCGATATTGAGGGCCTTTTGTGGATCTCCGCCCTCATTTGTTTTAACAAAGAAGGTTCCAATGATGGAGACTATAATACCTGCTCCAGCAAGAATCAGTGGGAGTAAAACCAGATTGAGGGCGGCACTTTTTCCTGTACTGACGAAAACAGAGCCAAAAGCAAGAACCATGGCACCAACAATAGCACCAACATATGATTCAAATAGATCAGCACCCATACCGGCAACGTCACCAACGTTGTCACCAACATTATCGGCTATTGTAGCAGGATTTCTCGGATCATCTTCGGGAATTCCAGCTTCAACTTTACCCACAAGATCAGCCCCAACATCAGCGGCTTTTGTGTAAATTCCACCACCTACTCGGGCAAAAAGTGCTATGGATGATGCGCCGAGGGAAAAACCAGAAATTACAGTAACTGCTTTCATGAGTGCATCATCTCCGGAACCCAGAAATCCAAGTTTATAATAGGAAATCATAAGTGTTCCGAGACCTAAAATAGCAAGACCAACAACGCTCATTCCCATGACAGTACCACCTGAGAATGCAACACCAAGAGCATTGTTGAGACTGCTTCTCGCACTGTTTGTTGTTCTTACATTTGCCTTGGTTGCAACTCTCATTCCGATATAACCGGCAAGAGCACTGCATCCGGCACCAACTATAAATGACAGGGCAATAAAGGGATTTTTATAAGTTGAAGGATCATCCTTTCCAATCATGTTGGCTACGGCAAGAATAATAGCAACGCTGATTACGAACCATATCAGAATTTTGTATTCACTTTTAAGAAAAGCCATTGCGCCTTCACGCACATAACCTGCAATTTCTTTCATTCTATCAGTGCCTTCTTCAACAGCATTGATTTTACTGGCTTTCCACCAGGCGAATGCAAGAGCTATTATCCCGAAAACCGGAACAGCAAAAATAATATTGGACATACAAACCTCCTTTATCTCGTTTGTTTATGAAAATACTGGATTTTCGATGTTTTCATTGGCATGTTACAACCCGTTGAAGGTATTCATTGCATATGATGGACCTTTAAGCAAGAGGGCTTCTACAGCTTTTAGTGATGTGTCAAAAATTTCTTTTATTTCAGTACGTTCCAACTGCGAAAATCTTCCAAGAACATGTTTTGTCATGGAAGAGGCGGGGCGACCCACCCCAAGTCTGATTCTGATAAAATCATTTGTACCAAGTTGCTGTGAAATGGAACGAAGTCCGTTGTGTCCTGCAAGTCCCCCACCTACCTTAATTTTCATTTTTCCAAATTCAAGATCAGCCTCATCATGTAAAATAATTAGTCTGTCTATGGTAATATTGGAATTCTTAAATGCTTTTTTAACGGAATTGCCACTGAGATTCATGTAAGTCTGGGGAAACAGAAAATTAACCCTGATATTTCCCAGATCTGTACTGGTGAAAAAGCCATCATACTTCTTCCGGAAAGAGCCTGCATGCCACTGCTGTGCAATATATTCGAGGAGCATGGCACCGATATTGTGCCGGGTATTTGCATACTCGGAACCCGGATTACCGAGTCCCACCAGAAGAAATGACCCTTCCATGGCCTGATACTATATTTCCTCTTCGCCTTCAGTTTCAGTTTTCTCTGCTTTCAAACCGGAAATCATGAGAACTGCCTGACGGGGATTAAGTTCAATCTGGAGTCCTTCAGGGAGTGGAAGATCTTCGATTCTTGTAACAGTATCAATTTTAAGAGGGGAAATATCATAATCTATAAGTTCTGGAATTTTACTTACTTCACAATTTATAGGTAATTCACGGATTATCTGGCGAAGCTTTCCACCAAGTTTCTGACCTTCACTTCTACCCTTGAGAATGAAAGGAATAGTGACATCGATTCTGTCAGTTGGCTCCATTCTCAGAAAATCAACATGAAGTATTTCTCCGGAAAGTGAATCAATGGAAGCATCCCTGATAATAACCTTCTCTGATTCAGCACCATCAACACTTATTTCAAAATAGGTGTTACGTTTTTTTGCAGGATCAAGAAATTTAACAAGATTATTAGGATCAAATTTAACCATTATTTCCTGTTTCTTTTTTCCATAAACGATTCCTGGGCATAAACCGCCTGCTCTTAATCTGTTGTTTACATTTTTTCCTGTGCCGGTTCTAAGTGACACGTCAAATTTTTTTAATTCCATAGCCGATACCTCACTATATAAAAATATGAAATTTATGTGTATATTTCTTAATCAGATAAATAAAGAACTGATCGAATCTCCATGATGAATACGTTTAATAGCTTCTCCCAGAAGTCTTCCAACTGAAAGTTGAGCAATTTTATCACTTTTAACAGCGATATCACTCAACGGGATCGTATTGGTTACCCATACCTTCTTAAGGGGAGAATTGTCTATATTCTCCAATGCCTTTCCGGAAAATATTCCGTGGGTAGCCAAAGCATTAACTTCTGTGGCACCCTGTTCAATTACCGCCTGAGCAGCTTTGGTCAAAGTCCCTGCGGTATCAATCATATCATCGATGATGATGGCTTTACGATCCTTTACATCACCTACAATATTCATAACTTCACACAAATTAGCTTCTGGTCTTCTTTTATCAATAATGGCCAGAGGGCACTTAAGTCTGAGTGAAAATTCCCGTGCTCTCTCAACTCCACCAGCATCAGGGGAAACTATAACAAGTTCCTCCGGTCTGAAATTCTGCCTCAACTCATCAAGCAGTACCGGCAGAGCGTGGAGATGATCCACAGGAATATCAAAAAATCCCTGAATCTGACCTGCATGGAGATCCATCATAAGGACACGGTCAGCACCGGCCATGGTGATCAGATTTGCCACCAGTTTTGCACTGATAGGCGTTCTTGGTTTCACTTTTCTGTCCTGCCTTGCATAACCAAAATAGGGCAAAATACCAACAATTGACCCGGCACTTGCTCTTTTCAATGCATCAATAATAATAAGAAGCTCCATCAGGTTTTCATTGACAGGCTTTGATGTGGGCTGAATTACAAAACAATTCACTCCACGGATATTCTCATTGATACTGCAGAATGTTTCACCATCGGAAAACCGGCTGATTTTGATTGAGCCAGGAGCAATTTCCAGATAACTGCATATCTCTTCAGTCAGTTTCGGATTGGCATTTCCTGAAAAAATTGCCAGGGACTTCAACATGAGAAACCTCAATATTGGAGTAATACTCCAGCTGGGCCGGAAGGATTCGAACCTTCGATGCGGGGACCAAAGCCCCGTGACTTGCCACTTGTCGACGGCCCAATATCCCCCGAAACGGTTAAGGGTATAAAGGTAACTGGTATAAAAGTCAACTACTGATAGTATTATTTTTCAAAAAAAACAAAGTATGTGCAAATGTTTTACAAATATCAAAGGGTGTCTGGAAGGGATATTAGATGAAGGATGCTTTTTTTCGGAGACGGTCTACAGCAGCTTTATTTATCTGACTGATTCTGCCTTCTGTAACTCCAAGGAGATCTGAGACCTCTCTGGGTGATTTTCCACTGTAGTACAGGAGTTCTACAACCACTTTCTCTCTTTCCGGAAGAGAATCCACCATTTCAAGGAGTGTGTGACGCATTTCAAGATCAAGGGCAGCCTGTTCTGGTTCTACAGCTGAGTGATCAGCAATCCTGCTTGCAGAGCTTCCATCATCTCTGGTTTCATATTCTTCAAATGAAATAAACTGAACAGCCTGTTTCAGTGTTTTTGCTTTTCTTATATCCTCAATACTCATTCCTGTAACCACACTAAGTTGTTCTTCTTTGGGTTGTTCCCCATAGACTTGAGTGTGTTCAGTGAATGCTCTTTCAACTGTTTTTACTTTTTTCCGTTGTGAACGTGTTAGAGGATCTCTTTTACGGAGATCATCCTGAATAGCTCCGATTACTCGGTTTTGTGCATAAGTCCAGAACGAAGTCTGTTTTTCATGGGTATATCTGTTATAGGCTTCAACCAGACCTAATGTGGCAGCACTGAACACTTCATCTCTTTCTTCCGGGGGAAGATTGCATGCATAATGCCAGGCAATATTTTTCACCAGTGGAAGATGTTGTTCAAAAACTTCATTCTCATTAACAGTTGAAATCTTAACCATGACAAACTCCTTGGGTCTCAGTTGCAGTTAATATGAAGCAACACTTGTGCCATATTGACAAAAAGGGTCATTTTTTTGACTTATTTTTTAACTGGTTGTAAATACATGGTTTTGGGTGCAATAGATATTTTTTTCAAAAAATTATTAAAACCATCAGGTCATATGATCGATGTATCTGAGGTATGCTGGGATGTACTTTTATATACAAAATGTACAAAAACGAACAACCTGCTGATGCAGTCAACTGTATTGTTTGTGATTATATGTACATTAATGTACGATAAATTCCCTGTTTTGTACGTTTGTGTACAAAAACTGAAAAAATCAGTGGGTTTTAAAAAAAAACTTCCAGTATTTATGAACTGAGGAAAAAAATGCTATGTACAAAAATGTGCAATTAAAAAGAATCATTATTGTATCAACACTGATGATTTGTGTATATATACCTTCAGCACATGCTCAGAGTGTCACTTTTTCAGGTAGATTAAATGCTGGAACAGGTATTACCACTGGAAAAACGGATGAAAATCACGTAAGAAGATCCCCTTCGTTTTTATCAGCCGAGTTGAGAACTTTTTTTGATGATGATGTTTTCCCAGTTTATTCTCTGGAAATTTTATCAGAAATAGAATCACGAACCACACTTGGAATAGTCCCAAAAATTGAATATACAGGGTCAATTGGAGACAATTTAGCGGTTACTGTCTATGGAGGTATACATTCTAAAGTAGCTCCTATGACAATGTTTGGGCCTGAAATTGGAGTATACCTGCATATGGATTTGGGGAAGATAGTTATTCATTTTAAAATTTCCATGGGAATATTTCCATGGGGGGATGATTTACCTGATGGAACTACTCTGACAAAGATTGATTTCTCCACGGGATTTTCATTTCCGATAACGAGGTATGGACAATGAAAACCAGAAGTGTATTTTTTGTAAATCTCTTAACACTTCTTTGTCTTTATGGATGCAGTGTAAATGGTAATCCATGCTTAAGACACAGTGACTGCGCAGGAAATGAAGAATGTATTGCCGGGGTATGTTCCATTCCTTCAGATTCTTCTATAAGTGATGGAGGTAATGATATCGATGATATAACTGATATTCAGGATGCAGTAGATGTCGATGATATAACTGATACCCAGGATGCAGCAGATATCGATGATATAACTGATGTAATGGATACTATAGACTCTTCTGATGTTTCAGATTCAGGAAACATGGATGTAACTGACAGTTCGGGAGATTATACTGATACTGTGGATTCGGGTATCCCACCTGTTCCTCCTGCAAATTTTTATCTTTTTATCAGATCACTTGGTTTTTATACTCAAAACTCACCGGTGGAAAAAAATCAACATAATTATAAAGTTAGATAATACCTTCCTTTTCAAGAATATTTTTCAGAGCTGTAAGTGAAATTGAATCTTCTGGGATCAGAAAAGCATTTTCACCACGACTGTCAAGAGAGGTAATATTTTTATCAGGAGGAATGACTCCATAAATTGAAAGTCCTTTTTCTTTTATAATATTTTCCAGACCCGGTTCAAAACTTTCAACCCTGTTGAAAATAACTCCTGTTTTTAAAGGTTCCATTCCCGGTGAACTATCAATGGTTTCTTTCGCAAGAACAGTTGTTTTTGCTCCTCTCATGGAATTGTCAGTTAGAAGTATTGGATAATCCACGCTTTGAGTTACTTCTCTGTTAATCTGCTCAATACCGGCTTCTGCATCTATAATTACAACATCGTAATTGGATGAGATGGAATCAATTGTTTCTCTGAGGAGAGAATTTATAGGACAGTAGCATCCAACAGTATCTGTGTGACCCATTACCAGTAGACTGTATTGGGCAGTTTCATAAAGAGCTTCCAAAAGCAGATAATCAATTATTTCACTTAACCTGGCGGATTCATCTTTCCTTGAAATCTTAGCCTGCCTGATTATTTCTTCCCGTGCTTTTCCAATAGTTTTAAAATTTTCAACATTAAGTGCTGTGGCAAGGCCCATGGCCGGGTCAGCATCAATAAGGAGAAGTTTTTTCCCCTGATTTAGAAAAAGTTTTGCAGTCAGAGAGGACAGAATGGATTTTCCTGATCCTCCTTTTCCAAGAAAAGCTATGGTTTTGGGGTTCATTGGTTCCTCTTTCTGAAAGTAACGACTTTCCTTATTATGTCACAGGCAGTTTTTTCATCACATACACTGCAATCCAGATCTGTGCAGGCAATGATTCCTTCAGATTCCCATTTTAATCTGGTGTTTTCTCCTGAAATAACCCCAGCTGCGGAAGCAATACTTTGAAATGAGGAAATTAATTCATCATTACCGGCAGCGATAAAAATATCTATGTTTTTTATTTCAGGATAAATAGTCTGATATTCATTTCTAACAACTTGAGCAAAATTGAACAGACTAAAATTTTTTCCCACTTTCCTGTGGACTCTGATCCATAATTTTCCTGGAAATATTTTAGTCATTATTCCCGGAATTTTATTTATCATGTTCATTATTCTGAAAACTCCACCCTCAACAGCCCTATCTGAATCATTCATTTGAATTACAACCATGTACAGAAAGGATTGTTTTTCAGCAGTTTCATGTAAGAAATGATCACCATGAAGGTAGAGTTTATTGCTGACAATTTCAGAATCCCTTGTCCATAAACCCCTGGAAACGGACAGTTTTCCTGGCGGGCCAAGTTCAAGGACTGTATCTTCTGACAGAACTACGGATGAAAGAATTTTGTTTCCACTTGATACTTTGAGATCATCAAGAGCCTGAGAATCTCCCCATGGATATTCTTCAAAAAATGAAATATGTTCTCTGATTTTATTAATCAGATAAGTATGATCCTGCTGAGTCATTTTTTCCTGTTTAATTTTTCTGCACCAATCAGTGCTGCTCCAAATGCTCCTGCAAGGGATGGGTTTATTTTCAACGGGATTAATTCACAGTTGAGAATTTCCTTTAGTTTCAGGGTAAAAAATGGAATATGTGCCAATCCACCTGTAACGGATACCGGTCCATGAGCATTAATTCTGGAATACATTGTTTTACTTTTTTCCACGATGGAAATAATAATACCTGCAAGTATATCACTTGTGTTGTCTCCAAGATTTACTCTGCTGATAACTTCACTTTCAGCAAATACTGCACAACTGTTGGACATTTTATATGGTTTGACTGATTCGGAACAGACATTGGATATTTCATCTATCGGTACTTCAAGGGCTGATGTTATCATATCCAGAAGTTTACCACTACCAGCAGCACATTTTTCATTTTCAGCTCTGTCAAGGATCATTCCATCCTTTGAAAGAGAGCATATATTCAGAAAAAGAGCCCCAGCGTCAATAACGGTGCGTGTTTCCGGATTTAAACGGTATGCTGTATGAGCAATGCTGCTCTCTACATCAACAATAAAATCAGCGTTTTTTACAAGATTAGCTCCGAAACCACAGGCTGTTTTATTTCTGACCTGAAAGCCAAAAATCCCGGCTTTATCCAGGGCCGCCTTATAGGATGATTTCATTACCTTACTGAAACTGCCAACAAGCTGTCTAATATCATAACCTGTGATTTCACCATCTTTTACAATGCAAATTTTTACGTATTTAGTTCCTATATCAAAACCAGCTGTAATCATTTATTTATTTTACCTGAATTGAATTTTTTCTGTGCAAAAAGAGCTGCCCCTATTGCTCCCATAAGCTGGGGATCATGGTTCAGAGGAGAAAACCGAATTTTAAGTTCATGTTCAATATCTCTTACAACTGCAAGATTTTTTGAAACACCTCCACTTATACAAATATCACCAGGTAATTGAACTTTTCCTGCAAGGGCTGCAATTCGTTTCGCAATCGAAACAGTAATACCGTGAGCAATATTTTCTCTTTTCTTCCCCTGATAAAGGAGCTGCATAACATCCAGCTCCATAAATATACTGCACTTATTTGATATAGGAAGAGGATGTCTGGATTTTAAAGCAAATCTTCCCAGTTCCTCAAGATCAAGATCAAGTGTTGAACTAAGAATTTCAAGGCTCCTGCCAGTTCCTGCGGCACACTTATCGTTCATAACAAAATCATCAACCAGACCATGGGAATCGATATTTATAATTTTACAATCCTGACCACCAATATCAATAATTGTTCTTATGGAATTATTGCTGAAAAAGGTACCAAGACCATGACATGAAATTTCACTCATCTGACATTGCGAAAAAGAAATATCATTTCTTCCATAACCTGTTGTGCATGTACAAGCGAGATCTTCAATTCTAAGATTCTGCCTTTCTAAAACAGTATCCATTACCCATTGGGCGCTGAGGATGGATCTCGCCTTAACAGGTCCTATACAGGAAGTGGTGATTTTTCCATTTTCGAGTAGTACACCCTTTGCTGTAAGGGAACCGATATCAATTCCTGCAAATATCATGTTAAATTTACAACCTTTTCATAGAATGCCTGAATTCTGGTTTTCAACTGTCCGGTACCTCCTCCGTAAAGTTCTCTGGTGAGTGTAATCGATGGAATATTGTATCTGTCCATTTCCTGTGAACAAATATAGGATTCTCCTGACATCATGGAGCAGAATTCAAGTTTTTCGATGATTACTGCATCAGCACTGTAGCGGGAGATCATATCCCTGTAATAGTTAATTCTTCCACGATAATCATCCATCATTCTCGGGCAGGAAATATTATAGAGATATCTCTGAGCAATACTTTGAAAAATATCATCTGTAATTTCAACATTATTTTCAAAATACCGGCTTCCAAAACATATTGAATCGGCAACAACAACTGCATCTGAAGATTCCAGTAGTTCCAGATGGGAAATTTCTTCAACACAGCTTCCGGTAATGAAAATTCTCAGTGCCGGATTTTTCGAAAAAACTCTTCCATTTTGAATTTCTTCGATTATTTTTTCGAGAAAATCAATAGCTGTCTCCACTGGAAGAACGTTTACAGCAAGCATAATACTCAGAAATTCTGTTCCTGAAAGTGGAACAGTTTTTTCTACTCTTGTTTCAGATATCTTTTTAAGAAGCTGGCGTTTTCTATTGTATAAAATGGTGGACTCAGAGAGTTTTTCAGGAGTTATTTCAGTTTCCATTTTTTCTTCAAGGAAAGATTTTAATTTATGAAGTTCATGGAAATACTGATCAAAAGAGGCTGGAGATTTCGCATGAGGTACGAAGAGCATATAATTAAAACCTTTACCGGTTTCAGAATATCTCCAGTTATCATAAATTCTGCGATTGTGATCGCATCCATTCATGAAAACAACGCCATTAAGAAAATCAAAATCTCCACTCAACGCCTTATCCATAATCCGTCTGGCAAAAGAACAGTTATTTGAAGAAAAGTAGGTATCTCCCATGGATGTTCCCTTACTTTCCACAGCCCTGAGTCTGTAGGGAACTCCACCAGCGGCATGTATCAATTCCTCTGGAACATAAGAGCAGATATAACCGATGATTTTTTCATTATTTGAAATTTTCTGTTTTAGATGATTATTCAGAGTCATCTGTGATATGTTTTTAATCTCACTTATAACACTCATTATGCAAGTCCAGTACTGGTGAAAAAGTTGCTTAGTTCCCTTTTTAGTTCATTTTCATTCATGACTCTTTTGTCGAAAATATCTGCTTCCATCATCAGATAGGGAATTGAATGACTCTTGCATACATCCTTCACAATACGGTGAAGTGCCCTGTTATGTTTACAGCCCTGATGTCCGTTAAAAATAACGCAATCTGCACTGAACTGCTGTATCTGCCTTTCAAGATCATTAACAGTTTCTTCAAACTTGCCATGAGCCTGTTTTATCATTCCAGTATAAAGTCTGTCTCTCGCAAGACCCATCATCATGGTTTCGTTATTTGTCATATCAATTTCGGGATAAATTGCATCCCCGATATAATCACTGACCACAACTCCTCCAAAATTAACTTCTATCCATTTGAAAAGTTCTGTGAAAACAATGGGCATATCAGCTATTATTATTCTGAATTTTTCTATTTTCTTTCTGGATGCGGGATTTTTAATTCTTTTTCTGGCAATTTCATAATTCAACCTTGCATTTTCCATGATATAGGGATCTCCACTGTTGGGTATCTTGGAAAGCCAGGCGTTTTGAATAGCATAGCCAAGTCCGGGTGATGGAATATTCTGATTCATATGAGTAATTTCATTCAGGTAGAAATTATGTTTGTTGAGAATATCGATCATTTCCCGGAATTTTTTCCAGTCAAAATTTTTCTTAAGGGTTTCTTCTAGAAATTCAATGGCTTCAAAAAGATTTTTTGAGTACAGATTAACGTCTTCATCTTCCTTTGTATAAGAGGTGTTTATTGTGTAAGCAGGTGCACCACTGATATACTCAAGCAACTGATTTGTTGTACGGCCGGCATCACAGGGGTGCGCTACGCTAATTATAGCTGTAGGTTCCGGTATCTGTTTGAGAAGATATGCACCCAGAGTAATTCTGTCCATAGCACAGATATCATCAGATACTCCAATTCGTTCCACTGCTTCCAGGCAGGCTACATGACCATCAGTTCCAACGATATTGGCTATAGCCATAAAACTTTCAGGTACAAAAGCTGCGACATCAAATCCTTTGACTATCTCAATAGGAACAGGCCAATCCAGCCATACTACGTCGGTGCCTTCACGATGAGCTTTAATTAGCCTGTTATAGTGCCTGTAGGTAGCCATAGCATCATAACGATAGGCATACAGTTCATCCGGAGTCCATGTTGATGATCCTACTTTCTGAAATCCGAATCTGTTGGCTTTGTTCAGTGGTGTTTCTTCAGAAAATATTAGAGGTGATACCGCTTTTAATACCAGCCATGCAATTTTAGGCTGGGCCAGCATAACTTCACCAAGTTTAGCAGCCATAGCAACTTTTTTAATAATTTCATAAGGTTTAAGTTCCATAAACCCAATATCCTCCGGACAAGAGCGGTAAAAATATGCAATGTACTAAAAATTTGCTGTGGTTCAATAAAAAAACTGATCATTCGTGATTATTGTAAAGAAATGAAAGAAGACTGGAGGATAATATATACACTTAAAATCTTTTTCCCGGTGAATTTTAATAAAGATATTAATAGTTAGTAATGAGGGCTTCAGTCATAAGATTCCTATTTTCGGCAGATCCCCCAACATGATAAAAATGATTCATTGTATGTATCGTGAAATTAGACCATAAAATATCAATAAATTCATTTTTTCGGTATTTGTTATGGTGCCAACTGGATACGATAAATCTGCCATTGAAATTATTAAGAAGTTTAAACAGTTTTCTTTCTTTTTCATGTGTCCATCCGTTAAAGTAATCGGCATATCTGTCAACATATGGAGGATCACAGTAAATAAAATCATCAGAGACTGCTTCAGTTATGATTTTTTCAAAGGGGAAACATAAAAATTCATGTGGAGAAGAAAATATAGTCTTCTGAATGCCTGCAACCTGGTTTGATATTCTTGTTATATATGATCTGGAAAATCTTTCAGGTTTTCTGCAGAAAGGAACATTGTAATTTCCTTTTCGATTAAATCGAATCATTCCATTGAACCCTGCCCTGTTTAAAAATAAAAAATCAAGGGGATGTCCATACTTGTTGAAACGCTCCCTTACAGAGTAGTAGTGGCTTTCTCCAATGTCAGATAATAAATTTCCCTCTTTTTCCAGAAAATTTCTTGTAATATCCGGTGTTATTTCCCCGGATTTTACAGCATTATAGAAATTTATTAGATGTGGATTGATATCATTCATTAATTTGGGATACGGCAGTGTGTTGAAACCGACAACTCCACTTCCCATAAATGGTTCAATCCATTTTCCGGTAAGTTTTTCCGGGACAAAGGATTTAATCCAGGGAACAAGTTTTGTTTTTATTCCCTGAGATTTGATTGGGGGAATCAGTATTTTCATAAAGTTTGTATCCTGTGAAAAATATTTCAAGATAATTTACTTTTATAGTAAACATTCTGATTTAACAAGTAATTTTGATAAACATCATTATAAGTTTATTGATGCATAAATACAGAAATGATCTATAAATGGATATGGGAAAATATCTTTTTGCTTTTGATATAGATGGAACACTTGAAACAGGGACTAGGGAAATTGATCCTGAGTTGATTAAAATTATTAAAACAATTCAGGACAATGGAAATGCTGTGAGTCTTATAACAGGTAGACTTTGTTCCGGCTCTATTGATGTAGCCGGGAAACTGGACCTTGTATCAGGAAGTTTTATTTCAGGTGGAGATGGTGGAAGTTTTTACATATGGAATGGGAAAAACAATAAACCCGATGCTAAAAAATTTAATTTTCTGGAGAAGGATTCAATAGTTGATATTTTACAGGAATTTAATCCCCCGGGAATAATCATGTATGAAAATACCATTGATCTTGTTGGAAATGTTAGTGGCTTAATAAAGCATCTGGCTCGTATTTCCACTCCTGACATTACAACTGTTTCTTCCTGGAATGAAATTGATTTTTCACGATCGGTAACGGGACTGCGTTTTATTGTTCCCACAACTAAATATCGTGAATTTATTAATACAATGGAAAATTATTCTGGAAATTCAACTGAGTTTTTCAGAGGTGACGACTTTGATAATACACTGACTGGTATAAGTGTAAGGAAACAGGGTATTGATAAGGCATCGGCTCTTGAATATATCTGTACTGAATTGAATATTGATATTGGAAATACAGTTTCATTTGGAGACTGGATTACAGATATCCCTCTTCTGAAAAGGGCAAAAACAGGTTTCTGTCCTGTGGATGCTCATGATAGAGTGAAAAATACTGCAGACAATGTTTCGTTAAAAAAAATTCAGGAAAATTGGGTTACGGATTGTCTTTCCGCCTTTATGAATAAGCCAGATGAACAGGAATAAATTAAATTCCACAGATATAAATCTGTGAGGGACTGTCTATTTCCAGATCACTTCCATCGAAATTTCCAAAATATCCGTCAAGTCTGAAACCATGTCTTTTGAGGATATACTGAATTTCCTGCGGATAGTAAAAACGATGGGCAAACCGAAGCATGTATGAAGGGCCTTCTCCTTCGGTTACACTCTGATGGTAGATGTAGACATAGGAAATCTGTGTTGCAGCATCATAGTAATGATTTGTGGTGTAATAGTACCAACAATTGTACCATGGGTGTTTAAAACGGGTTCTTGCCCAGTGTCTGGCAGGATCTCTCAGAAGCCATCGGAAATCAGGATTAAGTATATCAAATATAAAAGTACTGTCCTTTTCCATATGAGATTTAACATTTTCAAGAAATGTATCCATGTCAGAGTATTCATACAGATGCATCATGGAATTGAAAGCACTGACAATTAACGGGTATTTTTTTTCCACTCCGGTAAATCTCATGTCCCCCTCTTTTAGTTTCCAAAGTGAGGTTTTTTTCCTGCCAAGATGTCTGAGTTTTTTATCAGCCTTTTCAAGCATGTGAGAATTGAGATCTATACCCTGTACTTCGATTCCTGCTTTTACCCAGTTGTAAAGGAGTCGTCCACTTCCACAGCCAAACTCCAGAACAGGTCCATTGATGGATTTTCCCATATTGAGATAGAATCGTTTATCTTTTACATAACGTCTGAATTCATGATCATAAATTTCAGGATTATCGTAGAATTCGGTTGTTCCGGTATTCAGATCAAACGGAACGGCTTCCATTTGCAGGAGTTGAGACATGTTTTCTCCTTCGACGTTTCTTTCCAGAATGGGGGACAACTGTAGATATTGATTTTAGCTCATCTGCAGCATATCCTCTCGTAAGCCAGATTTTTTCCCAAAAAAATACTCCGGCTGAAAATAAATCTCTGCTTTTTGTTTTCGGGCTGATTTTTCTTTTTAAATCCGGATGACCTAACTGAACAAAAATCTGCAGAATTCTGTGGATTTCGTCCTTTACTTTTCTTGAAAAACCATATTTCCCAAGGATTGGAGCTAATTTTTCCTTATAAACTGATGTTACAAAATTGCCTCTTATGAGTGATTTGTCAAATAATTCTTCAAGTTCTCCCTGAAATAAAAGTGGGATTCCTGTACTGAGATTCATAAAAGGATTATCAAGAGAATAATCAAATAATTCAAACGTGTTATTCATGATAGAGTATCCTGGTTCCTCCATCATATATGCATTTACTTCGGGAAGAAGAAGCTCCATCACTCCACTTTGTATAAAAAGAGGATAAGTAGTTCTGAATTCACCGGAAAATATTGTTTTCCATATTTCATCAACAACTCTTCTGTGGGAAGCATCCAGAAGTTTTTCACGGTGATTAACCAGATTATACCAGGTTTCATCTTCAATATTGAAATGAAGTTTTCCCGCAAATCGCAAAGCTCTTAATATACGTACAGGATCCTCCTGAAATCTTATATCAGGATTTCCTATGGTTCTGATTTGCTTTTTTTCAATATCTTCAATGCCGCCGATGTAATCAATGACTTTACGTTCAACAGGATCATAAAAAAGTCCGTTTACTGTAAAGTCTCTTCTTAGGGCATCTTCCCTGGGTGTTCCAAAAATATTATCATTTGTTATCATCAGATCATCGGCTTGGTGTTCTTCAGTATTTGGATTTGCTCTGAATGTGGATGTTTCAATGATCTTGTTTTTTCCAAAGTAAATATGAACGAGTTTAAATCTTCTGCCTATGATTCGGCTGTTCCGAAAAATTCGTTTAAGTTCTCTGGGAGTTGCATTAGTTGATATATCAAAATCCTTGGGAGTACGACCGATCAGAAGATCTCTGACACCACCCCCGACGATATAGGCTATAAACCCGAGTTTATAAAGTTTTTTTAAAATAAATCGGGCATCATTGTCTATCTCGTGATAATCCAGATTAGTGTTCATTTCGAGTTGTTATCGTCCATTCTGGAAAAAACAATCGATGGCTTTCCTTCCCAGAAGAGAGCATTGTCAAGCACTTCTCCAACTTCTGACACAGTTATAATATCCATTGAATTGAGTATCCTTACAGGTACATCTGAAAGATCCACTTTGTTTGCTTCAGGTATGATAACCTTTTTCATACCACTGCGGTGAGCGGCAATCAGTTTTTCTTTAAGGCCGCCTATTTTAAGCACTCTGCCTCTCAGTGTAATTTCGCCGGTCATTGCAATATCCATAAATACCGGCACCTTCAAAATGCTGCTTATTATAGCGGTGATAATTGTAACACCGGCACTTGGTCCATCTTTGGGTACAGCACCCTCAGGAAAGTGAATATGTATATCAACTGTATCGAAAAATTCAACATTCAATCTGAGTTTTCCCATCTGGGAACGTACCCAGGATAATCCTGTCTGGGCACTTTCGCGCATTACTTCACCAAGTTTGCCTGTGAGAACGAGTTGACCCTTACCTGGTATTACACTGGCTTCTGCAAGTAGAAGGTCTCCTCCCATGCTTGTAACAGCAAGTCCGTTTACAACGCCAATCATTGACTGATTTTCACCTTTTCCAAACTGAAATTTATGATGGCCTAAAAAGCCTTCAATCTGGGGTGCACTTATTTTTAAGGGTTTATTTCGATCGCGTTTTTGACCAACAACTTCAACAGCAATTTTTCTGAGAACACTGGCGATTTCTCTTTCCAGAGATCGTACTCCAGCCTCTTTTGTGTAGTGATTTATTATTGTCCTGATGGCATTTTCACTGAAGGAGGTATATTCAGCATTCAATCCATTTTTCTTTAACTGCCTTGGAATCAGATGATCAGTTGCAATGGAAACCTTTTCCCATTCAGTGTAGGCATCCAGTTCTATAATTTCCATTCTGTCACGAAGTGCCCATGGAATGTTTTCGATGGAATTTGCTGTGGTAATAAACAGCACACCTGATAAATCGTAATCCAGATCTATGTAGTGATCCACGAAAGTGTGATTTTGCTCGGGATCAAGTACTTCAAGCATTGCACTTGCTGGATCCCCCCTTACATCACTTGAGAGTTTATCAATTTCATCAAGAAGGATAAGAGGATTGCATGTTTTTGCACGTCTCATGGCGTGGATTATTTTCCCTGGCATTGAACCAACATAAGTTCTTCGATGACCGCGGATTTCTGATTCATCCTTGACGCCGCCGAGACTTATCCTTACAAAAGAACGATTACAGGCCTGAGCAACAGATTTAGCCAGTGAGGTTTTTCCCACCCCAGGAGGTCCAGCAAAACATAAAACAGGACCGGAAGTTTCACCGGTAAGAGCTGTTACTGCAAGATGTTCCAGAATCCTTTCTTTGGGTTGTTCCATACCATGATGATCTCTATCAAGTATTTCTTGTGATTTTTTTATATCAAAAACGACGGGGCTGTATTCTCCCCATGGTATGGAAAGAATCCAGTCGATATAACTTCTTGAAACATTTGCCTCAGCGCTCATAGGAGCCATCTGTCTGAGTCTGTGAAGTTCTCTTAATGCTTTCTCTCTTGCCTCCTCACTTAATTCTCTTTCTGAAATTGATTTCTCAAGATTTGCCAGTTCATCATTAAAGTCTGAATCATCCGGAGTAGAATTATCTGTTTTGAGCGGAGGAAGTGTTTCAACAGATTGAGGAAGATTAATTTTCCTGGATTTGAGTTTATGTCTGATTTTATTTTCGTTCCCTAGGAGATCCATTTCTTCCTCAAGAAGATTCAAAACCATTTCCAGCCGTTTTTCAGGATTCAATTCTTCAAGAACCATTTGTAGAGTTTTTGTGGATAATCTTGTGACAAGATTTGATATTATAAGATCAGCAAACTGGCCTGTTTTTGTAATCTGGGCGGCGGTAGCAATAAGTTCGTGGGGAAGATTCTGACTGATGCGGATATAATGTTCAAAGGATTTTCTGGCAGTACTGAGTAAATCTGAAACAGATTCATTCTCAGTTTCAGAATCATCAAGTAATTCGTAATCAACCAGTGTGAGAGAATCATCATTTTTATCAAATCCTGTGATTCTGACTCTTCCAATGCATGTTACAAGCACTTTAAATGTCGCGTTTCTGAGGGCAAACAGTTGTACAATATGAACCAGTGTGCCAATGGAAAAAATATCATCGTCTGAAGGTTCATCAATAGAATCATCCTTGAGAGAGCTGCATATGAGATATCCACTGTTTTTCCAGGCATATTCAACACTGGATATGGATTTTATTCTTCCAACATAAAGAGAAGAAGCCATCAGGGGAAAAAGTGATTTACTTCTAAGAGGAAGTAGTGACAAAGTGGATGGCAGTTGAGTTAAATCGCTTTTATTCATTTTATGTTCAGGCTCCTTCCATTGGAAGGAACTATACTACTTAATTTCTTTTAATAAAAATTTCCTGATTTAACTGGAAGGTAAATTCCCGGATGGTTTATCTTCCGTATGATTTTTTGCGGACTCTTCCTCTTCAGATTCAACTTTCAGTTTATTAATCAGGGTGGGATATTTGTCTTCGGTGACGACTTCCTTGTCTATAATAACTTTTTCGATATCATTTCTGGAAGGTATCTCAAACATTACATCCATCATGAGATGTTCCATAATGGATCTTAATCCACGCGCTCCGGAGCCAAGGAGTATTGCCTTGTCTGCCACGCTGCAAAGGGCATCCTTCTGAAATTCCAAAGATACACCATCAAGTTCAAACAGCCATTCATACTGTTTTACAAGGGCATTACGGGGTTCAGTTAGAATTGTTACAAGTGTTTCATTATCCAAATTATGTAGTGGAGCGATAACAGGTATTCTTCCTACAAATTCAGGGATGAGGCCATATCTGAGAAGATCTTCAGGCTGAATTTCCTTAAGATACTGCCATGTATCCTTTTTTTCTTTTTTAACTATACGCGCTCCAAAACCAATAGTTTTAGATCCAACTCTTTTTTCAATAGTTTCTTCAATACCGCTGAAAGCACCACCACATACAAAAAGTATGTTAGTTGTATCCACCTGAATAAATTCCTGCTGAGGATGTTTCCTGCCACCCTTTGGTGGAACAGCTGCTACGGTTCCTTCAAGAATTTTAAGTAATGACTGCTGAACACCTTCACCAGCAACATCCCTTGTTATAGAAGGGTTTTCACTGCGGCGGGCAAGTTTATCTATTTCATCAATATAGACAATACCTTTTTGTGCTTTTTCAACATCATTGTCAGCATTCTGAAGTAAACTCAGTATGATATTTTCAACATCTTCACCAACATAACCTGCTTCTGTAAGATTTGTTGCATCGGCGATAGCAAAGGGAACATCAAGAATTTTTGCAAGAGTTTGAGCCAGAAGAGTTTTTCCGCTTCCTGTCGGTCCAATAAGAAGAACATTAGATTTCTGGAGAATTACTTCATCAGTATTCTCTTCAGTGGATTCTGCATCTGACTTATCACTAGAACTGCTGTTTTTCTCATTGTTTTCAATTCTTTTATAATGATTATAAACAGCCACAGAAAGAATTTTTTTTGCCCTCTCCTGACCAATGACATATTCATCAAGAACTTTCCTGATTTCTTTTGGAGGTGGAAGAGCACTCTTTTTTATCTGACCTTCCTCCTCTGGGGGTGGCAGATCATCTTCTGTTATTTCAGTGCAGAGATGAACACATTCTTCACAGATGTAAACAGCCGGACCGGCAATCAGACGCTTGACATCATTGACAGTTTTGCCACAAAAAGAACAGAAAACATTTTCATCGGCGTTATTTTTTGTGGTGGTATCCACTTACTTGTCCTCTTCCTTGTTTTCTTCAGTCTTTGGATAAAGAACTTCATCAATCAGACCATACTCCAGAGCTTCCTCAGCGCTCAGGAAATAATCCCTGTCCGTATCACGGGCTATTTTTTCAATTGGCTGACCAGTATGATGAGCAAGAACAGCATTAAGTTTTTCCTTCATTTTAAGGATTTCTTTTGCATGAAGTTCAATATCACTGGCCTGTCCTGAAAATCCCCCCAGAGGTTGGTGTATCATCACTCTGGAGTTTGGAAGCGCCATTCTTTTTCCTGGAGCGCCTGAAGCGAGAAGAATAGCTCCCATTGATGCTGCCTGTCCTATGCAGATAGTATTAACTCTGGAGTTAATATGCTGGATTGTATCATAAATTGCCATTCCAGCAGTAACTATTCCACCGGGAGAATTGATATACAGCATAATATCCTTATCCGGATCCTCTGATTCAAGGTAAAGAATCTGAGCAATAATCAGATTTGATACGTCATCATCAATGGGTGTTCCCAGAAAAATAATTCTGTCCTTGAGAAGTCTGGAATAGATATCCCATCCCCTTTCACCTCGGTGAGTCTGCTCTATTACGGTGGGTATTATAGGCATATTACTATGCATCCTTTCAGGTAGAAATACTATTCTTCGGATTCTGGCTCTTCTTCAGCCGGTTCTTCCGGAACTTCAGGTTTGTCCAGCTCAGGAAATTCATCAACTTCCTCTTCTGTTATCTTGGATTCAGTTTTCAGGAAGTCAAGGGTTTTGGACATTTTGATGTAATATTTAAGAGTATCCATGCCATTATCTTTAAGATAGTCAGCTTTAACTCTTTCGGGATTTTTTCCTTCCTCATTGGCAATTTCTATAATTTTATCTTCAATTTCCTGGTCAGAAACTTCTACATTTTCTATTTTTGAAATTGACTCAAGAGAAAGATTTTCTTTCAGTTCAATCTCAGCCTTGGCTGCGTAACTTGAAATAAGATTATTTTTGACATCGCCCATAAGGTTATTGTCATTTACTCCCAGACCAAGACCCATAAGAGTTTGATTTACTTTCATCTCCGCCTGTTTTTTAATGAGTTTTTCACCAACCTGAAAATCATTTTTTTCAATAATTGATTTCATAATGGCTTTTTCGAGGAGCATAGTAGACTTTTCCTCAAACTGTTTTTCAAGATCCTTTCGGATGGTTTCCTTTAACTCATCAATAGTATCAGATTTACCAGTTTCTTTTGCAAAATCATCGTCCAGTTCAGGAACTTCAATTCTGGAAACTCCTTCAAATTCGACAAGGAAACTTCCTTTTTCCCCAGGATATTCTGCATCATTCTCATCAAATTCTATTTCGATATCATTTTCTTCGGGTATTGATGAAATCTCTTTACCTGCGAAACCAGCTGCGATTTTTTCTTTCAGACCGGAAATATTTTCTCCATCAGGTACAGGAACCTTAACACTATCAATACTTACAGGTTTTTCACCCACTTTTCCCATTACACTGAAGGATATGATATGACCAGTTTCAACGTTTCCATCTTCCACTGGCAGACTTTTTTTATAGTGATTTCTTAAATGTTCAAGTTCATGATCAATCTGCTCATCCTTTACGGCTACAATGTATTTCACTGCTTCATGACCCTTGTAATCTTTTATTTCAACTTCAGGAACCACTTCAAAATTAGCTGTATAAGCAAAATCGCTGTTTTTCTCAATTTCACCGTGCTGAATATCCCATTCTGTGACGTCTCCAACAGGACGTATTCCCTCGGAAGTCTGAAGTATCTCAACAAGATCACTTCTTACCAGTTCCTGTACGATATCTTTTTCAACATGTTTTTTGAACATTTTCTCAAGCATAGAGCGTGGAACTTTACCACGTCTGAAACCCTTTATGCTGACTGTCTTGGAAATTTCACGATATGTTTCATCAAATTTTTCCTTAACGGTAATCCATGGAATTTTTCCCTTTATGGATTTTTCAATACTGCTAACTGATTCTATATCAAAGCTCTTGCCTATATCTGTCATTTTCAACCTTTCCTGTAATCTGCCCATGGGCAATAAGGTAACATTATCATATAAAAAACCGGATAAAACCGGAATGTGATATTCGCCCATTAGTCGTTGGTGTCAAGAAATTATTTTGTATTTCCTTATTTATTGAATAACTTTAACTATTTTCAAAGGATATATTTTTAATCATCGGAGTAGGCATCGTTTAAAAATAGCTAACCTGGTTAAAAACATGAAGTGATTATTTTATATATCAATAATTTCTGAATCGAGAAATTCTTCACGCTGTACTTTGATCAGTTGACATTTTAAATTATGGCGATAAATGTTTTCTCCCGGTCACTTTTTTTACTGAACTGGATCGGAACCTTCAAAAAAGAGGAGTAAAAAAATGAAACTTTGTGTAATTGGTACTGGATATGTTGGTCTTGTGGCAGGAGCCGCATTCGCTGACTACGGTAATAATGTTGTTTGCGCCGATATTGACGAATCAAAAATAAATATGCTGAATGATGGAAAAATTCCTATTTATGAGCCAGGACTCGATAAAATAGTTGAAAGAAATGTGAAAAAGGGAAGACTCAGGTTTTCAACCAATATTGAGGAAAGTGTAAAGGGTGTCAGTGTAATTTTTATGGCAGTGGGGACACCTCAGGGTGATGATGGAAATGCAGATCTTCGGTATCTCGCAGCAGCTTCTGAAACTGTAGCAAAATCAATTCAAAGTGGTGTGATTGTGGTGCATAAATCAACGGTTCCAGTTGGTACAGCCGCTAAAATGCAGGACATTTATGACAGAGATTCAAAATTTCAGGTGAGCGTAGTTTCAAATCCGGAATTTCTTAAGGAAGGTGATGCTATAAATGATTTTATGAAACCTGAAAGAATTATTATTGGTACCCGTGATGAAAAAACCAGAGCAACCATGCATGAACTTTATTCTCCATTTGTTAGAACAAGAGACAGAATAATAGACATGGATCCTGTGAGTGCAGAACTGACAAAATATGCATCAAATGCTTTTTTAGCCACCAGAATAAGTTATATGAATGATTTGTCCAGACTTTGTGAAAAAGTGGGTGGTGACATTGATCTGGTCAGGAGAGGTATGGGAAGTGACTCAAGAATCGGGCCAAAATTCCTTTATCCGGGGATTGGATATGGTGGAAGTTGTTTTCCAAAGGATATTAGTGCAATAATTCACCTGAGCAGACAGTATGGAAGTGAGCTTTCAATTGTTGAAGAAACCAGCAATATTAACGAGAGACAAAAAAGTTTTCTTGTTGAAAAACTGGAGGCTTATTTTGGAGATGTTAAGGGTAAAACCATAGCAATTCTCGGTCTTGCGTTTAAACCTAATACAGATGATATAAGAGAAGCACCTGCCAAGATTATTGTTTCAAAACTGAAAAAAATGGGAGCAGTTGTCAGAGCATATGATCCTATTGCGATGGATAATTTCCGCGAAGAATTTCCTGCTGATGATTCAATGAGTTATCATAAAAATCTTTATGAAACAGTTGAAGGTGCAGATGCAACACTGTTATGTACAGAATGGAAGGAATTTCAGCAGCCAGATTTTGAGCGAATTGCCGGTCTGATGAAAGGGCGTGCTCTTTTTGATGGAAGAAATGTCTGGTCCAGAACTCAGACTTCAAAAAATGGATTCAGACTAGAGAGCATTGGCAGGCCGGTAACAGGAGAAAGTAACTGATGACCAGAGAAATAAAAACAAGAATAGCACCGTCACCAACGGGTGATCCACATGTTGGAACAGCTTATATTGCGCTTTTTAATTATGTTTTTGCAAAAAAAAATGGAGGAAAATTTCTTCTGAGAATAGAGGATACAGATCAAACCAGATGTAGGGCCGATAGTGAAAAGGCTATTATGGAATCGTTGAGATGGTTGGGTCTTGAGTGGGATGAAGGACCTGACTGTGGAGGCGCTGCAGGGCCGTACAGACAAAGTGAACGTCAGGAGATATATCTTGAACACGCAAACATTCTCATTGAGCGCAACGAGGCATACAGATGTTTCTGCACCCCTGAAATTCTTGCAAAAGACAGGGAGCAGCAGCAAAAAGACGGCAATAGAAGATTTGGCTATAACCGTCGTTGTAGAAATATTGAACCGGAAGTTTCTGCTAAAAGAGCTGCAAGTGGAGAACCTTTTACTGTAAGACTTAAGATGCCAATTGATGGAACAAGTGTTTTCAGGGATGAACTTAGGGGAGATATTTCCAGACCAAATGAGGAACTTGACGATCAGGTACTTATAAAAAGTGATGGGTTTCCCACATATCATCTGGCAAATGTAGTTGATGATCATCTCATGGGTATAACTCACGTTATAAGGGCAGAAGAATGGATTCCATCGACACCCAAACATGTCAGGCTTTATGATGCTTTCGGATGGGAAATGCCAGTATGGGTTCATATGCCTTTACTTAGAAATGCTGATAAAAACAAATCCAAAATAAGTAAAAGAAAAAATCCTGTATCTCTACAGTATTACAAAGAGATTGGTATTTTTCCTGAAACTCTTGTTAATTTTCTTGCTCTCATGGGGTTTTCCTTCGGAAATGATGTCGAAAAATTTTCTCTGAATGAAATGACTGAAGTTTTCAGTTTTGAAAAAATTTCACTTGGTGGGCCCGTTTTTGATCTGGAAAAACTTACCTGGCTCAACGGGCTTTATCTCAGAGAAAAATCACAAAATCAACTTCTAGATGATGTAATGTCTCTTTATCTGAATAAGGAATATCTTTCAAAAATATTGCCTCTTGTGCATGAAAGAATGAAGACAATTACCGATTTTGTGGATCTTACAACTTTCTTTTTCAATGCAGATCTGGATTATTCACTGGAAGGCAGACTGATGCTTCCCAAAACAAGAACTCCAAAAGAAATGTCTGCTCTTTTTGAGGAAGCAGCTGAGAAAATAGATGTTCTTGTAGATTATAACCATGAAGAGCTTGACAGGATTTTCAGAGGAATGGCAGAAGAACGTGGATGGAAGATAAAGGAAGTTTTTATGCCTGTTCGAATTGCGTGTTTTGCAAGAAAAGCATCTCCACCTCTGTTTGAAAGTATGGAAGTGACAGGAAAAGAGCGAATCAGAAGAAGACTCAGAAAAGCTGCAGAGTTTATTAAAACTCTTCCTGTTCAATAGTTTTCAGTTTTAGTTTTTCCCATTTGAAAGAGAAGAAAAAGGAAAAAAGGTCCTCCTGTAAGAGATGTAATAACTCCGGTGGGAAGTTGAATTGGAGCCAGAACAGTTCTTGCAATGAGATCTGATGCAACCAGAAAAATTCCTCCTCCTATGGCACTTAGAGGTAATAAAAATCGGTAATCCTTTATTCCAAGAAGACGAATTGCGTGAGGAACAATAATTCCTGCAAACGCTATAGGTCCGGCAATGCTCACCACAGATGCAACTGCAATTCCTGTGGAAATAATTATCACCATCACCAGCTTTTTTGTATTGAGTCCTGCGGTTATTGCTGTTTCTGTTCCCAGTCCCAGAAGATTGAGATCCTTCCCTCTGGATATCAAAATCACTGAAGGAATTATGGTAAATGGTGCAATAGAGTAAATCTGTTTCATTGTTACAAAATCCAGAGTTCCCATTAGCCATCTCACCATTTTAAAACTTTCATTGTACGATGATGTGTACTGTATGAACATTATGGCGCTTGAAGAGAAAGAGGCGATGGTAATACCCGCAAGTAACACTGTAATGGTGTTTCCGTTCATGGATTTTGCTGCAATTCTCATGAGCATAACAAGAACAAATCCTCCGGTGATAAAACTCAGGGTGAAAATTCCTCCTAATCCCGGTATAACGATATCAATTCCGGTTCTTATTGCTATGACTGCTCCAAGAGAGCTTCCGGATGCAACTCCCAGAGTATATGGACTCACAAGAGGATTCAAAAGCAAACCCTGAAGACTTGCACCAGCCACTGCCAGTGTGCTTCCTGCGAGAAAAGCCAGTAATACTCTGGGTAATCTTATTGTGGTAATCACTTTATAGTTAATTGCATTTCCAGGCCACTTGAATCCGGAAGGCCCATATCCCAGAGAAAGTAGAATAATCATGAGCCCTAGTACACTGAGAATGGTAAAAACAGTTAAAGTTTTCTGCATTGTTCACCTGTAAGAACAAATTGTGTACCATCATCAGTTCTGGAAATGCTAAGGGGTATGTCAAAATATGAATGACCGAATTTATGAAGAATTTCTGAAGTATCTCCAGAAATTGTTTTTTTTCCTCCGGTTCCCATAAGTATAATTTTGGGAAAATTATTAAGAACCATTGAAATATCATGGGAGACACAGATTATTGTTGAATTATATTGTTTTCTGATTTTTCTTACCACTTCAATAAACTGCTCAGTTTGTGCAATATCCAGAAAAACAGTAGGTTCATCAAGAAGCATTACGTGAGGGCACTGTACAAAACCCCTTGCAAGAAAGACTCTTCTTTTTTCCCCACCACTGAGTGTTCTGTAAATTCGGTTTTTGATTTTTTCAAGATTGAAAAGTTTAACTGCATTTTCAATATGTTTGCTTTCAGACTTTTTGAGAAACCATCCTGTTGAGTGGTATAAACCCATTTCAAGAATATCAACTACTGAAGTATCTAGATCTGAAGGAAGATGCTGACTTACATATGATCTTTTTTCCGCAAGTTCTATTCCTGTAAAAAACTCCAGGTTTTTATCCATAAAGGTAACAATACCTTCTGATGGTGGATTCAGTCCGGCAAGAATCTTCAACAGGGTGGTTTTACCTGAACCATTGGGTCCACAGATAGCTGTCAGTTCTGAATTCTCTATATTCAGTTCAATATTTTTAAAAACACTGGTATTTCCATAAGATGCCGAAATATTTTCCAGTGAAAAAATATTTTTTTTCATTTTTTGTGAATCCTTTTCTCAAAAACAGCGAATATTGGTATAAGAAATCTCTGTTTTTTTCAAACTAACTTTACCGTATAGTTTTTTTAAGGAAAGTGATTATCGGTAACTGGAGGAATGATATGGCTGAAGGATTAAATAAAGTAATGCTGATTGGACATCTTGGTGCTGATCCTGTTTTTAAATCCACTAGTGCAAATGATGTTTGTGAGCTCAGGCTTGCTACCAGTGAAAGCTGGAGAGGTGCTAATGGTGACCGTCAGGAACATACTGAATGGCACAGGATTGTAGTATGGGGTAAACAGGCTAGTGTTCTTAAGGAATATACCCGAAAAGGCAGTAAACTGTATGTTGAAGGAAAGATTAAAACCAGAAAGTGGACTGATCAGGAAGGAAAAGATCGATATACCACGGAAATTCTGGCGAATAAATTTATTTTTCTTGATCCTAAAAAAGGTTCCGATAATTCAGGATATGGGAGTGGTCATGAGGCTCAGGGAGGTTATGGCGGAGGTGCAGGTCCTGAGGAAGATGAAATACCATTCTAGGAGTTTTAAAAGAAAAAATTTATGCATGCAGGTAATTTCCTCAAATTTATAATAAACTGCTGTTTTTTACTCATATTATGGGGATGTCAGGATTTTACCGCAAACACAACTCCTGAAACTGTTGAATTGTCAGAAAAAAAATGGGAGGGAAGTCCGTATGTCGAATGGGAGAGTTCCACGTTTTTAAATCCACTCCTCCCTTTTTTTTCATCTTCAGCAGGAATATTGGCTTTTGAGGGGTATGTTTCAGAAAAAAATTTTTCTCCTGAAAAACTTGTACTTCTGGATCTTGATGAAGGAAAAACTTTATGGAGAAAAGCTTTTAAACCTGTATGGAAAAAAAATACATCTCTGTGGGACTCATTTTCAATAATTGATGGTACAGAAAAAAATAAGTCAGTTCTCAGTTGGGTAAGTGGAGATGTATTTCGGATGCAGTCCATTGAAACCGGAGAAGATCTATGGAATAGACCTGATTGTAAATGGCCGACAGTAAAAGGTGGTATGGTTATTGGATACTGTATGAATAAACTTATGTTTATAAACCGTAAAACCGGAAAAGTTCTTTCAAGAAGACCACTTCCTTTTGTTCCAGGTGGATTATGGGTACAGAAGGATCGTATTCTTGTACTGGATGAACGGGGAGATCTTAAAACCACTCCAATAAATGGTTATCGATTTTCAGATACACTGTATAATAAAAAAATTATTAAACTGATTGTTCTTTCAGAAGATATTTACGTTTTTTCCGTTCTTAACGGTGATTACTTTATCGAAAAAATAAAAATAGAGGATACAGGAGTTACTATAAAATGGTCGAGACCTCTGAATGAAAGTCCATCAGGGTTCTGGATACATCTCACTCCAATGGATATACTTTATCCTGCTGGTTTTGGATGTATTGGAGCAGATAACCGTAAAACCGGAATTACATCCTGGACCAGCTGTGGTGTTTTCATAAATAATCCTCCGGCATGGGATAAAAATGGATTATTAATGCTTTCATCAAGAATAACCAAGGATGGTGAAAGACCGATGATTTTTATTGACAGTGAAAACGGGCTTCAGACATCACTATTTGGAAGAAACTCAAATGGTAATGTAATTACATATACAGCGACATTTATTTCTCCCGGAAAAAGTATAAAAGGACTTATTTTTGCTATAAGATCAAAGAGTAAAATATTCGGTTTAAGAATTTCCGGTGAAACCAGATAAAAAACCGGTAGTGGAGGAAAATCCATGAAAAAAATTATCGGTCTTCTCTTTATTATGGGATTATCTGTTACGTCGTGTGTAACTGTACCAGAACAGTCTAGGATAGTCAGAAATACAGCTGCAAGGGATTTTGGATGTTTTTCAGGCAACATAAGCGTCAGAACAAATGCTGGAACAGGTTATGGCAGTTTCAGGGCTGAAGGATGTGGCTACTGGGCAAATTATGTTGTCTATTGTGATGATTATGGTTCAACTTACTGTTACGCAAAATCTCACAGGATACACAAATATTATAATGCTGAAAAAACAAAAAAGTATCTTCCGGTGGAACCTGAAAAGGGCATTACTCGAACATACTGAAAATCCTTCTTTTGCTATGTTACAGTTTATACAGTGTTTTATATATACACTTGTCTGAGTTGGAGTATTTCATGAAAGCAGTTGTTGTAAGAAATAAAGACGGTTTTTCCGGAGCCGAATGGGAATCCGGAGTTGATATTCCAGCTCCTGAAAAAGGTCAGGTGCTTATAAGAATGACCTATGCTCCTATAAACCCATCGGATCTTGTATATGCCAAAGGCAGGTATGGAATAAAAGGTACTCTGCCATTTATTCCCGGTCTTGAAGGAACAGGAACGGTAGTTGATGGTTGTGGCTACGCAAAAATCCTGAAAGGAAGAAGGGTGAGTTGCAGTAGTGTTCCTGGTGGTAACGGAACATGGGCAGAATATATGGTTACTGATGCATCCAGATGTGTGCCACTACTTTCAGGAGTATCTTCGGAAGAAGGAGCAAGCATGCTGATAAATCCTGTTACAGCATGGGGTTTATGTGAAAGAGTTGAAAAACACAAATCTGATGGAGTAATTGTTACTCAGGCATCAGGTGCGTTAGGAAAAATGCTTATGAGACTTCTGGTTTCCCGTAAAATTCCAGTGCTGGGAATTGTCAGAAAGAATACAGGACAGTTTTTCAGGAATGAAGTACTTAGAGAAAAAATAGTATTCAGTAATGATAATAATTTTAAAAAAAACATCATCGATTTTTCTGAAAATTATCAAAAAATTACAATTCTGGATGGGAATGGGGGTAAATCAACCACTCAACTTTTATCTATACTGAAAGTTCCTTCAACGGTTGTTGTTTTTGGAGCAATGGAAGGAAATTCCATGAATGCAAATCCATTGGATTTTATATTTAATGATCATTCCATTGAAGGATTCTGGCTAAAAAATTATATCTCTGGCAATAGAGGCATTTCAATTGCTGTAAAAGCTTTCAAAATCCAGCATTATCTGAATGATATTCTCCACACGGACATTCAGGGTATTCGTAAAGCTGAAGATTTTAAACTGGCAATAGATGAGTATAAACATAATATGTCTTCGGGCAAAATATTGCTGTCGTTTTAACTGATTCCAAGTTTTTTCATTTTATTAACCAGAGTAGATCTTGGCATATCCAGAATTCTGGCACTGAGAGCTATGTTTCCACCAAACTTACCGAGAGTCTGTATTATTGCATCTCTTTGAATTTCTGAAAAATTTTCAATATTATTTTTTTCAGTTTTCATTGTTGATTCATTTGAATTTTTGAAATTATAAAGTCTCTCCCTTATTGATTGCCCCCAACCAATTGTTTTTGCAGAAATTACAACATTTTTCAACTCACGAATATTCCCTGGCCATGAATATTCCAGCAGCTCTCTGATAATTTCATCATTAACCGGGGGAGCATTGAAGTAATCAAGTAGTATAAGTATATCTTCAGGTCTTTTTCTTAATGGAGGAATTTTAATTTCAAAACCACTTAATCGATAATAAAGATCATGCCGGAAATTTCCTTTTTCAATCTCTTCTGCAAGATTTCTATGAGTTGCTGCCACCGTTATACAATTTGAATATTGTTCGATATCACTTCCAACCGGTCTGTACGATTTTTTTTCAAGCCACCTGAGTATTGAACTTTGATGCTGAGGTTTCAGTTCTGCAATTTCATCAAGGAAAAGTGTTCCAAACTGAGCCTGTTTTATTACTCCATCTCTTGTGCGTGCAGCTCCACTGAAACTTCCCTTTATATGGCCAAAAAGTTCAGATTCAACAAGTTCCGGAGCAATTGAACCGCAGTTCAGAGGAATGAAAGCTCCTCTTTGATTATTACAGATGTTGTGAACCATTTCGCTTACAAGTTCTTTTCCGGTTCCGCTTTCACCAAGAACCAGTACCGGTACATCAGGGTTATTAAAATTTACCAGTTTTCGATGAATTTCTCTCATTTTTGAATTTCTGCTGATAAATCCCCCAGAAATCATTCTCTGAGAACCCTGGGTAACAGCACATGGTCTATTTGCTATAAAAAATATATCACCGGTCTCAATTTTTATTTCTTTCAATTTTTTACGGTTTTTAAATATTCCATATCTGGAATTAGTGTCACGTACGGTTAAAAAATCCTTAAAAAGTAATATTTTACAATGTATCTCAGAAATACCGGGATGTGAAAGTATTATATCTGCATTCATGCTTCTTCCTACGACTGTTTCTCTTCTGATTATAGGAGAAAAACTGTCGCTCAGAGCATCCCATAGATATAAGTTACTTTTATCAAAACCGGAGTTATTATAATTTTTTCGATGGATATCAATAGTATCTGTTTTCATTTCCGCCTCCAGAGTAATATTTATATCCCCAATGGATATATAAAATTTTCTCCGGATTTACAGAAAAGTTTCAGAAATTTATTATTTTTTTTCAACCAGATATTTTTTAAGAGCCTGAGCTTCTTCTTCCAGAACGGTTTTAGCTGTTTTAAAAATAATTCTTTCAGCTATTGCCCCAACAACAGGAACCTTGATTTTTAGTTCACCACTGATAGTTCTGACTGTTTTATCTCCGGATTCCTCCAGAAGAATTTCACCATCGTTTTGAAACATTTTTCCTATTCTGGGATGAGTTGGAATGTTGCTATACTTTAAAACATGAGTTTTTAAATCATAAGTTGAATGCTCAACCCACTCCATAGCTTCTGGAGGAATTTTTTTTGTTCCCACTCTTTTAATGAGCGGTTTTGGAAGATACCGGACTTTTCTTTTCACAGAATCATCATCCCTGATGATTTCAATTTTCTCCAACTCTATAAGTGATGGCATTTCATTTACAAGGAAACTCCCAATATTTTCGTCAAGAAAAAGTGCTTCCTCCACAACGGTGATCGGATAATCGAATTCCTGTTTAATTTTAAATTTCATTTTGTATACCTCATTAGAGAACAAAGGGATTGTTTTAATTGAATTCTTATTGATTTTGACTGTTTTTCAACAAAAGTTGCTGCAATGGCAAGAATATCTTTTCTAACCAATGGATTCTTACCATATTTTACAATATTTTCGACACATGATTGGAAATTTGAATCTGTGTTACATAGAGAAATGAGTTTATAGGAAAGAGAGATAAAGACTTTTCTGTTTATTGTATGAAAACGATTGATTTCAAATGCAATTTTTGAAGCACTCTGTCTTCTGTCTCTGAGATAGTCATATACCGAGTTGCAGAAGTTTATGAATGTTGAGTAGTTTTTAAATTCAGCGTGTATTGATGGTTCAAGGCGGGATTTTCCTCTGCATGACATGTATAGGGCCAGAGAGAATCTGCTGAGTCTTGCTCCCATAGATTTTGAACGGGTTCGAGCTGGAATCGACAGAAATTTGTGGACAGACTCATGCTTGCCCCGGAGATCAAATGTCCAGGCATTGAAATAAAGGCTTTCACTCCAATTTGAAAAACCAGGATGGGGCCGGACTCTCGAAAACCACAAATTTGCTTCTTTCAGATTGGCAAAATAATCATGAGATGCTTTTCCTGGATCAGGTTTTTTGAAAGAAACAGTATCCGGCCATTTTCCGGTTTCAATGAAAGACTGAATTACAAGTGCCCTGCCAAGGGAAATCATTCCAGCTTTATGATATTTATCCACATTATTTTTCGTTGCTTTTTTGTTTAAATCTATATTTGAGGGGATTTTTTCAGACGCTGATTTTATAAGCTCGCTGGTTTTATATGGTACTACACAGGAAAAGAATGTCAGAGATAAAATATCAGGAAGTTTACATTCAGATTTTTTCGAAGTGGTAACCGGTCCTTTGTTTTTCAGAACTTTTTTAGCAACTGAATTGCTGACAGATTCCTTATTTTTTGAAACAGTATCAACTTTTTTATCTTCAGGAATAAATGCAGGTTTTCTATAATTTTTTAAACTGGACTTCATTAATAAAAATGAAACCAGTGAGAAGGAGAAAACGAGTCCAAGCCATACAGCACGACTGATAATAACTGATTTTATACTGAATGACCTGTAACGGCTAGGATTCATTGAAAACTTTTTCTTCCCTAAGGTAAAACACCTTTGGCTAGAATCTACAGATTTTATTTAGAAATTCAAGCTGACAAGTTTATGATAAAATTTGTTTCATACTTCTTCTTTATCGAGACAGGATCTCACTGTGGATAGAAGAACATCTGTAACATAAGGTTTTTTTAACAAAATTTCTGAATCATCATGTGAAATTCCAGAATTTTTTACAAAATCCGCTCCATAACCAGTAGTAAATATAATTTTCATTTGAGGATTATCTTCTTTAATTATTCTGGCAAGTTCATAGCCGTTCATCATTGGCATTATGATATCAGTGATTACCAGAGAAATTTTTCCTCTCATTTTGTGATAGATTTCCAGAGCAGATATTCCATTTTCAGCTTCAAGTATGGCATAACCATGCTTTGAGAGTATTTTTCGATTGATTCGTCTCACAATTTCTTCATCTTCCACGATTAGGATAACTTCATTTCCCTTCTGCCCGATATTGACAGTATCCAATTCTCTTGAAGGTGAAAATACATCACCAGCCAGTTTGAAATACAGCATAAACTCTGTTTTTATTTTCGGCACGCTATTTACTGTTAATCCAGCATTGTGTATTTTCATTATCTGAAGTGTTGAACTCAAACCTATCCCGGTTCCTGCACCGGAGGGTTTTGTAGTAAAGTAGGGATCAAAAATATTTTCCATTATATTTTCTTTGATTCCTTCTCCATCATCAATAACTCCAACTGTTGCATATCGTCCCGGATCAAGATCCCCGGATACTGTGGAAAAAACCCTGTCCAATATCACTGAACTGATTTCAATCTCAATATTTCCGGAATTTTTAATAGCATCACGAGCGTTGATTAGCATGTTAAGTAAAATCTGATCAATCTGCACAGGATCACACTCTATAATTAGAGCCTCCTGCGGAAAAAATGTTTTTACACTGATATGTTCACCTAAAATACTATTTATATTTGATAGGGAGTCCTTAACTACTTCTACAATATTAACATGGTAGGGTTTAAACTCATGTCTCCTTGTGAGGTTTGTGAGTTTATATGCAAGTGCTTTGGCTTTATATGTTGCACTTCTTATTTCGGATAAACTTTCCTGAATTGGATGCCCTGGTTCAATATCCATTTCGGAAATATCAATATTGCCATTAATTACAGTAATTAAGTTGTTAAAATCATGGGCAATGCCAGCAGCAATATTGCCAATTAACTCAAATTTCTGCTTTTCGGGATAATCATTGTGCCCGGAGTTTAAATTACTTTCATTGTTATCCTTATCCAAAAGAATCAAAACAGAATTTGGATTTTGTTCTGTACTTACACTATAGATTTGAAGTAACAACGGTATCTGTGCCAATCCTGGTTTTTTAAAAGGTACTGCAATTCTGTATGAAGCTGTATTTTCAAAACATTTTGTGATTATTCCAGCAAGTTTTTCCTGAATAAAGGATTGTATATTTAAATCATTGATAGAATCTGTTTTTAATATTTTCAGAAGTTTTTCATTATAATCGAAGATCTGAAAATTACGGTCTATCATTAGAAATCCAAATCGGGGTGAATTTATTATCTTTTGAGTTGTGTGGCGATTATCTGATTTTTCTTCCGGATTTGAAGTAAAACAATACTTACTGTAATAATATTCTCCGTGAAGATTACACAACTGTTCAAGAAAAAGTTTTTCCAGATAACCCGGCTTGTTGTTTTTTCTGCAAAAATATATACCTGATCTGCCTTCAGTATGTTTTAAATGATATATCTCCTCGAACTCCTGAGTTTTCAGGATTGGTGGTAAATCTATTTCCTGCATAGAGTATGTATTTGTGAAAGAACCAGATTTTTCATTCAGGTATCTTGATAGATTGGATATCTGGTCTTTATTGAATTCTGCCTCTGGTAATGTATTTGATATTCTAAAGTAATATTTGTCAGTATTATCAGTCCAGTAAACTACAAAAAAATCCGGAGAAAGAAAATCCTGTATTTCTTTCAGAATATAATCAGATAAATCTTCCATGGAATGACAGCTTACAGCTTTTAATGCTATCTTCTGGTGGTGTTTTACTGAATCCATGTGCCATCTCAACTGTGTTTCCAGTTCGCGTTTTCCTGTTGTCTCCCTGATAACTGTTATGATCCGGTTTTCGGAAAGATTATTGATATACCTTGATGTTACAGTGAAATGTTTATTGAGTTTTCTGTTGAATATTTCGTGAGAATAAATATCACTTTCTTTTCTGAACCGGTAATTTCTTTTTGAAGTTCCTGATATATCGTTGTTTTCTTCAAGCAGTAGATTAAATGCCGCATCAGGATTATTAGAAAAAACTGTATTACCATCTGAATCCTGAATAAGGAGAATATCTCCGGTGATGGTACAAAGTTCATTATAGTGTTTTTCCAGATCATCATTGTATCCGAGAGTTTTATGGGAAAAGTGCTGTTTCGTAAGTGTTTCTACTTTTGAAATTATTTCCTTAATAATTTCATTATTTGACATTTTGTTTTCTGTATATGTTTGTATAACAGAATCAATATAATCAGTAAACTCGTCAGGAAAAATAACCACCAATTTTTTGTTCATAAAATACTCCGTGTGTTTCAGGCTAATCGTTTCAAAATCGATTACAATAAAAAAATAAAAAAATTTTTTTGAGGGTCTTGACGTGAAAAATCTTATGCTTAATTTATTAGTCAGGACGCGATAACTAGTTATATATATTTGTTATTTTAAAATTATAAGCAGGAGGTATATTTATGTTTACACCAGTTTTTTATCGTCATGCAAATTTAATGGATCAACTTAGAAGAATGTTTGAAGAATCTTCAGAAAACTATGAAATCAGTTCATGGCCTCTTACAAATGTATTTGATAATGGTGAAAGTCTGATTCTTATGGCTGAAATTCCTGGGGTGAAAAAAGATGAACTTGATATTGAAATTGTGAAGGATGTATTAACCTTAAAAGGTGAACGCAGGATTGAATATCCGGAAAATGTTCATCTGCATCGTAGAGAACGTTCAAGTATTCGTTTTCACAGATCATATAATTTACCATACCGAGTGGACGGATCAAAGATTATCGCAGAACTTGAAAATGGTGTTTTGAAACTGGTTATGCCCAAACATCCTGAAGAGCAGGCCAAAAAAATTCAGATTACATCCAGATAATTATGAAAGGAAGATGATCATGAGTGACCTAATTACCAATACTGAAAAAGAAAATGAAATACAGAAAGCAAAAAAAATAATGCCGGCAGTTGATATTTATGAAGGTTCTGATTCTATAGTTATGGTTCTTGATATGCCCGGAGTAGAAGAAAAAAATATTGATCTTCAATTCGAAAAGCGGGAAATACATATTTATGGAAAGGTTTCACTTCCTGATGAAAGATGGAAATACCAGATGAATGAATACGGATACCCGGATTATGAGAGATCCTTCAGATTACCCGGGGGTCTTGAAGTAAGTAAAACATCAGCTCATTTTGAAGATGGTGTTTTATCCATCACGATTCCAAAACATCCTGAAGAAAAACCATTCAAAATTTCAATACAGTAAAGACTATGCTCTGAAATTCGCCTCACTGGATGTTTTTAACTTTCTGTTTTCCCATGATCTTTTGACTTCATAAACAAAATTCTCAAGAGTTGCCACATCAAGGGGTTCACCGTTGAGACTGAATGTTACTGAGGGAATAGAGGTCATTTCTTTTGCCGGATAGTACATGGCTTCCGAAATTTTATTGGGCATACATTCCAGTGGACCAACACTTACAACTCCATCAATTTCTCCGTGATTGAATTCATACACTGGACCACCGAATGTCAGAATAGCTTCTCCTACAAGTTTTTTCCTCAACCAAGGTTGAGCTCCTTCAAATGCATTTTCCGGTTTAAGTCGCGGGCCCCAGCCCATTTTGTAGGCGATGGATTCATACAGTCTGTTCTGAACGGTTCTCTGTATAAATCCTGATATGGTTCGTACAACCGGACCGTCAAAATCAGTGAATCTACCTCTTGTTATCTCTTCATTATTAATTTTATCAGTATACTCGAGCCATTCCTGAAGTGGAGCCAGTTTCGGTCTGATTCCTAATTCTTCAAGGCGTTTGATTATAAAATCATTGGAAAATGGATCAAGACGTACATAAATTTCTCCAACCACAGCAACTGTTGGAACATTTCTATCAGATTTTAACTGATTGAATTCCTCAGCTGCATCACTGAGCAGTTTTCTGAGTCCGAAAAGTGATCCCATCACTTCGTAAAGTGCCTGTGTCAATCCGGTGGGTGGTGCGGAAGAAATAGCCAGTAGTTTTTTTCTATATTTTGAATAAATTTTATCAGCAGAACCAGGAATTTTTTCAATAACTCTGGTGTGTAAAAGAGCATCATAAAGAAGATCACTTGTGACAAATGCTGCAAGTATCCTTAATGCGAGTCCTTTGGGAACACCGGTAAAATAATCACTATCGGGTTGGGATATTACCTTGACTCTTTCAGCATAACCGAGATTTGAAAGAACCATTTTATGAAAAGTATTATACATCCCGAATCTGCATGGTCCATTTGCAGTGGGCATAAAAAATGCGAATGTTTCTTCTGGTTGTGCTTTTTCAATGCGTTTGAGTAAACTTCCAAGAGTCACTGTAGCAGGAAGACATTCCTTGCCGCTGGAATGTTTTCTCCCGCATTCAAGAGTCATCTGATCTGGCATATCAAGAGTCTCCGTTTTTAGTCCTCCAGCAAGGAGTGAAGCAGCAGCAACCTCGGCAGCTTCTCCCATTCTTGGAATAAGAATAATGTCATTTCTTTTTTTTGCATCACTAAGATCAGGAGAATCCAGTTCGAGGTATTTGAACTGTTTTTTTTGTGTTTTTGTAGAACGTGAGTTTTTAAGATCATTTTGAACAGTATGTAAAAATGCTTCGAGGCGTGTTTTTGTTCCGGCATCTCCACTGTGACCGTCAGTTTCAATGGTTGCATGAGGCTTACCCTGAAGGATAAAATCTGCAAAGTGAAGGTTGAAACTGTCCGGGCCACAGCTGTAATTACTACAAAAAACACTATAAATACCTTCGGTTTTTCTAATTTGATGAGCAGCTCTGAGATTAATCTGTGAATATCCCCAGTATACTATATTGTAAACAGGATTTTCATCTTCAATGTGATATCCATCAACAGGAATTGCAACAGCTCCAAGTTGACGCAGTATTCCAGGCACATTTGAATTGAGGATATCATTGTGTATAGTATAGGCTCTTCCCAGAACAACAACGGGAATAATGTTGTTTTTTTCTGCCCATTGAATTGTTTCACTGCAGTATTTTTTAAAATCGGAATTAAATTCGAGCTGTTTATTAAAAGCTTTCAGGTAAGATTCTTCGATTTTTTCAGAATCTGAAACACCAAAGCTTAAGGCGATTTCAGTAATGCTTTTCATAAATAGATCAGAAGTGAGATTCCCCTGACCCATATCTATTACATCAGTAATAAATTTGGTGTTTTTATGGAAAGGCCCGAAAAGTGATTGATATATATCAGCACTGGCCTGACTGAGTGGGCAAACCGTGCTGTGGGGCTCACTTCCACTTTTTTCAATATCTCGAATCATTGGTAGGAAAATAATATCCGGGTTTTCATCCAGCATCGAGGCTGTAATTCCACCATAAAGCTGCATGGGGGCGCAATATGGAACACTGTTTTCTTCGATACCTCTTTTGAGATGTTCTCTTGTTCCTTTTTCAGGTGTAACAATATTAAAACCAAGTTGATTAATAAAAGTCGAGAAAAAAGGATATAAACCTTTTAGTGCAAACTCATCTGTGACAGCTACCAGCGGGGCATTTTTATGCTGAGTAAGACTTTCCTTAAGTTTAGTAAGCAAATTTACACGATATTTAAAAGGATCAGGTGAGAGATCAGGAAGAGAACTTCCCCCATGTCCACCCTTGTCATAAAGGGAACACTGTCCTCCCCATATAAATGTTTTTTCCTGATTATTGACGCTTATCTTTAGACGATCAATTCTGCATTTATTACCTGTTCCCCCACAACCTTTAGTACTTTTACATACAAATGTATCTCTGGAAACGAGTTTTGAATTAATGAACGCATCAACACTATTGATTGTAGAATCGACCTTCAGATGTTCCATTGCCAGAAGACCAATACCTATTGCACCTGTAAGTCCTGGATAGGGAGGTATTACAATTCTCCTGCCGGTCTTTGCAGCTGTTGCTGCAGCCAGTGCCGGGCTGGAGTAAGGCATACCCTGACAAAAAATTTTATTTCCAATTGTTCTGGATCCTTTAACTCTGTTAAGATAGTTACTTACAACACTGTCATAAATACCTGCGATGACATTATTCTGATCCACATTTGCACCAAGTGCCTGGTCTATTACTTCAGCCATGAATACACTGCAATGCTGGCCAAGACTTATTGGTGCATCACTTTTCAGAGCAATTTCACCCATATGAGTGATGTCATTGATTCCTTCAAAGCGTTGTCCCTGTTCTTCTATAAAACTTCCGGTTCCGGCACTGCAGGCCTCATTCATAGCACTGTCAATAACTTCACCATCACTAAGTCTTATATATTTTGCATCCTGTCCACCAATTTCAAATATGGTATCCACTGTTGGATCGAAATATACGGCCCCTTTCGCATGGGCAGCAATCTCGTTCATTATGTACACACGATCAGGTTCAAAGGCAGTTTTCAACATGCTTCCCGCAATTTCCCGTCCACTTCCTGTGACACCAAAACCAGTTATCTGAAATTTTCCGTTAAAATGTTCTTTGAATTTTTTAATAATGTTTCGTGCGGCTAGGGCAGGATTCCCTGAAGTTCTGGTGTAATGTTCAAAAATAAGATTTTTAGTCGCAGCATTTATCGCTACTCCTTTTGATCCTGTGCTTCCTATATCCAGTCCTATGAGAAGTTTTGTATCACCTTCAATTGATTCAAAATCAACTGGTTTCATGAAGTTAACCATGTGAAGGTAATTTGAAAGAGAACTGGATTTTTTGAACTTGTCGCTTTCAGGGGAAGAAAAAATAGTTTCGTAGGTAACCATTGAGATTTCATTACGCTGATGGAGTCTCATTGCTTCAAGTGCTGCTCCAACGCTTTCATAAAACATGAATGTGTCATCACTATCTATGTGAAGACTGATATTTTTTGAATTACAGAAATTTTCAATATGTTTTCTGATTCGGAATGACTTCGAAACTCCTCCACTCAGCCAGATATCTCCGGGAATAACCGCAGGCTTTATGAGAACCTCCACATTTTCAGCTACGGCATCGAAAAGTCCGGCAAGTATTTGATTTTTTGACTCACCACGATTTGCAAGATGTGTCATATCTGTTTTAAGAATTACAGGACATCGGCCACTTAATGGAGAAGGCCTGGTTTCGGAATTGCAAAGTTCATCAGCCTGTTCAACCTCCAGATCGAATCGTCTGGTAAGCTGCTTCAGAAAATTACCGGTACCCTGACTGCATCTGCCATTTTCTCTGTAGATGTGGTTATCAGGACCGCGCATTTCAAGAACTGAAAATCCATGACCCCCAATATTCACCAGAGCACCATGGGTTATGTCCGGATTGAAGAAAGTAAAACCAGCAGCCATAGCTTTTGGGATAGGAATAGATGAAGTATCAAGAAGAGATGATAGTCTACCCGTGGTACAAATACCATCAAAGGAAGAAGGATTGACTTCCTTTAGGTATTTTTTAAGAACTCTTTCAGGATTTTTATCATGATCAAAATGTGTACGACTAGTACAGTATACTTCCATACCATCATTAATAATTATAGCCGTTTTTATTGTTTCTGCCCCAATATCTATACCTAAATATTTGTTTTTATACATTTTTAAACCTCTAAAACAGTCCTGTGTTCTATCTGACAGTTGACTAGACTGATATATCAGTTTATTAGTGACTTATGTCAATAAAAAAGAAGATTTGCCGAGAATAAAAATGTCAGCTTGACATGAGAATTTTGGGTATTATGTTAATCCCATCAATTGCCGACGGATTTTTATTTCATGGTAAAAGGTAAAATCATGTGGTGTTTCCGTCGGTTTTTTTAATGGAGGCTTTAAAATGGCAAATAATGTAACTGATTCCACTTTTGATAAAGAAGTTCTTAAATCTGATCTTCCAGTTCTTGTTGATTTCTGGGCACCATGGTGTGGTCCCTGTAGAATAGTGGGTCCAACAATTGAAACTCTGGGTAAAGAGTATTCCGGTAAGGTAAAAGTAGTAAAGGTTGATGTTCAGGATAATCAGGGGATAGCCATGAAATTTGGAATCAGGAGTATTCCTACAGTTACCTTGTTTAAGGGTGGACGTGCTATGGGTTCACTGATTGGAGCCAGAGCCAAGGGTGACTATGAAAAACTGATCAAAAAAGCCTTCTGATTAAAAATTTATCCTGTTGATTCTTGTCATCACATTATTCATCTGATAAAAATCTGTTTAAACAACTATAGACACTGTCAATCTGGTGGTTTAAATGGAAAAAATCAAATCTACTAATGCAGTTTTGAGGCCCTGGCCCAATGTTCTCAGTTCAAGTGATGCAAGGTTTTATGAAAATGTCAAGAATCTGCAAAATAAGTTAAATGAAGAAAAACAGAAATTAGTTCAACTTGAAGAAGAATCAAGAGTCAGGGGATTTCAGGAAGGCTACCAGGATGGTTCAAGGAAAGCTTTTGAGTTATATTCTGAAATCATAAAAAATTCCGGAGCCGATTTTGTTGAGAATCTAAAAAAAGAGCTTCCGTATGTAATTTTAAAATTGATTGAAAAAATTATTTCAATTGAAATAAAAAATAATCCCAGACAAATGGAAAATATAATAAATCATATCGCCAGTGATATCCCGGATATGATTCCTGTCCGAATTAGACTGAATTCTCTACACGAGGGAAATATTGATCACATATGGCTGAAAGAAAAATTTCCCGGGGGAGTATCTGTCGTTTTTGAGGAATCTTTTCCGGTCACTGATGTATCTGTATTTTTTGCAGGAAAACATGCTGATTTTTCAGTAGAATCCGTTCTAAAATCAGTAGAGAAGTTTTTAAAATGAAAAAATCAATAAACTCTATTCTTGAAAAAATCGAGAGCATAGATGGAATAACTATCAGTGGAGCAGTTACTGGTGTTAGTTATCCATTGATTAAAGGCATCTGTGATGAAGCCGGTCTTGGTGAGATTGTTATTATTACAGATGGAATCAGAGAAATATTGGGTGAGGTTACAGGCTTCTCCGGTGAAACAATTCTTGTTTTCCCATGGGATAATATTGAAGGTATTAATTCCAGTTGGAAATTGATACCCACAGGAAAAAAATTCACAGTTAAAGTATCTCCAAATATGACTGGCAGAATTTTTGATGGCTTAGGAAATCCTATTGATGACAAGGGCGATATTGATATGGGAAGTCAAATGGCCGTTGATACACAAGTTATATCTCCTCTTTCGAGGAAACGTATTAATGAACCTCTGTTTACTCACATTCCTGCTATTGATGGATTGCTAACCATTGGTAAGGGACAGAGAGTTGGTATTTTTGCCGGTAGTGGAGTTGGTAAATCCACACTTTTAGGTAATCTAATAAGAGAATCGGCCAGTGATATTAATGTTGTGTGCCTTGTGGGTGAAAGAGGACGGGAAGTAAGGGACTTTATAGAAGATGTTTTAGGTGAAGATGGAATGGCTAGAACCGTTATGGTGGTTTCCACATCAGATACTCCTTCCATAATACGATGGAAAGCTCCACTAACTGCAACAGCTATTGCTGAATATTTCAGAAGACAGGGAAAAGACGTACTTTTACTTATGGATTCTCTTACCAGATTCGCAAGAGCCGGAAGAGAGCTTGGTTTAAGTATGGGGGAAATACCTCTTAGAAGGGGTTATCCGGCAAGTGTTTTTGCAATGATGCCTAAGCTTCTGGAACGTGCTGGAGTCACAAGCCATGGAAGTATTACAGGAATTTACACCGTTCTTGTAGAAGGTGGTGATATGGAAGAACCTGTTGCTGATGAAGTTCGTGGTATTCTGGATGGACATATTGTTATGGATAGAACTCTTGCCTCAGAAGGCCTTTTTCCTGCGATTGATATTTCATCCAGTGTTTCAAGAATCATGAATGATATAGTAACAGATGAACATAAATCAATTTCAATTGAAATAAGAAAAAGAATTGCCAATTACTACCAGAACCGGGATCTTGTGAAAGTTGGAGCGTATGTTCCAGGAAATGATCCTGATGTTGATATTGCACTTGGAACTATAAAACAGATTCAGGCATTTGTTCATAACAATGAGTCTCTTGACTATGAATCAGTTATTAGAAAAATGAGAGAAATTGTTTCCTAGGAAGACAATAATAACTTTTATGAACATTCTGTTTTGACTTGAATTTCCAGATTTACATCTGTATTTGTGGTCTCAATAAAATATTTTTCTTTTTTCAGGAAAGTTTCGAGATATGGTCTTGCATTTTCCACACAACTTTTTGCATCAAATTCAGTGGAAAAACGAATAGTGAGTTTTATCCGGAGAATATCGTTAAGGAAATATCCTCTGGCGGCAATTAGAACAGGTTGAATACCACCAAAGACAGCATTAAAAATAGAATTTCTTGGTGGAACAGCTGAAGGTAAGGTAGCAAAAAGAAGAAACAACTCAGTACTGTGATCTTCAGGATTATATTTAAGATTATTCAACAGTTGAAGATGAACGCCATATGGAGGGTTATAAAGTTCCTTATTAATAAACTTAGAAATTCGAGCAGTGGTGGACTTCCATGGATCGGTTTCATTCAGTTGAAAAAAGTTTTTCTTTATTATTGTTTTCCATGTTCTGTTTGAGAAGGATCCCGATACAAAACAACCGAAAACATCAGGAGAGCAGTATTTATATTCATTGTTAAAAAACTGTTTCATAAGGAGTTGAAAAACCCCTTGATAGCAGTGTTCTTTTTGCATGTTGAAAAACAGGTAAACATCATCTGTCAAATCAATATAATTGAAAGGAAAACTTTTATCCCATCTGGTATTTGCAGGTGACACTTTAACTTCATTTATTTCGGGGGGCTGTTTCAGTATTTTTTCAGATTTAGCTTCAACTTGAGGCGGTTTGTCTGAGTTATCAGAAAACAGCCAGGATACGGTCAGGGAAAGAATGAACATTATAGGAATCAGATAAATCAGCCAGTTTTTAAAATTCACTTTTTTGTAGATATATTTTTTTTCTGTTTCTTCTATAGAGTTTAAACGAGTGTGTGAGGTGATTAGTTCAATGGATTTTTCAAAAGAATTTTCGATTATAAATGTCAAAAGAAAATTCAGTTTATCTGCGTATCTGTCTTCAGCCCAGTTATCAAAGAAGGATAAACATATTCTGGCAAACTCCTTAAGGTTTGATTCATTTGTTTGAGAAAAATCACCTGATGAAAATTCAGGTTGAAAAAGAAGTGGTGTTTCTCCTTCAGGAATAAAATGATTCAGAACAAGAATATTATTAATATTAAGCTTTTGCCACTGTAACTCCTTCAGATTCAATTCATTCAAATGGGAAACAGCGGTTTTTATCATACTGAAAAGAAACTCTCCATTTACAACATGATGTTTAAGGAGCCATGCACTGAGAGGAATAAAGTTTTTCCTTCTTTCAGTAATGCTTATATGGAGTGAATCCATATGCATTATTTTGTCAATGCACGTTATTTTGTGAATTGTATTTTCGGGAAATTTCTGGAGTTTTTCGAAAAAATTATTTGAAAAGACTGTGTAGTAACATTCATTAACTGAATCCTTAAAAAGACATCCCGGTCCATCTTCACCAATGAACTCCGGATTATTTCCAAAGGAAATTACATGTTTTTTGTTTTCCAGAATCAACGAGCAGACGGGACAATGTTTCATGGTTTGGAAACTACAGGGAAAACACACCTAAAACCTATATCCCGTGAAGTATGATCTGATAAAGCAAGATATCTGTTTGCTACAAGGTTGTAAAACCAGTGACTTTTAGTAGTTCCACCTTTGAAAATGACTTTTCCTGAAGGAACACCTCTTGATGCTGTTGGTTTAACCCATTCACTAAGGCTGCTGCTTAAATTCCATACACCCCAGATACTTACATCAATTTTCTCTTTGGAAGTACAACCGGTCATTTTACCAAAACAGTCGGTGGGAATTGATTCTCCCCAGCTCCATGGGCGGTAGTACTCTCCTCCTCTGGCAGCAGTTTCAAATTGAAGCTCATCTGGAAGATCTCCTCCCAGTTTTTTACAGAAATTTCTGGCTGCAGTGTAAGTTATGCCTGATACGCTTTTTCCGGAAATTCCAAGTTTTCCGGATTTATATTCTTTTATGGATACTTCTCTGGTCATTATCAGAAATGAATCAAGTTTTTCCCATCTGGAAAAAATAAAATCCTTTTGTGAAATGGTGGTTCCGGCTGAAGAAGCGAGTTTTTTTGCAAGTCTGCGAAGGTTTGGAATATATCCCAGATGATAGTATCCGGATGGAATAGTAGCAAAATAGTCCTTTGAAATACGGTATCCTTTAAACATGGTAAAAAAAGATAATGAGCCTGATTTTTTTTGTGGAGGTCTGAACTGAACAGGAAAAACAGTTTTGATACAGCTGGTTACAAAGGAAATATTTTTTTCAGTGAATTTATATCCGGTTTTTTTAAGTCTTCCATAATAAAAAAGTGTAAGGGGACAATTATTGGAGTTTAAACCACTGTTAAATCCCTGAGCCAGATGATCAGGAACAGCAGAAGTAATCAAAGAAAACAGAATAAAAAAAATCATTTTTCCGGATTTGTATTAGCATTAATTAGATTAAATGAACCAAAAACCTGAGTTGTATCAGGGCTATCTTCAATAGGTGGTCTTACCATAAGAAGATGTGTGGACAGATGATTTCTGGAAACTTCTATGTAAGGAACATCCATATTTTTATCCAGTACACCAAAAGAATTTCCTGTGAATCTGACAAAAATCACAGTTACATTATCGTTCGCTCCTGCTTTACATGCAGTATCCGTAAGATTTTTACAGATAGTGAGTGGATCAGTGCTTTCAGAGGAAAGAACTGTTGAGAGGATCTCTTCAGGAGTTAGGGCATCCACAAGGCCATCACTGCACAGTAAAAGACAATCATCTTCTGCCAGTTCCACAGCACTTACAACGGGATCTACTTTTTCTTTAACTCCCAGAGCCTGCAGAATAACGTGATTATGCTCAAACTGACCTGCTGTCTCAGGGGTAAGTTGACCAATTTCAAGAAGTTTATTCAGTAAAGTCTGATCTTTGGTAACCTGATACATTCGATCTTTTCTGATAATATAGCCTCTTGAGTCACCCACCTGAGCAAGAACAAGAATATCATCAATAAGGCTAGCTGCGGTACATGTTGTTCCCATGCCTGTCCGTTCACGGTTTTCACGGGCACTCTGGAGTATAACATCATTTGCATGCCGTATAGAGTCAACCAGATTAGCAGCAAGATTACTGCGGTTTGGAGAGTCATGATAACTGATCATGTTCTTATATATAGCTTCCACTGCCAGTGAACTGGCAATTTCGCCGGCAGCAGCTCCTCCCATACCGTCACATACAAGAAAAAGAGATCCCATGCTACCCAGAACATGATTTCTGATGTCAGGTTTTAATGATTTCTCACCAGTGGAGAGATTAGCCACGAGAAAGTTATCCTCATTGTGATCTCTAACGGTTCCAACATCAGTTCTTCCAAAAACTTCTATATTTATGTAATGGTCTGAAGCCATACTAACCAGTTCCTATAATCCTGTTTTAAATTAGAAACACCAAGCGTTTAATCAATTGATACTACTCTCGAGTAAATTTTTTTTCAACAGATAAAGCAACATCTGAACTTCCGGGTTTAACTATTAGAATCCTAAAAAAAAATTAATGTTTCAGAAAAACATAAATTAGTATGAATACAATCTGGGTAAGGTATCTATTGGTTTGTTTTATTTAGAAAAATAAAAAAAACTATATTTCACATGAAAAAGTTTCCTTTTTTGTTGATAATTTAAACTCATGTCTACTATATACCTGCAGATGAACTATTTTTTTCTCTCAATTCTCATAAATTTTTTACCACCTGGACCATTTTTGTGTAGAGATTCTCTAAATCAAAATGCACCAATGCTGATGAGTTCATCCATTCTTGACGCCATGCTTTTTGGAAAAAAATCTGATTCACTTGAGGGAAGGATAAACTTCTGGTCAAATTTTTTTATGAATGTTCATTACCAGGCAGATCCAATGGGGGAAGGAACGGGAATTGATAGTGATCCATCCTGGAATCCTTGTGCCATGGATTGTGAAACATACGTGGAAACTGTTGTGGCCTTAAGTTTTTCACATAACAGTAAAGAAGTTATGAACTGGGTGGATAAAACGAGATATTATGAAGGTATAAGAAAGAATTCACACAGGTTTTTTACTATGAATTTAAGCTGGATACCTGAAAATGTTAAACTGGGATATTTAAAGAATGTAAACAAAAAAATTACAAATATTCAGGGAAAAATTGGACATATAGTGGTTCCAGAAGCGCACTGGAGCAAAGAATGGAAGGAACGATTTGTTCATATGGGCAAATATGCTCCCAGAGGATTGAGTATGGTTAAATATATTCCTCTAAGTGAACTTATTGGCGTTTTTAAAAAAATACCTGTTCCAAGTGTTGCTTTTCTTGTTGGCTCAACACAGAGCACAAACCCTTTTCTTATCACTCACATGGGTTTTATTCTCAAAAATCCCGAAGGAAAAATAGTTTTTCGGCATGCCAGCGGAACACCTGGAAGATTGAGAGTTGAAGAAAGAGATTTACTGGAATATCTTAAAATGCTGAAAAGTTACTTTGGAAGGAAAAACAGACGTTTTATATTGGGAATGGATATATATCAGATAATTCCACCTGAAAATTTGAAATCTTCTGAAAACTTAAGTTGATATTTGAGGATTACACCTGAATCATGTTCACTATTTTACTATCGTTTATTCTGAGTACAGTGAATCTTTCTCAGGAAGATAAACTTGTAAGGAAATTGATAAGGGGAAAAGATGATCTTAAAAATAGAATCTGTCTGATAAAAAAACTTTCTCCCTGGACAGGGTGGGAAACAGAAAAAAACCTTATTTCCATAGTAAGAGATAAAAAGAAATATATATATTTTTACAGTGAATTAAAATCTTTTATTGATTTTAGAAAACTGCAGAAAATCTGGAATCTTAAACCCCTATATTGGGATACTGGCAGCAGTGGAGTGATACACACAAAAAATGATGGTTCTGTTGATAACTTTTTAAAAAATGAAAGAGAGTCGACTGTTCTTACAAAATCATTTTTTTTGAAGAAAAAAGGGAAAATAGTTCTTTATATTTTTCCTGAGGTGTCAGTAAAGCTTGAAATTAATGATAAAAAACCAGTTGCGATAACAGTGCCTTCTAAAGTAATTATAGAAAGTACCAGTGGTTCTTTAAATTTAAAACTTTCAACACCAAAAAAAAATACAGAGATAACAGCATTATTTTCTTCTGAAAAAAACTTAATTACTGATTTCAAGAGTAAAAAAAGAAAATCTGGTTTTGTCAGGCAGGTCAGACTAATAAAGAGTCCCTTTCATACAGATAAAAATCTTAACTGTGAAAACAAAAACTGGAGTTTTTATTCAAAATATTTAGGAAAATGGAAATCATTTGAAGAAAACTATACCCTAAATATTAGGGTAAAAAATATATTCACAGAATATTTTGGGATTATATCTCTTCAGGATTATTCGGTAAAATATCCATTTCTAACTCAGTGGAAACCTGTAAAAACACCGAAAAATGGTGTTATTCAAAAAATTCAAAAAATCTCAGAATTAGAAGGAATGGGACTTTGTCTTTCAGCTGTAAAACAAATCAGCCTGATAAAAAAACGGTTCGGTCCTCTTTTGGGTATTCTGGAGTATGAAATTGCTCTAAGAGCAGCGTGCAGACTGGATAACTATATTACCATAAAAGAGCTTATTAATAGCAGACCCTGGGACAGCAGAGTATATTCTTATCTTGACACGTCTGTTCAGATACAAAAAATTTCAGAAATAAAAAGTATATTGAATCATGGATTTAATACAACAGGCAGTTTTTCAATTTTAAAGCAGATTTATGGTATTACCGGTATTCTGGGAGGAAAACTGGCTGAACAGTATCCTGAAATATGGAAAAAATTTATAAAGTCAGAAACTAAGTACAGTTTTAAGGGTGGGAAATGCAACAGTTCCCAATGCAATATTACTGATGAAATATTCAATATAAATCTGGGAAAAACAAAAATTGAAAAATCAAGTTCAGATAAGAATATTGTTATAAATGATGAACAGGTTATTGTTATCAGAAAGGACAATACTGCATCGTTTATGCAGTATAAACTTGTGTATATTGGTAAGCCTGAAAAACATGCACCGTACAGTTACCAGAACATTCGATTTTCTCCAATGTCCCAGTATGTAACAGTTATCAGAAACAGGATTATTAAAAAAAATGGCAGAGTGCTGGAAAATATTGCAAGGCAAAAAGTATGGGAAGTAAACGATCCAGCATCAAAAATGTTTTATGATATTAAAGAACTTCAACTTGAATTTAATCCACTTGAAAAAGGGGATATGTATGAAGTGGTATGGCGTATTGATGGATTGCCCGCTGCAAACAGTCTGGGTGGTTTGTTTTTCGGATCAGTATTTCTTTTTCAGGATGAAATTCCAAGAAAAAAAGCTGTCATCACAGTATATAGAGAAGGTTCAAATGTGGTGGCGGTTCCTTCAGTAAAAACTACTGTAAGTACAGGTAAATTTAAAAATTTCTCATTTAAGCGTTTTGTATTGAATGATGTAAAAGGTATTCAGGTGGAACCCGGTATGCCAGGCTGGGGGGAGACAATGTCCCATCTTCAAACCGGTCTTGGCAATTCATGGAGAAAAGTTGGAAAGAATTATTATGATTTTATATCATCGAGGTATGTTATTAATTCTGAAATATTGAATTTACAGAAAAAAATTACTCAGGGAGCAGTAACTAGGAAAGAAAAAATAAGAAAGATTCATTCATGGATTCAGAAAAATATAAGGTATGTCAGTCTGATGTTTGGTATGCACAGTTATCTTCCTTATTCCTTTGATGAAATATATAACCGGAAATTTGGTGACTGTAAGGATATTACTCTGATGATGATTCTTATGTTACGAAGTGCAGGAATAAAAGCCTGGCCTGCAGCGGTAAGGACAAGAACTCTTGGAAAAATCTCATATACAGTTCCATCTCTTGCACATTTTGACCATAGCATTATTTATCTTCCGGAGACAGATGAATGGATTGATACTACTGTCAGAGGACTGTTATATCCTAGAACGCCTGCTTATATTCAGGGTTCAAAGGGTTTGGTTTTTACTTCAGAAGGTGGAGTGTTAAAAACTATTCCCATGGACTCCTGGAAAGATAATGAAGGTTTTTCCCATATTCAACTTGATGTTGACGATAAGGGAAATGCCAAATTTTCAGTAAAGAATAAAATAAGGGGTCAGGGGGAGATATTTTCCCGATATCTGGTTTCAGGGAAGAAGATTCATCAGTTGTGGAAAAAAAATTTCATTAAATTCAAATTTTCCAAGTTTAATGATGGTAATAGTGATTTGGTATCTCCATATAAATATTCATTTACTGGTAAATCTGTAATGTTCATAAAAAATCCACACAGTAAAAATCCATACATAAATGCCGGTTTTCTCGATGACTTGATGGTCTCTAATCTTTCCACAGGGGTATCAAGAGAACATGATCTTTTGCTTAGATTTCCAGGAATATTAAAAAGAAAAATTAAAATTTCACTTAAAGGAAAACTGTGTTTTAAGAATTATTCCGGAAATATGAGAATTTCCACTAAAAATCTTTTCTGGGAAAGTAAATCATTTATCCAGAAACAGAAACTTATTATATCCAGAGAGATAATTCTGAAAAAAAATCGGATAGCAAAAGAATCATATGGGGAATTTCACAATTCAGTGAAAAAAATTATCCAGTTACTGAATAATAAGGTAGAACTGGAAAAGTGCAGGAAAATTTGCACAAAATGTAAGCACAGGTAGAATGCCACAGGGTTAGTTTTATATGAAAAAAATTTTTTTACTCTTTGTTTTCTTTACGTTGAATCTGTATTCCACTGTATCCCATGGTCAAAAACTGTGGAGTAACTCTCTTGGTGCGAGGGGTCTTGCCACCGGAGATGGTCTTATAGCTACTCCCACTGGAAGTGATGCTATAGCGTCAAATCCTGCCGGTATGAGCCTTATAAAAAGCTATATCTGGGAGAATTATTATATGTATAATTCATCAACCAATACCCATACCGCACAGACAGCATTTGTTGATTCATTTTTGAATCCACGTCTGGCAGCAGGTGCGTATTATATTCACCAGTATGGAGAGAGAGAATTTTATTCACAGGGTACTGAAGTAACCAGGAAAGAAAACCTCATGAAAGGTGGGCTTGCAATCAGTGTTAAGTTTACCGATTTTCTGGTTATCGGCGTTAATGGTTATTATTATGACTGGGAATATGGTGATGCTGCTGAAGACGGAATTAGTATGGATACCGGAATGGTTATTGCCGTAGGGCAGAATTTCTTTGTTGGGGTTACAGGTTATGATCTTATAGGAGATCATAATGATAACAATCCATGGACTATGGGGACAGGTGCCGCATTGAAGCTGCTTCAGGGGAGATTGATTTTTGAGATTGATCTGGTAGCTGAAGAAAAGGAGCTGTGGTACAGAGGTGGTGGGGAGTTCTTTTTTTCACAGGGAATTGCCATCAGAGGGGGAGGCGGATATCGTGAGCGCACAGAAGAAAAATATTTTACACTTGGTCTGGGGTATATCACTAAAAAATCCAGTATTGAAATGGGTGTAAGAAAAGATATAGCAGGCTCAGATGCAGTATATTTTGGTATTGATATCAGGTTGTTTATAAGATAACAGGAATAAAATGAGGGGATTATTTATTGCAGTAGAGGGAATAGATGGAAGTGGTACCACAACATTCATTAAAAATGTTGCCCAATTCCTTAGAAATAATAATTTCAATGTTCATGTGACAACAGAACCTTCTTCACATACTGTTGGTAGATACATAAGGGAAAGGCTTGGCAGTGGAAAAGGTGATAATACAATACTTGGCCTTTTATTTGCCGCAGATCGTGTAATTCATTTCAGGGAAGAAATAAATCCTCTTCTTGAAAAGGGGTATATTGTAATATCAGATAGGTATATTCTTTCTTCACTTGCCTATCAGGGTGTTGATGAAGAGTTGTCCTGGCTTGAACAGATTAATTCCAGAGCTCAGAATCCAGACCTGACAATATTTATTGAAGTGGATGAATTAGAAGGGGAAAAGCGGATATCAAAACGTGGTTCAAAGCGAGATGTTACTGAAAAACTGGATTTTCAGAAGAAGGTTGTACAGAACTACAATATTCTTAAAAATCAAATGGATGTCATCCTTGATGGATTTTTATCCCCGGAGAAGCTTTCTGAACTGGGTGTTATTGAAATTCTGAAAAAAATCAGGTCCACATAAAAGCAAGAGCAAAGGCGAGGATTGCGTAGAATTCTGGAAGAACTGCCAAAAGGAGAGCATTACCGACACTCATTTTATCCTGATTGATTGCTTTGATTCCACTTGCGCAAACCACTCCCTGCCACCATCCGGACATAAGACATGCAATACCGGTGACCATGCTTGCAGCAAAAACCTTAAGGAATACTTCAGGAGGAACTTTAGCGAAATCCTTCAGTTTTCCCATGAGAATAAAACCAACTGCAAAACTGTAGAGTCCCTGTGTTCCCGGGAGAACACTGACCACAAGAGCAAGTCCTCTTTTTTCTTCTCTTACACCTGCAACTGCACTTCCTGCAATGGCAAGACCAATTGCACTTCCACTGAGTCCAAGACCCAGCATTCCAAGACCGAGAAACGCAAGAAAATGATTCCAGTTGATCTGCAGGCCTTCAATTGGGGATGCAGCGATTGTGGTGGATACGAAATCCATAACTGTACTTAGTACTGGTTGTAAAACTGTCACGATATATTCTCCTTTTCTTTACTGGTTTGTTTTTTCTCTATTAATTAAAGGTGTATAAGGTTTTCCGCCGCCATCAAAAAATTTTCCATAATACTCAAGGAAATTAAGCCTTGCACTGTGTACCAGTGATCCCATAATGGCCATAGCGAAATTGAAAAGATGACCTACTACCAGAAGTATGAACGCAAATACTGCTCCAATAACAGGGGCGGAATGGAAAATATCCACAGCCATATTATTTACAACCATGGCTATGATTCCACTGGAAAGGCCAAGACCGAAAATACGTGCATAACTGATAATATCTCCAAGGAGACCACTGACTCCATAAAGTGCCCATAATCCTGCACCGAATCTCTTAAAGAAGTTCTTGTCAGGAAAACTGAAGAAAAGAATCAGAAAAACACTAATTCCTGCAATAGAAAGTACGGGAACTGAATTCTTCATCCCATCTTCAAACAGTAAAAACCATCCAAGAGGCAGTAGTAAAAATAACCCTATTGTCGAAAGAAGGATCTGGTATTCCTTTCTTTGAAGGGATATCATCATTTTTATGATAAAAGCAACACCCAGTTGAATTAAACCAAGTTTAATGGAAAAATAAAACAACTGCATGGGATCTGTAGCAAGATTTGCTATAAAAAATACATCCTTCACTGGCTTTGCCCATGAAACCGTTATCAGATTTACTCCGAAAAACTGTCCCATCACTGCTCCAATAACGAATGTGGAAACACCAAGAATCTGAAGCAATCTGAAGAAAGGAACTGCATCCGGACTTTTCTTGCCAAATTTCCATGCCAGAAGTGATCCCAGACCCAAAAGACCCAAACCATATGCCGCATCACCGAAACAGAATGCGAAGAACACAGCCATAAAAGGGGCCACCAGAATAGTGGGATCAGGTTCCCGATATGTTGGAAGATTGAACATTTTTATAAGTGGTTCAAAATATCTGATTACAGGGCCGTTTTTCAGTTTAATTGGAACATCATCTTCATCAGAAGGATCCTCTGCGGTTACAACCACCGGCAGCTTTTTAAAATGACGAATCAGTGTATCAACATGTACACTTGGAGCAAATCCCCCGATACTGAACAAAGGACCATCCTCAAGAGTTCCGGAACGAACTTTTGCACGATCATACGCACTCTGGTTTCTGTTAAAAAAGTTTTCAAATATTTTTTTGTGGGCACAGAGACCAGTCAATTTATTATCTAGATCCTCAAGCACTGCTGTTTTTTCTTTTAACTGTTGTTCAACAGTATGAAGAGAAATATCCGGGAGTTGTTGATGCTCCATATCAGATTCCGGAGCTTCACCAGAATATCCAAGTATGAAGCCTATATTACGGGGGCCTTTTAATTCTATTTTTTTGAGATAGAAAGCTTTTGAGAAAACATCTGAATCAACAGCTTTTAACTCTTTTGATGTTGTGGATACAAAATAAAAACTGATATTGTGATTTTTAAGTATTGAAAGATCATCAGGGCTAAAATCACCCCATGGTTTGAGAACTCTCAACTCTTTCTCAAGTGTGGAAATTTCCTGTTCGAGTGCGGATTTTTCCGACATTATATTTTCATAATTATCAATGAGTTGTTGTTCATCAATATTTACATCTGACGGTTCAATACCGGATTTTTTCGAAAGTTTGGTGATGTGATCCAGTATTCTTCTGGATCTTGCCAGTTCAAAAGCCACTTCCTGCGCTGGCTCTGTGTGATTACCAAGATCCTTGATGTGTAGAACGCCAGCATTTTGGCAAACCAAAACGGCTTCATCCCTGACCCTCAGGGGACCAGTCAGGTATATTTTTTTCATTCTGACAATTCCCATGGGTACTCCTTAATCTGCAGTTCTTTTCAAAATTTTATTCTTGGCTATTTTTGCTCTACAAACTGCAGCAGTTTGCTGGTCACCAAGATAGACTTTTATTTTTCTGATGTTTTCACGGGTCTGGGGGATTAACACTTTTTCATAAAGATTGATTCGCTGTGTTGTTTTTGTTAATTCCTTATCAAGGAGAGCAAATTTTTCTTTAAGAATCAGTATCTGTTCCCTCTTTCCGATGGCTGTTTCCATGAATTTGACAGCACTATCGAATATCCATGGGGTCGCCACAAGCGAATATGGTGATCTATTAAATGAAACCTTTCTGAACTGAGGTACTTTAACACCGGCAACATTAATTATCTCTCTGTGAACTTTCTCTATACTTACGGTATCCTTAAGTTCCTGAAGCATACCGCTAATTCTTCCAGCAAATGATTCAGCACTTTTCAGAATAACATCAAGTTCCTGAGCAGCTGCCGTTATTTCATTTCTGGAGGCTCCAACCTCACTTTGTAGTTGCTGTTTTCTCAGCTCAAGTGTAGGGAGAAATTCCAGATACAGTTTCAGGTTTATATTCTGTTCCCGAAGACTGTTCTTGTTGAGTTTTACCTTATCAGCCATATCAGCCTCAAAACTTCAGTGATTATTATTTCGGCCAGTAAGCGTCAATAATATCCTTTTTAATACCAACTTCGCTTTGTTTGAAACACTCAGCCATGGTTTTCCAGCCAAGATCAAGGGCATCATTTAAAGGAATATCCATTTTCAAATCCATAAATCTTGACTCAAACAATTCGGCATATCTGAGGTATTTTTCATCGGTTTCAGTTTTTTCAAAACCCATTGAGATCTTTTTCTTCGACTCAAGTGCCTTAGCATATAAACGGATCATGGAATTCATAACAGGTCCATGATCCTTACGGGTGACTTTACCGACAACAAGCTGCTTCAACCGACTAAGTGAACCAAAAGGATTAATTACACCCTCATTAAGGTAGTACTGACCTTCAGTTATATAGCCTGTGTTATCAGGTACAGGATGTGTAACGTCTCCACCAGGCATAGTGGTAACGGCGAGAATTGTGATAGAACCGGCACCCTCGAAATCAACAGCCTTTTCATATCTGGATGCCAAATCGCTGTAAAGAGAACCTGGATATCCTAGATTCGAAGGAACCTGTTCCATGGCAACACTGATTTCTTTTAGTGCATCAGCGAAAGCAGTCATATCAGTAAGAAGAACAAGAACACGCTTTCCTTCAATACCAAACTGTTCTGCAACGGCAAGAGCCATATCAGGAACAAGAAGTCGTTCCACTACAGGATCTGCAGCAGTATGAACAAACATGACAGTTCGATCCATAACGCCACCTTCCTCAAATTTCCTGCGGAATCCAATATACTCATCGAATTTGAGTCCAATACCACCAAGAATAACTACATCTGCATGAGCCTGAAGAGCAATTCTTGCAAGTAGATCATTGTATGGTTCCCCTGGAGTGGAGAAAATGGGTAATTTCTGACTCTCCACCAGAGGATTGAATATATCAATCATGGGAATTCTGGTTTCAATAAAGTTTCTTGGAACAATACGTTTAATCGGATTAACGCTTGGACCACCGATTTCATTCTCCTGAGCTCCCTCAATTGGAGGCTTTCCATCAATAGGTTCGCCACTACCGGAGAAAATTCTACCGAGTATGTCCTGAGAATATGGTACCTGCATAGGATGTCCAAGAAATCTGACACTTGCCCTGTTGGACATTCCTTTTGCACCTGCAAATACCTGCAGAGAAACTTTATCTTCTTCAATTTTGATGACCTGAGCCAGTGAAGTGTCACCATTGGAATTGGTGATAGCCGCAAGCTCACGATAAGAGACACCCTGAGCCTCAAGTTCGATAATGTCACCGATAATATTGTTGATCCTGGTGTATTCCTTAAACAAGGTGACTACCTCCGCTTGCTAGAGATTCTTCAATTTCACCTACCAGTTTTGAAAATTCACTGGAATCGGTGGTATAATAATTTTTCTGATAAAACTTATCCTGAAGAGCGGTGAAGAAAGTTCGCGCATCAGGTTTTGTTTCAAATGAGAAGTCACTTGTCAGAGCTCTGAAAAGCAGTTTGAAATCGGAAACCTGACGTTCAACATCTGCTGCACAATCAATATCATCAAAAGCGTTCTGTTGCAGATAAGTGAAATCCAAAAGTTCACTTTTCAGGTAAAGAATAAGATCATCAAGACTGATTCCTTCTTCACCAACAACAGTCATCATTTTACCTACTTCACTACCTATTTTAAGAATATCTCTGGCCCGGTTGATCATACTGGTCCAGTCCTTATCCAGGTCTCTGTTAAGAGAATCCTCCATCTGATTGATATACAGACTGTAAGAATCAAGAGGATCAATTGCAGGAAATTTTCTTTCGTCACTTCTTTTTCTGGATAAACCAAGAAAAGCGCCAACAACCTTGAGTGTGGCCTGAGTAACAGGCTCTTCAAAGTTACCACCAGCTGGAGAAACTGTTCCAATAAGCGTAACAGCACCTTTTTCGCCGTTATGTAAAGTAACAAGACCAGCTCTTTCATAAAGACCGGCTATTCTACTTTCCAGATACGCCGGGAAAGCTTCTTCTCCTGGAATTTCTTCAAGACGTCCACTCATTTCACGCATTGCCTGAGCCCAGCGGCTTGTGGAGTCTGCTAAAACAAGAACATCAAGTCCCATCTGACGATAATATTCGGCAAGGGCAATACCTGTATAAACACTTGCTTCACGAGCAGCAACCGGCATTGATGAAGTATTGCAGATGATGATAGTTCTATCCATAAGGGAACCGCCGGTTTTTGGATCTTTTATTTCCGGAAATTCATGGATAAGCTCCACAACCTCACCAGCTCTTTCACCACATGCGACTACAATTACTATGTCAACACTGGAATATTTTGAGAGCAGATGCTGAAGAACTGTTTTTCCTGCACCAAAAGGTCCTGGAATACAAGCTGTACCGCCACGCGCAACGGGGAACATGGAGTCAACGATTCTCTGTTTTGTAATGAGAAGCTCTTCAGGATAAATTCTTTCCCGATAGGCTTTCATTGCTTTCTTAACAGGCCATTCCTGAAACATTGTTAAAGGAACTATTTTTCCGTTGATTTCAATTTTTGCTATGATATCAGTTATCTTATAGTCGCCTTCAGGTACTATTTCCTTAACTGTAGCTCTGCCATGCATTCCTAAAGGTGCCAGAATACGGTGGGTGATAAAGTTTTCCTCAACTTCACCAAGCCACTCACCTGCATTTAATTTATCTCCAACTTTGGCAACAGGCATAAACTTCCATATTTTTTCCCTTGAAAGAGCATCCTTGTACTGGCCTCTTTGCAGAAAAAATCCCTGTTTGTTTTCAAGGAGACCAAGTGGATTCTGAAGACCGTCATAAATCCCACCAAGGAGACCCGGACCGATTTCAACAGCAAGCATATTTCCGGTAAAATTAACCTTCATGCCAACACTGATTCCGGTGGTGTCTTCAAAAACCTGAAGATAACAGCGTTTTCCAACTACCTTGATAACCTCTGATTTAAGATTCATATCGTCAACGGTGACGAATGCAACCTCATTCTGTACGACACTACCTTCATCTATTTCTACGATGATCATATTGCCGTTTATTCCTACGACATGTCCTATGGTGGAAGAAGAATCGATCAAGCGAACACCTCCAGTAAATTCTTTGGATCGGTTTCGGTGCCACGGCTCCATGAATCTATGAGCAGTGCACCAGCAATATATGCCAAAAGAGCATCAATGGAAAATCCATCAATACCTTCAAGTTCCCTGTAAAGGGAAAGTCTTTCATTATCTATGACAAGCTCCCGTTTCATTGGGTCTTCAGCTTCACTGGCTTTCATGACAAGTCCATGGAACAGAGAAGCATTTTCTCCGGAAGCAACCTGTGCAGCTTCTGAATCCAGTCCCAGCGTTTCAGCTCGCTGTTTGGCAACAGCGTTTCTAATTCCTACTTCAAATTCAGAAAAGTTTCTTAAAAATGCTGAACCTTTTTCAGATGCTGTTTCGAGAAGATACTGAAAATAACCCTCCCAGAGATTTTTAACGATCTGATCATGTCCGGAACCATCATCAGAAGACATTATCTCCTGAATGAAAGGTGGAAGATTAAATATTGTGTCAAAATCTTCTCTTGAGCATACACCTCTCTCATCGAAAGAATCATGACCCAGAATTATATGCTGGGCATTTGCGGTATCAACTATAAACAGAACCGCGAGAACCAGTTCTTCGTGGGAAGTCCCTCCCGTCTCCTCCAGAACCTGTTCAACAATACTCCTGAAAGGAACCGGAAGTGGTGCCACATTATCGGGGAGAGGTGGAAGTGCTGTCATAAGACGATAATATTTCAAGGTAAAATCTCCTTATGACTGGAAAAAGGATTTAAATTTTGGAGAAATGAACTGAGTAAATATTTCTTTCATTCCTTCATCTGAAAGGTCATATACAAATCCTTTTTCAGCTGGACCTATTTTTAAACCGAAACTGATGCGGTCATCAAATTCAACATTGATGTTTCCGCCACCAGCCATCATTTTTATTTTTGCATTAAATGCATTTCCCAGTTTTTCCCTTACATCTTCAGGAAGAATAATATTGAGGTCGCTTGACTTGAAGCCATTCTGAGCAAAACCTTTTATCATTTCCACAACCATTTTTTCGATGAATTGTGGTTGAGACAAAACAGATGCAAGTGCCTCGTCGATTGCGGGGACTATAAAGGCTTTTTCCACACTTGATTTGAAAGTGGACAGAGCAGCTTTTGATGCTCTCTCCAGCTCTGTGTTCAACTGTTCTTTCATTTTTTTGGATTCATTTTCCGCCTTATCCAGAACAGTCTTTGCTTTCATTTCAGCATTGATATGGATATCTTCAACTTCAGCTTCAGCCTTCTGTTTGATTTTTTCAACTTCAGCTTCACCAGCTGCAATACCTTCTTTTTTCAGTTTTTCAATTACTTCTTTGAGGGAATCATTCGACATGGTGCCTCCGGTTTTGGTTGGGACAAAGACTACCACCATGAAAAACAGTGTTCAAGCATAAAGTTAAAAAAACTATCAATTGTGAAAAAAAGAAAGAATATGCTATTTTATTGTTTATAATATATATTTATAAAATAAAAGTGTCATTTATAAAAAAATAAATTGAAAAAAATGGGAAAAAACTCCCCATGAGTTTTCGATGGGATGAGAGTGTTTATGGAATGAGCAATGAAGAATTCTGGGTAAATCAATTACCGGGTTTAACAGAAAGTACAATTTTTTCCATATGAGGTGCCACCCATTTTCGGCATTCAGGAGGAATATAAAAAAGTAGACCGATTGGATATTTACCGAAAGATCTGTAGAAATAAAATCCTTTGAATTTGTTTTCTTTTATTTCAGATTTTTTCCATCCATTCCAATCAGATGTACTTACCAGATTGGGTGACTGTTTAATTTCCTGTTGGTGGAGGATTGATGTGGTTGAATCAATAACTGTAAGATTATGAAATTTTTGACAGAAAATACTTTTAAATATGGAGATATTCTCACTTGAGCCATCCTGAGTTTCCATGGATACGGATTTTTCAACCCAACTAGAGGGTACTGAAATGGAGAAGTGGCCCGCTGTTTTTTTCACCCATCTTATTTTGTTGAAAGAACTGGATACACTCCAGAGAGACCATCCGGCTATAATTATAATCATTATAAGAGCAGGTATTCTGATTAACCAGCGCCATAACCGATTATCCTCGTATTTTCCCACCAGAATTCCAGCGATAATACCACCTGCAAAGCCACCAAAATGAGCTGCGTTATCAACCATATCAACCATGAAACCGAAAATAATCTGTATAATCAAAAGAAAAACAAGCATATTCAAGAGTCTTTTGCGTAATTGTGGGTGCCACCGGTTTTTCCATACAATCAGCATGGTTCCCACAGCACCTAGAATTCCAAAAACAGCTCCGCTTGCACCTATTGAAACACCATATGCATTGTAGAGACTGCTCACAATGCTTCCAGTTACTCCACTGATAACAATTATAATCGCAAGACCGATTTTGCCGTAGTGCACTTCAGCCATTTTTCCAAATGTCCACGCAACAAACATGTTGAAGAAGAAATGAATGAAATTAGCATGAAGAAAAATAGATGTGAAGGCGCGCCAGCTTTCCCCCCCAAGAGTCAAATCTCTGAAGTTTGCACCAAACCGGAACAGATTCTGGAGATCTGTTATATTTCCCTTATACATCTGAAAAAGAAAAACCAGAGAATTCAGCGCGATAAATATCACTGTGGATAGAGGAAAAAGGTTTCTGTTAAATCCTTCAGCCGCGAGTTTTAAAAGTGATATTTCCATTGTTTTCAAAGATAGTTTTTTAACAGTATCAACTTCCTTGGGAATGGGAATACCAGTGTCCAGGTGATTTTTTGCAGAAGCAGCTAGAACAGGGGTGGATTTTCTGGTTGCCACTTTTTCAAGATATTTTTCAGCTTTTTCGGTTTTTCCAGAAACAAGACATGCAAATCCCATCCAGTAGTGTTTTGTGACCCATGGAAAAACAGCATGATCTGATTTCATGGGATTAAAGATTTTTTTAATGGAACTGGTTTTTCCATATGCCGCAAGAATCATAACCTGACTTGATATGAGTGTGGTTGCAATAACCGGATCACTGGCCTCCATTTCCTTCAGAGAAAAGTACAGTGACCATAAAAGATCATGATTTCCTTCTTCCACACATGCTCTTATTAGTGCCATATAGAGTGTTGGCTTAATAATTCTGTTTTTAGCTTTTATTCTGCTTTCATAGAGATGGAGAGCGTTTGAATAATGTCCTGAAAAAACATTCAGTTCTATAAGTGTTTCATTGAGAAACTGTTTTTGAACAGGATTACCGACCTGTTGAAGTTCAGATTCGATTTCCCTGGAAATGATATCAATATCTCCTCTTGAAGCATCAGCCAATCTTGAAAATTGTCTCAGTTGAGAATTAATTTCTTTAACAGGTTTAAGAAAACTCAAAATATAAAGAAAAAATTTTCCTGTTTTCCACCATGATTTTCTGACGCTTGTGGCAATTAACTTCTCTAAAAATATCGGGCAGAAAACAGCAGCTGCAAAGATGCCGATGGCCAGATAACTTTCGAGAGAATCAGGTCTGTTAACTGAAAGGGCATAAAGTGCCACAGCTAGATTTATACCAAGAATTCCATAATAGAGAGGTTCATTCGGGATTTCTCTGTATCTGGCGAAAAAAATCAGAGCCAGATTGAAAACAACAACATATAAAAGAAGTTCAGTCACTGTAAATCTTCCGTAAGATCATCAATCAATTGCTCATTACGTTTTCGCAGTCTGATGACAAATACAAGGGACACAGTAAGTGCTATTATGATGGTTAAAAAAACAAAAAAGATTAGTACAAGCCATTTGTGAGATGAAGGTGAAACTCTGAATGGACCGAAGGAACTCATTTCGGGAAGAGATACCCTATCTGTATCTGTGATTTGAATGATTACTGCAACATTTTCAGGCTGAAGCTCTGGAAGCGAGCCCGCAATCATTGATTGAATGTCAGAACCCTTCAGTTGGAACTCTTTGTTTTCAACTTTTAGAACCACACTGGCTTTTTTTACTGATGTTTTCCGGTTGGAAAAATCATTATGCCCTGCGTCAATAGCAAAGTGAACCCTGGCAAATTGTATTCCTGGAAGACTTTCAAGAGTTTTTGACAGTTCTCCTCCCAGAGCGATAAAGTATTTAACAGTTTTATCTTCAACTGAAGGAATAAGAGAATTATTTTCCAGAAGAGAATTAAAGCCTCTGTGTTTAACTTTTGGTAAATCTTTACTACTTAAAATAGAAATAGCCTTCGATGCATCATGTTCAGGGACTTCAATTCCGAATTTACCCTTGCGTTTGTCAGTTACAAATTTTGAGGCCTCTATGCCCTGTGATTCAAGAGTTTTAATAATTAAATTTGCTTCTCTTTCATCAAGTGTACGAAAAAGCTCAACTTTGCAGGAAACCAGTGTAAAAAAGCAGAGGCTGAAAATCAGGAATTTCATTCTAATGGTGATGTCCTCTATCGTCTTCCCTTATTCGAACCACCCGATTGCTCAAGATTTCTTACATATTCAAGGAAATGAGCTTTATCTTCCATTATATTGTGATACTGCTCCCGGCTGTAATTGTTATTCCGATCTCCTTTGGATCTGCCCTGTTTTCTGTAATTGCTTCCTGCTCTGTAATAGCGGTTTCCACCATATCTGCGGCCCATGCCTTCACTGATTAATTCCATTGCAAGAGCTTCGGGTTCTATTTCATCATGTTTTGCCAGAAACAGCAGTTCCCGGTAGAGAGATTTGGACATTTCCAGTGATAACTTACCATCCAGATCTCCTGCATCTATGGGGGTCGGCGGATATTCAAGGTTTTCAAGGCGTTTATTAACTTCTTCTTCGAGGAGAGATGTTACTTCTTCCCAGTTTTCACCCTTCACGGTGCAATCCTGAAATTCTGGTACACTTCCTATAAAAAGTTGTTCTTCATTGTCAAAATTAATAACTATTCTGTAATGTCTGGGATTCATGCAATAACCTCCGATAGTCCAATATACACACTTTTTTTCAAAGTCAATGAAATAACTAATTCCATCAGGGATAAATATATAAATAAAAAGGGAATTTTTACTGATATTTTTTTTTGACTTAATATAAAACAGGAAAAAATGTACGTAATGCTCACACTTGTAGACATAAACTGCATCCCTGCAGTTATTGAAATAACAGTTAATTAGTATGAATTTTTAAGTTAAGGTTAATTGTTGACAACGAGCCTGAAATTCATATATGTAAAACGGTTCAATTCGGGTTTATTTAACTTAGGTTTTCAGGATATATTTTACTCAGCCAACCCGAAAAAGGCAGGTATTAAATGGCTCAAATGTCTGATCTCAAGAAAAATCTGAAAATTATTATTGATGGTGATCCGTACACAGTGGTTGAAGCAAATTTTGTCAAACCCGGTAAGGGAACAGCTTTTACCAAATGCAGGATAAAGAATCTGATCACAGGAAGTGTTTTGGAAAGAACCTGGAGAAGTGGTGAGAGCGTGGAACTTGCCAGTACTGAAGTGAGACGAATGCAGTATCTTTATCAGGATGGTTCGCATCTGGTATTCATGGATAACCAGACTTATGAGCAGATACTTCTTGAAGAGGATGTTATTGGGGATGGCGTAAAATTTCTGATCGATAACCTTGAGTGTGAGATTTTATTTTTCAATGACAAACCTGTTGGATGTGAGATTCCAACATTTGTTGAGCTTGAGATAACTACCTGTGAACCTGGTGTTAAGGGTGATACTGCTCAGGGAGCCACCAAACCGGCTACACTCAGTACCGGCGCTGTTGTCAACGTTCCTCTCTTTGTAAACGAGGGAGACTGGTTGAAAATAGATACCAGAACCGGTCAGTACGTTGAGCGAGTTAAGAAATAAGTTTTCATTTTTAATAAATTTCCCTGAAAACGAACTGGAGTGTTTCGGATATGTCTGAGTATATCTATGCCCGTGTTGTAAGTATCGCTCCCATGTTTGCGAGTGATGGAAAAAAGACCTATGAGGTAGTAGAGCTTCCTGATGATATATCTGAAGGTGACTGGTGTAAATTCACAAAGAATGATGGAATAATCAGGTATCATGAAAAAGATACACCAAGTGATACTCCATTTCCCGGTAGAGAATGGCGGAAATTTCAGACACCTGGTACAGATGGAAGAACCAGAATGGATGCTCTGAAATTCAGAAGTGAAGTTCTGTCAGGGACCAGAAAGTTTTTTACTGATTCTGGATACTTCGAGGTTGAAACACCTCTGGTGGTTTCATCTCCCGGTGTTGAGACGCATTTAAATGCTGTGAATGTTTCCGGTAATAAATTTTTATCACCATCTCCTGAATTTCAAATGAAACGTCTCCTTGCCGGAGGAAGTGGAAGTATATTCCAGATAACAAAATGTTTTCGTCAGGATGAAACCGGAAAACACCACAATCCTGAGTTTACAATGATTGAATGGTATCATGTAGGTGCTGATGCGGAAACACTCAGATGTGATGTTGAAGATCTTGTTGATTTCCTCATAGAATATACAGGTAATCCTGGAAAAATTAAGAAACCTCCCTACAAACGTATGACAATGAAAGAGGCTTTTTTAGAATATGCCAGCGTGGATGATTATAATAGATCACCGAAGGAACTTTTTAAAATGGCTGGGATAAACAGTTCTCCACCTGAAAAATGGGAGGATGCATTTTTTCAGGTGTTTGTTGAAAAAGTTGAACCACATCTTAGTGATAATGGCCCATGTTTTCTTACTCACTGGCCTAAAGAATTTGCATCTCTTTCGAGACTTGATGAAAACGACTCTGAGGTAGCTGAACGTTTTGAGTTTTTTTCAAATGGTCTGGAGATAGCTAATGGTTTTCATGAATTGACAGACTATAAGATTCAGACATCAAGATCTCTTGGAGAGCTGGAGGAAAGAAAAATTTCAGGAAAGCCATTGTATCCATTGGATAATTTGTTTCTTGAATCATTAAAGGAAGGAATGCCTGATACTGCTGGTATTGCACTTGGTATGGATCGTCTGGTGATGCTTTTATGGGGAACAGATGATATTTCCAATGTACTTTCTTTTAATGCTGATGAACTGTAATTTAGATGCAGGAAGAAACGAGAAAACCATGAAACTGACTTTTGCCGGACACAGTACTGTTATCTGTGAAACACCCTTGTCGGTTGTTATTTCTGATCCACTCATCACAAATCGAGTTATGGGACTTAAACTGAAAGTTCCTGTCTGTATCCCATCCGATATTCCTGAAAGAGTATCAGTTGTTCTTATAAGTCATGCTCACAACGATCATCTCCATATTCCCAGTCTTAAAAAAATCAATTCTGAGGCATTGGTAATAACACCTCCTGAATGCTCAAAGTATATTCGTAAAGCCGGATTAAGAAATGTTGTGGAACTTAATTGGTATGAAAGTCATTCATCCGGTGATGTTGAAATAACATCGGTACCTGTCAATCATGTAAAAGGAAGGTATTTTTCATGTGGAAAAAGTGGAGTGGCAGGTTATATCATCTCCAGTGGCGGGAAAAATGTTATGTTAAGTGGAGATATTGATGTTGGTCCTGTAAAATATATTGAGGAAATATCCCAAAAATTTTCACTGGATGTAATATTTCTTCCCATTGGAGGAATGAAAAGCGTCGAGTGGTATGAAAAAAGAAACAATAAAAAAGGAGTTCATATTGCTCCTGGACAGGCGTATGAAATTTTCAAAAAATCAGGTTCTAAAATACTGGTTCCTCTCCACTGGGGTTCCCTCAGTGTCAGTTCTGAAAATTTTGATGCAGCTCCCAAAAGATTGCTTGAAATTGCTGCCGATGAAAGAGTAAAGATTCTCTATCAGGGTGAAGTTATGGAGTTAGAACACTAAATGGCGTCAATACTGAATATCGCAAATGTTTTTACCGGAACAAGAATTGCTGTTTTACCCCTTATTTTTTACGCAGGTTATAAAGATATTCCCATGCTGGGGGTTACCATTATTGCGTACAGTGGTATAGTGGACAGTCTCGATGGGATTGTAGCCAGAAAATTTAATTGTGCCACAAAGTTTGGTGAAATGCTGGATGCCATAAGTGATGCATCCATGTTTGTTGTGGCTCTATTAACCGCAATGATTTTCGGATACGCGGGGATTGCGCCTTCAATTACTCTTTTAGCTCTTGGAGTTGTAAATGCCGGAGGTCGGATAATTTTTATAAAAAGAACAGGAGTAATCACAAATTTTAGAAGCTATGCATCAGAAGTACTTGGAGGTGTAACTTTCTGGGTGTTGGTTTGCACGTTTCTTGATTACTATATTGATACTGCGCTCTGGTTACTGTGTTTATTCTCTGTCATCATTATAATTCACGATTACTGGAGAATACTAACCTATCCTATTGAGGAGGTGGCCAGTGAATAATCTTTTTGTATTACACTCCTATCATGGAATGAGTGACGGGAAAACCATGCTTTTCTCGGTTCTATTGATAATTATCTTTTCAATTTTTTTTCCTCTTTTTACCTGGAGATTTATCAGAGATATAAAAAATCTTAAGTTATTTAATTCTTCAGTGGATGATATCAGGAAAAAAATTGATTTACAGGACCGTGTTTTTGGCTGGTTTGTGGCCATGTCAATGCTTTCATTTGTTTTGGTTGCAGCACTGTCTGTAGTTATTAAATAATCGGAAAATTAAAGAGATGCTTCATAAATTAAGGCCACTGAAAGAAAAACTTCTTACCCCAGCAGGAAATTCTTTGGAATCGGTTAGTCCCAATACAATAACCGTTATTTCTCTTTTTCCAGGTCTGCTGGCTGGAGTTGCATGGTATATAGGTGGATTCTGGGGACTTGCTGCAGCAAGTATTCTGACACTGACCAATGGTGCTTTGGATCTTCTGGATGGTCATATTGCCAGAAGATATAAAAAAGCTTCACCGCTGGGTGACTTTCTTGATTGTGTTGTGGACAGATACACAGATGTTGCAATTCTTACAGGTATTGCCTTTAGTATTTATGCAAACTCCACTCTTTCTCATGTTGCAATTGTTGCGGTTCTTTTAGTCAGTTTTTTGGGAACTCAAAGTCAGGCAAGTGGTGGAGTGAGAGTTGAAAGTGGTGTTCTGGGAAGAGCAGAGAGACATTTTCTTCTCATTATTATTCCATGGGTTCAGATAATAAGTATCAGAGCCGGATATTTTACCTGGTGGAAATTCACCCCTGTGGAGTGGGTTATACTGGTTCTTGCAGTATTTGGGCATTTTACAGCATTTGGTCGAATTCTGGAGGGCATAAAAATTCTTTCCAGACTTCAAAACAGAGGGGATGAATCCGATGAGGAATAAAACCGCAATTATATACGTAAATGACAAGGCTATTGAGTTTTCAGATCTCATGGTAGGTGGTTTGACACTTATTGAGAGGCATGTTCTGGCTCTTTACTATCATGGAATCAGAGAAATTTTAATAACTGCACCAAAATCCGAATGGTCTAAATTTCAAATCAGAAGAAGTTTTGAGGATCTCAATCTTATCTACACTGAAAAACCCGAAAGTTTTTCTGATTCCTATTTCATACGTGGAGATACAGTTTTTCATAAGGGTTTTATTGCGGATCTGGATGCTTTTCTTGATGGTACTGAATATACTGATGCAGTAATGACTGGAAAAGCTCTCAACGGTTCCACCTGGTTTAGTCATAGTGATGGATTTTCTCTTGATGGGTTTCTAAATTTATATATAGGTATTTCATGGTTCAGTGCTGAATCACTTGAAAAAATATTTAATTCTCATGATGAGGAACGAGACCCTGATATAGGATTTCTTGAGGACAATTTTTCTAATCCATTGTTAGGAACAGCTATAGGAAAAGAACTGTTTTTTAGAAAAATCGATTCTGTTACAGATGCTAAAACAGCAGAAACTCTGCTTTTTCATTCTTTGAGAAAACCACAGGATGGGATAATTTCAAGACTTTTCAACAGAACACTTTCTTTACCTGTTTCCCGTATTCTTGTGAAAACATCTCTGACACCTAACCAGTTGAGTGTTATAAATGCCGGATTTGCCATAATAAGCGGTTTTATGCTTTTTTTCGGGAATAACCTTCTTGGTTTGAGTTTTTATATTTCAGGTTTTTTGGGTGGGTTGTTCATGCAAATGTGCAGTATATACGATGGGTGCGATGGTGAAGTAGCCCGGGTTAAATTTCAGTATACCCACACCGGAGACTGGCTTGACACAATAATAGATGATATCACGAATAGTATTTTCTTTGCTGGTGTCGCAGCATGGTCATGGTTTTCCACAGGTCAGGAACGATTTATTTATATGGGAGTTGCTGCTTTTGTTGGACAATGGATTGCAAATTATTCCATGTACTACTATCTTATTAAAATTGCTGGAACCGGAAATAATCAGGACTATAAAGTCACCACCGGTAAGAGTAAGCTTTTTGATATGTTTTTGAACAATATCAAATATCTTACTAAGAGAGATTTTCACCTTTTTGCTTTTTTTGTAATGGGTATTGCCGGAAGACTTGATATTGGTGCATACATAATATGCGCTTTTGCTGTGGGTGCCGGACTTATTTTAGGAATTCAACATATTATTTTGCTAATTACCGGAGTAAAAAAAGCATGATTTTGCCTCTGCTGATAATAATTTTTTCCACAGGATGTGGTCATACATCAACGGGAATGGCATCCTGGTATGGAAAAAAGGGAGAGAAAACTGCAAGTGGAGAGAGAGTTAATCCATCTGCAATGACGGCAGCTCATCGAAAACTTCCGTTTAACAGTATTGTAAGGGTAACTGAAGTTAAAACAGGAAAATATGTTGATGTCAGAATTACAGATAGAGGTCCCTATATAAAAGGAAGAATTATAGATCTTACGAGGGGTGCCTTTAAGAAAATAGCACCTCTCAATAAGGGTGTAGTGAAAGTAAAAATAAGAGTTTTAAAAATGGGTCCCTCCAGAAAACGGAAAAAAAAAACAGACAGGAAACATCCTAAAGTTATCAGGGGTCCTTTCGGTGAGAATCATCCGGTATTTGAAGATATGAATTTAATAGATTTTTTCAGTGGAGTTTCAAGTTTATGAAAGTTACCGTTGCAGGATACAATATTGATACAGAAACTCTGGATGAAATGCGCAGACACTGTTCTTCTGATGTTATGACTCCTGAAACACTGAGTGCTGCCTATGCAAGAATTTCCAGATCTCCTGACACAGCAGAGGTTTTAAGACAGGCTGCCAGAAAAAATGTTGAAAAAGCAAGAAAATCAAACAATAATATAGTTTTTGAAATGGGTCATTCTTCCATTGCAGAACATGCTGTATTTAATATGGATATTGAAAATGTATCCCGTTATCTGCTAGAGGAAATTCAACGACACAGGCTTGCCAGTTATACAGAAAAAAGTCAGCGTTATGTGAAAGTTGGTAAGGATTTTTATTTTCCTCAGGAATGGGAAGAATTTCGTGAAAAACTTAGTGAGCTTCATACTCTTTCCAGTCTACTGTACCATGAACTTGTTGATAGCGGTATTCCAACAGAGGATGCTCGATACTATCTTCCTTTGACTGTCACTACCCAGCTTGGAATGACTTTAAATGCCCGAAGTGCAGAACACATGATACTTACTTTGGGAGCGTCTCCCCTTGCTGAAGCCAGAGAACTTTCTTCATTGCTGCATGAAAAAATTAAAAGTATTACCCCGTCACTGATTCGATATGTCAAACCGGATGAATATCACAGGAGAACCTGGGGACGGGGGCTTTTGAGACCTTCATCTTTTTCAGGACAGGATTACAGGGAACAAACATTCATTGGGAGTATTCGGAAGGTTTATTCCACTCCTGATATGGATAGTATGATTCTTGGGGCTTGCTTATCAAGAATTTCGGGAGAGTCTATTTTTAAATCACTTGATATTATTAAAAATTATACTGATGAAAAAAAGAAACAGTTTTTCAGTGAAATCATTGAAGGTGCTGATTTACACGATAAAATGCCACACGAGTTTGAACATGGTGTTTTTACATGGGAGTTAGTGTTAAGTGCTGCAGCCTTCGCTCAACTTAAAAGACATAGAATTTCTACTGTATCTCATGTTTTTCTAGATCCTTCATTGGGTTTTACCCATCCTGTCACAGTTACCGGAAAACTTTTGGAGAAGGCAAAAAATACTGTTATCGAATCTGAAAAACTATTTTCAGAATTTCTTGAAAGATATCCTGAAAGTGCCCCGGCGAGTTATGCACTGCTTTCAGGAAACAGAAGAAGAGTATTATGGACTCTTAATTTAAGAGAGTATTATCATTTTTCGAGACTTCGTGAGGATGAACATGCTCAGTGGGATATCAGACAGATAGCTAAATTAATGACCGAAGAAGTTCGTAAGACTGCACCTGTCTGCAGTGGATTTTTAGGTGGAAAATCAGAATTGGCGGAAAAATGATTAATATAAAAAAAGTTGGAAATGACATTACAAGAATGGATTTTACTGTTCCACGGGAGAAGATAGGGTACTATCGTTTTATTCTGGAGAGCTATGAGGGGATGGGGGTTCAGACAACAAAACGAGGAAGCTCAATTGTTTCGTGGAGTGTTCCAAATTCTATGATGAGTGAAGCGCGAAGTCTTCTTGATGGTCTTATTTCTCATGAAAACCTGAAAAAAAATCCATAAACTTCATTATCAATATTTCAAGTGTATTAGAAAAATTTTAAAAGTGTAGCCTTAATCAGTCATCAGTTCGTGGTCGTCCCTTTGTTGAAGAGGAATCAAGGTCCAGTCTGTTCATTAGAAGTGATAATCTTCTTCGTGTGATACCAAGAAGTTTTGACGTTCTGGAAAGATTACCGTTTTCTCTGGCCAGAGCGTATGAAATAATTTTTTTGTATATATCATCCATATAAGAATCAAGTTGAAAATTACCCGAAAGATCCGGTAATTGATCTGAAAGATCCTTCCCTTTCTGGTTAGAAGAACTGGTATCAGATTCAGATGATATTATTCTGAAACCTGTAAGATCTTTTTCCTTAAGTTCAAGTCTGTCTTTAGCAACCGTTATGGCATATTCGATTGCATTTTCAAGTTCTCTTACATTTCCTGGCCATTCATGATTTACAATAGTCTGAAGAAAGTCAGGAGAAATGGTTTTTACAGGAATTCCTTCACGGCGGCATATTCTTCCTATGAAATGCTGAACTAGACTTGGAATTTCATTTTTTCGTTCCGTCAACGGAGGAACAAGAATTGGAAAAACATTGATTCTATAATAAAGATCTTGTCTGAATTTTCCTTCTGATACAAGATTTCTGAGATCCTGAACAGTTGCTGCCACAATACGTACATCAACTTCAACCGGTTTTGTGCTTCCCACAGGATAAAACATTCTGTCCTGAATAACCTGAAGAAGTTTTACCTGAATATTTTTTGGAATCTCCCCAATTTCATCAAGAAATATTGTTCCACCATCAGCACTCAGGAAAAATCCTTCAGTTTCTTTCGTTGCACCGGTAAATGCACCCTTGGTATGTCCGAAAAGTTGACTTTCCAGTACTCCCTCATTCATGGTGGTCATATTGACCTCAACAAAAGCACCATCCTTACGTGAACTCATTTGATGGAGCATTCTTGCCAGCCTGCTTTTTCCAACTCCACTGGGTCCTAGCAGAAGTACTGTGGTCTGCATGGGGGCGACAGCACCAAGGCGGTTCATCACATCCTGAAGGGATTTGCTTTTTACGATAAAACTTCCCAGTCCAAGACTCTCCCCTAATGTACTTTCCAGTCTAAGACGATTTACTTCATTCGCAAGCCTTGAAGCATCAATGGCTCTTGTTATGGTTACTTTTAATTTTTCAATATTTACGGGTTTTGATAGAAAATCGTATGCTCCTCCTTTTACGGCTTGGGCTGCGACACTCATATCAAATCTTCCTGTTATAACCACAATGGGTATATTGGAATTAATTCCCTTGAGTTCACCAAGGAGATCCAATCCACTTCCATCAGGTAAAACAACATCCAGAAGAACCATATCCGGTTCTTTCTCTCTGAATAACTTTACTCCCTGAGAATATGTAAATGCCTGATAAACTGTATTATTTTTCAGCAGTTTTACCCAGGCTCTCTGAAGATGGGTATCATCATCTATTATCAGAACACTTGAACCGTCATTCATTTTTTTTACCGGCTGTATCTATTGATAATGTCTGTGGTGTGCATATTACATCACCAAGAACCAGTACCTTTTTTTCTATTTCTACAATATCATTAATTTCAATTAATATAGAATTTCCATTTTTATCCGCAAGATTCAGAACATATTTTTTACATCCTGCCTGTGCTGAACATGTTTTATCTGCTGAAATTTTCCAGTCAGGTGAACAGTTGATAAGTTGTTTTTTTCTGAGAACAAGTGACTTGTTATCAATCAAGGTAGTGCATTTTTCAAAATCCGGAACTTTCCGACTAAGTAGGCAATGATTAAACTCTGTTGATTTTCCCTTTAAAAGTGTTGTTGCTTTACTCCAGACTGATCTTTTTATTGATTTCAAAAACCGTATCTGAAATTTCATAAGATTTCCCCGCTGGAAATTTTTTACTTTTTCAGTAGACTTCACACCCTGATGGTTGCTGTCAGATGACTTTTTTCCTGAAGATTCTCCGCAGGAAATGAGAAAAAAGGGAACCATCAGTTGAATTATTAACATTTTATGTAAAAGCACGCGGTTAACTCCATGAATAAAAAAAAATCAGATGAAGAAGTTTACAATGAAAAAGAAAAGTTTTCCATCAGGACTTTTGGTTGTCAGATGAATGTATATGATTCTGACAGAATATCAGAAATACTTTCAGAAAACGGATATGAAAAATCTGATAATGCTGAAAATGCAGATGTTCTTGTGATCAATACTTGTTCGGTGAGAGAAAAACCAAGGAATCGGGTAATTAGTGTTATTGAAAATGTGAGATCTAAAAATCCCGGTGTGAAAGTTGTTGTCACTGGTTGTGTAGCTCAACTGGAAGGTGAATCACTTTTTGAAAATGGAGCGGATTTTGTAGTTGGTCCTGATTGGTATGAATCCATTCCAGTGCTATTGTCAGGAGCCGGAAATTCTGGTTCTCAGGCATCCATGCTTGAACAGGGTGATGAAAACTTCCTGACAGCAAGAGGGCCTAGTGCTGGTGTAAGTGCATTTGTTCCTATTCAGAAGGGATGTGATAATTTTTGTGCATACTGTGTTGTTCCTGCTGCAAGAGGACCGGAAAGATCCCGTAGTGAACACGATATTCTGAGAGAAGTGCATCACTTTATAGAATGTGGTGCCAGGGAAATATATCTTCTTGGTCAGAATGTGAATTCGTGGAAAGGAAATGGTGGTTTTGCAGCACTCCTTAAAAAAATCTGTCTCATACCGGAATTAAAACGACTGAGATTTACCACCAGCCATCCTGCTGATATATCTGATGAACTGATAGATGCATTTGGGAGTATTCCACAGCTTATGCCATGGTTTCATCTCCCGATGCAGTCGGGGAGTAACAGAATTCTGGATTTGATGGGTAGAAAATACGATTTGGAACACTATTTTTCGATGGTAAAAAAGCTTCGTGATTCCAGAAGTGATATTGTTTTTACTACAGATATAATTGTAGGGTTTCCCGGGGAAACTGAAGAGGATTTTATTCAAACGGTTGATGCAGTAGAAAAAGTGGGTTTTGAAGGTATGTTTTCTTTTATGTACAGTGTCAGGCCTGATACCAGAGCAGAAAAAATGCCGGATCATATTTCCCATGAAATAAAGGCTGAACGATTGAAAAGATTACAAAATTCTTTCGAAGAAACACTCCCTGAAAGGCTTGGAAAATATACTGGAACAGTTCAGGAGGTTTTAGTGGAAGGTGAATCTCTGAGGGATTCAAGTGCAGCAAAAGGGCGTATTCCTCATAATCATGTTGTAAATTTCACATTATCCAAACCGGTAAATTCACTTATTGGAAAGATAGTAAATGTAAAGATTAACGAGGTCAGAACCCATACACTCTACGGGGAAATGATTTAGTGAAAATGCAACAGGAAATAAAAAGGGAGAGTTGTGTTGCAATTTCACTTTTTTTCCCTTCACTTCTGATTGCATATATGATGCTTATGCATTTTTTATCTGTGGTGAGTTTTTTTTATGACTTAAATTTACCTGTTGGTAAGTATTTTTTCCTGATCGTTTTAGGTATTCCTCTTGTTGCAGCCACGCTGTATACGGTGTTATCTGTTTCCGTAAAAAACAAATCTTCAGATTGTGGTTTCAGAGAACTTTTTCCTTTTATTACAGGTTTTGTGGGTTTGATTCTATGGTCATCAGGTTATTATTTTATCGGATTGATGCAAAGCCCATCCAGAATGCACTCTCTGGCAACTTTTTTTGATGGAAGGATCTCAATAATTCCATCAACAGTATTTATTTATCTGACTGTTTATACAATCTTTCTGCTGAGTTTTTTTACATGTTCTGAAAATTCCAGAAGTATCAAAATCCTTATCACTTTTATTTCGATGCTAATATTGAATTATTTATTGATGTACATCTATCCTGTTTCAATGGAGCGTGTTATTCCGGAAGGTTCAACAACTGCTGATATGGTATTGCGGTTGGTTCAGTCCTCTGATGTCCCTCATAACTGTTTTCCTTCATCCCACTGCAGTGTTGCCCTTTTAAGTGCGCTGATAATCCAGGAACACAAAAATAAATCACTGAAAATATTTTCATGGGTTAGTGCCATTGGAATTTCATTGACTACGGTTACAACAAAGCAACATTTTTTTCTTGATATTATTGGTGGCTGGATACTGGCGATAGTATTATGGTATTTTATATACAATAATGAAAAAATAGGGAATTTTTCAGAGTATTTACGTGTTAAGTTGAACGTATAATTGGTTGACGCAGAGTATAAATATAAAAAAATCAATTGATTAAAGGGTTCACTTATCCTAAAATAATTGCCCGGTGGGTTTTTGCAGTGTTTTGCGGAATGGCAGGAGTGATACATGGTAGAGAGTAAGTTTCAAGTCGGCGGTATGGTGGCTTATCCCGGTCAGGGAGTGGCTGAAATATCGGATATTTCAAAAAAATCTCTTGGCGGACAGATAATTACCTTTTATGAGCTGAGAATGCTTGAGACTGACATTAAAATAATGGTGCCAGTTCATAAGGCTGAAGCTGTTGGCTTAAGAAGCCTTATAATGAAGGATGAGGTCAATGTCTTAATGGACATTTTAAAAACAAGAGATGTGATATTTGATAAACAAACCTGGAACAGGCGATACCGGGGGTTTGTGGAAAAAATAAAGACCGGTTCTCTTTACGATGTAGCTGAAGTTTACAGAGATCTTTCACTTCTTAAATATAAGAAAACACTTAGTTTTGGTGAAAAAAGAATGCTTGAGACAGCAAAAGCGCTTATTGTTAGAGAGCTTGGAGTAGTAAAGGAGCTTTCGGAAGAAAAAGTTGAAGAAGAACTTGAGGCTCTATTTGAAGATGCTGCTGCCGAAACAACAGAATAGACCCATCTGAATAAAAGTTCCACAGGTTTGATATGATCTTTGCTGGAGTTTTTATCTGTGTTGTATCAATATGGATAATCACTTTTACCTTTAAAAAAATGTTTACAAAAATTCCTGTCAGGGGACGGATTTTAATGATGCTGGCATCAATATTTGGCATAATTCTAATGCTGTTTGGTCTGATGACAATTTTGAAACCGGAGTTTTTGTTTTGAAACCTGTAATAACTATACACTGGGAGGATTGTCCACAAAAAACCGGCATGAATACCGGTAATTTTGAAATACTCGATCATCAATTGTCTGCTGGTACAAAAGGTCTGCTTTTCAATGGAGATGCAGTTAAAACGATAGAATATCTTAAAGAAAATGATATAAGACTTGATTTTGTTTATATGGATCCTCCTTTTGGTAAAAATAAAAAATTCACAGGCAGAAACAGGGAAATGGAGTATACAGATAAGTCACCAGATGAAATTTTATCACTTCTGTATATGGTATTTTCGGGACTTAAAGGGATTATGAATCCGAAAGGTTCGATAGTTGTTCATCTGGATAATGTTTTGGGTGCATCAGTCAGGCTACTGATGGATTATATTTTTTCTCCTGAAAATTTTCGGAACCAGATAATATGGTCATATAAATCAGGGGGAAGAGCAACAAGAAGTTATCCAAAAAAATATGATATTCTTCTATGGTATTCAATGAATAAAAGGGAATGGTTTTTCAACTCTGAAGAAAGTGTTACTGAAAGTACTAAGTGTTTAGAATGTGGTCAAAAATTAGGTAGAAATCATATGAAAACAGTTGCTTTGGATAATAATAAAAAAGTCAGAGTAATTAAATCAGCCGGTAAAACCTACTATTATGATGCGGAAAAACACCCTTTGTTGACAGATGTGTGGAATGATATAAGTCATCTTCATCAACTTGATCCTGAACGGACAGGATATCCTACACAAAAACCATATAACTTATTAAAAAGATTGCTTAAAATACATGTTCCACCCGGAGGGGCTGTGGGGGATTTTTTCTGTGGAAGCGGAACATCCCTTGTTGCAGCTTCGGAATCCGGATTCAGATGGATTGGGGCGGATATTAATCCTGATGCATGTGATGTTGCCTGGAAAAGGATTTTAAAAATTGAAGGTGAATCCGTATCTGAAGTTGATAGATTCATTTTACGGTAATTGTATATTTTTATCAATAATCCTGTTAAATCTGCACCTGAAGATTAAGGTTAACTTTTGAAACAGGAAAAAATGTTTCTTTGGAATAAATATTATATAAATTAGTGAGTTGAGTAGTAAATGATGATGCAGGAACGTAGAAATATTATTAGAAGATATATAACAGGGGGTTTAGCCATTGGGGCTGTCAGTGGTTTATTTATCTCAATTCCGGATTCATTACTGGCACTTTACAATGGTGATAAGGGGTATGGAATTTCAATTATTTTTGCATTTCATTTGTTTACGGGGATATGTTGGGGTGGAATTTCTGGGTTTTTAGCAGGATTTATTAAATTTGCTGTAGAAAAAGTTGGAGTTGATAATAAAGAAAAAGATAATTATTACAGGTGGATTTGGACTATTCTGGTTGCTTTTACAGTTCAGTACCCAATTGCTGTTTCAAAAATGCCATTGATTTATAAAATAATTTTTGGAATTGGTTTGACTTTGTCAGCTTACACAGCAGGCAATTATCTGGTGAAAAATGTCAGGCGAATATTCAGTGGTTATACCACATTGATAAAAATGAGTCTGATTTTGATTGTATTTATGCTTCTTTCCATGGTTTTTGCGAGTAGCCTTGCAGGATACAGATTAATCAAATCAACGATTTTTTGGGAAATACTATCTGTATCATGTTCAATGATATCCATCTGGTTGTTTGTTCTTATAAAATCAAGAATAAACAGAAAGAGATCTTTCAGAAAACGGCAGGGCTCTTTTATATATCTTGCAAAACCTGCAGGAGCGGTGTTTTTACTCGTTGGGGCTCTGGGTGGTATTACGTGGGTTTCATGGAACATTAAAAAGCATTCTGATATTGCTTTAAAATACTGTGAACGCTGTAATTTTATAATGAAAAATAGCGAATCATCTGCTATGGATGTATCTGTTGAATCCAGACGTATCGTCGGGAAAAGACCACATCTTAGAATTCGGCGAAACCAGAGTTTTTTAGTGATTACCGATGTGACGGGTACTTTATCAGCTGCAGATGTACCCCACTGGAGTTTTTCTGACGTTTTACTTGTATCTGAAGATACCACACTTAATCTTGCATCAATATTTTCAGGAAATCATTATGGACTTAGAAGCATCATAGCTCCATGGATTGGTATTAATAGTGAGAATATTCCTATGAAATTGACGAGTTCTCATGGATATAACAGTTATTTTTTTACAGATTCTCCATTCCAGGTAAGTGATTATATTAGACAGATGCCGTATCTGGGATTCAGAAGACCTGTAATTTCAAAATACTTAATGGATATATTTTCTGTGGAAGATCTCATGAAACCCCCCTTTATTTCCTGGGTGCATATTACAAAGAAATTAACTGATAATCTCAATGATCTTGTTAAATACATGATGAAAAAAGATGTTGCTGTAATTACAGTATCATGGCATGAGAAAGTAGAACACAGCTCCAGAGTCAGAATTTATCTTCCTTCTGAAAAAACAGCCGGTGTAATGAACACAAGACTTTCTATTGCCACTTTGATTGCAGGACTTACAGGTGGGCGTTTTTCCAGAAAATCAGATTTAAATGCAGCTTATTTTCCTTCCGGGAAAAAGGAGGCAGTTTTTGCTGATTTTATTGAAATTAAAAAAAATAAATCTCTCAATAACAGTTCCAGAAAACTGGTCAGAAAGATAAATGGCATTCTTAAGGCCAGCAAACTGAATGTAAGAAATATTTCTCCATATAAAGAAAAGCAAAAGCAGTTTCTTGCTCTCGAACGGTTGATATGCAGAGGATATATCACCCAAAAGGATGTTAAATTTATCAGCGAATATTCCAGATTTCCTTCAACAGATCCTGATGTATTTAAAAGGCTTGAACTGCTGGAACTTAGGCTCGGCAGAAAGGAATATCCTTTATGGTTTACAACTGTAATTCTGGACTTTTTCAGGGGAAGAATATCAGATATATATCTTGCTTCATGGGTTTTACACATAACGGGAATTTCAAAAAATAACAGTGTTCTCCGTAACTCCTGTCCTGGAATTATTTTTCAGTGAAGACTATTTATGAGTTTTTCCACATGACCTTTGGCTTTTATATTAATATATTTTTCCACAAGAGTTCCTGTTTCATCAAAAACAAATGTAGATCTTATAACTCCCATAGTTTCTTTGCCGTATGATTTTTTGAGTCCCCAGGTTCCGAATGATTTATGTGCAATAAGATCAGGATCGCTTAGCAGGATGAAATTCAGTGAATGTTTTTCAATAAATTTAAGGTGAGAACCAATAGAGTCTCTGCTTATGCCAATAATGGTATATCCACTTTCATCAAAAATATTTTTGTGATCTCTGAAATCACATGCTTCGGTGGTACAACCCGATGTGTTATCTCTAGGATAAAAATAAATAATTACTTTTTGTCCGATAAAAGAAGATAGATTTGATTTTTCGTTTTTAATATTAAGAAGTTCTATTGAAGGTATTTTATCTCCAGTTTCCATATTGTCAGTTCTCCTATGTAAAAAGTTGGATTGTTCATGATAATAATGTAACAATCAGTTCATGTGAAACCAGTATTAACTTTGATAAACTAAAAGTTTTTAGTTGATGGAGTTAAAAATATTAGTAAAACTGAAGACAGTTGTATTTAAATACTGGTATTTGGAACCCGGTTTTTCTGGAACAGGTGTAAAGATTAGCCTTAGAATTTCATATCCGGCCAGATTTGGCAAATACCTCCTGCTTGAAAGGATAAGCACAGGAGGAATGGCAGAAGTTTTTCTTGCCAAAAGCTTTGGTGTAGAAGGTTTCCAGAAAACTGTTGCTATCAAAAAAATTCTTCCCCATATAAGTGAAGATGAGAGCTTTGTCACTATGTTTATTGACGAAGCTAAAATAGTAAGTGGTCTTCAGCACGCAAATATATGTCAAATGTATGATTTTGGTCGTATTGGAGATGATTTCTATCAGGTGATGGAATATATCTCGGGACTGAGTATTAAATATCTTGAACGTACAATGTGGGAAAGTAAAAGACCTCTGCCTGTGGGGGCAGCCCTTCATATGGTTGCTAAAGTATGTGATGGTATGGATTATGCCCATTCCATGAGGGATAGAAATGGTGACCCTCTTAATATCGTTCATAGAGATGTAACTCCTGCAAACATTCTTGTTTCATTTGAGGGCGCTGTTAAACTGATTGATTTTGGTATAGCAAAAGCAACCCAGAGAGCTACTAAAACACAGGCTGGTATTGTTAAGGGTAAATTCGGCTATATGACTCCTGAGCAGCTTCAGGGCAAGGAAATTGATAACAGATCTGATATCTTTTCATTGGGCGTTGTTATGTGGGAACTGCTTGCGGGACGATTGTTGTTTAATGAAGCCAATGATATGGACAACCTTAGAAGAATAATTCAGGGGGACTGGCCAAGTATTGGTGATGTGAGATCTGATCTTCCGCCTGATCTTGTGAAAATAGTTATGAAAGCATTGGCTTTTGACAGAGATGAGAGATATTCCACAGCGGAAGAACTTGGAAGTGATTTAAATCATATTGCTTATCGTATGGGAGATTTATGGAGTACTTCAAAACTTCAGAAATTTATTCTGGAGAATTTTAAGGAGGATGCTCAGGAAACTTGGGATAAAAGGAAAAAATATTCAAATATTTCCAGTGAAGATTTCAAAAGCTATCCCTCTGTTGGAATGTCAGAAGAGGATGAAGATGAAGTTGAAGTTCTCGAAATGGATGATCTTCTGATTGAGGATGTCGAAATTATTGAAGAGGATAATGGAAATAAGACTGATATTTATTCTCTATCCGATATGGAAAAGGATAGAATTCCCCAAAAAGAATCTTCCCGACAGTCCAGAGATTCCAAATCCACCAGGGATATGAAAAGTGCTCCTTCAAATAATGTTCAGGTAAGTGGGAGTCTTGACCGGGAAGCTATGATAGACTTTCAGAAAAAAGGTTCTCAGAGTCGTGAAATAAAAATAATGTTTGATGAATCTCAGGGAGAACTGTTATCAGAGTCGCCTGATATTCTTAAAGATTATAATGCATATGATCCTAGATATAATTCAGTCTATGACAACGATTATGGTGACAGCAACTATCTTGACCAGAATTCTTTTCTGGCTGACGGGAATTCACAAATTGATGGATATAATGCCGGGAACAATTATGGCTATGGCCAGGATCAATACTACCCACACAGTGGGGAATGGTATTCTTACGATCAACAGGCTCAGGGATATTATGGTGAGGATGGTCAGTGGTATCCATATGAGAACAGTAATCCTGGAGGATATTATGGTGAGGATGGTCAGTGGTACACGTATGATGTATCCAAACAAAATGCTCAGCAGACACTAAGCGAAGGCTACAGTAACAATCAGTCAGGTGTGTATCAGTCTCAGGGTACCTATGGTAGAAATCAGTCAGGTAGTTACAGTGGACAGGGAAATGGATATCAAAATTCTCCCAGTGGTAACTATGGTAGTAACAGTTATCCTGGAACAGGTTCATATCAGGGGTATTATGGTGAGGATGGCCAGTGGTATTCTTATGATGCTCAGCATCAGGGGTATTATGGTGAGGATGGAAAATGGTATTCCTATGATCAGCAGACTCAGGGGTACTATGGTGAGGATGGTCAATGGTATCCTGGTGTTTCAAAGCAGGATTACAGCAACTACTACAACAATGGTGAAAATACAAGTACCGGTGATAATAATTACTATGCTCAGGGATATTATGATGAGTTTGGAAATTACCACCCTTATCCTACAGGAAATGATCCCGGTTCCGGGAAAAAGTAAAGTCCTCCGTAAATTTTATTTGAAAACGAAATTTATTACACTATTATTAGGGTGTTGATAAAAACTAAACCCGAAAGGAGAAAAGGGAAATGGCAAGGAAGTGCTCATACTGTAGACACACTGAATGTAAAAAATGTTTGGCAGAACAGAAAAAAGGCAAGAAAGGCTATTGCTGCCAGTGTCATAGAACCAACGTTATGAAATAATAATTTTCTTCTAGTTTTCTTTATCCAGAATCTGGATGTTCCAAAATTTTTTATATAAGCCCTCATTATTAACCAGGGACTCGTGGTTTCCCTTTTGCTTTATTTCCCCATTTTCCATAACATAAATCAGATCAGATTTTTTAGCTGTACTCATCTGATGAGTAATCAGTATTGTTATTCTGTTTTCTTTTTCTTTTCTGAGAAGGTTGATAATTTTTGCTTCATGTTCGCTATCCAGCTGGTTTGTTCCTTCATCAAGGATTAATATGGGCCTTTTTTGTAGTATTGCTCTTGCAATAACCACCAACTGATATTGTCCTCCACTCAATGAAACATCATTTCCCAAAATAGAATCAAGACCATTGGGCAGGGAATCCACCAGATTTTTAATGCCCAGATTATGAAGAGTAGTGTTGATTTCATCATCAGATGTTTCACCACAGCCCAAAAGGATATTATCCCGCAAAGAAAATGCTTCCAGAATGAAAGGAGTCTGAGGAACAAAAGTCACCATCGATTTTATCTGATCAATGGATAGTGATTTTACGGGAGTACCTCCGGCGGTGATAAAACCGGAATCGGGATCGTATGATCTATTCAGAAGTCTCATAAGAGTGGTTTTTCCACAACCATTTGGTCCTACAATGGCAGATATTTCACCTCTTTTAAAAGTTAGACTAATATTTTTGATAACTTCAGGATTTTTTATTTGGCTTTCTTCAAGAAGTCTTCGCCACTCATTTATCAGTTCGTGATCTGAAGACCAGCTCTCATTTTTTGTAACAGATACTTTTAACTGCCCGATAAGATGATTCAAGTACTGAATTTCATTATCCATTAATCCCGGATATGTAAATCTTATGCTGTTGACACTCAATAGGTTTATATTAGAAATATCAATTTCTTGTGGTTTATCAGGAATGGAAATTCTTGGTTCCATATTAAGGAAAAAACCCAACTGGGAAAAAACAGATTTTATCCGGTACCATTCTCCTGCATTGGAATTTAGTTCAGTGATTCCTGTAAGTAACTGAACGCTGAACATGATTATCATGGAATATGTACCTATGGACATTTCTGATGACAGTACTTTTTTCCCAAGTATAAGGGTTATTGCTCCAATTACTATTGCATCAAGAAAAAGCAGCATTGCATCCCAGAAAGAACTGATTTTCTCATGTTTAACTTCAAGTTCAAGTGCTGCTCTTCTGTTTTCCCAGTATTTGGGAAAAGTCTGACTTTCTCCATTTGTCTCAGCCAGCTCATGATAGTTGTACCTGTAAAGCCAGATTAATTCTGAAATTGCAGCCAGTTGTTTTTCTTTATGCAGCCTGAAACTGTTTTCCCGTTTTAACCTGATTTTAAAAATAAAAATTTGAATAATACCTGTCAGAACAATCAATGATGAAGAAAAAAAGCTGGAAAGGGCAATAAGGGGTAAAACAGCAAAAAAAGAAATAATAGATTTTATGTTGAGTTTCAGAAAAGACAAAACGCTGTGTGGTAACTGTCCTATTTCAAAAAAAACATAAATGAGTTTTCTGTTTCTGGGGTTTGAAAGAAATCCACTGTCAAGAGATGCAAGTTTTTTATAAAGTTCTTTATCCATATCCATCGATAGAGATTCCTGAAGATATGTATCATAGATTTTTGAGACAGCACGAATCAAAGAAAGAGTGATTGAGATGAGGATTCCAATCACTGTAAATACGAAAAACAAATCCAGTAAATTTTTTTCCGGATAGAATTTTTTTTCAAGAATTTCCAGTTGATACTTTGCTATAACAGGAACACCAATAAGAATCATTGCCTCTAAAAGAGCTGCTGTAAGTGTTATAAGAATGAATTTTTTGTTGTTAAGGATGATGGAAAATACAGTTTTATATTCTTTTTGCATCTTTTATCGGATTCTTCCTACCTAATATTCAACAATCAGAAATCAATTTCCATAATCTTCTCTTTTAACACCAGAAAATCTACACTAAACCATGTTTCTTCTGGTTTGTTTTCCAGCAACCTGATGGCGGATTCCTTTTCACCTGTTGAAAAAAGTGAAAGAAAGTAATTTTCTATAAAAACAGTGTATAATGGATTTTCGTTGTAGCTTTCGATGCTTTCATCAAATGCTTCCTGAATATATTCCTTCCATCCATCCTGATTAAGTTTTTTCATACAAATTGCGATACCGATAAGATTTGATGGAAAATCATTACCCATTTCCAGAGCTTTAAGCATATTTTTCAGAGCTTTTTCGTATTCAGATGCTGCGAGATTTGCGATACCTAGAAGATATAGCACACCTTCATCATCAGGATACATCTCAACCATTTTAAGTCTGATCTCAAGGGCCTCTTTGTAATCCTCCATCATTAAGAGGACATCAGATTTAAGAAGAAGAAATTCATAGTTATTTTCTTCAGAAATATGGTCTATTAATTTGATATATTTATAACTTTTTTCAAATTCTTCTGTATCATGACAATATCTTGCACAAAGCATGCGCCCATCATTATCATGGATGTTATCCAGTTGAGAAAACCACTTTTTTAATGGTTTCATTATCTGCCAGGCAAGACAAACACGAAAAAGGTTTCTCAGTGAACTTTCATCACCGTTTTGTATACCTGGTTCAAGAAAATTGATTGTCTCTCTATAAGAATCCATGGCACTGAAGCATCTGGCAATATTTTCAGTGCTTTTAGAGTTGTTATGAAAACTCCATGATTTTAGGGCAAGTGATAAAGCCAGTACATGATTATCAGAGTCCAGTTCCTCAATAATTTGATCAGTGGTTCTATCCTGGTCTTCCAGTGTATGTTCAGATTTATCAGTTTTAAGGAGTATGTCAGATATCTGTTTCATGACATCCAGATATTTTTCATTTAACGGATTAATATTAAATTCAATCAGTGTATTAAAAGCTGGAATGTAGTTTTCTCGCTCAGGTACTTCTCCGTTTTTTACAGAAAAACCATAGTGCTCTATATCCTCAGGAAATAGTAATTCTGACGGGAGTGGTGATGTTGAAATATCAACAGACACATCATTGTGTAGAATTTTATCCGGAAGAATTTTAACATGACTTGACTGAAAATCTCTAAAAGCTGAAAATGGGATATCCATTCCTGTTATCACCAAGTTTCTTCTCATATCGAGACCTGGAAAATGATCTTTTCTAGAAAGAATTAAATCTTTAGGGGGGTGATTGTTTAAAATCTTTTCGGTATTTTCGAGACTCTCTTTAAATGAAAAAAAATCAGGGTTGGGTATTATATCCTTGGAAACAACGGCAGTAACATAGCACTCTGAACTGTTTAATTCTGATAATACCCACTCAAGTGAGGCAGTATAATTTACTTCCACTATGGCGATGGAAAACAGTCCACTTTCCGCCACAGCGCTAAGAATTCCTGATAATCCAATTGAATGATCAGAACTGTCTGTATATCTGTAAGGAAATGGAATAGATATTGTCTTTTTTGCAAACTTTAATGAATCAACCCAGTATAAATTATTTTCCTGTCTTAGATAAACTGTGCGATCCCAGCCATTTATTTCACCAATCTTCTCAGCGATTTCAGATTTTCCAGATGATTCAGGACCGGCAATCAGAATAACATTAGTTTGTTTCATTGATATCTCCTTGTGTAATCAATTGAAAAATAATATATTTATCGATCCTTTCCCAGTTATTTTTCGGGAGTTTCAATATGGATAGAAAATTTACCAAAAATCTAATTTCGAGACTGGCTTTTGGTATGCTGATGATAGGAGTTGTATTTTTGATATCAAGATTCCATCAGAAGGATGTGCCTAAATCCACAACAATAATTCATTCAATTAAAGGTAGTCCCAATAGCACGATGTACAACCTGAATGGAAAAATAACGGATTCATCGGGTGAGGAAATATGGTTTGGAGAATTCAAAATTAAAGGAAAATCTTATAAACATTCAGTAAAACTTCCCGATGGAGAATACAGAATAGACTTTATGCTCAGTGGGAAAAATGTATCTAAAGAGGTTTCACGTAATTTTTCAGGAGGAAGAAAAAAACTTCTGATAGAATATAATTTGTCAGACCATGTTATAGAACATTGACACAAGTCCCTTTAAAAGGATATTCTTACTATTATATAATTCTTCGTTCCTTTGATGGAAAAAATTTTTACTCCCAAGGAGGCCACATGGCAAACGGAACCGTTCTGGTAATTGACAATGAAAATTCTTTCATTAATGAAATCAAAACAGCTCTGGAACAAAATGATTATTCAGTAGAAATTCAGGAAGATGGTGTTTCCGGACTTCAGGCTGTTAAGGATCTTTCTCCAGTTGCAATTATACTCAGTGCGGAAGTTCCAAAGATGAGTGGTTATGCTGTATGTAACAGAATAAAGAAGAATCCTGAATTACAGGGTATTCCAGTTATGATAACCTCTTCAGAAGCGACCGAAGAAAACTTTAAAAAACACAGTGAGTTGAAAAACAGAGCTGAAGCATACTTTTTTAAGACAGATCTTGATGTGAATAATTTTATTTCAGTATTCAATGAAATGATAGGTGGTGGATCTTCTGAAGAAACACCTTTTTCCGGAGATTTTGGAGATTTTGCTGATTTCAATGATATTATTGAAGACATTGATAAGGAAACAAGTGCTGCCCTTGACGACATGATTGACGGAGCATTTGGAGAGATCGGAGATGGTGAGTCAGAAGATCTTTCATCTGAAATACAGTATTTACCCAGTGGTGAAATAGAGGTTGTTACAGAAGAATCCCCGGATGAGTCATCCGAAGAGCCGGAGATTGCAACATTCACAACAGATGAACCTTCACCGGTTTCTATTTCCGGTGAGCATGAATCAATGGTGGATGATGATGAAAACGCAGAAATACCAGTTGAAGAATCAGTTGAAGAATCAGTTGTAGAGAATGAACCCCAGGAAGTTGAAGAGTCAGTTGAAGAGTCTGAACCGGAAGGTGTTATGGAAAATGTTCCGGGAACTGTTGATCAGGAAATGTCTGAAGAACTAAATCTGGATTCCTCAATTCCTGAAGAAACATCTGAATCAGCAGTTGAAGAGCCTGTGTCTATTGAAGGAAACACTGAAGACAGTCTTTCTCTCAGCGAAAGTCTGGGGCTTGATGAACTGGTGGAGGAATCATCAAATCTTGATGGTGATGTTCTGGTTCAACTTGAAGAACTTAAAAGGGAAAAGGAAAAATTATCCAGGGAAATTACTCAATTGAAATCCGGCGGAAGTTCAACTCAGTTTTCAAAAGAACGTGAATTTCTTAATCTCCGTGAAGCAATAAATAGGAAAGAACGTGAAATAATTGATCTCAGAGGTGAGCTTGATGAGAAGGATGAGATGATCCTTCAGAAAAAAAATAAAATTAGAGAGCTTGAGAGGTCTAAGGCTGATCTTGAAGATTCCATCCTGAATCATGAAAGAAATGAAGTTGAGCTGCAGGAAAGTCTTTCCGGTTCCAAGTCTGAAAATTCTGAATTAACAGAGATAAATTCAAAACTTTCAAGTGATCTCTCCGAGTCAAAATCGGAAATAGATAGGCTTAATAGTGAATTAGTTGAAGCAAAACAGTTAATTGACCAGCGTACTCAGGAAAATGCTGCTCAGATAGAAAAGCTTAACAACCAGCATGTTGGTGAAGTTGCAAATCTTAAAAGTAAGCATGAATCTGAAATTTCTGAACTGAGTCAGAGTCATGAAAATGAGAAAACTGAGATTTCCAGACTTCATGAAGAAAAAGTGACAAATTTGCAATCTGAGCATGATGAACTGGTAAGTGGATTGAAGACACAGCATCAGACTCTTAGTGATGAACTTATTGAAAAATATGAAACAACGATAAAGGATAAGGATGCTGCTCATCAGTCTGAAGTTGAAAGGCTAACCAATGAGCATACGGGAATGGTGATCAATCTCAAAAACACTCATAGTGAGGAAATATCTTCACTGAAGACCACTCATGAGGAAACAGTAAATGAATTAAATTTATCTCATTCAGTTTTACTAGAAGAGAAGGAGACAGAATACAGAAATTCACTGGAAAACCTCAGAACAGAAAATTCCCGCAGAATTGAGGAATCCAATAATGAACACACCTCAGAAATTAACTCTTTAAACGAGAAATATTCCACTGAAATTGAGACACTGAAAACTGCACATGCAGAAGCGGTTTCGGCCCTCAAGGCTGAACATGAACAGATTCTGGGTAACCTGAAAACTGAACATGAAAATCAGATACTGGAAATAGATAATGCTAATGAAGCAAGAATTTCTCAGTTAAGAGAAGAACATTCAGGGGTTATTTCTGAGCTTAAAAATGAACATGCCGCCGTTGTTGCAGATTTAAATGCCAGCCATGCCGAATCACAGGAAAAACTTGTTAATGAGTATACAGGTGAAGTGATCAATCTTAAAAACAGACACTCTCAGGAGATTGAAGAGTTAAATGGGGAGCATGCCGGCGTTGTTGCAGATCTTAATCTTCAGCATGAAACACTCAAGGGTCAACTGGAAGGAAATATCAGTGCTCTTGAAACTGAAAAAGAAGAGTTGAATTCTAGGATTTTTGAGCTTGAGCAGGCAAAATTCAGGAATGAAACTGAAATAGAGGAATTAAAGGAAAACATAACTGAGCTTGAACAGAGTTTGAATAATGCTGTTTCATCGAGTGAAAAGGATCATGAAATTGCAGTATCCACTATTAGTGCACTTTCGGATGCTCTGGTAGCGCTGAAGGATCGTTTTTCATCTGCTAATGACTGATAATATTTTGTAAACATTCAGAAAAGGGGTCGGAATATGAAAACAGGCTTTTCCTGGGGTGCTCTTTTTAACCAGATGAGAACAGGGGATCAAAGTGTTGTTGATAACAGAAGTGCTTTCCAGAGAGATTATGATCGAATTATCTTCAGTAGTCCTTTTAGACGGTTACAAAGTAAAACACAGGTTTTTCCACTACCTGAAGCTGATTTTATTCATACAAGAATGATGCATAGTCTTGAAGTTGGAAGTATTGGTAGATCAATGGGTTTTCTGGTACGTGAGAAACTGGATGCACTGGTTCCTGAATTGAATGAAAAAAACATTACACATTCAGATTTTGAGGGTGTATGTGCGGCGGCTTGTTTATGCCATGATATTGGAAATCCTCCTTTTGGACACAGTGGTGAAACTGCTATTGCTCATTATTTTAAGACACATCCGGATCATTTAGAGGATTTGGATGATGACAAAAAGCATGATTTTTACACATTTGATGGAAATGCCATGGGTTTCAGACTCCTCACACATACACTGGAGGGCAGGTCTCTAAGAATGGGTGGTCTGGGGCTTACCAGAGCTTCCTTAGGAGCATTCATTAAGTATCCATGGACCAGTAAAAATGCCACATCAAAAGGTAAATATAACTGTTTCTCGGGTGATAATGATGTGTTTGATGACATCATGTCATCCCTTGGATTGAAAAGTGGAACCGGAAAATACTTCAGACATCCTCTTTCTTTTCTGGTGGAAGCCTCAGATGATATATGCTATCGGGTTATGGATCTGGAGGATGGTTACAGGCTGGGCATTGTAGGATTTTCCGAGATTGAGAATCTTTTTCGGAAAGTCATTGGTGAATCCTTTGACATAAAGAAATACTCCCTGATTCTGGAAGAGAAAGAGAAAATTGCCTGGCTGAGAGCTAAAACAATAAATATCCTGATAGAAAGCATTTCTGATTCTTTTGTGAAAAATTATAATTTGATTATGACCGGAAATTTTTCAGCATCTCTTATTGAAATTATTAAGGAAAATAAAGAATTAGAGGATATTTTAAAAATAGAGAAAGAAAAGGTTTATTCCTACCGAAAAGTCATTGAGATTGAAACTGCGGGATTTGAAATAATTTCAGGTCTAATTGATGCTTTTATTAAAGCTGTCCTAAGTAATGACAGTCATAGTAAAAAGATTTTGCAGCTTCTTCCGAAAACCTATATTTATTCTAAGGATTTGCATGATTATAAGTATAACAGTATTATGAATATTGTTCAGTATATTGCTGGTATGACTGATACTTTTGCAGTAAATACATATAAAACGATCAAAGGAATAGAGTTGCCGAAATATTAAAATAGAGAATTCTGTTTTTCTACACTCATTTTTATAATAATATCAAATATTTTTTTTAATTCAGATTTGTCAAGATCACTTCTTTCGATTTCTGAAAGCCAGAAATTCCATAACTCTTCTTCTCTGGAGGGATCTTTTACCGGTATTCCTGACAGTTTTTTTAGATCAGCAATTTTCTCAACAGTGTTCATTCGTTCCTGAAGAATACTTATGAGTTCTAAATCCAGTCTGGAAATATCTGTTCGTAAATCACCAATGGTTTTTTCAGACTTCAGTTTATTCTGGATATAAATTGCATCAAGAAGGGTTATTGATATCATGGAGCGGACAACTTCACTTATTTTTGGAGCAATGCAGAAATCATGTCGTCCACCTGAGATATATTCAACTTCTTCACCGTTAAAATTTTTTCCAGTGACTTTTTTTCCGACAGTTGGAACAGGCTTAACCGCCACTTTTATGTTGATATCATTTCCATCAGATATTCCCCCTGTAATTCCCCCGTCATTTTCAACATTTTCAAGATATTTAGTTCCTTTTATTTCTGTGGAATTAAAACCCATACCAAAGGATATACCTTTTACTCCTCCTATGCTCATTATAGAAGCAGCAAGAAGAGAATCCAGTTTCATTGCCACAGGATCGCCTATACCTGGATTTATTTTGCATATTCTAGCAGATACTGTACCCCCTACACTGTCTTCAGAATCAATTAGGGTTTTTGAAAACTGTTCGAGTATGGGTATTTTTTCGGGATCTGGAATTCTGTATGGATTTTTATAAATAAACTCCGGATCTTTTAATTCAAAATTCAATTCGCCGATTGAAGAAACCCATGATGTAATGGATATTCCCATTTCATTGAGAATTCTGCCGGCAAAATATCCACCAATTGATCTACTGGCAGTTTCGCGCCCTGAAAGTCGCCCTCCACCCCTGTAATCATAATTTCCAAACTTTTTAAACCAAGCATAATCACCATGTCCATTACGAAAAATATTTTTAAGATGCAGATAATCATCAGAACTATGATTAGAGTTTTTCAACAGTATACAAACTGGAGAACCGGTAGTTTTACCATTAAAAATGCCTGAAATAATTATGGGAAAATCCTTCTCTTTTCTTCTGGAACTCAGTTCTCCTCCGGGGTGTCTTAGATTCAAAAACTCAGATAGATGGGTTTCTGAAAAATCAAGGTTACCAGGTATACCATCAATAACGGCTCCGATATAATCACCATGAGATTCACCGAAGGTTGTTACTGAAAAAAGATCTCCAAACGTGTTGAACCACATGAACCACCTCCTCAGTTGTAAGAATACCGGTATCAACTGATAACAGGGAAGAATCTGAGTACCTTAAAATGCGTCTTGAAAGTAAATTTTTAATCTGATCCTCAATATCATCGTCCATATTGTAAACAGGTCTTGGAGTTGATAGTATCCTTGATGTCAAAATCTCAGTTGAGGTTTTGAGCCATATAGTAAAATTATGTTTTAAAATTTCCATTGAATTGGGATTTTCTATGATACCACCACCACAACTGATTATATTTCCACCAGTTGACAGCTTTTTCAGGAGTTGATATTCAATCTCTCTGAATTCGCTCTGCCTGTTTTTAATCCAGTTTTCAATAGTAAATCCATAATGAGATTCAATAATTGAATCCGTATCATGAAGTTCCAGATCAAGATATTTTGCCAACTCCATTCCAACGGTGGTTTTTCCACTTCCTGGCATTCCTATTAATATTATTGATTTCATTTTAATTTATCCAGTTCTTTCCAGAAATCAGGAAAACTCTTATTGACACAAGTTGTTGATTTAACGGATATTCGTGGATTCGCAAGTGAAATAATACCGAAAGTCATGGCCATTCTATGATCAAAAAAGGAATCAAGAATAACAGTCTTTAAATCCAATTTGGGATGAACTGTAAGTGTGCCCTTATTGTAATATATTTTCATGCCGGTTTTTCTTAGTTCATTAACCAGAACGAGTGGTCTTGCACTTTCCTTGTAAATGGTTTTATCAACACCGTGAAGATACAGAATTCTATTGCCGGCAACTGCAAGAGATGTCATGGGTGCTATTAGATCCGGATAATCAGTGAGATTGAAATGGTTTGAAATATTATTTATATAATCATGTGAATACTGGAAAAAAACTTTATCCCCCTGGGAGAAGTTATGAGTATTTCGGTTTATAATTTTATTATTGTAACCCGTTAGTACGATACTTTTCCCGGTAATATATTGTGCAGCGTGAAAAAAAGCCGCAGCACTTAAATCCGGTTCAATAGAATATTTATCAATTTTAATCTTCGAGCTATTCTCAAAACTGTATGAACGCATGCTTTTTTTTATGGAAATTCCAAATTCAGATATAATATTTTCGGTCATTTCCACATACGGACGACTCACAACTTCCTTTGTATATTTGATTTTTGTATTTACTGCTCTGAAGGGAGAAACCAGCATAAGGGCGCTGAGATATTGAGAGGTATGGGTTGTATCAACAAATATCTTTCGATTGTAGAATCTTCTTTGAAGTTCAACAAAATACCTGTCAGAATCAGAAACAGCGACTCCAGATGTTCTAAGAGCTTTAAACATACCACTTATGGGTCTCAATTTCATCCTTTCATCACAATCTAATTTGAGTTGTCCTTTTCCAACCAGAGAAAGTGCAGATAAAAACCGAATAGTTGTTCCTCCATCTCCTGTATATATAATTTGATTCGGAAAAACGATTTTATCCGGAAAAATCATTAACCGGTAATTGTTCTGTATTTCAAATTTTACTCCACATAATTCCAGTGCTTTTTTGAGAAAAACAGAGTCGCTTGAATCTGAGTAATTTTCAAGTAGTACAGGATGATCTGAGAGTGAAGCAAGAATAAGTGCTCTCTGAGTCAGGGATTTTGATGAAGGGATGTTAATATAAATCAAAATCCGCCTCAATATCTTCCATGCTGATACTCTGTCCTGTAATCAGAAATATCTGGGGGATTCCCTGAAGTCTCCAGAAATAATCACCAGGGATGATTGTATCAAAAACAGAATAAAAATTTCGATTCCAGACAGGGAGATCCAGTAGTATTGAGCTTTTAATTCTGCGGTTGGTAATATCAAATGGATGTGAAGAAGAGTTAACTTCTAAGGGAAGTGTATTTATGAAAAGTGTATCAGAAAAAACTTTCTCCGTTAGCTTCGAGTTTCTTGGTAATAAAGTTATTTTTCCGCTAAATCCTAATTCTTTGAGTGCCCCAACAGCAGTTTTTGAAGTCGCACCATTGCCAGCGATTACAACATTTTTAAACGAATTCTCTTTGAATATCTGAGTGAAAGCCAGGAAATCGGTATTGAAGCCTGATAATTTATTATTTCTGAGGATTACAGTATTTACAGAACTAGAAATTTCACTGGTTTTATCAATGTTATCACACTGTTTCATTAAATCAGTTTTTAACGGCATTGTAATACTGCAGCCGGGAGAATTGGTAATTGTCAGAAATCTTTTTAAATCAGGAATGTCTTCACATGATTGATTTATATAACAAAAAGGAAAAGAATTTTTTTTGAATATTCTGTTATATACTCTCATTCCAGGACTGCTGAACACGTTTTGTCCCCCAAGAAGAAATACAGGATTAAGATTATTTTCCAGTATTCTGCTGGCAATTGCTTTTTCATAGGGAATTTGACCGCTATCAGTGATGCTTTCACTGTTGAGACTAAGAAAAGTCAGATAACTTCCAAAATCCTGATACCTCAGCCTTGTGTAAAGTCCATTTTGCCCGGTAGCAATGACAATTGAACCAGGGAATTCTTCTATCGAGGCTTTTAAATATTTCAACTGATCAACTGATTTTATTTTAACTGCGAATTTATACCTATAATCCGGTAATTGCCTGAAAATTTTAAGAGCGTCTAAAAATAAATCTGCATCACCATGCCAGGATATCAATAAATTATCTTTTGAGATACTGTTCAGATATTCGGAGCTGGAAAGATATTTATCCAGTTCGATATCCACCAAAAAGAAATTTTCAGATATAAACGGTGAAAGTAAATTAATGGATTTTGAAAAATTCCGATGCCGATGGGTTATTATAACTTTTGATTTCCACGGTGACAGGATTTTTATAATATCAGATGGGATATCCGAGAGGAAATCCAAACGGATTTCATTTAATCCAGAAAAATTTGTTAATCTGGAGATTATTTTTTTAGGTTCAGTCTCATTTCCTGTAAGGCAGATCATATATTTTTTGTTTTCAACTTTTTATTATAACGGACAACTGAATCAAAAAAAAGTTCCTTGTCACATTCCACAGTATAATTAGCACTATCTGTGAATGATGGACAGCTTATCATTATTTTTTTATTTACAGCTTTTTTATCTTTAAGAGCTATTTCATAAAGCAAATTATCAAGGGATACACTGTTTAAATTTTTAAAAAATTTAAATAATGGTTCAGTAAAATGAGAGTAGTCAGCAGAAAAGATTTTCTCGAGTATAAACAATTCAATAATCAATCCTGAAGCTACAGCTCTGGAATGAGGAAGTTTCATTTCAGATTGAGTTTCCAGTGCATGTCCAACAGTATGTCCAAGATTGAGGATTTTTCTTATACCGTTTTCAAATGGATCAATGGCTACTATTTCTTGTTTGTATGTATATGAATCAACAGCAATCTCATTAAAACCTGCTGATTCTGAAGGTAATAAATTACCGGTTGTAATATCACTCCACTCCTTTGAAAAGATGAAATTTTCAAGTTTGGTAAAAAAAACTGATCCTGATAAAACAGCATGTTTGACAGTTTCTGTGATACCATCTTCAATTTCAGATGAACTGAGAGTGTCAAGAAAATTGAAATTTATATAGATACTGTCAGGAAAATAATATGAACCACAGACATTTTTAATTCCAGAATTATTAATTGCAGTTTTTCCACCTTGTGAAGCATCAGTAATAGCTGTGACTGTTGTCGGAATGTAGGCAGATTTAATTCCTCTATGAAATATTGAAGCTGCAAATCCTCCAATATCTGTTGTTACGCCACCGCCCACACTTAATAATACATCATTCCTGTTGAGACCGAGTTCAGATAATCTTTTGAGTATAGAAAATAATCTTGAGGAATCTTTTTCTTTCTCCCCGTGAATAATGAGGTGATTGTTTTTGTGAAAAATTTCGGGATAAAGTCTGAAAACATTGTGATCCACAATGACAAGAGGTGCAGCCTCACATATAATCGAAATTTCATTCATGTTGGGAAATTCAATAACAGTATTTTGGGGGTTATGATTTTTTTTAGACAATTTTTTTCCCAAAACAGTTCAAATGAAGTTTTATCTGAGAGTGAAGTTTTGTGAACATTTCATGTGTCAGACTCTGAGAACCATCACTGAGTGCAGCTTCAGGATTATTGTGTACTTCAATAATAAGTCCATCCGCTCCAGCACCAAGAGCTCCGAGTGCAAGGGGACTTACCAGATTTCGATCTCCGGCAGCATGTGAAGGGTCCACGATTACCGGCCATGGAGTAGAGTTTTTCAGTCTGATTACTGATGCAAGATCAAGAGTAAACCTGCTGGAATCAGAAAAAGTTCTGATTCCTCTTTCACACATCACTATTTTGTTGTTTCCATTATTAGAAATATACTGAGCCGCTCCAATCCATTCCTGAACAGTGGAACCGAAACCACGTTTAAGAATTATAACTTTATCCATATTTCCAAGAGCCTTGAGTAAAGAATAATTATGCATGGATCTTGCTCCTACCTGAATGATATCTGATAATTCAGTTCCGGAGTTAAGCATGTCAGTATCCTGAATTTCGGTGATAGTGTACATTTGAAATTTTTTTCCGGCTTTATTCAGTATGGATAGCCCTTCAAATCCAAGTCCCTGGAATGTGGAAGGATCAGTTCTTGGTTTGAAAGTACCCCCCCGAAGAAGTTTTATATCCAGTGAACTGAGAAAAGAAGCAACTGAGTCAAGCTGGTGTTCGGACTCAACTGCACATGGCCCTGCAATCAGTGAAAAATTATTTTTTTTGATAAACAAACTGTAAATGTACTGCGGATCCAGATTCATGGTAACTGCCTTAGTATAAAAACCTTATCACCTGTTCGTATTTTTCCGGTAATTTCTATTTTTACTCCATAAGAACCACCCTTAACGGTTGACTCAACTGCTTCATGACTGGAGTTCTGAATTGAAAGTATTTCTCCTTCCCAAACACCAGTGGTTGGACCAGTTATGAGAAGTCTGTCAGAGATGTTAAATCCTGTAGAAAGAACATCCACATCGAAAACATTTATTTTTGAATAATAATTTTTTACTTTTCCAACATATTGTTTTCGAAAAGAGGAAGCATTGTTTTCAATAGCAGAAAAATCGTCTGAAGTGGGAGTTCCAAGGAAAAATCCTGGATGATATCCCTTGTTATAAACCGTCTGTAGTTCACTTAAAAGTTTATCAGACAACTCTTTGTTAAATGTACCGTTTTTCACAGCATCAATTGCCTCACGATAACATTTTGTGACAGTATGAACATACCAGGGGTCCCTATTACGTCCCTCAATTTTAAGAATATCAATACCGGATGATATAAGTTTATCCAGAATGGGTATTGTGCAGAGATCTTTTGGACTGAATATGGTTTGTCTTCCAAAAGATACTTCCTTTCCTGTTTCCAGATCTCTTGCGATATATTTTCTCCGACATGGCTGATTACACTCACCACGATTACCGCTTTTCCCGTAAAGCTCCCAGGAAAGGAAACATCTTCCGCTGACGGCCATGCACATTGCCCCATGAGCAAATGCTTCAATTTTGAGTTTACTTTTTTTTTCAACTAATTCCTTTTTTATTGTTCTGATATTTTCCAGAGAAAGTTCTCTTGCAAAAACAATGGTTTTTATTCCAGCCTGCTCATAAAAAAAGGCACTCTGAGCATTTGAACAGCTTGCCTGAGTGGATAATGTGATATTCATTCCAAGTTCTTTTGCTTTGGACAAAACAGCAGCATCCCAGGCAATTATATGATTAATTCCCTGACTGGAAGCCGAAATCAGAATGTTTTCCATCCTGGAAATTTCGTTGGGGAAAATGATTGTATTGACTGCAAGATAGGGAATAACATTGTTTTTTGAAGTAATTTCAACAATTTTTTTAAGCTCATTTAATTCAAAATTGCGGGCTTTAGCTCTCATATTCATGCCACTTATTCCAAAATAAACAGCATCAGCCCCTGCATTTATTGCGGAATTAAGAGTTTCCCAGTTTCCACATGGAGAAAGTAAACTAGCCATAAAAATACTCCTGACATGCTTTTAAAGAAAATATGAAGAATTTCAAGGAAAAATGGGTATTCACAAATTAAGTTGATATTTATTTTGTGTCCCAATCCGAACCAGAGTTAAAAAATTTTAAAAAAACTGAAAAAAAGTGAAACTTTTGCGAATAAGACAGGAAAATATAAACAACAAACAATTTTTACGTGGTGTAATAATTGCTAACCAAAGGATATAGTTATGTTATCAAACAATATGGAGCCAATGTTTTTAGATTGCTACAAATTAAATGAAAATCAGGTAAATACGTTTCTTATTTTAAATAATTTTGTCAGGTGGCAAGAAACAAAATTGTGGAAAGCAATGAGTAAACTACTAAAATTGAGTCCGGAAATTACATTTAGTCTGTTTCATGATATTTACTTAGGAAATATACCCGATGAAGATGATGAGATGCAGGTGTTAATAGATAATTGCAAAAGTCTGATAAGACACGATAAGAGATCCCGTAAAATTCTTAAATCCGCAGGAATTACTTTAAAAATGCTGGATCAGGGTGAAAAACTGATAGCAGAAATTTATGAATCAATGGAGTCAGAAGGTACTGGTTTTACAAATTAACTCCACTAAAAAACTTACAGGATTGAACGATTATAACTAAACTCTGTATTCAATGAAAATCATCTGAGCATCTGTTGAATAACCTCTGTTGGAAAATCTAATATAATATATTGTAATTATACTGTTTTTAATAATTATAGTATCACTATAATTATCTATTTGTTTCTTTCTCGATTTATTGGTATATGAAGCTGAAAAATTTTTTTCTCAGGAGATGTTGAATTGTATACACTAGGTATAAATATTGGTTCGTCGAGTATAAAACTGGCACTTTTAAAAGATGATAATATTAAATGGTCTTCAGTAAGGGATCATGAGGGAAATTTTGTTCAGGCTTTGGAAAAGGCAGTTGCTGAGCATGAAATTCCCAGAGGTACCAGATGTATTGCCACTGGTACTGAGGGAAGATATCTATTGAATATGGCATCAGTAGTGGAATCTGTCTGTATTGAAAAAGCTCTGGAACACCTTAATGAGAAGGTGGATGCCGTTGTTTCACTTGGTGGTGAGGATTTTGTAACATACACCATCGATTCTGATGGCAAGATTGTGAATAACTATTCAGGAAACAAGTGTGCAAGTGGAACTGGAGAGTTTTTCAAGCAGCAGCTTGGAAGGATGGACATGAACCTTGGTCAGGTAAATGACATATCCGATGATCTTAAGGTTCATCCTTTGAGTGCACGCTGCAGTGTATTTATGAAAAGTGACTGCACTCATAAATTGAATAAGGGTGAAGCAACAAAAGAGGAAATAGTTCTTTCTCTCAGTAGTGTTATGGCTACAAAAGTATATGATTTTCTAAGCAAAGCCCGTCTTGAGGAGGGTAGAGTTCTTTTATTTGGTGGTGTTACAAGGAATCGTCATCTCATCAGATTTCTTAGAGAGATGCTTCCTAAAATAGAATTTGTAGTTCCTGACGAGGCAGCATGGTTTGAAGCTTTTGGAGCTGCAATTGTAGCAAAGACGGCTGGAAGCGATTTTCCAAGTAAAGAAGAATTGTTTAAGGATCAGGAAATTGGTTATGGTAGATATTCCAGTCTCAAAAAGGCTGAGAATAAAGTGAATTATATTTCATCAAAAAAAGGGAAACCTCTGAATGGCAGGAAATATATTCTGGGTATTGACGGTGGAAGTACAACAACCAAAGTAACTTTGATTGATTTTGAAACAGATGAAATTGTTGCATCACATTATGGAAGAACACATGGCGATCCTGTCATGGCGTTAAAAAAATGTATAGTTGAGATAAAAAAACAACTGAGAGAGGCAAATGTTGGGGAAAACCCTGAAATAGTCCTTGCTTCCACAACAGGTTCATCGAGAGAAATTCTTGGAGTTTTCATCGAGAGTGGTGCTGTTTACAATGAAATTATTGCCCACAGTGTGGGTACAACTTATTTTGATAATGATATTGACACTATTTTTGAAATCGGTGGACAGGATGCCAAGTACGTATATCTGAGAAATGGTGTTCCTATTGATTATGCGATGAATGAAGCATGCAGCGCGGGTACTGGCAGTTTTCTTGAAGAATCTGCAAGTGGAGATCTGAATATTTCCAGTGCTCCTGAGATTGGAATAATTGCTGTTGAAAGTGATGAACCGTTAAAATTCGGGGAACAATGCAGTGCTTTTATTAATTCGGATATACGAAAAGCAATACAGTTAGGGGCAAAAAGAGAAGATATTACCGCAGGAATCATAACAAGTGTTGTCAGCAATTATCTTAACAGAGTTGTGGGAAACAGAAGTATTGGTGGTAAAATTGCCCTTCAGGGTGGAGTAGCATTAAACAAAGCTGTGGGTATGGCTTTTGCGATGCTGCTGGATCGTGAAATTATCGTTCCTCCAAATCCGGAATTGCTTGGATGTTTTGGAGTAGGTATTTTAGCAAAACAAAAATATGAAGCCGGTCTTTTGGAACTTGGAAATTTTGATCTGGATAAAATTCTGGAAAGCTCAATAGTATACGAAAAAGAATTTGTCTGCAGATCATGTGATAATCTCTGTCCAATTAAAGTTCTCAAGGTTAACGGGAACAGATATATGTTTGGCGGTCGCTGCAATAAATATGCAAACATGAGGAAGAAGAAGAATTTTGACGAAAATTCTATTTTTAACTATGTTGATGTTCGTCAAAAAATGCTTTTTGAGGATTACGCCCCGGCGGATGATGTTCCTGAAACCGCTAGAACAGTCGGAATTCCTAAAGCTTTTTCGGTGTACAGTCTTTATCCTCTTTACAGTTGGTTTTTCCATGAACTGGGTTTGAGAACCATACTTTCAGAGGAAATTCCACATGAAGGTGTTGCCAGAACAGAAAGCAGTTACTGTTTTCCAGCAGAAATAGCACATGGTGCAGTATATGACATTATTTCTAGAAATACTGATTATATATTTATTCCCCATTTCCGCGACATGCCATCATATGAAGAGCATGGAAATTCGAATTTCTGTCCTATAACTCAGGCACTTCCATATTATATAAAGAAAGCGTTCCCTGCTGTTCCTGCCGATAAATGGCTGGCACCTGTTGTTACATTTAACTATGGTGAAGCCAAGGGTATGGAATCCTTTATGGAGATGGGTAAAAATCTCGGATTTTCTGAAGAGGAAGTATCAAAAGCCTTTAATACAGCCTGGAAAAAACAGAATCAGTTCTGGTCTGATTATCAGAAAACTGGCAAGGAAGCTTTGCGTAAGGCCAGAGAAGCTGATCACCCGGTAATAGCACTGCTTGGACGTCCCTACAATGCTTTTACAAAAGATGCAAACATGGGGATTCCACTAAAGTTTACTTCCAGGGGTTGCAGTATTATTCCATTTGATATGCTTCCCGTTGCTGAATCCAGTATATTTGATAACATGTACTGGTATTATGGTCAGCAGGATATGAAAGCTTCTTCTTTCCTGAAGTCTGAAAATAATATCTATATAACCTACATAACAAATTTCAGTTGTGCCCCAGATTCTTTCATGCTTCATTATGTTAAATGGATGATGGGTTCCAAGCCATTCCTTATTCTTGAACTGGATTCCCATAGTGCTGATGCTGGTGTAGATACGAGAATAGAGGCGTATCTTGATATAATTGAAGGATATAGAAGCCGATTTTCTCCATCGGATGAGAAACGTTACGATAACGGATTCCGCTTTATAAATAATGGAAAAGAAGAAATTCATCTCAGGGACGAAAAATCCGGTGAGAAAATTCCCATTTTTGGAAATCAGAGAGTTAAAATGCTCTTTTCAAATATGGGGCAGTTATCTACTGAACTGCTTGCCAGTGTTCTGAAAGGGGTTGGGGTAAATGCTGAGTCAATGCCACTTCCAGATACCTATGCCCTACAGATGGCAAGGAATTATATGAGTGGTAAGGAGTGTCTGCCTTCCCAGCTTGTTTTAGGAAGTGCGCTAACCTGGTTCAACTCCGAAAAATACAACGAGGATGATATCTATCTACTTTTTGTTCCTACCACTACAGGACCATGCAGAACAGGTCAGTATTATATTTTTTATGAGAATCTGTTTAAGGATCTCAAATATCCCAATGTGGTTATATTTACACTGGACAGTGATAACTCATATAATGAACTTGGTCCTGATTTTTCAAAGAGAGTATGGTGGGCGATAGTAATCGGCGATTACATGAAAGATATTGAAACTACGCTTAGAACATGTGCTTCTGATCCGGAAAATGCCATGGAGCGTTATGATAGTCTGTGGAGAAAACTTATAGCCTATGCAGATGATGTTCCAGGAATGCTTAAGACTCTTGAATCTATTGCCGCAGATCTTAAGAAAATTCCGTTAAAACGAAAAATGGAAGATACTCCGAAAGTTCTGATTGTTGGTGAAATATACGTACGAAGGGATGATTTTGCCGTTGAAGAACTTGTTGGTCGTTTTGCCTCCAAAGGAATAATTGCAAAAATCAGTGGTGTTACCGAGTGGATATATTACTGTGATTATTATAGAAAACACGAACTGGTTAAAAAATTCAAATTACTTCCATGGCATAAGAAATTACTCTCTCCACAACTGAGAGAGCTGTTTAAGTGGGAAGTTGAAAAAACGTATAAACATTATGTTGAAAATAAGATTAAGCATATACTTAAACCAACTGGTTTGCTGCCTGAAACACCCCATGATATGGAAGAAATCATGGGCAACGCTGAAAGAAATTTTGTGACTGATGAACTGCACAGTGAAATTTCTATTTCATCAGGAGTGGCAGCTACAGCAATGCTTTCTGATTTCAGTGGTATTGTAAATATCAGTCCATTTGCTTGTCTGATAGGCAGAGTGATCGAAGGGATATATACTCCTTGGGCAAGAGAACGAAAATTACCTGTCATTTCTGTTGAAATTGATGGTAATGTTCTTCCACCCAGTATTATAAACAGACTGGATATTTTTATGCTCAATGTACTTAGATTGAGACAGAATCCTGAATCATCTGAACTTGTTGAGCCCCCGGAAGGGACTACTGCCAATCCGGACAGACGTAAACGTATTATTAACTGATTTGAGGAAAAAATATGGAAAAAGATTCCTTTGAAAGTATGTTTGAAAAAAGTTTTGTTGAATTTGAACGCCTTGAGCCAGGGCAGAAAATAGAAGCGGTTGTTGTCAAAATAACCGATGATCATATTTTCATTGACATTGGTCGAAAGGGTGAGGGTGTGGTTGATCGTCGGGAATTTGAGGATCAGGATAATAACCTTTCCTTCAAAGAAGGGGCGACAATTACAGTTTATTACACCGGAAGCAGTGGCGGTGAGATGAAATTTACTTCCAGAGTGGGTCGTGGAAATACCGGGCTTGATCAGTTGGGTGAAGCATGGAAAAACCGTATTCCCGTGGAAGGTGTTGTGGAAAAGGAAATTAAGGGTGGTTTTGAAGTAAAAATAGCTGCAAATATTAGAGCCTTCTGTCCATATTCCCAGATGGGTCTCTCCAGAATGGATGCGTCTACATACATAGGTAACAGATACAATTTTATTATTACTGACTTTAGTGAAAAGGGCAGGAATATTGTTGTTTCAAACAGAGTGATAGAAGCCGAAGCCGCAGAAAAACTGAAGGAAGAAAAACGCTCCACATTGCAAATCGGGATGACAATGAGGGGGACGGTTAGAAATATAAAGGAATTTGGTGCTTTTGTTGATATTGGGGGACTTGATGGTCTCATTCCTATTTCAGAAATTTCATGGGGACATGTTGATGACATCAATGAGTATTTGAGTGTGGGGCAGGAAGTTGATGTTGTTATTATTTCAATAGACTGGAGTAAGGATAAACTTACGTTTAGTTTGAAAAAAGCTCTTGGAGATCCATGGGATGAAGTACTCTCTAAATTCCCGGAGGGTTCTTCAGTAAAAGGAACTGTTGTTCGGCTCCAGCCTTTCGGTGCATTCATTTCGCTGGCTGAAGGAATAGAAGGTTTATTACATGTTTCAAAGATTGGCAGAAGTGTAAATAAAAGAATCAAGCATCCCAGAGAGGTTTTATCCAAAGGTGATGAAGTTGAAGTTACGATTGAGGCGCTTTCACCAGCTGAAAGAAGAATATCGTTAACTCTTCCTGAATATCAGGCTCCCGAAGTTGAGGCTGTTCCAAAAGGTGAAAGTGAAGAAGATTGGGTTAAGGATTATAAGCCTGTAAAAGAAAAAAATCCCGAAGGTATGGGGTCATTTGGTGCACTCCTAAAAGCTGGTCTTGAAAAAAATAAAAAGTAATCAAAGTCTTTTATTTCATTTTACAACATATTAAAGGGGTATACCGGAGTATTTCGTTAATCGGTTAAAACCGTTCTATAGGTTTTCGATGTTTTTCATAGTTTTATGTTAATCCGTATATTCAATTGGTAGGTATAAAAATTGTAACACCGGATACTCAGTCCCTGATGATAAAATTTGTGAATTGTTAATAATTTATTAAAAAACAAGGTGTTGTCCAGTTTTTTGTTTGAAAACTATTGTGAGGATATATTAGCTGCGGAGATTGTTCCATGAACCAATTCGCAGTTTTAATTTTATTATTTGTAGTGACATCCTGTTCTCAGACAGTCAATACCTCTGTCAAAAGAATCAGTCTGGAAAATGAATCTGTAAAACAAGTATCTACATCACATGAATCAAAAGCAGTAAAAACCAGAATTTTTATTAATTTTCTGAAAAATAATACTTCAAATCTTGCTTCCATATCTGATTTCCAGAATGCAGCTAAAACAGCAGGTTTAAAATCTTCGGAAATAATAGATTTTGTTATGGAGAATACAGGTCCCACATCTGATTCACAGAGAATGGATAAATATATTGACAAAATGGGTGAATTTAAACTTCACTATGCAGTGAACGCAATAAGAACAGGAAAACGTCTTTCGGGTGCATTGAGAATTCTCAAAAATACTGGTCGAAAAGCTGGAATAGCTTTTCCATACCTTGTTAGAGTATTTAGCAAATTCAGTACTGAGGAGAAGCTTGAAATTCTGACAATGGTCAGCCATATTTCACCGGATAAAATCATAGAATTTACAGAAGTTGCACTTAAGGATGATGAGCCGGATGTAGTTTTAATGGCAGTTTCCATATCAGAAGATTCTGAATTACACAAAAAAACTCTTATTAACTCACTTGTCAGAGTAATGCGCATAGGGGATTCAGTTCAGAGAGCAACAGCCACTGTTTTAGCGGGTATATTATTTTCAGAAATAAATGAAAATAAGTACAAAAAAGACATAAGAAATGAATTTATACACTGGATATATTTCTTTTCAAAAAGTGAAGATCTGTATCTGAAAACAGTAAGTTTAAATACCTTGAAACTATTTCGCAAATAAACTGTTTAGAAGTAGTAGGCAATCATCATAACATGGAGAAATGAAATCATTGAAAAGTAAAGAGCAGTTGCATTGAAGGAAAAGTTTAACAGTTTAATCTGATCATTTTTTCCATTCATACAATTTCCACAGATTCTGCATTGATTTTTATCCGGACGATTTATACATCCCCAGTCACATTTAAAATCATCATTTTGTTTAACATCAACTCTGAAAAGAGAGTATTTTCCGATAAATCTGAAAATACTTCCCAAAGGACACAGTACCTGACAGTTCCAGCCTTTTTTAGAAAATTTAAATGGGCTGAAAATCAGTACCAGACTGATAATGAAAAAAAACAAGGCTGCAAAAATACCGGGTAACAGTATTCCAGTGAGCAATGAAAAAAGAGTGAAAGATATGAATATCACAGGAGATATATACTTAAATAATCCATATCCTTCATAAGATTTATGGTGTTCCCATGCTCCCAAAAAACACAGATGAGAGCAAAAGCCTCCGGAAAGAAGAAGGAAAGTAACTATAAAAAATATACTTCGGAAATGAAAATTGCCTGTTATAACTGGTTCAAAGAAACCAAGAATAGGATGTGGTATGGATATGGAGTTGGGCATCATTCCAGAGGATGAGATAAAAAGTCCTCTTAAAAGTTGAACAAGTAATACCACACTGAAAATTCTTCCAGTAATCTGATACTTTCTTAATGCATTGAAATGAAGCAACGCGGCAGTAATTAAAAAGGTGTAGAAAATTAGTAATACTTTACCAGAAAAATTTTCAATGGGGAAAACAACTTTCAGTGGGAGAAATATCAATACTAATGCAATAATGACAGTATTTAGTATGGAAAAAATGAAAACAGTGGGATATTTAAGATTATCATGGGATTTATTTTCAGACATGAGAATTTGGATATTACGCAAAAAGACACTTTACGGAAATAAAAAATGACGAGATTAATTTTACTTATTTCATTATTCCTTTTTTCCTGCAGATGTTCAGGAACCGGTAGTGAAGAAAAAATAACACCGAAGCGAATTGAAAAAAAATCAACTACCCAAAAAAGAATAATAACATTGAAGGATGTTCTGAAAAATACGGTGATAATAAAAGGGTACTGGAAAGAATCTGATGTTTTTTCTGATGATGAAAAAAACTGGGTGTGTAGTGGAATAATAATCTCCTATTCTGACAAGAGACTTAAAATAGTAAGTTCAATGGAGTGTACGGGTATTAAAACCTTACTGAATGCAGATCCGGTTGCTGGTGGTCCGGAAGTGTTGGACTATTCATTAAAAATAGTTACGCCACAGGGTTCCGAAGTACTGGTTAATGAAATCACCGCTAATAAAACAACCGGTACTGTTATTTTAACAACCGGCAAAATAAAACTTGTTAACCAGAGAGATTTTGAACTTCCTCCTGGATTTGATGAAGTGGAAGTTGGGGATAATATATTTTCGGTGACTGCTGCAGTAAATGGTGCTTCCTCTCCAACAGTTACGTTTGGTAGGGTTACCGCGACAGATAATCTTTTAATTCAGCATGATTCTCCTTTGAGTGGAATAAGTACCGGGGGAGGACTTTATCTGAAAAAGAATAGTCAGTTTTATCTGGTTGGAATTAATTCAAATTCAGTCAATAATTTTAAGGGTTCTAAAATTAAAGGTTTGAATTATTCTGTTAAATACACTGAAATTTCTACGGGATCAGTTATTTTATCATCTTCAAATCCTGAAGGAGCCTGTAAATTAATACGGGGAATTTTTTCAAAACCATGTGAAGTAAAATAGGAAATTCAACCGGATGAAAAATATATTTGAATATCCATCCAGTGGTAAAAGTGAATTGATTGAGAAACTTGTATCGTCGGATAATGTTACAGTTGAAAAAATTGTAAGTTATTCAAATATAACGCCAGAAGATTTCTGGTATGATGATTCAAGAGATGAATGGGTTATTGTTCTCAGAGGAAAAGGAAAACTGGAATTTGAAGATGGCAAAAAACTTGAAATGAATGAGGGTGATTTTTATCTTATCAAAAGTCATGAAAAGCACAGAGTAATTGAGACAGATAATCCAACTTTGTGGTTATGTATTTATTTTCAATAAAGTTTTTTTAATATACTTCCCTTATAATAATGAAGAAGGATCTTTTTGTAATTCTGACCGGCTTTTGCTCTGTTAATAGCTCCCCACTGACACATTCCCACACCATGTCCGTATCCACCACCATTGAAAATGATTTTATCATCGGTAAATTTATGGATAAACATACTTGATTTAAGATTTCCTAACAGTTTTCGGATTGTCAGTTCTCCCTTGATAATAATTGAGGATTTTTTACTTCTTGCCTCAAGAGATAATACTCTTCCGGAAATTCCTCTGTTTATAATCCTAATACTTTTTATTTTTCCATAGAATCCTCGTTTTTTTAGATTATCTGAGATTCTTTTAATGCTCACCTTTGATGTCCATCGGAATCCAGGATTGGATTTTTTACACCAGCCCTCTTCATTTTTTAACAGTCTGTTTGATATGTTGGAAGATATATGTCCCTTAATTAGATCCGGTGTTCCTCTGAGTGTATTCTGAGGGATTCCTCCCCAGACGTTTTCATTATGTTCTGTGTGACCACCACAACTGCTGTGATAAACAGTATCCACTACCCGTGATGAGGGTGTAAATAAAATCTGACCCTTTGTGGCATGACATGCTGCTGTAGTTTTTTTATGCAGGCGGTTAATTCCATCATAAACCTGGCAGTGAACCTTTCTGCAAAGATGAAATGGATCTGTCATATGTCTCGTACCCATTTTTGAAAGTACCTGACCTCTTGCTGCAACGGCCTGAGCTTTCAATGCTTCATAAGGAGCGCCTGGCCATAATTCAGATGGCAAAATACCTTCAAGATATTTTTCCAGTGGAAGTTCATTCACTACAGCCAGCATTCCAGAACTGTCTATGACCACATATATCTCTCCTGCTACTTTTATTGATGTATTTCCTGATTTAATGATAAACGGGTTTCCTTTTGATGATTTTAGTTTTACGGCGTCTGCACCTGATACTGAAAATGATCCATTAAGGGGAAGTATGGAAAAATTTCCTTCAGGTAGATTTTTTAATTTTGAGTGAATAAATGCTTTTTTATATTTCTTAGAAATATTTTTAAGTCTGATCTTTGCCTTATCATACGTTTTAAACGGTCCTATACTTGGAAGTATTCTTCTGTTATCAAGCATTTTACCATTGAGCGCGATAAGATATCCCTGTTCAAGAATTATTGATTTCTGGTAATAAGAACTGAATTTTTTCCAGGAATCATATGGAATATCAGTTAGTGCTATATAGTAATCAATCTCAGCTTTTTTGCCTGTTTTCAACTTGAACTGCAGTACTGATGAAGTATTTACTGAAATACCTTCCATCATGGATGTTCCAATCTGTATATTTCCCGTTGTGGCAATTTCCACTTCTCTGATATTATGAAAAATTCCAATTGATACTTTTGGAATATTCTGATGATCCAGAGTGAATTTTTTTCTATAAAGTGAATTTATAAGAGGATCTGCGGTTCCATAGGCATTATTGGAAAGCGGAAAAATAAGTGAAAAAATGTGAATAATAAATAATTTCATAACAAAGCATTATCAATACTTATTGGAAAATGGCAAAAAATGCAGATTTGGAAAAACTTTTAATTTTATTTCCTTTCTTTAATTTAAAAACTTTAATTTCAATATTTTGACGAATCATTTGAAATATGGGTTTATTAGGAACTCCTGAACTGATATAAATTTCATGCTGAAACATCTGGGGAATACTCCAGGCTTTGATGAAAACATCTATAACCGGGAATAAAGTGTACATATGAAAAAATCCGAAACAATAGCAGTTATGGATCTTGGGGGACAGTATGCACATCTGATTGCAACTAAATTAAGGTCTCTTGGTTTTTATAGTGTTATCCTCGATCCTGAAGACAATGAAGATTTTTCCGTTTTCGCTGGGATAATCCTGAGTGGATCCCCATCCCTTTCCAGCAGTGATGAAAAAGAAGGTCCTGTTTACCGTATTCTTGAACTGGATATTCCGGTGCTGGGCTTTTGCTTTGGTCATCAGGAAATTGCTAAACATTATGGTGGAAAAGTTATTCACGGAATGGAGGAATTTGGTCCTGCAAAACTGAAAATAACTTCAGAATCAGATCTTTTTTATGAAATTCCTGAGGAAAGTATTGTTTTCATGAGTCATGGAGATACTGTCACGGAACTTCCAGAAAATTTTACTGAAACAGGTATCAGTTACTGGGGAGAAAGTCCGGCACACAGGTATGCATCAATTGAAAATGCGGAATTAAAAAGGTACGGATTTCAATTTCACCCGGAAGTTGATGATTCTGAATTTGGAGAAAAGATGCTGGAAAACTTTGCATCAAAGGTTTGTGGTCTTTCTCCAAACTGGAAAACTGAACATTATTATCCGGAAAAAATCAGGGTTATAAAGGAAAAGACCGGTGAAAAAACAGTTTTTCTGCTGGTGAGTGGAGGTGTGGATTCCACAGTTCTGGGTCAACTTCTTCTGGATGCTCTGGAAAATGATAAAATACATATGATTCATGTCGATACCGGGTTTATGAGAAAAAATGAATCGCAGTCTGTTGTTGAATATTTCAGTAAAGCCATAGGAGATAATTTCCATTTTATTGATGCATCAGATATTTTTATCTCAGAACTGGAAAATATAATTTCTCCTGAAGAAAAACGTAAAATTATTGGTGAATTGTTTGTTAAAATATGTCAGGAGGAAATGATCAAATTTGATGATGGAAACGGTTTACTTGCTCAGGGAACAATATATCCTGATACCGTTGAAAGTGGTGGTCCAAAAAGAGCAAAGGTTATAAAAACTCACCATAACAGAGTTCCGATGATGGAAAAGATGATAAAACAGGGTCTTGTTATTGAGCCACTTTCAGACTTATACAAGAAAGAAGTGAGAGATCTTGGAGCATTTATGGGTGTTCCGGAAAAAATGATTGATCGCCATCCCTTTCCAGGTCCAGGTTTGGCCGTTAGATTACTGTCCTCAGATGGGTCTTTCGATGAATCTATTATTCGTGAAATAGAAAATAATTTTAGAAGGTTATATTCTGGAATTGAGTGTTTCTGCCCGGGAGTAAAATCAGTAGGAGTCAAAGGAGATTTAAGATCATATGAATTGGCTCTTTTTGTTCAGGAAGTAAACGATTCTATAGATTTTTTAAATAATATACCTGAAATATTAAAGAAAATTAAAGGTGTAAATAGAATTGTACTTAACAAGGGCAATGCTGTTAAAAAAATCAGAGTCAGATCCTCCACAATGACACGACGTAGAATTTCTCTTCTTCAGGAAATAGATCATATTGTTCATGAACTGATTATCAGGCATGAACTAATCAGTTCAGTGTGGCAGTTTCCGGTAGCCATGGCAGGTATTTACTCAGATGATATTCCGACGGAACTTGTCATACTTCGTCCGGTTATGACTGTTAGAGCAATGACAGCAACAGTTCCTTTGCTTCCGGAGATTTTCTATGATGATGTTGTCAGAGCAATACAGGAAGTATCAAAAAATATAGTAGTTGGGCTGGATTTGACAACCAAGCCTCCAGGTACAATTGAGTGGGAGTAAGATGAAAGATTTAGTCAGCAGATATCTTAAGTTTATAAATAATCATCTTCTCATTACCGGTATATTATTTCTGTTGTTTAGTGCAGTTGGTTTTTTTTTCACACTCAAACTGGGTTTATCTACTAATCTGAGTGCTCTGTTGCCATCAGATACCCCCAGTGTTAAAACTGCCAGGGAAGCTGCATCAAGAGTAGGTAGTACCGACTTTCTCATTATTGCGATTGAGGGAGAAAATCCTCTGGTGAATAAACAGATTGCAGATGAGGCCGTCAAAATTATTCCATCATATATTCCAGATGTAGTTGAAGTAATGGCCCGTATTGATCTTGAATTTTTCAGGAAAAATGGTCTGTTGTGGTATGAAAGTTCAAAACTTGAAGATATCGAAAAGCAGCTTAAAAAAGTTTTAGGTCGGGAAAAACTGAAATCAATGGGTCTTCTGGTTACTGGAGACGCACCTGATGTTGAAGAGGAAAAATTAAAAAAACTAATCTCCAGTGGAAGATCCAATGGAAATATTCCTTCGGATCTCAGAGAAAAAAAAGGTCGTCCAAAAGAATTATCAGGGTATTTTGCAAGTGCGGATGGGAAAATAATTGCAGTTTTATCAAGGGTTTCTTCAGAATCAGTGAATATGGGAAAAGCTCGTAAACTTGTTTCTGGTGCACAAAAAGCAATTAATCACCTTAAAAAGAAATTTCCGGATGTAAAAGCTAAAATTGAAGTGGGTGGAGGATATAAAAACAGAGTCAGAGAATACAACAGTGTAATGAATGATGTATTTTCTTCACTTCTCACAAGTTTTGGACTTATTGCTTTAATAGTTATAATCTTTTTCAGATCACTTCGTCCGATTCCTCTTATATTTATTCCTCTCGTTTCTGGAATTTTTATTACACTTGGAGTAACTAGAATTTTTGGTCTTGAAAGACTCAATATTATCACGGCATTCATAGGTGGAATTTTACTTGGTATGGGGATTGATTTTGGCGTTCATCTTTGTGCAAGATATCTTGAGGAAAGAAAAAGTGGCAAGGAACTTATATCATCTCTTGAAATTACTCTTACGAAAACAGGAAAAGCATTAATGACTGCAGCATTTACTACTGCCAGTGCATTATTTTTACTGTTTTTCAGTTCTTTCAGGGGGTTTTGGGAGTTTGGTATAATTGCTGGACTTGGTATTATTATTACTTTGGTTGTTTTTATGTTTTTCTTTCCCCTTGGAGCAATTATTCTTGAAAAATATTTTCCAGTAAAATCGGAAAAATCTTCTGAATCTATTCCCCAAACTGTTGGATTTCCAGTAAAATCTGTTGTCTTTCTGTGTCTTTCTGTTGTTTTCAGTCTGGTTATTATTCCAGTGGGCATAAAAAAGGTATCCTTTGAAACTAACTTCAGAAGATTATCCGGGGCGAAATCATCCACTACAATAAAGTATGGAAAAGCAATGGGAGATAATGCCTCACCGGGTATACTTTTATGTGATTCAAAATCTGACTGTGAAGTTTTATCTAACTATTTTAGCAGCCTTCTGTCAAAACCTCTCCCAAATCCGGATCTAAGAGATTTTATGGCGATCTCCCAGTTTATTCCGGAAAAACAGGTGAAAAAATTAGAGATAATAAAAAAAATAGGCTTGCAACTTGAGAAAGCAAAATCCTGGGCTGATGACAAAACAAAAACCAAATTTAATACATGGATTAAATATTTACCATCACGGGTTGTTTCAGAAAATGACTTGCCTGAATGGATTCTTAGACGATTCAGGGAAAAAAATGGAAAAACAGGTAGGTTTATGTATATCTATCCTGCCCGTGAGACATGGAATGCCCTCGAAAGCAATTTATTCAAGAAAAAGTTCCAGATGATAAAAATTTCAGAAATTCCAGGAGGCAAGAAGTCTTCTGGTGTTGCAAGAGCTTCAAGCAGTTCATTTATTCTTGTTGATATAATAGATTCTGTAAAGAAAGAGGGTAAAACAATTTTTATTCTTGCATTATTAATGGTTTTCATCTTTCTGCTTGTGGATTTTCGTTCACCTGTGAGTGCTCTTTTGGTTACGTTCCCTTTGATAATGGGTATTTTATGGACTGTGTCTCTGTTACCATTTTTAGGACAGAAATTGGGTTTGTATAATATGGTTGTTGTTTCGACAATTGTAGGTACTGGTATTGATGCCAGTGTACATCTTTTTCATTCTCTTAATGAAAAGGGTGTGAATCCCTTTCTGGCATTTAAGCGAAGTTCAATGGCCGTTGGAGTTGCTTCTTTGACGACTATGGCTGGTTTTAGTGGAATGATGCTTGTAAAACATGGCGGATTGAGTTCTATAGGCAGATTGGCTACTGTCGGTATTTTATGTACATTGATAAGTTCTATGATTTTTGTGCCGTCAGGGTATTTTATTATGAGATGGTTTAAAGGAGAAAAGAGAAATGTCTGATATTACTAGACACCTTGGATTAATTCATGATGCAATGGTTGGCTGGAAATCATCACTGGAAAGTCTATCTCACAAGGAAAACTTCATGGAGATATTTATTACCAAAACCTGGTATGACCTTTCCCCTGAATATGAGAAATTGTTTAAATCTGATCTGGTTGATGGCATAAAGAATGAATTTGATAAAAAGATATCCAGAAAACTGGTTCCTTCCATAATTTCTTTTATGGATTTATTTTCATCACTTCAAAAAGCAATGGATGGTGAAACTTCTCTTGCTCCAAAAGAATATTTTTACTCTCTTCTTACCGAAACTGAGAATATTGTCAGAGATACTGCAGCTTTTAAACTTTCAATTGATACCAATGTGGATGATGCCATTATTTTGAATCACAGGGAACTTGTGGAGGTTGTTGCTGAACCTGGTGTAATTGTGAGTGATGATATGGTTCAGGAAATTGTGGAAATTGAATCAGCAGATGTTTCTGACAAAAAAGAAATGAATGCTGTGGCATCAGAATTTTTACCAAAACAGAAAAAGAAAAAGGTTAAGAAATATGATAGCGGGCTTCATCGTATCGATCCATCCACAGCTGCAGTTGTTTCCCTTGCAGGAAAAAGAAAAACAAAGGATATTGAATCAGTAAATACTGGTTCAGTTGGAGTTGTGGCCACACCTGTTCCTGATAAACCAGCTCCGAAAAAAGAAGACTCTTTTTCCGAGCCTAAAACAACTGATTATAATTCAAGATTATCTGAAGACCTTAACCAGATAGAATCTCTGGGTGTGGCAAGACAGAATATTTTGAAATATTTATCCAGGCTCTATTACGATTTAACTGCAATTTCTTCTGAGGATATAGCCAGAACTATTACAGAACTGGACTCTACAATGGAAATAATTTCTGGAGATGAAAATAACAGAAAAGCTGAATCGGTTATTATATCAGACGAAACAGCCCGAAGGCTTGCAAGAGAGCTTACAGAAGCAGTATTAATGTCTTCTCCAGGGGTTATAAATTTGGATGTTGAGGAAGTGAAAAAAAAGGATACATATCATGGGGAAATCAGGGTAATAACTATAAATATAAATAGTAAGAGGCGAATTCCAGGCTTTGTGAAGGGACAGATTGAGTATAGACTCTTTTATCTTCCATCCATGATGACCATTGAAGTTGAAGCAATGGGTATTCCCGTTGGTCCTCCATTTAATGAAAGCCGGGCTGTTTTAAGGATACCCTGGAATGAAACTGCTTACGATTTTGTGAGATCTTTTGTTTTCACCTGTTTTAAATCTGCACTTTTAGCTGTAAGATGAAAAGATTTATATTTGTATAGAATTTTCAATAAACAGTTTGTGAAATTCTTTTACCAGTAGTTTGTCATCAGTTGAATTAATATAAAAAGTTAAATGAGTATGTCCGGTTTCAATAGCGAGAATTTCAATATTATTCTTTTTGATAAACTCGCTGGCAGCAGGAAAAATATCATTTATTGCCTCAATTCCTGTTCCGATAATTGATATACTGCAACAGAGGACTGAATTTTCCAAAGAAAGATACTTAACAGAGGGATACGTTGATATATCTATAAATATTAAACCACCCCTGTTTGTGAAAACAGTATATTTTGATTTAATTTCCTCATTTTTAAAAATCTGTAAAAGATCCATGAGGTTTTCTTCAGACTGGAATGAAATACCGAGTAAAGTATTTGAGGAAGTTACACTTACTGGTCCATTTTTTTCAACTGTTATTTTCCTTACTACGGTTTCACCACCACCTGAACTGGATCTTGCATAAATAGCAATGTTTTTCCTTCTGGCAAATTCCACCGCATGGAAATTCAGTACCTTTGCTCCTCTGTATGCCATTTCCATCATTTCAGAGTAGTTTAAATCGATGAGTCTGAAAGGATCAACTATTCTTGGATCTGCAGTATAAACGCCATCAACATCACTGTATATTTCACATCCATTAGCGTTCAGTGCTGCACTGAGTGCCACAGCTGTTGTATCACTTCCTCCCCTCCCAAGAGTGGTGATTTCTTTTTTGTAAGAAACACCTTGAAATCCTGCAACAATAACGATCTGTCCTTTATCTAGTTCATCCTGTACCCTGAAAGGTCTTACCTCAATAATTCTTGCGTTGAAGTGATTATCATTTGTGATGATACCACACTGGCTTCCAGTAAAAGAAATAGCATTAATTCCTTTATCCTTTATTGCCATTGCAAGTAGAGCCATAGAAATTCTTTCACCTGCTGTAAGAAGCATATCCAGTTCGCGTTTGTGGGTGCCGGAAGAAATGGATGAAGCGAGTTTCAATAAATCATCAGTGGTTTTTCCTGTTGCACTTACCACCACCACCACCTGTTCACCATTTTTATGACGATTGGATACAATGGTGGCAACGTTACGGATTTTATCAACATCCGCCAGAGATGAACCCCCGAATTTCATAACAACAATGGGTTTTGACATTACTTTAAAAGACCTGCCTTGTAAGCCAGTTCGGCGTTTTGTACACTCCCACCTGCAGCACCTCTGACAACATTATTCACAAGCAATTTATAACTGACAACATTCCTTTTTACTTTAATACTTCCAATTCCCACACTCATACCTCTTCCGGCCATAACATCAAGTTTTGGTTGAGGTCTCATAGGATTCTGATGGACAATAAGAGGTGAATCGGGTGTACTTGGAAGATCTCTTGAAATTGTAGTTCCTCTCCATTCTACAAAGCGTGATAAGACATCCTGAGTAGATATTTCTTCATCAAACTCAACAAAAACGCTTTCCATATGTCCATGTGTTACGCCAACTCTGAAGGTGTTTGCAAATACATCCATTTCATGTGGAATGATTCCGCCACTTCCTGCCATTCCCATTATTTTTTTTGTTTCACGCTCTATTTTAATTTCTTCTCCTTCTATATTTGGAAGGATATTGTTTGTGATATCAAGAGAAGCAACTCCAGGATAACCTGCTCCGGAAATACTTTGGTAAGTACTTACCTTGACAGATTTAATTCCAATATCTTTAAGTGGAGCTAGTGTCATAACAAGACCACTTGTGGTGCAATTGGAGTTCGCAATGAGAGGAGCTGTTCCTGCTGGTATACATGAGATGTGATCTGCATTAATTTCAGGAATTATAATGGGTACATTGAGATCCATTCTGTGGGCACTTGCATTTGTAAAAACAGCTACACCATGTTTTTGAAGTTCAAGTTCAACCTCAGATGCAATACCTGCAGGAAGAGCTGAAAAAACTACCCTGATCTCAGAATTAATTATTGATTCGATGTTAAACTTTTCAACTCTTAGTTGGCTATAGTTTGAAGGTTCTTCAAATGGTGACAACCATGGAATACCACTGAAATTTCGGTCTTTTGATGCAAAGAGTCCTGCCAGTTCAAACCAAGGATGAGCGGACAGCATTGCGATAAAATTCTGTCCCACTGTTCCTGAGGCTCCAAGAATTGCTGATTTTATTTTCATGATGTACCTATGTTTTCATATATACAATAAGAAGTGCTGTAATTGTAAGGGAACTGATAATAATAAAAACCACAAGTGCCATATCCTGCCAGAAAGCCTTTTTTTCAGGCATTGGTGTATAAATGACATTTTGAGGTGGGGGTGGTGGAAGAACTTCAACTTTCAAAGTTTTTTCAGAAGCATCTCTGATTCTTCTGGGTTTTCTAACTTTCTGAGAAGGAGTTCTAATTTGTGCAGGAACCGTAAACTCTGGTTCCTCTGTGGTTATAGAAGGTTCTTCGGATATGTATGGCTGATCCTCAATATCGGTTGTATGTACAACACCCTCACGATACTCCTCATCAGGATTGCCAACATTTTTTCCTGCAATATTAACAGGTTTTCTTTTAGGAGGTGGTAGTTTTAGCCCACCTTCACTAACAATTTGAGCGACCTTTTGAGATTTTGTTTGACCCGCTTTTGAGCCGACAACAGGGAGTATGTAACCACAGGAGCCACATCTTTTTCTTCTTAACGCACTGTGATTGAGTTCAATTCCACAACCGGGACAACGCACGGTATTCCCCCTTTAAACCCCAACAAATAAGCGGTTTCCAAAGTTTCTATCAATTTTGGCGTTAAAAATTTTCATAGCAGCTTTTTCAATATCATACTCTGCTCTGTAATACGTGAACTTTCGTTCCACAGTATCAAAAACAGTATATGCTGCACGATTGTCATAATCTCTAGGCTGGCCTGTACTTCCGACACCTACAATATATTTCATTCCCGGTCTGATAGAAAAATCCTGAGAAATAATCTCATGTACATCGTCTTTCTCAAGTGCAAAAGCTCTACATAAATGGCTGTGACCAATAAAATTGACATCCTGAAGATCATCAAAATGAGGAAGCAGCTTATATGCCTGCTCCATACTGAAAACATAATCAAAGTTTTCAGGAATCACAGGTGAACCATGACTAAAACCAAGATTCAAACCATCAATTTCCATTGTCCTGGTATATCCTGTATTCTTAAGCCATTCCATGTTTTCAGGGGAAATATCAGATGAATGAAGATCCAGTACAAACCTGCATGCTTCATAGTAATATGCATATTCCATCCTTCCGGCGACTGCTGCATCATGGTTGCCAAGCACGGAAAACTCAACCATTGGTCTTACTATGTTGCAACACTCATCGGGACTTGCTCCATATCCAACCACATCGCCAAGACAGATATATTTATCTATATCCAGATGCTTGAAGGCTTCAACCACAACAGTGAGCGCCTCCAGATTTGCGTGTACGTCACTGAAGATACCTAATCTCATGCTTGATTATCCAGTCATATTTCTAATGTTTAGAAACGGGTACCCAGAGAAATTCCACCACCACCGGGTGCTATATAAGGGATAAGTGTAACCTTACCGGAATCGCCCTCTCCTAGAGTTCCTTTAGCTTCACTGCTGGAAGATAGAAATCCCTTATAAAGGAAGTATGTTGATGCGACACCAACTGCGATTCCTGAAAACATTAACACATTGGTCATTGTAGCCATATTTTTACCATTATCGCATATATCAACCATATCTCCCTGTGCAACTTTACAGACATCACTCTGGCCATAATATAAATCAGGATTTTTCTTTATTTCTGCATCTTTATCATCTTCATAACTCCAAACCTGAAGACCAGTATAGGCACTTGCTGCCAGAAGTACAACAGCTGTTCCTGCAGTACCGTAAAATGCATATTTCCAGTAATTTGTAGGACTGTCTACAGGTTTTTCATCATCGGGTTTTTTTACCAGATCAGTTGTTTTTGCGGCATCATCTGTTTTTGTCTTGGTGTCATCAGTATTCTTTACATCGACAGGAACAGGTATTGCTTTGGATTTAAATTCTACTGTGAAAGTAATTTCAGAACCAGCCCTCACTTTGACAGATTTAACAAGTGTTTTTCCGGATTTTGATACCGCTTTAATTTCATGGGTTCCAGGGGTCAACTGGGGAATAATATTTTCTCCTGGCATAGTTTTAAAAACAAACTGTCCGTTAATAAAGATTTTTATTCCGCCCTCAGAACTCATTATTTTGACTTTCGCAGGTTTTCCTCCGAAGAATGATGTCCACATGCGTTTTACTTCTGTTTCAAGTTTGGACGAGGATGCTTTTGGGGATACGGATGCACTGAAATATTTAAGATTACCGTTTGATAAAAAGAACAGGGTAATTTTTGCCTTATTTTTCTGTCTGGCAATTCTACCGGTAATAATAAGTTTTACCTTTAATTCTCCCTGGATTTTCTCAAGACATTTTTTATCTTTTTCTTCTTCACAGTGAAGAAGTTTCATTTCTTCCAGTTCCTTGGGTGGTTGTAAGGAAACTGAGTTTTCAGATGCTGCAAGTTTTCTCAGTATCTGTGTAACCTTTTTTGCTGACTTTTCCAGACCGGTTTCTGCTTCAAGCCCAAGAACCGATAGGGTTTTCTTCTGGGCGTAAGAATTTGAAACCAACGAAAAAAACATTAAAAAGGTCAATATTGTCCTGTACATGTGCTTCTCCTGCAAATTTCCTGAATAAAACACAACCAAAAAGTAAATCCTGACCATGATCAACTATTCAGGAAGGATCAGTTCCCGTCATTAACTAACTAAATATACACACAATACGTGTTATTACAACTTAATCAGTAAGAAGAGATGATTTTTTTCAGTATTTTAAGGGTAAAGGAGAGATTTACTCGATGGAGGGAAAATAATTATTCACCTGGTCGATAATCAGCCTTACATACGCCCAAGTCACAAAATTCTCCAAAGCCACATTCGCTATCATCAGCACAGGTAGCATGGCAGTATGTGTTTATGCAGACATGATCATCTCCACACTGAGATGAAAATACACATTCAGGATCTTCAGGACTGGGATCATCAATGCAGACTCCATCATTGCAAATCTGACCGGTTGGACAAAGAGGATCTGTACCTTCACAGGTTTCAGCACATTTTTGATCAATGCTGCATACTTTTGTTCCACACTGCTCATCGGATTCACAAAAAACCTTGGAATCTCCGCAAACAGGGTTTTCTTCAGGAACACATCTTCCGCATGATGCACAGACATAACCCTCTGAACATTCGTCATCGCTTTGACAACCGGGTACACAGATCAGATAACCAAGTTCTTCACTCATTTCACAGATAGTGCCATTTCCACAATCGTCATCTACACTGCATTTAGTTTCGGGAGCTTCTGCAGGACCACAAACCCCGGTATCCATGCATTCTTCACCAAGATTGCAGTCTGCATCGAACTGACAAAGTGATGCACATCCAAAATCAGTGCAGATCTGATCTTCTGCACAGGTTTCGGTTTCATTACAGGAGTTGTTTTCAATCGGCCAGCAATAATCACCATCGCACCCATAACAACCTGAATCATCACAGTATCCACATGAATCGTCGTTATTGGTTGGGTGACAGCCTGAGAATATTGAAAGTGAAAGAACAGAAGCGAGTAAAAGTAATTTGCGTATCATAATAAACCTCCAGGTAAAAAACTTTCAGGGAGATATACCGCAAGAAACATGCCATCAACACGATGAAGAAACTTCATAATAAAAGCACCGAATATCTTTGAGATATATCATTCCATACTGAAGTTTAGTGCATTTCAGATATTTTCCAATGGTAAATTATGAACAAAATGTCACACTGTCTGTAATTTTTCTGTACTTAGAAATTCACATGGGTTAAATCAGCAGATCATGTTTAAAATATTTTTTCTGATTTCATTTATTTTTGTAGGCTGTAAAAATCCGGATCCCGTTTCAACTGTCAGAAAATCAGTTTCTTTATGGGATAAGGGTAAAAAAAAGAAAAGTTGTGAAGTTATTAAGGAACTTTCACCCCGATATGTTGAAAACTGGTCTGATGATACAGCTTTTTCCTATCTCAGAATGCTTTCGATGTGTCTTTATGAATCAGGTGGAGATACTCGAACATATCGTGCCCGTTTAAGTGAACCATGGAAGTCTTATTTTACTGCATTAAGTCAGTTCGGGTCAGGTAAGGATATAAATAAAAGTGTTGTAATTCTTCAGAAAATTATCAAAAAATATCCAGAAAAAAAAGAATTTGTATACAGGTTAGGTCTTCTGTATATGCTTGATGAGCGTTTTTCAGTTGCTTGTCCTCTTCTAGAATCAGTACATAAAAAAGGTGGTGATATCCGATTTACACTTTCTCTGGCCAGGTGTTATCTTGGTAATGGAAAGATTAAATCAATACATACACTTTTGTCTTCAATAGTCCGTGAAGGTGTTACATTGAAGCAGATCTCCATGGGTCGGAAAATTATGAATGGAGCCCGATCATATAAAAATTTGTTTAACAGGGAGATGCTTGAAGCAGTAACAAGTGCAAGAAAGGCATTGAAATCAGAAAATGCGGGGATTGCTCTGGATAAACTGGATAAAGTCGCAAGAAAATATCCCGGATATCCAGCAATACATTATCTGATGGCAGTGATTCATCTCAGACTGGGTAATCGTCCGGATGCAGCTGTTGAACTTGGCAGAGCATTGAGGATAGATCCTGTTGACTCGGATTCTCACATGCTTCTTGGTATTATTTTCAAGCAGAGTATGCAGTTTAACAAAGCTGAGAAACATCTTAAGACTGCCATCAGTTACAATCCATTTAATTTGAGGGCACATGCAGTGCTGCGGGATATTTTTGAAAAAAGGGGAAAATTCATGCAGGCTGCTAGTGAACAGAGAAAAATTGTTTATCTGCATGGAGAAAATGCTACCTCAGATTTAAAAATGACACTCGCTGCATATCTTGAAAAAAGTAATAATCTTGATGAAGCAATTAAGGAAAATCTTGGTATCCTAAAAAAATTAGGGGATGAAGCCGGATATGTGTCGTTAGTGGCTCTGGCAAGAATTTATTTAAATTTGAGTGCTGAAAAGCCTGAAAATGCAGTTAGTTATAGAAAGAAAGCAAGAGGTTTTGCTGACAGAGCCTATGCCGTGAGACCAACTGACAGTGAGGTGTATGCCATAAGAGTTCAATTAGGGGCTGAGAAGAAACCACAAAGTGATTTTGAAAAAAAGATAAAGATATCAGGCGCCCGAAAGCTGGATGAGAAAAATGAGTATTTTCATTGATTAATTGATTATTAACACTTTTATCTTAATGGAGTTCGGTATGAGAAAATTGATATTATTTGCTATCTTATCCATGTCCACACTAACTTTGGTTAGTTGTGATGATTCTTCAGGGGGATGTAAAAATGATCCCACATATCAGTCACATGAAATTGCGATAAGATGGTATATAAATGGTAGAACTGCTGATAATTCAAGCAGTTTTGATACTTGTGGTGATGTGGATGCTCTTAGAGTCAGAATGATACTGACAGGTCCTGAAGAGGAAGAGTATATCTGGGAGGATCAGATTCTATGTAATGAAATGATGAAAATATTCAGAGATGAAAGTTGTGACCAGTTTCCTGATGGCAACTATACTCTTGAAGCCACTTTAGTTGACGCAAATGATGTTCCAGTAAGTGATACCCTTATTCTTTCTGAAAATCTGATTCATGGAACTGATACATTTTTTGACCTGGATTTCACGATGGATCATCTTTTGGGGGATTACATCGGGACTATATATCTGGACCCAACATGGGATGGTGATGTTTGCGCCAATGCTGATCCTGAGATTTCATCAGTGGAAATGACTTTTTTCGACGATGGTGAATATATTGATACACTCAACTGGTCAGGTAACTGTGTCAATGAGCTGGATCTTCATGATTATCCGGCAAAATTATATGAGATGCGTATTGCAGGCTATACCGATAATCAGATTACTTACTGTGGAATTTTTGAACTGAAGGTTGGTATTGGTTATAACATACCTGTTGATATAAATGTTACTTATGATGCCACAGAATGTGCAAATTTCAGTCTGACGGAGTAAAAATGTCTGTTCGCCATTTATTACTGATTTTGGTTTTCTTCATCGGATGTACTGATCTGGATAAGAAAAAGACTCTTCATACTCTGGAGGGAAATGTACTGCAGTTCTACGAACAGGCAAGATGGGGAAGGGGAAATCTCGCAAAGGAATATGTAGTTCCCAGCGGAAGAATCAAGTTTCTTGATGATCTGGATTTGCTTCTTAAAAAAATTAAAATCAGCGAGATAAATGTCATCCGAATCACACCATATAAAAAAAATTCGAAAGCTGCTGTAAGACTAAGAATAAAGTGGTTGAACGAGGATGAAGGTATTCTAAATGAAACTCTTGTTGAAGACACCTGGATTCAGATAAAAAATATTTGGCTTAGAGATAAGTGCAAAGTAATAGATGGAAAAAAACTGCCATCAATTTTCAAATAAAATACTGGAAACTGGGTGAAATATTTTGTAATTGAATTTATGAAAATTATTTCCGTAGCTTTTAGGTAACCGGGAAAAGTCCCATTAACTAAAATTATTTTTTGGAGTTAAATTATGCAAAGAGGATTTCTTATCATATCCATACTGATGTTTGCTGAAACTGGATATGCACAGACAAAAACTTCTGTTACACCAACAGGCTATAATTTACCGGATTCACAGTTTCTTTGTTTGAAAATTCAGACTTACTATAACAAAATTAAAACATTTAAATCTGATTTCAAACAGGTTTTTTCAAAAAAATTCCACGGAGATCAGAAACCTGAATATGGAAAAGTGTATATAAAGAAACCGGGAAAAATGACCTGGGAATATACCAGACCGGAAAAAAAATTGTTTATTGTTGATGGGAAGAAAGTATGGGTATATGAACCTGTGCAAAAGCAGGCTTTATGGAAAAATCTTGGTGACAGCGGACTCCCGGCGCCTGTGAAATTCCTTTGGGGGAAAGGAAATCTGATTAATGAGTTTAATGTTAAGATTATAAAAAATTCCAAATTTGCCGGTAAAAATGAATCTGTTTTAAAGTTACTTCCTAAAAAGAAATCGCCACATTTTAAATCAGTTCTCTTTGTTGTTGATGCATCCGGAGCTGTTAAACAGAGCATTGTCTATGACAGAGAAGGAAACAGGAATAGAATTTATTTCAACTCAATAATACTTGATAAGCCAATTCCTGATAAATTATTTAAGTTTATTCCCCCTAAGGGCATTCAGGTACTTGAGGCGGGAGTGGAAAAGAAGAAAAAATAGTATCAGTAAAAGAAAAACTGAAGGCATGTTTTGACTGTTTTTTCCTGCTGCTGAGCATCCACAACCATTATCCTCTGTTTTTTCATTTTTACAGTCCTCACTGCAGCCGTCTCCGGAGAGGGTGTTTCCGTCATCACAGGTTTCGTTAATATCGACAATAGAGTTACCACAGACTTCAGTGCTTTTACAGTCTTCACTGCAGCCGTCGCCGGAGAGAGTGTTTCCGTCATCACAGGCTTCGTTAATATCGATAATAGAGTTACCACAGACTTCAGTGCTTTTACAGTCTTCACTGCAGCCGTCGCCGGAGAGAGTGTTTCCATCATCACAGATTTCGTTAATATCGACAATAGAGTTACCACAGACTTCAGTGCTTTTACAATTCTCACTGCAGCCGTCTCCGGACAGGGTGTTTCCATCATCACAGATTTCAAGTCCTTCAAGAATACCATTTCCACATTCTGAATTTAGACTGGTTAAAGCAGTTTCTATATCTGGAAAAGGCCCTATGTTTTCTGATGTATCACCGGTTTGAGGAATTCCGGTTGAGATCAGTAAATCCCTTATTGTTAATGCATCAAAGGAAGTTGCAGAAATACAACGCGGAGGATCGAAATATATGTCATCACAGGTTTCTCCATTAGTGCATTCTGTTGAAGAACAGTCTGCTCCTGAACCACTTGCCCTCAATATTCCTAATAAAACAGCAATAGTTCCCGTGACAATTGGTGATGCACTGCTTGTTCCACCAAATTCACTTGTGTAGTATTGATTTACATCACCTCCTCCCGTGAAAAGATCTCCATAACCTGTGGAATACACCTGACTACCCCATGCCTGAACGTCCATTCTGGAACCATAATTACTGTACCATTCACGGGATCTTGCCTGAGGATTTGTTCCCGGGAGTCCAGCACCAACCATAATTGCCCCTGAATCCGAAATTTCTTTATCAAAAGCATTATTGTAAACAGGATCATCCAGATTTTCCCATCCGTTGGCTCCAGCTTCAACTATGATGTAACCATTAGATACAGCTGTTCGGATTGCATCATATGTTGCTGGAATCCATTCAACCGGAACAAGTCCAGCATAGGTGGAATCATCATAATTTGGACCATATTCCTGAGCTTCCAGAAGAAATATGGATCCTGTTGGAAAATTTTCCAGAGCATTGGTGATTCCTCTGGCGACGTTGTATCCATATTCATATGTGTAGTCTGGTGAAAAACCACACAGCCCGTTTGTAGCAGCTCCCGTGATTCCATAACCGTTATGGGACCCAAAAATAATACCAAGAACGGAGGTTCCGTGATCAACAAATGCCTGTTCAGCATATAATGTTCCCGCGTCGGGAATAAGAGCATTTATGCAGTTTTCCAGATCCTCGTGATCCTTGTTCCAGTTATATTCAATGTCAACAATTGTAATACCTTCTCCCCTGGAACCAGGAATATCCCTGACTGATTCGATTCCGGTTCCAATTGGCGACTCACTGAAATACCCCTGAAATTCAGCATAAGAGGGAGTAACAGGAGGAATATCCTCAGGGGGGGGTACAGGTATGGTAAGTGGATATGCCACCTCAATAAAGTCCAGTGAATTAATGATTTTTAATAAAGTTGAGAGAGGTTTTTTACTGTTTCTGAAATCAATTCGATAATATTTTGTAAGATCAGCTAAAGTGCATCTGCAGTTTATTTCTCCAGTTGTTTTAAGTGTTTTTAAAAAACTGTAGTTTCTGCCAAATGTCGGGCTGGAAGCTGTTGCTCCAAGACTCTCCAGTAAATAAATTTCTTTTCCATTACTGTCTTTTACCACTAACTCCTGAATTGAATAATCCAGTTCCTCACTCAATTTTATCTCAATATAACCACTCCAGATATTTTCGCTTATATCAGTAAAGGACAGCCAATTCATTTCTCTTCTGGGGCCTATAGTTTGAGAAGCCCAGGATGCAGGAACTAAAAAAAACAGTATTAGTGCAGTAGTAAGAAGATTTTTCATTCAGTTATCCTTTCTTTTACCCTTTAAACAGATTCAGAAGATTATCAAATGATTCGGGAGACCAGAAAATTACGTTTGCCCCAGCACTCCTGATTTCTTTTATCAAGCCTTTCCATCTGTAATGGGCTTCTTTTTCAACGATGCTTCTTTTCAGTGTTTTATCTGTTTCGGGTGAATCATCAAGAATGAGGAAAAATACCTTTAAATTTCTTTTTAGTGCAATCCGCAGTCTTGGAATAATATCACCCGGTGCTGGAACCGGCTCCAATTCTGAAAAAATTATTATGTGCTGAGAATATTTTTTCAGGGCATCATCAAGGGCTTTTCCAAGACCGCTCTGATAATTATCTAAAACCGGTGGTTCGTATCCTGTAAGAATACTGATTTTTGTTAAAATTTCCTGAATCGGTTCAGAATGACTTACCAATAATTTCTCAATACCCCTGGGAGCAGCCAGTGAATTGTAGGCTGCTATCATAGTTTTTTTAAAATTATCCATCTGGTTTGGTGTTGTTGATTCTGGAGGATATATACCGGTTCCAAAATTATAATTCAGATATCTCAGTAAATTCAGAATATTCAACTGATCAACATTTTCACAAAGCTCAAGTGTTTTATATCGGTATTCAGCCAGAGTATAAATCAACTTATTTACTTTTATCCGATTGAGTATGACCTCAATTTCTTTTCTGAAAACAGTAATACCAACCTCGTGTTCCATTTTTTGCAGTTTTTTTATTATTTGAGGTAGGACCGATACATAGTAATCAAAGGGAGATTCACCAGGTCTGCCTCTGAATACTGAAGGTGTGGTGTCAAAAAGTATCTGCCATTTTCCTTTTTTTTCCGGATAGGACAGTCTTATAACGGGTTTTTGACGTTTTAATGATGCTGTTCGAACTATAGCCTTTCGAGGATCACCTGTTTGGTAAAGTCTTAATTCTGCAAGATCTCCGTTATGTGTAGGTTGTGGAAATTTTTCATAAACTGGAATTTTTTCTAGTTTTTTAGTGAATACGGGATCAAGATTCTCTGGACTCACATTGAGACACATAGGTAAAACCAGATAAAACCTTCGAGGTCTGAAACCAAAAGGAGCAGAAATTATAATACTTAATCCATAAAAGAAAATATTTCCGCTTCTGACTGGAACCAAAGTGATATTCATGGAAGTTTTGGAGTTTTTATTTAATTTTATAATGAAAGGATCTCTCTTTCTTATTCCACTGCATGTTCTTGTTTCAATACGTATTTTTCCAATACTTCTAGGTGTTGAATTTAGAAGATCGATTCTGACAGTAAATTCTTTTCCTGCTGCTATTGAAACCAAAGGAGGATAAGCCATTCCTTTCAGTGGTGATTTCTTAAAAAGGCTGTTTATTCTGTATTCCACAAGAATTACCCATGACATTATCAGGAAAGGGATTAGACCTAAAATGAAGAAATCTAACCTTAGGGTGACTGCTCCCAGTATCAAGAGTGCTGTTGGCGCAAGTGTAAAAAGATATGGAGAAGGATAATTGTAATTACTGGCTTTTACTTTTTCCGGGATCTGGATTATTTCAGAATGTTTGTCCATTGTTTAAGCCAGAAGATTAAGTTTTTCCAAAGCATTATCTATTATTGAGGAGCTGGAGATTCCAGCCATTTCAGCCTCGTAAGAGAGTCTCAGTCTGTGGCTTAAGACATATGGTGCAAGGAACTTTACATCATCTGGTGTTCCATAATCCCTCCCGTACAAGGCGGCAATGGCTTTTGTAGCTCTTATAAGTGCAATACCTGCCCTTGGAGAGGCTCCAAGTTCGGTTTGAGGGTGGCGTCTGGTCCATCTGATGATGGAAAGAATATATCTCATTAAAGATTCGCTAATAGTAACATTGTTGATAATATTTTGATATTCTACAATACTTTTACTTTCAAGAAGAGGCTGTGGAAGGGGTGGTTCAATCTGATGCTTTTTCATCATTTGAAATTCCTGTTCAGTATCCGGATACGAAAGTTTTATTCTGATTATGAATCGGTCAACAGCTGCTTCAGGAAGTGGAAAGGTACCTGCAAGTTCCTGAGGATTTTGTGTGGCGATAACAAAAAAAGGTTTTTCAAGGGAGAATGTATTGCCTTCTACAGTGACGGTTTTTTCCTCAAGTGCTTCAAGTAATGCAGCCTGTGTTTTTGCTGGAGAACGGTTAATTTCATCTCCCAGAAGAACCTGAGTAAAAACAGGTCCAGGAATAAACCGGCTTGATTGAAAATCCGCGCTTGGGACAACAGTTCCTGTAATATCAGTTGGCATGAGATCCGGAGTGAACTGAATTCTCTTGAAAGTACAACCTGTTAGGGCACTATAGAATTTTGCCAGAGTTGTTTTTGCAACCCCAGGAACACCTTCCAGCAGGATATGTCCCTGAGCAAGCAAAGCTGAACTCATTAAAACAGGAATTTCACGAGGACCAAAAAAGTATTTATTAATATTTTCGTGTACCTCGTTGAATATTTCAGAAATTTTAGAAATATCAGTCATGATGAATACTTTACTAACATATGATATCGAATTCAATGCAAAACCTTTTATATAGTTCATTTAAGGTGTAGTCACTGATAACATGTGTGAAATTCCTGTAGCAGGAGGTAAAAGAATGATCTACAAGGCTTAGAAAGATGATTTTTTTTTGTTCAGGTTAAGTTACGAAGAGGTGATGTTTTGAAAGAAGATTCGATATTCAGTAGAAATCCACGTGGGACAACCGAAGTGTTTAAAAAAGCAAAAATTGGTATTGCCGGATGTGGTGGTCTGGGTTCTAACGTTGCTGTGGCACTCACAAGAGCAGGTGTTGAAAAATTTGTTCTGGCAGACTTTGATGTGGTTGAAAAATCAAATCTTAATCGGCAGCATTTTTTTCTTAATCATATAGGTATTCCCAAGGTGGTTGCACTAAAGGAACAGTTGCTGAAAATTAATTCACATCTTATCTGTAAATCTATACATACAAAAATCTCGGAAAATAATATTGGTGAAGCTTTTGGAGATTGTGATGTTTTGGTTGAGGCATTTGACAATGCTCAGGAGAAAGTGATGCTGATAAACTACTGGCGTAAAAATTTTCCTGATAAATTCATCATATGTGGAAACGGAATGGGTGGATTTGGAAATATTGAAGATATTAAAATAAGAAAGCTTGGAAAACTGATTATCATAGGAGATGAAGTAAATGATATGGATAAAGGCCTCTTATCCACGAGAGTTGGAATAACGGCTCTTAAACAGGCAGACGAGGTACTTAGAGTTTTAATGGAAAATTCAATTCCTGAAGATCCCATTTTTTCCTAAAACGCTTAAACGTAAAATATTTGTATCCAGATAAGTTGATGATTGTTAAAAAATATTCACATTGTAGTTTAAATCCGAAAAAAGATCGATATTATGGTTGTTTGAAAATGTTTTAAAAGTGATATAAAAACAGTTGGATAAGAAATATTTTACATCATAATTTAAAATTTACAGAATTGGCATTTTACTTGCGGTTTAGGGCAGCAGTTGTTTGGAGGTTATCATGAAAAAATTATTTTTATTAACAGCAGCATTCTCAGTAATTACATTTCTCAATATATCAACAGCAAATTCACAGGTTCCATGTGGTGGAGGAATAATTGGAATAGGTCCTATAGGAATAGGCGTCATTGTTGACTGTCCCCCACCCCCACCCCCACCGAGGGTTGTTGTTGTAAAAAGACCAGCGGTTATTCGCTATGCTGTTTCCAGAAGGGTTGTGGAAGAAGATTCCTGCGACGAGAGTTCTTCATGTCAGAGAAGATCTGCACCTTTGCCCCCACCACCTGCTTCAATTCCTGCTGCACCTGCAAATCTTGGTGTGACTGAAGAGATGCCAAGGCTATCACTGGGAGCATTTATGGATAGTTCATCATATGAAGATGGTGGATTAATGGGTGGTGGTGTGAATCTGAAATACATGCTCAGTGATAACTTTGGTTTTGAATTGAGTACAAGTATTCTTCAGAGTTGCACAAACTGTAATGAGTATGCATCCAGAACTGATGCAAGAGTTGGTTTAAGTGCTCTGTACTATCTTGGTAATCCAAGACCCATCGGGTTCAATGTTTATCTCAAGGGTGGATTTGTAGTGAATAGCATAACATTTACCGACGACAGGAACGGATCAAGTGAATCTGTTGAGCAGACAAATCTTGAAGTTGGTGGTGGCCTGGAGTATAGACTTACCAGAAATCTTTCTCTGAATATAGAAGCAACTGGTATGATTGCATCTGAAACTGATGATTCAATAGGTTATGGACCAATTCCTGAAGCTATATCAACAGGAATTCCCTCATCTGATGTTAATTCCGGAGCTTTCAATGTAAGAGGTGGAGTAAATATTCATTTCTAGAGTTTTATTTCCTGGTTCCTCTTCTTCATTTCCCAGTATTCTTAAGAAATTAAACAAACAGCCGAAAGAAAAAGAAATAAAGTAAACCCTCACGAATAAGGAGAATACAATGAAGAAGGCTGTGTTACTGATTTGTCTCATTTTATCAATATGTTTAACTCCAGGGTGTGATGGAGAATCAACAACCGGCTCGAATAACACCATAAATAATGTGACTAATAATGCCACCAATAATCTCTCGGATGGATCGGAAAATCTGGTAGTTGAATCTACGTATAACTCCACTCTGAAAACTGTAGCTGTGATGAATGCGTTTATCACTGATTCATCAAAAAAATCTTCCATTGATGACATAATACTGGATATCAATTTGACAGGATCTGAAAATGTAGAACTGATTATTGGAGCGATTACTTCAAGTGTTAATGACACCTGTCTTTCAATAGATACATCTCTGGATGAATTAACATTTACAGCTGATTTTTCTGAAAACTGTCCAATTGATGAAGCTGGAATTAGTGTAGAAGGATCTGTAAGTGTATCTGTGGCCATTGATCAGGGAATTATAACTGTAGAGTTTGTTTTTACTGATTTTTCCGTTGAAAATCTTCCTGTGGTTAATGGAAACGCTTCTATAGCATGGGATGGAAATGGAAATTATGAAATAGATTTAGCCTTATCAGTTGGCGAAGCAGATATTTCATTTACTGGAACTGTAGTTTTCGATACTGGAGTATTTTTACTCAATGGGAGTGCTTCTTATAAAAAAGGTGTCGTGGAATATGATCTTTCAATAAGTGATCTGGCCTGGAATATTGATGATTGTTATCCCAGTGGAGGGGAAGTGGTTCTGGAAAATGGTATTCTGGATAAAACAGTGGTTTTTGATTCCAGCACACCATCAACAGGAGAAGCAACTTTAACTGTAAGAAATAGTTCAGAAACACTAAACCTCCCAGCATATGGTTCCTGCCCTCCATAAAAAAAAAGGCTCCCTTAGGAGCCAGATGGATATGGAAATACAAGTTGCCTGACCTGTATTGGAATTAATTTGATGCTACAGAAAAGTCATCAGAATTTTTTTCGACATTATCATCAGTTAGAATTTCAGAAATTCTTGATGCAAGATCTTCCCGGATTCTATTTGTGATAATATTGGAAAAGGATTCGATACCCCGGTCAAAATGAGGAAGATTTTTTTCAACTGGAGATTTTAAAGTTTTCATGATTACCTCCTACTACATTATACTACATTGGAATACAAATAGATCAAATAAAATAAAATATTTTTCTTAAGTAGTATGATTTTTCATATTTATTGTTATCTTTCCGGTTATCAGAACGCTGTTGTGTTTTTTAAAAACGGAGTTGTAAAATGTGGCCATTTTTAATGGAAGGATTACCAACTTACGGAATAATGCTGATAACTGGTATTTTTTTCGCAATAATCACATTTCGTATTATGGGTAAAAGTCTTTTTACAGACCATGAAACTATGTTTGATTATGCTCTTATTATGCTTTTGTCTGGTCTTTTTGGGGCAAGAATTCTTCATGTGGTGGTGAAGGGGGGAATATATTTCCAAAATCCTCTGAACATTTTAAGAATAAACGATGGGGGATTTACATTTTTAGGCGGAATACTTGGAGGTGCAGTGGTTTTAATAGTATTCCGTAAGAAAATTCCTGTTATGAGATTTGCGGATATTTCAGCTGTATCCGTGGCAATTGCCCATTTTTTTGGAAGAATGGGATGCAATTTTGCAGGTTGCTGCTGGGGAAAAGCTACCAGTTGTAAATTGTGTTCATTAAAATTCACAAGTAAAAGTGCAGTGGAAGAATTCTATAAAGGTACAGGTAATATTAATGGAATCAATCAATTCAGGTTGCCGGTACAGTTAATGGAAGCTGCTCTGGTGCTTGGAATATTCATATTTCTCATAATCTACAATACAAAAAAAAGATTTGATGGTCAGTTGCTTGCTATTTACATGATTATTTATGGAGGAGGAAGGTTTTTGCTGGAGATCATCAGAGATGACCCAGGTAGAGGATATCTGTTCAGATTGAATTTGTCCGGTGGTGATATGCAGTGCTGTTTTACTTCGCAGATAATCGGTTTGATAATGCTTGTTGGGGGAATTTTTATTATTAGACGAAAACTCAGGAAGCTTTAGCTCTGGTTTCTATGCGTGGCATGGATCTCTCTATTACAACATCGCGATCAATCACGCATCTGGTAACGTTTTCCATTGATGGAATCTCGTACATTATATCAAGCATAATGTCTTCGATAATAGCTCTCAGCCCTCTTGCCCCCATTTTACGGTTATAGCTCTCTTCTGCAATTGTTCTGAGGGAATCCGGTGTGAAGACAAGTTCAACATTTTCAAGTTCAAACAGTTTTTTGTACTGGGAAACCAGACTGTTTTTAGGTTTCCATAGAATCTGCTCAAGATCTTCGATGCTGAGATCATCAACTGTTACAATTATTGGTACACGTCCCATAAACTCAGGGATCATACCGTACTTGAAAAGATCTTCATTTCGTACCTGCTGTCTCAGTTTGTTTTTATCTTCTTCTTTCGGTTGAATATTGGCACCAAATCCCATGCCCTTGTCACCAAGTCGTCTTTTGATGTTCTCTTCTATGTTATTGAAAGCTCCTGAAAGTATAAAAAGAATATCTGTGGTATCAATCTGGACTGGATTTGAGGAGCGAACCTTACTGTTGTCAGGCTGGATAGTTATAAGTTTTCCTTCAAGTAATTTTAAAAGAGCCTGTTGAACTCCTTCCCCTGATACATCTCTCCCGCTTCCTGAACCGGTACCTCTTTTTGCAATTTTATCTATCTCGTCGATAAAAATGATTCCGCGGCCAGCTTTTTCAACATCGTTTCCTGCGCTACGATAAAGAGATTTGATAAGACTTTCCACATCCTCTCCAACATAACCAGCTTCAGTGAGGGTAGTGGCATCACCAATAGCGAGAGGAACATCAAGTTTTTTCGCAAGAGTTTCCACAAGCAGTGTTTTACCGGTTCCTGTAGGCCCAATGAGAAGAATATTGCCCTTGGTCAGTTCAACTTTTTTTGAAACACTTCTTTTTCTGCTGTCCAGACGTTTATAGTGATTGTAAACAGCAACACTTAAAACTCTTTTTGCCATATCCTGGCCAATAATATATCTGTTAAGTTCATCAAAAATTAGCTTTGGGCGGTATTCAGAAACAGATTTGGCAAATTCCTCCCTCATGAGCAGATCATTACAGACATTAACACACTCATCGCATATGTAGACTTTAGGTCCACTGATAAGTTTTCTTACTTCAGACCTCTTTTTTGAACAAAATGAACACTTTATTTCAGGACGCATATTTCTCACCTGCCATCAGTGAAACGTAGATGGCTTTTATAACATATATCTTAATTTCCCAGTTGCAAGGTTAGGGAAACCACTTTTAAAATTATCCCTTCTACATGAAAAGGATCACAAATGTCCAGTCAATAGGTAATTATCGAACAATTTTGAGTAAAATTTACCACTGCAGGGCAAAAATGTCATACTTTACGTCCATTTTATGTATCAGATGGTTAGCAACAGCCAAAAGTACAAATTTATTTCTTGTAATATCATCAATGTAGGTACATATATAATTTACATGGCACAAAGAATGCACAATCCTATGGTTCATTCTGGAGGTTTGTTAAAATGCGCAGAAAAATACTTATTGTTTCCTATCTTATTTTAGCTCTTTCAATTCTCGAAGGTTGTTCAGATGATGATTCTGCAAAGGATTCTTATTCCAATAATGTTGCTAATAATGCATACAACAACACCGCAAACGGTGGTAATGTTAATGTTGGAGGCGTTCAGGATATTGGAGTTTTCAGGGAAATTATTGAAAGTGGAGGTATTCCTGCACCTTCAACATTTTCTGATAACGGCTTTTTCTCTGAGCATTATATAGAATATCCGTTCAGTGACTGTGGGGAAAATATCTGCCTCAACGGAATGATGGGAAGAGGAAATTCGGTTATATCCAATGATTATATGAATGTAATTCAGATTGTTCTTAAGTCTTATCTTGATCCGGCAGATTTTTCACGGCCACCCACAGATTTCATACTTGTTATCGATGTTTCAGGATCCATGGCAGGTGATAAAATTACGAAGGTAAGAGAAGGTCTTCATCTCATGGTTGATTCTCTTAACTCAGATGACAGAATCTCTTTGATAGCGTTTTCTGATTTTATTCAGGAAAAACTGGATCTTACGTATGCCGATTCTCTGGAAAACAAAGAGTCAATGCATCTGGCTGTAAGTAATCTTGTTCCTGGGGGTTCGACTAATATTTACGGTGGATTGAGTGCTGGTTTTGCAAAAGCACAAATCGGTGTTGAACAGGAAAGACATGTAAGAGTTGTACTTCTTTCTGATGGAGTTCCAACTTCCGGTGAAGTGGATCCTAATGTCATTCAAAGTTTTGCTGAATCAAGAGCTACTGATAATGTTCAACTTACAAGTATAGGAGTCGGTTCAGATATTAACTATGATCTTATGAAAAATCTGGCTCTCGAAGGCGGAAATTTTTATTATATCGAGAACTATAGTGCCCTCAGTGATATTTTTGTTACAGAACTTGATTATTTTGCATTTCCTATAGCAAAAGATATTACCATAAGTGTTGTTTCATCCACTGGTATAAAAATAGGAGATTCTGTTGGATTTGGTGATGCCTGGATTCCCGAAGGTAATGGAGGAAGTGCACAATTCCCCAATCTGTATCTTGCTTCAAGAACAAGTAATGATATTGAAGATCCCTATTCCAGAAGAGGTGGTGGCAGTGCACTGTTTTTAAGGGTTACCCCAACAGGAGAGACAGTGGATCTTTCTAAGGCATATGTAAAATTGAGATATCTGGACCCGGATATGGATGATTATGTGGATCAACTTTTCACTCTCAGTGATCTGGGAATGGATGGCTCTATTCCAGTTGATGAATATTACAGTGAGTACGAAATGAAAAAGAGCTTTGCAATGCTGAATGCTTACCTCGCTTTTTATGAGACGGTTGTTTTAGCTGAGAACTGGATGATGGAGGAGAGTTTTGATTTGATAACAGGGGCTATTGACTGGATGTACACAGTGAACATCGTTCTAGATGATGATGATATATCAGCAGATATAGTATTGATGGAACAACTTTCAAATAATATATATCCTTACACTTATAGCGGGGATGACTATTACTGCAACAATGGTGATTGTTATTATCCAGAGACAGATTATGAAAACGACAGAGAAGAAGTTCATTACGGATGTTCCCAGGGTAATGGAAACAGTTCACACTTCATTTCAATAATGCTTCTGACCCTGAGTTTTGCCTTATATTTCCGCAGAAAATATTCCTTCAAAAAAGTTAAAGATCTCTAAAGGGGAGATTTATTTATACCGGCAGCCCGGCATTCATTACAGATTTCTTCAGGATTTTCCCTTGTACCGAGTTTTATTCGCAGAAGATCTTCGGGTGACAAAGTAAGCATGAGTTTCGAACACTGGGAACATATGATCTGCTTTCCGCTGCTGTGCTCATGCATGAATTTTTCACAAACCGGACATGGTTTAACAGGTTCAACATCTGGCAGTGATCCAGTTTTTTTCAGTATCCTTAATTGTGTTTCTCTTTTCCATTTCCATTTTCCGGTACAACCGAACTTTTCATATTTACAACTGATTTCTTTATCCTCGAAATCATTCAACTGGTCATAACAACTGTCACAAAGTCTTCGTGGAACACTCTGACCACTTTTTTTTCTGGCGAATATACTTCCCCGTTTTTCAGTCCAAGTTCCATTGCATTCAGGAATTCTACACTTGTGTGTTAAATCGGACAACTGTGAGTAAAGTTCACTGCACTCCGGACACATTCTTAGAGGGTATTTTTCTTCACTGTGACTTGTGAAAGAGTATTCCAGTTGTGAAAATCTTGTCCAAACCCAGGTGTTGCTGCACTCTTCGACCCTGCAGTTTAGTTCTATATCATTTAACTGATTCATTTTTTCACTACAGGAATCACAAAGTTTGCGAGGAGGGTTTTTCCTGCCCTTTTTTATATTTTCCAGTTGTGAAATTCTTGTCCATGTCCATGTGTTATCACAACCCTTTATTTTGCATTTCTGGGCTTTATCCTCGAGTGTTTTAAAGGTGGCATAACAATCATTACACATTTTTTGAGGTGGAGTTGAAGAGTCACTCACCATCTGATCTCTTCCTGTCCAGATCCAGGTGTTTGAACAGCCGCTTATTTTGCAGGGAATATGTTGTGCTTCGATGGATTTTGAACTATCCATACAGGCTTGGCAGAGCCTTTTGGGAATTGACTTCCTTTTATTTATCTTATCAGCAACCTGTGCAATTCGGTTATATCTCCATGTGTTTGGACAATCGGAATTTGAACAGGGTTCTTCTCGATCCTGAAAATTCTGAAATAATTCAAAACAACGGTCACACATTTTAAGAGGAGGATCGCGATGTCCTTCACTCATTGCTTTGAGTTGATCCTCACCTGTCCATATCCAGGTATTATTGCATCCGCTTATTCTACAAGGAACTTTTTTATCCTTAAGTCCCTGCATCAGAGACCCAACATTTTTCATGACCAACTCTCCTTTATCCAGTTCTGACATCAGGGTTTATTTCCCGGAACATGAAATCCTGAAAAGTAACAGTGTTGGTAAAAGTTAGCAGATGTTAAAACTGCGTCAATACAAATTATCAGTACCCAATAAACCAGAGGGTGTATCCGAAAAGGAGAGCGGTAAACAGATTTATCAATTTTACCATTATGAAATCTTTTCTTGAGTGTGCCAGAAGAGGAATGGCTCCATGACCATCCTGAGAAATGGATGAAGCAAGAAGAATACTGAAAGGAATCATTCCATTTGCAAACATTGTCACAAAAATCAGATGTGGCCCGGATTCGGGAATCAATCCTATTAATGCTGCCACCAGCATAATAAGAGCCGGATTGCCGGTTATCGTGGAATCAAGTCTATTGTGTAGAAGAATACTGATTACAACAAATGCTCCAAACGTCCAGAGAAAGATTTTTGGTGCGTGTTTTAAAATAAGATGTTCCCACAGGTGTTCTCTGATAAAATGTTCTTCGGCCATGGAAATTATAACGAAGGCCAGAGCAGGAACTACTGTGAAAATAGTACTTTGTATGCTCGGCGTCTCAGCAATGGATTTCCAGAGAAAATAAGATGATATAGCTGCGAGAGATGCCAGAATTATTAACAAGCGGATGTCTCCTGATTTTAAATTTGGAATAATTCTGGAGATTTTAAATTTTTTTTCCACAGTAGTCTGATGAATTTCAAAGTTATCTTCACACGGACAATCAGAAAATCTGTTTCCCATTACAAGGTCAGTGACAACGCCTGTGATGATACCAATAAGAAATAAAATGCCAGTGAGTAAAACTGCTTTTTCAGGAAACATTGCGAACATTACAAATGCTTCATCTCCGCTTGTGGCAATTGTTGCAGCAACAACCGCGCCCACTTTAAATATTTTATGTGAGTAGAGAGAAACAACTGCGAAAGTACCAAAGCATCCCGGAGTTGCACCAAGTAGCGAACCGATAATGTGCTGTCCGAGGAGATATCTTTTAAGGGATGTCTGCCATTTTCCCATGGATGCCACATTAAGAAAATCAATAAAAAGCATCATGGAAAGTACAAAAATACTAATTGCAAGTGCATGTACGAAAGAGTGTATAAAAGGATGAATCAAATTGTGAGACAAAAAACCCCCTTTCCGGGATTTTAGGTAATACCGATTCATTTATGTAACCATCAATATGTATTTTAGCAAGACGCAGGTGTGAGTTTTTCAGATTTATCTAATTCAGTAAGATGCAAATTGTAAAAGAGAGATCTTTTTAAAATATTGTTTGACAAATTGTCACAGTATAACTCCTTGATTAATATCATGTTGACAAATTGTCATGGTTATTTCCGATGGAGATTCATTTTTACAACGAAATAAAAATCGAAAGTAATGTGTATAGTATTGATATAACAGGCAAAAAACTTTTTTTAGTTACTGGAGAATTTCTTTTGATTTGGATCAGTTTTTGCTTAATATGGCGTCAGTTCTGACCTGAAGGTTTATATATGGAGAATTTATCTAAATATTATCCGTTGATTATCAATCTTGCCATGATTGCGCTTGTTAATTCAGGAGCAGGAATAGCTGCTGCTGATATTACAGCATATTTTTTGTACAGTGCTCCTGTTTATGAGATGGCAGCAAAAGGCATTTCAAAAAAATCATCCAAAAGGAAGAATGAAAAACGACTGTCCGGGGATATAAGAGCAATTTTGAAAAGAAATATGTTTTGTAGTACCTGTGAGCCCATTTCTCTTGATGACATTAAGGATGCCGGTGGAAAACAGCCTGAAAAGAAAGTTGACTCCCTCGAAGGTGCAACACTCCTGAGTACAATGCTTGCGGAAAGAGAGATTTTTTCTCTTGCTGCCATTGCAGTGGAGAAACCTGAAGTGCGTACTATTCTTGTTGGTATTAACGATGAAGTGGGTGGAGCAAAAGTGATTATGATTGAGGATAAAAAGGTTACATTCCTTAAGGATGGTAAGGAAAAAATTCTTACCCTTACCGGAGAACCTAAGACAATTGCTTCTAAATCTTCAACCCCTGGAAAACCGAAAACCAAGGATGAAGAATGGGCAAGCAAGATAAAGCAGATTGGACCAAATAAATACGAAGTGGAAAGATCTGTCGTAATGGATTTAATGCAGACAATGGCTCAAAGAGGTCGTGGTGCAATGGTAATTCCTGATCCTAAAGGTGGATTCAGAGTTTCCTTTATACGATCCTACAGTATTTTCTATAAACTGGGTATTAGATCAGGAGATGTGATCAAATCGGTAAATAATATCCAGCTTGATTCTTTTGATAAAGCTCTATTGATGTATACAAAACTGAAAAATGCAAATCACCTGACTATTTCAATTAATCGTCGGGGTAAAACCGAAAATATGGATTTTTCAATCAGGTAACGAGAGGGATATACCTTGAGACTACTTAATTATTTAACAGTGTTTGTGGTAATACTTTCAACGTCGACCGGTTCTCTGGCCCAGCGGAAAGCCAGAGATTATAAGTACCGGAGAAACAACAGGGGGAATCTTGGCAAGCCTCAGGGTGGTGGTGGCGGTTCGGCCACTGCTGTTGGAAGTGCAAAGGATGATCCTAATTTCAATGAATGCAAGAACGTTCCCCAGTACCGGAGAATGAAGGTTTCACTTAAACCTGAAGCTAAACTTACTGAGTTGATAGGATGGATCAGTTCTCTCACATGCCGTAAATTTATTCTTACTAAAAACATCAGAGCTCAGGAAGTTACTATTTATTCACCCACCAAGGTAACTCCCAGAGAGTCGTACAGGGCATTTCTAAGTGCTCTGGAGGCAATGGGTCTTACAGTTCAGAAAAGCGGTTCATATTATAAAATAATGGAATCAGAAAAAGCAAAGGGTCTTGTTCATCCTCTGGTTACTCCAGGTGGATATGTAGGAACAGGTGAAACTCTGGTTACCGCAATGCTTAGAGTCAGATATGCAGAGCTTCAGGATGTGGCAGATGCTCTTGGTAAGTTTAAAAGTAAATATGGTGAAATCACTATTTATAAACCTACAAACCTTATTATTATCACAGATCTTGCAGATAGTATTACCAGGTTGCAGAGAATACTGAGACATCTTGATGTGGAAGGTGTCAACAATGAGAAAATCTGGGTTGTGAAGATTAAAAATGGTGATGCAGAGGAAATAGCAAATAAACTGAAAGAAGTTTTTGATACAGCAGGTGGCTCCTCAACATCAAAAACTGCAAAACCGACGAATTCCTACAGTAACAGAAGAAGTTCCAGAAGAAAACTGTACAAACCCGCAACTAGTACCCCTGCCTCAAAAGTCAATTCAGTGGGGAGTAACTCTTCAATATCTAAAATAATTGCAGACGAAAGAACTAATTCACTTATTATTAAAGCTGATGACAGTTCTTATCTGGAAATACTTTCTCTTCTTGGAAAACTGGATGTAAAACTACCAGGTGGAGAAGAAAAAATTCATATTATTTATCTTGAAAATGCAGATGCAGAAGAAATGGCAGGCCTGTTAGGTTCACTTACTGGTTCTGGTGGCGGAAGTTCTTATAATTCCAGGAGAAATTCTACCTCAAGACGAGGTTCAACTTCCCGGCGTGGTTCAAGCAGTTCATACAGAGGATACAGTGGCTACGGATCATCATACGGACGTTCAAACAGTCAGCAGATCCAGGGAATTTTCAAGGGTCCCGTTCAGGTACAGCCTGACAGAAGCACAAACTCTCTGGTAATTATGGCTTCGTCAAAAGATTTTCTATCCCTGAGAAGGATTATCAAGGAACTTGATAAACCCAGAAGACAGGTTTTCGTTGAAGTTACAATTATGGAAGTTAGTCTGGATAAAACCAGAAATCTCGGGTTATCTTTCCATGGTGGAAATACAATAGGAACCGGCGATGAACAATCCATACTTTTCGGAGGATCAATTTCAAATCAGGCAACCAACTCGATTATTATGAATCCATTGTCTCTTATGGGTTTTGCTGTTGGTTTGAGGGGACCTGAAATTGCGGACGCAGAGTCTCTTCTTGGAATTCCAGGTCTTACATTTCCTTCATTTGGTGTGTTCTTTCAGGCACTTCAGACTAATAATGCAGTAAATGTTATTTCATCCCCGCATCTTCTTACCACAAATAACGAAGAGGCTGAAATTACAGTGGGGGAGAATGTTCCTTTTCAGGCCGGAATTTCATCAATTTCCTCTCTGGCAAGTTCCTATGGTTCTTCAAGTTCTCTTGTGATGCCCAGTGTAGCCCCTATTCAGAGACAGGATGTTGCACTGAAGTTAAAAATAGTTCCCCATGTCAATAAGAGTAATTTTGTTCGCATGGAAGTTGAGCAGGAAATAAATGAGGTTAAATCCATCGATCAGATAGTTGGTCCGACTACATCCAAGAGAAAAGCTTCCACAGTTGTTGTGGTAAAGGATCAGCAGACAGTTGTTATTGGTGGTCTGATGACGGAGAAATTCAAAAGTGCTGTTACCAAGGTACCACTTTTGGGGGATATTCCGCTTTTCGGGTATCTTTTTAAATCCACAGTTAAAAATGTTGAAAAAACAAATCTTCTTATCTTCATAACTCCTTATATAATAAGAGATGAAAGTGATCTCAGAAGAATTTTTCAGGAAAAGATAAAACAAAGAAAAGAGTTTATTGAAAAATTTGCAGCGTTTAAGGATCACGACATAGATCGAACCATAAATTACAAGCATAAATGCGGGATGTTTGAGGAGATAAATCGTGAAGCCAAAAAAATGGAGGATGAGATCGAATTAAAGCGTAAAGCTATGGAGGAATACAAGGAAATAGATAATTCCGGTCCGGTTATTGTAAAAAATGCTGATGTTCTTAAGTTGCAGAAGGCACTTAAAAAAGTCAGAGATGATGATGAAAAGGAAACTGAAAAATCCGGAAAATTGGATAAAAAGGACAACAAGTCAGAGTTATCCTCAAAGAATTCTAAAAAACCAGTAAAGACGGGAGAAAAAAAATAGATGTCCACTCATCGTCTACTTGGTGAAATTCTGATTAAAAATATGGGGATAAGTGCGACTGATATTCATAATGCTCTTGAAAAACAGGTGGAAGAAGAATCCAGAATTGGAGAAATACTTGTTAAATCAAAGATTCTTATGGAAAAAGATGTTCTGAAAGCACTTGCTATCCAGCAGCATATTTTATTCCGTGAAATGGATCCTAAACCTGAAGATGTGGAACTTGATCTTATTGAGCAGATACCACTGAATTATGCAAAACAAAACAGAATTACACCCCTCTGGCACAATGATGACGGAACAGTTGAAATTGCATTAAGTGATCCGGGTGTTTACTGGGCAATCGATGATGTGGCTTCAAAACTGCGGAAAAAATTAAGTATATCACTAATGGAATCTCAAAGGATTCTGGAACTTATCAACAAAGCTTATACAAGAAGAGCCACAAGTGTTGATCTTGGTGATGAAAACGAAGATTTTGCAGATGGTGATGTTGAGGATCTTGCTGATAATATAGATATTAAAGATGAAGCACCTATCATCAGATGGGTAAATGCTATCATATACAATGCTGCAAAGGAGCGGGCTAGTGATATTCATATAGAGCCCGGTGACAGAGAAGTTGTAGTAAGGTACAGAATTGATGGTGTGTTGTATGAAACAAAACATGCCAATAAAAATTATCTGAGTGCGATTATTGCGAGAGTTAAAATTATGTCTGGTCTTGATATTGCGGAAAAGCGCCTTCCTCAGGATGGTAGAATTCGCAGAAAAATAGCGGGCAGGGATATTGATTTTCGTGTTGCAACTATTCCAACAGCAAGAGGTGAACGTATAACAATCCGACTGCTTGATCAAAGCAGTATTCTTCTCGGTCTTGGGGATATCGGTTTTGCTCCAAGAGAACTTGATCTTATGGAAGATCTTATTGAGAGACCCCATGGAATTATTCTTGTTACCGGGCCTACCGGTAGTGGTAAAACTACAACTCTTTACGCATCTCTGAATAAAATAAACTCACCGGAACTTAATATTCTAACAATTGAAGATCCCGTGGAATATCAACTTGAGGGAATTTCTCAGGTTCAGGTTAATCCAAAAATTCATCTGACTTTTGCAGCTGGATTGAGATCTTTTTTACGTCATGATCCTGATGTTATTATGGTTGGTGAGATTCGTGATCTTGAAACTGCAGAAATTGCTATTCAGGCATCACTGACAGGTCATCTTGTTTTGAGTACTGTTCATACAAATGACAGCGCTGGGGCACTTACGAGGCTTGTGGACATGGGAGTTGAGCCGTTTCTTGTTGCATCCTCTCTAAATGGAATTCTTGCCCAGAGACTGGTAAGAAGACTCTGTCCGGTTTGTAAGGAAGAATATGAGCCAACTCCTGAGGAAATTGATGATGTTGGACTTAACCCTGATGAATTTTTCAGTGGGATGATAAAGGGTTATCCGGTAAAAGCTGGAACAAGAGTTCCTGGCCCGGGTAAACTGTTCAGAGCCAAGGGTTGTCCACAATGTCTTAATACAGGATACCAGGGACGAACAGGGATATATGAGCTCCTCATGATGGATGATGACATTCGTGCCATGTCAATGAAGAAGATAGATGCGAACCAGATTAAAAAACTGGGTGTTTCCAAAGGTCTGAAAACATTGCGTCAGGATGGGGCTTACAAAGCAATAAGCGGGATTACAAGTCTCAGTGAAGTGATGCTTGTAACCGCGGAAGATATAGCTTAGGTGTAAAGATGCCTGTTTTTCAGTATAAATGCGTGGATACCGCCGGAAAACCCGTATCGGGATCCAAGGAAGCTGATTCTGAAAAGGCCCTCAGGGCTTCACTCAGGAAGGAAGGTCTTTTTTTACAGGAATATAAAAAATCCACCGAAAAAGGGAAAGGTCTCCAGAGAGAAATCGAGATTGGATTTCTCAATACTGTAAGTGTTGCCGATATCGCATTGATCACAAGGCAGCTTGCCACACTTCTTCGTGCCAGCGTTCCACTTACTGAGTCACTGGCTGCAATAAGTGAACAGCTTGCGAATGATAAAAAGCGCAGGAAACTGTCGAATATTATTTCTGAGGTAAAAAGAAGTGTAAATGAAGGTCTTTCTTTAGCTGAGTCATTAAGTAAACATCCTAAAGAATTTAATCAATTCTACGTAAGTATGGTGAGAAGTGGCGAGGCTGCAGGAAATCTGGATGAAGTTTTACGGACTCTTAGTGAATTTCTGGAAAAACAGAAAAAACTGAAGGATAAAATTCGCAGTGCTATGACGTATCCAATGGTTATGGGTGTGGTTACTGTAATTATTATCGGTATTTTAATGACAAGTGTTGTTCCTAATGTGGTGAGTGTTTTTGAGGATACAGATCAGACACTGCCTATTTATACAAAAATTCTGATTGGAACCAGTGAATTTGTGAGTTCCTGGTGGCTTATGCTGATAGTTGCCTTTAGTCTTTATGTGTATATCTTCAGAAAATGGAAAGCATCAGTTTCCGGTCGGAGGAATTGGGATTCCTTTGTTTTAAAGGTTCCGGTGGTTGGTGAACTGGTGAGAAAAGTGGCTATTTCAAGGTTTACAGCCACCATGGGAACTATGCTCACCAGTGGAGTTCCCATTCTTAAGGCTTTGGAAATAGTTAAGGCTGTAATGGGTAATGTGATTCTTCAGGAAGTTGTGGATGATGTTGAATCTGCAATAAGAGAAGGTAAGGGTATAGGTAAAACTCTTGAACTTTCAGGTGAATTTCCTCCCCTTGTAACACATATGATTGCTATTGGTGAGAAAAGTGGACAGCTTGAAGAAATGTTGAAGAATGTAGCGATGGCTTATGAAGATGAGGTTGAAACTGCCATCACCAGGCTCACGAGTGTACTTGAGCCGTTAATGATTGTCACAATGGGTAGTGTGGTAGCATTTGTTGTATTTTCAATACTTATGCCAATCATGCAGATGAATAATATAGGACTTTAGGAGAGAAACCATGAAACGTGAAAATGTTACAGCAAGAGCATTAAGAAATCTGAAATCCCAGAGAGGTATGACCCTGATAGAGATTATGATCGTTATTGTTATTCTCGGTCTTATCATTGGTGCAATTACCTTTGGTGTGATGCCCAGATTTAAAAAGGCAAAGAAAAAGACTACTCAACTCAAATTGAATAATATTGCAAGTATCCTTACAGAGAGTGCCGAAGAACCAGAGCACAGCGGAAAAGAAGGAAACCAGATCCTTGAAGCTCTGGTTACTGATGGAACAATTAAAAAGTCTGATCTTAAGGATGCCTGGGGACAGGAAGTCAAGGCTGAAAAAGCTGGAGAAGGTTTTTGTGTCAGAAGTGCCGGACCTGACAAGAGTTTTAACACAGCTGATGATGTTCTCAGCAATGACTGTAATGAGAACTGATTAAAATGAAGTATTTCCCCTGTAAATACCCTGATAGGGAAATAAATAAGGGGGAAGAGGGATTTACCCTCATTGAGATACTGATAGTTATTGTTATTATGGGATTAATAATAGGAAGCATTGCTTTTTATTTTAAAGTTATCCCTAAAATGAGAATGAAAGAAAGCTCCAGGAAGTTTGCCAATGCTATCCGGTTCACTTCCAATCATGCGCGTACCACTAGATTGTTTCACCGGTTGATTCTGGATCTGGATGCAGAAAATCCCTCTCTTGAACTTGAGATAGTTCCTTCCGGGGAAACTGTTCCTGATCTTGATCCCGAAATAACGGAAGATGAAGAGGATTCGATTACCTTCGAAGAGTGGCCGGAATTCGATCCTGCATCCCCCATAGGACCCACTGGAACAGATGATAATTCTAAGCCTTTCAGACCAAGGCTTGGGGGGTGGAAAAAGCCTGATAAATCTTTTATGAAACCAGTTAAGCTTGAGGGAATACATATCAGGAGAGTATCGTTTCCCTGTATAGGAAAGGAATATGACAGCGGGAAGGTGGCATACTATTTTTTCCCGAATGGACAGAATTTTGGTGGTGTAATTGAACTTACAAGTGCTTCAGGTGCCAGAATGAAAATGCTGGTTCACGCTGCAACTGGCCTTGTTCAATTTGTGGATGCTGATTCGGATAACAGAAATCTCTGTTTTGATGATGATGGAAACAACGTTGAGAAACTGGATAATAACTGACATGAGAACTACCATGAGCACACTAAAAAGAGGATTTACACTTCTGGAAGTTGTGTTGTCACTGGCTATCTTAAGTATGTCTCTCCTGTGGATTCTCAAAGGTCAGAGTGATTCGGTTTCAAGGAGTGTAAGAAGCCGGCTTCTTACTCAGGGTATGCATCTGGCTCAGGCTAAACTTCTGGAAACAGAATTTAACCTCAGAAGAGATGGTTTTGGTACATTCGAGGATGAAAATTGCGGTGATTTTGATCCTTCTGATTATGAGGGTTCCGAGAGATTCAGATACTGCGTGATTATTGAGAAGATTGAATTGCCGGATATGGCTATGCTACAGGAAAAAATTATGGGTGGTATGGGTACCTCTGATGAATCCGCTGAGGGAACAAATACTTCGCCACTTACAGATCTTATTAGTCAGTTTCTCCCAGGGGCAGGTTCATCTTCGATGGATGAAGGTCTGGGAAAAATGGCTTCCTCTTTTATGGGACAGGCCATGAGTATGATTCAGAGTGTTTTGGAGGCTGCAGTAAGACGTGTTACTGTCAGGGTGATGTGGAGAGTAGCAAAAAAAGAAAGATATTTTGAGCTGGTGTCATACCTTACTGATCTTGATGAGCTGGATAGATCACTCATCAGTCCTTCAAACACTGGGACTTCAGGTACAACAGGAACTTCTTCCACAGGAACCTCTTCCACAACCAGAACGACAGGGAGTTCTTCATCGGGGAGTACAACAAGATGAGGTACCTGATTCTTCAACCGCATACATGTTCAAAGAAAGGCATGACCCTTATAGAGGTGCTTGTTTCACTGGTTATTATTTCAATAATGACAGCAAGTGTGTATGGAACAATTTATACATCCAGACAGGTACAAAAGGCAAATGAACAGAAATCCAAACAGTATCAGTTGATTAGAGGTTTTCTGTCAATGCTGGAAGATGATTTGAGTATGTCCTATCTGTCACTTGGGGAAGACACAAGTGCTCCTGAAAAGAGAACTTTTTTCAGGGCAAACTACGATGGTGCCGGCTTAAATCTGGTTTTTTCAACATTTTCACATATCAGAAGCAGTCGAAAAAATCATGAAGCTGATAATGCCATCGTGCAATATGCAATCATTGACGATCCCGAGATGCCATCAAGATATGCCATAAAGCGCAGAGAAACCCACAGGCTGGAACAGAAGTATTTCGAAGAAATTCCTGGGGAAAGCTGGCTTATTCTACCAAGAGTAGACTCGTTAAGAATGGAATTTTATGACAAAACCCGTGATGAATGGCTCGAGGAATGGGATACAACAACCATAGACGGACAGATCAATCGTCTTCCAAATCAGATAAAAATTCATCTGGTGGTTGAAGATGGAAGGGAGAATCTTATCCACTTCACAACATTTGTTCAGCCAAAACTAATTGATTCAATAAACCTTACACCTTCAGGAAATTCAAGCAGCAGTTCGAGTAGTACCAGCTCTTCAACGTCAGGAAGTTCATCCACCGGAAGAACAACTACCGGTTCTACAACTTCCAGCACCAGGGTGACAAGATGAACAAATCTTCTTCACGTTCCCAAAGAGGATATGCGCTGCTTATAGTTACCATGGCAATTGCTATTATTGGTGTTCTTGTACAAATGTTTATTCTTTCTTCACAGGCTGAACTCAGATCCGTCCGGGCAGAGGGAGATCGGATAAAAGCAAGATATATCAGTTATAGCGTACTGGAAGTAACGAAACTATTTCTTAAGGTTCAGGAAAAATTTCTTGATAACAACGCAATGCTGTCACAAATGGGTCTTGATATGGGACAGTTTCTTCCGATGATACTTCCGCTTTTTTTTGGGGATGTGGATATGGTTGGCGCAATGATTGGCACCGATGTTGTTGGTCTTGGTATGAAACCCGGTCAGGGAAGTGGTGGAATGATTTCTATGGATGCTGAAGATGGAAAAATCAATATAAACTGTGCAATTTCAGATGCTAATATTCAGCAATTAAATCTTAATCTCACAGCACTTTTTTCCAGCAGGCGTTATGATGAACTCTTTGGAAGACTTCTTTCAGATTCCGATTCGCTGGATAGAGTTCAGCAGGTGGGGGCCTTTATCGACTTCATTGATCTGGATCAGGGAGGTTATGCCGGGGGTGATGAGGATGGATACTATATGGGACTGTCTGAACCCTATGTTTCAAAAAATAATTTGCTTGATTCCAATGAAGAAATCAGACTTATAAGGGGTGTTGATGACGTTTTCTGGACGAATTTTGGGAGTTCATTGACAGTATATGGTTCATGTAATCTGAATCTATGTGCTGTTGATTCAAATAACTGGCAACTGGTTGCAGGAATAATTGTTGCCAGTGCAAAGGATCCCAATCATAAGGTTATAAATGATCCAGTTTTACTGAAAATGCTGGCGACTACTGTTGCACCACAAATTCCAGGGATTTGCAAAGACACAAGTACTTTTATACAGGCAGTGGCTAATCCTGGTGTTGCATCAAATGTAATGGCTGCGGCTCTTGGAATAAGTGCAGATGAAATGAGTGATCTTGGTAATGATGGGGTAAATGATGCAGAGGTTCAGGGGGTTGAACTTGATCAGAGTAAGCTTAGTAAAATAGTTACAAGTGCCTCCAAGCGTTTTTATCGTCTGAAGGTTTATGGTGTATCCGGAAAATCAAAACATATGGTTAATGCAGTTTGGGATCAAAAGCTGGTTTCAACTTCTTCCGGAAAAACCGGTGGTTTTGTTTACTGGAGGGAAGAATAATATCCCTTAAAATTTGTTCACGTTTAGTGGACTGGACAGGATGAAAGATGAGTGGCAGATATTTTGTCATTGATATTGGAAGCAGAAACATAAAAGGAGCTGTCTGTGATGTCAGAAAAAAGGAATTTACTGTAATCGACACCATCGCAGTCAAAAAACCTCTTTTAAAAATAGAATACAGTTCTGCGATTAAAAATATCCTTGAAAAACTCGGTGGAAAATCTTCCCAGAATATAATTATTTCCATAGGAGATGGAGTATATCTGAGAAATATGACATTTCCATTCAGTGAAAGATCTAAAATAGATCCTCTTGTTCTATATGAATTTGGAGATCAACTTCCTGAAGAAATAGATGATCTTACCACTACCTGGACAATTAATCCCAAGGGGCAGAGTTCTGAAAGTATTGTTTTGTGCGCAGCTACTTCCTCAGACAATGTTGTTCAGATGATAAACAATATAAATACACTAGGAGGGGATGTATGCCGATTTGTGATGAGTGGTGCAAGAGCAATGACATTCGGTATTCCTGGGGATAATTATGCCGCGGTTATTGATTTTGGTGCCGGTTTAACAGAAATATCCATTCTGCACGGAGATACGGTTGTGATGTCCAGAATTATTTACTCAGGTGTGGAGGATATAATTGATTCTTTGGCTTCATTTACCGGTCAGGATGTGGATGTAATAAGAAACTGGATTATTACTTCCGGTGGTGTGAGTATGGAACATCCTGATGAAGAAGAATTTGAAAAAATAATCAGAAATGAACTGGTAAAACAGACTGAAGAATGGAGAAAATTTATTGGCATATCTGAAAAGGAACTTGGTTTAACAATAGGTGATATAGTTCTTACCGGGGGAGGAAGTGCACTACAGGGACTTTTACCGTTTGTATCAAATGTTACCGGAAAAAAAGTTACTCATGCTTCGATACCCAATGTGATTATGCCTCAGGAGTGGATTTCAACTATTGCCCTGGTTTCCACAGCAACAAAATACAGTAGTGATATGTGTGATTTCAGAAGAGGTGGTTTGGCCAGAGGGGCTTCTTTTTCACTGGTGAAGGACAGAGCTTTAATGGTGATGATGTCTTTGATGTTGTTTTTTGGATCTCTGGTTGTTTCAGGGGTGGTAAGCCTTAATAATCTTGAAAGACAGGAAAAGGATCTTCTTGGTTTGAGTGCTCTGTTATCCAGAGAAGTTCTCGGAAAAAAATTCATGGATCCTGGTTCAATAAATCGAAGTATCAAGAAAAAATTTAAGAAAGGTAAAAAGGGAATAGATAAGTCCGAGTCTCCGATTCCCAGAATGAGCGCATATACGGTGCTTGGGCTGATATCGAGTAATCTGCCACCAGCTAAACCTTTGAAAAAGGATGGAGAGAAGGCAACGGAAGAAAAGCCGGATGAAAAAGAAAAGACTTCTCCTCCTTCAGATAAAAAATCTGATGAAAAAGCAAAAAAACCATCAGATTCAAAACCCGAAGTTGTTGATGAAAAATTAAAAGAAATCGCTCTGGATATCACCAAAATACATATTAAAACCGGAAAAATTTCAATAACCGGAACTGTGGAAAGAGCCCAGGACGTTGATGAAATATCAAAAGGTCTTAAAAGAATTGAATGTTTTCAGGAAATCAGACAGGGAAAAATGAAAACAGTTGGTTCCGGGGAAAATGAAAAAAGGGAATTTACCCTTGATATAACAATGAACTGTTTATAGGAAGTCTGACTGATGAAGATTTTTAGTAAAATTGAAAATGGTTTTGATAATCTGAGCTCAAGAGAACAGAAAATGGTTGTGGCCACCATTATAAGTTCTATGTTTATGATTTGTGGGTTATTTATTTTTCTAATCAGTGATTCTTTTTCTGAACGGGAACAGAGAATAGATGGACTCAAGGGAGCTATAAAAAATCTGTACAAAAACAGAGGAAAAGTGGCAAATGTCAAGGATATTCTCGCTTCCTACGAAATGAAAGCAATAAAAAAACCTCCCATGCTTCAGGGTTTTATTGATACTGCCGCACAGGATTTTGAACTAAAGGGATTGAATTATAATCCTAAAAAACCAAAGGATCTTGGAGAACACAAGGAATATCATGAAGAGAGCGTAGAAGTTAAACTTCATGATGTGGACCTTAAAAAATTTTCACAACTCATGGATAGAGTTGAAAACAACCAGTATCTTATTATGGTTACTGAGTTGAAATCAACTTCAAGAAGAGGACATCACGACAGACTTGATTCCTCCATTATTGTTTCTTCATATTACAAAAGAAATGCAAAAGAGTTGAAAGAGTTAGCCACTGATAAAAAAGGTAAAAATGAAAAACGCAAGAAGAAGGGAGAAAAATAATGAGAATAAGAACTCTGCTTATCAAAGGTCTTAAATATTTTTCTGTCTCCACCTTTGGAAGTATTATCTTTTTTCTTTCGTTCTGGATGTTTATGGATTGGTCGCTTATCAAGGATAGAATTGAAAAGGAATTGGGAAAAGCAACTGGATTTACAGTTAAAATAGGTGATTTCAGTCTGGGTTTTGGAAGTGTTTCTCTGACGGATATAGTGATGACAGGTGACAGTGACAAGGAAGGGGAGAAACCTACAAAATTTAAAATTTCCACTCTTAATCTGAAATCATCCCTTCTAAGTCTTGCAAGAGGAGAGGAGAATCTTTCCTTTTATATGGATGCAATGGGTGGAAGTGTCGAAGGTTCTTATTATAATAGTGAAAATAAAAAGAAATTTTCTCTTGAAATAAAGGATATCAAGGTCAGTGCAATTCCATTAATGAAGAATTTTATGAGTCTTCCTATTGTTGGAAGAATTACCGGAAAAGGAGAAATGACAATTCCTGGAAAGGGTTTCAGGAAAGCCGATGGAAAACTGGAGATAGCATGTAATAAATGTATTATCGGAGATGGCAAAACCAAGGTTAAGGCAACTTTTTTAGCCCCTCCTAAAAACAAAGGTAGTCAGAAGTGGGCTCAGGAAGGTGTTACTCTTCCTCCGATGAATCTTGGTAAATTCGGTGGAAATATTGATATTAAAAATGGTGTGGCTGGCTTCAACGATTTCGTAGCAAAAAGTTCCGATGGAGAGGCAGAACTTGCAGGAAATATAAAGTTGAGGGATCCTTTAAAAACTTCTATTTCTGACCTTTATTTTAAATTTAAGTTTTCAGATGAAGCAAAAAAGAAAAATGAAAGTCTTGAGGCTATTGAATTTTCGATGGCTCGTCAGGGAAAAAGACCTGATGGTTTTTATGGCCTGGCTATAACAGGTGCTATTTCTAAAATTAAATTCAAGCAGCGCAGACGTGGTATTGTTGATAACAAAAAGAAGCATGCAAACGGCGGAAAGCTTAAGAAACCCCATCGACCGAGGGATAGAACTCCCCGAAATCCCAGAAAACCGGGTTTAAACAAAAAATTTGGGGGAAAAATAAAACCGGGACTTTCAAGAAAAATTATGGCACCAAAATTTAACAGAGCAGGGAAAATGCCAGGAGCTGCCCCGGCAAAAAAAGACTGATTCAGCATAATTCTGTAGGTAAAAAATCTGATCCTGTGAAAATCAGGTATTATTCACCGGTAATAGAAAGGGTAACGTAGTAGGTGTAAGTTCCACCGGCAGTGTTTTTTCTGCATACACCCACTCCAGCCTTTTTATACCCTGGAATTATAATATTCATTCTGTGGGTTTTAGAGGAAAGCCATCCCTTGATAATTTCTTCAGGTGTATATCCTGATGCAACATTTTCTCCCAGAGTAGTTGCTTTAACCTGATATTTTTTTAATCGGTCCTCCGGTCTCCCGGAATTTGGTGATATATGAAGTACAGTTTCAAGAGAGCACATGTCTCTGGAATGATTTTCACTCACAGCAGTAAGTGTTTTATCTGATATAAATTCAGGAAGACCATTGTTTTTTCTGTAAGTGTTCAAAAGAGATGTGAGAATTTCAGAAAATCTGGTTTCTCCAAGTTCTTTTTCACTACCCAGATATATTTTTTCCGGAACTGATGGCCAGTTTTTTTTCCCACAAACCAGAGGAAAATCAGCTACCAGTGATGCCCCGTTGCTGTTTGATGCCATGAACTGGAATCTGTAAGAGGAAATATCTTTTTTTTCACATACTGAAAGGGCAAGTTTAAAATAATTTTTCGATGAAAGATTGATTTCTCTTGTTATTGATTTACCAGTAGAGTCAGTAATTGCCACTTCAATACTTTTAAATTCACCTGAAACAATGCCTTCAATGGATGTTTTGGAGTGCATTGCATAAAATTTAGAAATAAGAGAAAAATGAACACTTCGCTTTTGTGTAAGCAGGAGCAGAGTTTTACCCTTTTTGTTTTCTTTAACAGCAAGACCGAAATGAGTTATATTATGATTTTTTACAAAATGAAGAATGGTTTCAACTACAGCTGTTGATTCGACATCCTTATCAAAATTCATCCACGACTGAAAAATCCAGGGAGCTGTTATTCCAAAATGGGGACTCAGTTCGTACATGTAAAAAGGAGAGAGCGTTTTCATATCTCCAATAACAAAGTTTGCCAATTGAGACAGTGTCTGAGAGTAATCTGGTATGGAATCAGAAGATTTTAATGAAGACTGGATGGAATTAACCAGATAAATGTTATCAGAAACAGAAAATGAGCTGTCAGAGTAATAATTTTTATAGTCAACTGATGAATGCAGTGAGTTGACTGGTGCAGTTGCAGCAGTGGAACTGTCTGTGGAAGTACTGTTAAGTCCAGATGATGAGGAACAGCCGGATATAATCAGAAGAACTGTGAGTAAACACAACATCATGACTCAGGGCAATTCTCCAGGACCGCAAAATTTCACTGTGGATACAGTGGCATAATTTTCATTCTCCCCAGGTACCTTCTGTGATCCGTAAGTATTGGTTTCCCTGCATTCATAACCACCTCTGCAGTCATCCTGTGATGAACATTTTTTCATACAGAATCTGGTTTCATAATCTGTGCTGGCACAATATCCTGATGACAGACAGACTTCTCCAGCAAGGCAGTCATCAGTGGGAGTAAGCGAACTGATTGAATCTTCAGTTTGAGGATTACACTCATAGATGAGGCTTTGAACAGGATAAAACGCAATACACCTGGAACCTTCAGGACATGAAGACTCTGTGCAGTTGGCGATTGTACAGTAGCCATTGGGAGAAGCCGTATCGCAAATTAAATCACCAGTAGTTGAGCAGTCAATGTTCTGCGAGCAGCTGTCTCCGATTTCCGGATCACACCCCGCAAATAAGAGAGAAAATACAAATAAAACAGCAAATAAATTTTTCAACTGAAAATCCTTGGGTTAATCATGTAAATTGCAACCGGTCAGGGTGGCATTTTATTCTCTGTAAACATAGATAAAAACAAAAAAAGGGCAACAATATTATTGTCAGATTTAGTATGATAATTATCCATTCTTTATTGTGCAAAAAGAAACGTTAAAAAATTAAAAAATATTCATTTAGGCTGTTGTCAATCCCTCATGATTGGTTATAAAGGCATGACATGGGATTTTTTTAACTTTTACTACTTTCGCGCGGATGCTTTCTGATTTTCAGAAAGGAACCTGACCCAAAAGGGCCATGGGCGAACAAAACTACTTACTGACTAATACAGACACCAAAAAAGTCTGTTCAGAAAATAAAAACCCGTATTACAAACCATACAGGAGGAAAGAATGGGTCTAACTGTAACTGAAAAAGTATTATCTACTCATGTGGGAGATGGAAAACTTGAAAAAGGGAGTGTAATTGGTCTTAGGATAGATCAATGCCTAACTCAGGATTCAACTGGTACTATGGCCTGGCTTCAATTTGAATCTCTGGGTATTCCAAGAGTTAAATGTGAAACAGCTGTTTCCTATGTTGACCACACATCACTCAGTTTCAAGGGAGAATCCAGTGATGATCACCTTTTTCTGAAAACAAGTGCTCAGAAATTTGGAGCTTTTTATTCTAAAGCCGGAAATGGTGTATGTCATCAGGTGCATTATGAGCGTTTTGCCGCTCCGGGGAAAACTCTTCTTGGTAGTGATTCTCACACCCCAACTTCTTCATCACTTGGTATGATTGCTATTGGAGCAGGTGGAGCGGATGTAGCAGTTGCGATGGGAGGTGGTTACTTCTATATGAGAGTTCCGAAAGTAATGAAAATAAATCTTGAGGGATTTCTCCGCAAAGGTGTAAGTGCCAAAGATGTAATTCTTGAGGTGTTAAGAAGAATCAGTGTAAAGGGAGGGGTAGGATATATTCTTGAATATACAGGGCCTGGAGTTGAGACACTTTCCATACCTGAGCGTGCAACAATAACAAATATGGGAGCTGAAACAGGTGCCACAACATCGATTTTCCCATCTGATGAAATCACAAGAGATTTTCTTAGAATGCAGGGGAGAGAAAGAGAGTGGGTGAAACTTGCTGCAGATGAAGATGCTGTATATGACAGTGAAATGACCATAGATCTTTCAATACTTGAACCACTGGTGGCTATGCCTGGAAGTCCTGATAACATCAAACCTGTAAAAGAAGTTGAAGGGTTTGAAATTCAGCAGGTTTACATTGGAAGTTGTACAAATGGTTCATACCGAGATCTTTCAGCAGGTGCTCTTATGCTTGAGGGAAGACGGGTGAGTAAGGATATTGAGGTTATTTTGAGTCCAGGATCCAGACAGGTTGAACAGCTTCTTTTAGATGATGGAAGTTACAACACATATGTTAAAGCTGGTGTGAGAATTGTAGAACCTGGATGTCATGCTTGTATTGGCATGGGCTATGTGCCGGGATACGGCCATCACAGTGTGAGAACAGTAAACCGTAACTGGTTTGGAAGAGGGGGATCTAATGATGCCCGTTTAATACTTTCAAGTGTTGAAACTGCAATAGCCAGCGCAATAGCCGGAAAGCTTGCTGATCCCACCAAAGTTGATTTTGATGATTTCGATGATTTTTACTATGAAGATGGATACATAGTTGATGATTCAATGCTGCTGCCACCTGTAGCTCAGGCTGATAGTGCAAAAATAGAAATATCCAGAGCTCCCAACATTAAACCAATCAAACCTCAACTTCCACCTGAAAAGATCCTCAAGGGTAAAGTTCTGCTTAAGGTTGGTGATGGAATTTCTACGGATGATATTCTTCCTGCAGGATCATTAACACAGCATCTTCGTTCAAATCTTCCGGAGATTGCTAAATATACTTACTACTACATTGATAAAACTTTCGCTTCCAGAGCACTTGAGGCCAATGGTGGATTTATAGTCGGTGGTGAAAATTATGGACAGGGTTCCAGCCGTGAACACGCAGCCCTGGCCCCCTGGCAGTTGAATATCAAAGCTGTAATAGCAAAAAGTTATGCAAGAATTCATAAAGCCAATCTAATAAACGCTGGAGTAATACCATTTGTCTGTAAAGATGATTTCGATTTTGAAGATGAAATAAGTATAAATCTTGATACGTTAGCTTCTGGAAAAGTTAAAGCCCAGAATGTTACAAAAAACAGTGAAATGGTTCTGGAAGTTGAACTTGGTGAAAGAGATTATGATATCATTATGGCTGGTGGACTTTTAGCCTATACCAGACAGAAACACTCATAAATTATATAGTGTTACACTACAAGGAGAAAACACAAAATGGCAGTTAGAGGAATTAGAGAATACGATGGGAAAAAGTTAATGGCTTCTCTTCTCCGAAGGTATTCAGATGATAAAGTTTCCATGCGTGGCGATTTTGTTCTGGTGGATCCCCAAACGGATTTTGAAGCTCTTTTAAATGAAAATCCCTGGCTTGGTAAAGACAAACTGGTTGCAAAACCAGATATGCTCTTCGGAAAAAGAGGAAAGAATAATCTTCTTAAACTTAACGCTACATGGGAAGAAGCTGTTTCCTGGATCAGGGGAAAAATGGCAGAAGACACTGTATTAAGCGGGGTAACCGGAAAACTGACTCATTTTCTTGTGGAGCCTTTTATCCCTCACGAAGATGAATATTATATTGCTATCAGAAGTTTCAGAGACCATGATGTAATATATTTTTCAACAGAAGGTGGTGTAAACGTCGAGGAAAACTGGGAAAAAGTTAAAGAAATAACCATTCCTGTAATGACTGATGGTAAAATTTCTGCAGCAGATGATTTTGATGCATTTAAAACACTTCCTCTTTCCGGAGAGGAACTGGCCAGTGTTGCACCGTTTGTTAATGCTCTTTATAAGTTTTATTTTGAACAGGGATTTGCTTATCTGGAAATTAATCCCTTTGCTATTAAGGATGGTGTTGTTGTTCCACTGGATCTGGTTGCAAAACTTGATGATACAGCAGCCTTTGAAAATCTTGACTCATGGGGAAGAACTTTGGATTTTCCCGCTCCTTTTGGCAGAACTCCTACGAAGGAAGAAGCTTTTGTTAAAGAACTGGATTCGAAAACCGGTGCTTCACTTAAACTTACAGTACTGAATCCTGCTGGTCGTATATGGCCAATGATAGCTGGTGGTGGTGCAAGTGTTATCTATGCTGATACCGTGAGTGATCTGGGATATATTGATGAACTTGGAATGTATGGAGAATACAGTGGTGATCCCAATGAGGAATTAACTTATCAGTATGCATGTACAGTTCTGGATCTTATTACCCGTAATCCTGATGGACGTGGTAAAGCTCTGCTTATTGGTGGAGGTATTGCAAACTTCACAGATGTTGCAAAAACATTTACCGGAATTATTCGGGCGGTTGAAAAATATCGTCAGCAGATCATGGATGCAAAAGTTAAAATTTTTGTACGTCGTGGTGGTCCTAATTATAAAGTTGGCCTTGAGAAAATGAGAAATCTTGGTGACAACCTTGGAGTTCCAATTGAGGTTTACGGACCCGAAACCCATATGTCAAAAATTGTACCCATGGCCATAGACTATATTAATGGATAATGGAATATAAGGAGCATACCAAATGAGTAGATCTGATTACCAGTTATTTACCCGTGAAACACGGGCTATTATTTTTAATCTGCAGGCAAATGCAATCCAGAGAATGCTTGATTTCGATCATGTCTGCAAAAGAGAAAAGCCTTCGGTTGCGGCTGTTGTAAATCCAAATGCCAAGCAGGGCGGGTTTCATAAAGTATTTTGGGGTACAAAAGAGATTCTGATTCCTGTTTACAACACAATTGATCAGGCTGTTACCAAACACAATGATGCTGATGTTATGATAAACTTTGCATCATTCAGAAGTGCTTTTCAGACAAGTGTTGATGCACTGCATGCTGACACCATTAAAACTGTGGTTATCATAGCTGAGGGAGTTCCTGAAAGAAGAGCAAGGGAGCTTGCTGCTATGGCACAGAAAATGGGAAAAATAATTATTGGACCTGCAACCGTCGGGGGAATTCTGGCTGGTGGTTTTAAAATTGGTAACACCGGGGGAACGATTGAAAATATCATTGAATCAAAACTTCATCTTCAGGGCAGCGTTGGTTTTGTATCAAAGTCCGGTGGGATGAGTAATGAGGCTTACAATATCATTTCTCACAACAGTGATGGTCTTTATGAGGGTATAGCTATAGGTGGAGATTCGTATCCCGGAAGTACACTTTTGGATCATCTTTTGAGATATGAAGCTAATCCTGATGTAAAAATGATGGTTTGTCTTGGTGAAGTCGGTGGAACAGAAGAATACAGAATAGTCGAGGCACTCAAGGAAAAACGCATTACCAAGCCCCTGGTGTGCTGGGTCACAGGAACTATTGCTTCCAGAATGAAGGGAGAAGTTCAGTTTGGTCATGCGGGAGCCAAAGCCGGGGCTTCTAATGAGACAGCAGAAGCAAAAAATAAAGCTCTAGCTGAAGCAGGAGCAATTGTTCCGGTTTCTTTTGATGATTATGGTGAAAAGATAAATCAGGAGTTTAAAAAACTTGAAGCTGCTGGAAAAATCGGCTCCCGTGAAGAGACAGAGGTTCCTTTTGTTCCTGTTGATTTCAAGACTGTTGCTAATAAGGTGAGAAAACCCACTGGTTTTATATGTACAATTACTGATGACAGTGGTGATGAACCTCTTTACTCTGGCGTTCCCATGAGTAAGGTTGTCGAGAACAATATGCCTCTTGGGGAAATGATTGGTCTTTTATGGTTCAAGAAAAAATTACCTGAATTTGCTGCAAGATACATTGAACTTGTTCTAAGGCTTACTGCTGATCACGGACCATGTGTTAGTGGTGCCCATAACACAATAGTTACAGCAAGAGCAGGTCGGGATCTTATGAGCAGTGTTGCCGCTGGTATTCTCACCATAGGTCCAAGATTCGGTGGAGCTGTGAGCGGAGCAGCAAAACATTTCAGCAGTGCTCTTAAAAGCGGACTTTCCCCTCTTGAGTTTGTGAATGATATGAAAAAGAAGGGAATTAATATTCCCGGTATCGGTCACAGAATCAAAAGCGCTACTAATCCTGATATTCGTGTGACACTTATCAAAGCTTTCGCAAAAGAGAATTTTGTTTCAACTCCCCATCTGGATTATGCACTGGAAGTTGAAAAAATTACACTAACTAAAAGAAATAATCTGATTCTCAATGTTGATGGTGCTATTGGAGTAATTTTCCTTGATTTAATGGAAAGCTGCGGAGAAATTTTCTCTGATCAGGAAAAATCAGAAATTGTAGAATTTGAAATACTTAATGGTCTTTTCATGCTTGGAAGAACAATAGGAATGATAGGTCACTACTTTGATCAGAAGAGACTCAGAAGTGCTCTGTATCGTCATCCAATGGATGATGTTCTCTACGACCTTCCTGATTCATCGGATCTGGGTTACGACTTCTAATATACTGTTTCGATTTAAATCTTCTATCTCTAATAAATATACCTTGAAAACTGATATTCAGATGATAAATATCAAGGTATGAATTTCAAAAAATATTACTTACTTTACATTATTTTTCTGTTTGTAGGCTGTGATTCCGATGAGAACCCGCTTAATAACAACGTTTTCAATAATAACAATGTTCAGGTCTATAATCTGGAGGTAGTTTACCCACCTGCTGGAGAAATAAATATAGCGGCGGGTGAAACCGATGTTTTAGAATTAAAGCTTAGTGATGAAAAAGGAAATCCTGTTAAAGAAGAGCGCATAGATTTTATGATTGTTGGTACTGCTGGAGGTAGTTCACTGGGGACTACTTCAGGAATTACAGATAGTCAGGGAAGTGTTTCAATTGTACTTCGGACTGGGACCATGAGTGCTCATTTTACTATTACGGGGGAGCATACCAATGCTGCACCAGTATCAATAGATGTGACAGTATCAGAAGAGGGTTCAGTAGATTTTCATGCCACAATCGATTATTCCGGGAAGTATGATTTGGAAGAGATAGACGAGATAGAGGTTGGGGTTTCTTTTAACAGTAACTGTGAAAAATCACTTGAATCAATGATTATTTCAAGAAAAAGATATCTTGATGATTTTAATGGTGTCGCTGTTTTTGAAGATCTACCGGTTGATCTTCCATTTGTTCTTCTATCACTTTTTCGCAGTTCTGATGATAATCTTCTTGCATGGGGTTGTGTTGAGCCGGATCCAATGACACTTGTTCCAGGAAATACAGTTGATATTTCTATACCTACTGATGATTATGAAATGCTTATGACAGAGCCATTTCCTGTTACATACACAGTTTATACAGGCTTATATGGAGAATTTCTTGATGAGTATCTTCAGGACTGGTTTACAGTTGGGGAATGTAACTATGCTTTAGCTGCGAGGTTCTTTGATTGTCTGGTATCCTGGCTTGAGGGAAATCCTTCAGATGCATGTGAAAGAGGTGAAGAAACACCTCTTAGTGCAGAGATTACTCATCTAAGAGGAACCTTTAATATTGATGGGTGTAGAGGTCCCTATAATTCGGAAGGTGATATTAGTCTGGAATATATTTTTCAAAATATGGCTGAAGGAATAGATGATATTCAGTACAGTCTTATCAGGACAGTTGATGAGTTGAATATAAAACCGTTCCAGATAATTGAACTTAATTCTCAGCTTCTTTACACTGATCAAATGCTTTCAAATAATGTTGAAAGTATTTCATTCCCAAGACTTGATACAGATAAATGGTTAATAATGCAGGGCTATGAGGAAACATGCAGATGGTCAGCATCTGTTCCGGTACTTACCCAAAATATCAGTATTTTTGGGGAATATATGAAGTGCAACGTTTTAAAGACGATTTTAAGTGTAATTTCCTCCTGGGATTTTGATGGTCTTGGAATATCCATGACGGGTGATTCGATAAAAAATCTTATTCTTGAATATGTTGATGAAGAGTATGGTGGCAATCCGTATGAGGTAATGGCTGAGATTTTCCACGAAAATCTGGTTTCTGACGATATTATCAATGCTTTTCAATTGTTTGTTGACAGTCTCAGACTTGAATCAATTGGAATTACTACTGGAGATCTCGTTTATTCAGGTGAATTTTCGTTTTATGATCAGGATATGGATGGAAATGTTGAGTCGGTGGATTATTCCATAGATGTTGATTTGTATCCCCAGGGATTTTAAAATTATATAGAATGTTAAATTATTGTGTTAAAACAGAATGTTATAAAGTTATTCGGAAAAAAAGAAGAATCAAAAAAAATTTAGTATGTCTGTGATATTCACAATGTTTTTTTGAACTAATTGAAATAGCTCTTGACACAGGGCTAAAAATCATTATCAATACCGTGTCTTATTTTGCTTTCGGTGGTTGAATAAAAACATCGAATGATTGGTTTTGAACATCAGAAGGTTTTAAAGGTAGAATTATGGCAAGATATTTAGGCCCCAGAGTTAAAGTATTAAGATCATTGGGATTAGATCTCCCAGGACTTACTTCCAAATCAATGCAGCGCAGGCCCGCAAGACCTGGACAGCATGGTGCAAAGAGAAAAGGTAGAAAGTCCGATTTCGGTCGTCAGTTGTCTGAGAAGCAGAAAATCAGATATAATTACGGAATTGGTGAAAAACAGCTTCGTCGTCTTATGAAAGAAGCCAGAAGATCAAAACAGGCAACTGGTGAAAAACTGGGTGAACTTCTTGAAAGAAGACTTGATAATGTGGTATTTCGTGCAGGTTACGCAAGAACTATTCCTCAGGCAAGACAGCTTGTAAACCATGCTCACTTTACTGTCAACGGCCGTAAAGTTGATGTTCCTTCCTTCCGTGTAAAAGAAGGTGACACAATTACTCTCAGGACAAAAAGTGAAAATCTTGGTGTTGTGGCTGAGTCACTTGAATCACCGACTCTTTCAAGACCTGACTGGATTGATGTGGATAATGGGAAAAAACTGACTCAGGTTAAAAGTCTCCCCACAGTTGAATCAATTCCCTTTGAGCTGGATCTTCAGGCAGTTGTTGAATACTACTCCAAGAGAATGTAATTCATCCTGTTAGTTTGAAACTTTCTGATATTATAAATATTTTGGGGAATAATGAAGGGTGTTGTGGCTTCTTTATTTCTCTAGAATTTCTGCAATGGTGGACTCAGTATATGGTCCTAGTAGAACATCCTGAATAATTTTATCCTTGATTATAATTGTTGTTGGAGTTGCAAGAACTCCAAAGCTTCTTGCAGTGTTCAGATCCGAACTGAGATCAATAACAAAGACATTTTCTTTGTCTTTTTCAAACTGTTTCATCCATGGAGTCATTTTTGCACATGCGTTGCATCTGGGTGCATAAAAATAAAAAAGGGATTTTTCTCCACTTTCAATAATTTTCCCCATTTTCCCCATTAAAGCAGGCGCTGGTTTTCCCTTCTGTCCTTTTATTTTCATTACAGTCATGATCTGAATGATCATAAACAGGGCAAAGATACCAAGAAGAATATAAACAATAATCATAGTGTGTTTCGTCCTTTCAGGATAGTCTTTCAAAAGAGAAGACGGTAATAAAATATCCTCATTTACATGATGAAAATAGTAACGATTTTATCAATGTCAATTTCACAGTTATCAACTCATTGCCAAATTCCAATTAACTGCTTGAATGTATTGAAATGGTATCTTCATTCTGATATGTTTGCCATCTGAAGTTTCGGAAATTAATTTTCAAGCAGGATTAGGTGATTGAATGGATAAAATTGTTGAATGTGTTCCAAATTTTTCAGATGGGGTGAATCCTGAAGTTCACGCTGCAATTGGAAAGGCTATTTCCTCTGTAAAGGGAGTTAGACTTCTGGATATAGATCCCGATGCTTCATATAACCGTGTTGTTGTGACTTTTGTTGGGGAGCCTCAGCCCTGTGTAGAAGCTGCACTAAGAGCGACCAGGGTAGCCGTCGATATGATCGATATGCGAACACAAAAAGGTGAACATCCAAGATTTGGCGCAATTGATGTCTGTCCCTTTGTTCCTGTCAGAGGTGTTACGATGGCAGACTGCGTGGAGTTATCAAAACAGTATGGGAAAAGAGCATCTGAAGATTTTGGAGTTCCTGTTTTTCTGTATGAACAGAGTGCATCAAGACCGGACAGAAAAAACCTTGCCACAGTAAGGGCCGGGGAATATGAAGGTCTTGAAGAAAAATTTAAAAATCCTGACTGGGCTCCTGATTTTGGTCCCGCCAAATTCGTTCCGCATTTCGGTGCAGTTGCAACAGGAGCAAGATTTTTTCTTGTCGCCTATAATGTTAATATGGGAACAAGTGATGTTTCGATAACACATGATATTGCACTGACAATCAGACAAATGGGAAAACCACGCAAAAAGGATGGAAAATTTGTTCTTAATGCTGCCGGGAAGAAGATTTTTGATCCCGGAAAATTGAGAATGGTAAAGGCAATGGGTGTTCCACTTGAGAATGATCCGAGAACTCAGATTTCAATGAATTTGAACAACTATCTTATTACTCCTCCTCATGTTGCTTTTGAAGAAGCCAGATTTGAGGCTGAAAAAAGAAATATAAAAGTAACTGGAAGTGAAATTGTGGGTCTTGTCCCCCTTGCCCCCGTTATTATGGCGGCTCACTACTACCTTCATACTCAGGGTGAAAGTGGGCTAAAAATGACAGAAGAGGAACTTGTGGGTGTAGCTCATGATTATCTCGGATTGTCGGATTACAAGAAATTTGAAAGTTCCAAAAAAATAATTGAAATGGCCGTAAGGTCATAATTCAGGAGGAAAAAAATGGCCGATAAATCACAGGCTTCATTACTCGCGTATCTACCATTAGCCAGTTTCATTCAGAATGTTTCATCCCGTTCACCGGCTCCAGGTGGTGGAAGTGTAGCCGCCCTCAGTGGATCTCTTGGTGCTTCACTGGGAGCGATGGTATGCCGATTGACCATTGGTAAGAAAAAATACAAGGAAGTTGAAGATTTGATGAGAAATACAGAAAAACTTCTGTTACCTCTAAGAGATAAATTGCGTGATCTTATTGATGATGATACTCAGGCATTTGACAGTGTTATGGAAGCTTTTGGCCTTCCTGATGGAACTCCTGAAGAGAAGAAGATTAAGGATGAACAGATTATGCTTGCTTCACAGAAGGCTGCTATGGTTCCACTTCATGTTATGAAGAAGTGTCTGGAGGCGGTTGAACTCCTTAAAGATGTTGCTCATTATGGAAATGTGAACTCCATTTCGGATGCTGGTGTCGCAAATTACTGCCTTAAAACTGGTTTTGAAGGTGCAAAATTAAATGTTCTGATAAATACAAAGGATATGGAAGATTCTCAGTGGAAAAGTGAAGTTATGAACGAGGTTAAAGAATTATCTGTAGTTTTTGAAGATGCATATAATATAAATGACAGGTTTGTTCTTGAGAGACTTGGTTGATGACGAGTGATTGGTTTACAACCAGCGATGGTGTAAAACTCAAATACCAGATAACGGGCACAGGTCCTGCTTTTGTTCTTGCAAACGGGCTTGGTGGGTCATTTCCCGCATGGCACTATATTATTGATTACTTCAGCGATCATTTTACTTTCTATACATGGGATTACAGGGGACTTTTCGAAAGTACCGGTCCGGAAGATCCTGATAGTATAACAGTTCATTCTCAAAGCAGGGATCTTGATGAACTCATGGCTTTTTGGGGAATAGAAAAAGCTGTTTTTGCAGGATGGAGCTATGGTGGGCAGGTACTTGTGGATTATTATTCAAAAAGGCCCGAAAAATTCAAAGCTCTTATACTTTTGAATGCCATGGTTGGAAGTGCCGGGGATTCTCAGAGTATTCCCACTGTTTTACTTCCTCTTTATAAAAGAATTCTTGGTTTATGGTCTATGGGGTGGCATATGTTGAAACCTCTTGCCGGAAAAGCTGTTTCAAGTGGTGTTTTTCTCAATTTTATAAAGGGGACCGGTCTTATTTCATCATCTCTTGATGATTTACTTTTTGAAGAAATGGCTCTCAACTTTGTAAATCTTGATCATAAAGCATTTCAGGCTACTCTTGAAAGTGCTCAGAATTTTAATGGAATGGATGTACTTGATACAATTACTATTCCGGCTCTTGTAATTGCTGGAAGCCGGGATTTTATCGTAATGCCATCATCTTCCAGAACCATAGCTTCCAGAATTCCTAATTGTAATTTGAAAATAATAAAAAATACTTCCCACTACAGTGCTGTGGAAAAACCTGCTGAAGTAATAACTTCCATGGAAAACTTCATATCCAGACTGTGAGACCGGATTCAAAATGATTAATGTACTTATTACCAATGATGATGGAATTTTTTCCAAAGGTATTGGAATACTTTCAGAAACTCTTGGAAAGCAGGGGTATAATGTTTGGGTCGTAGCACCGGATAGAGAAAGAAGTGCTGTTTCTCATACGATTACATTAAGAGATCCTTTAAGGATTAATGAAATCGCAAAACAGACATTTGCAGTTTCAGGGACACCGGCTGATTGTGCATATATGGGTATGTTTTATGTGATGCCTGAAATTCCGGATATTGTTATTTCAGGAATAAATAATGGATACAATCTTGGAAATGATATTTTTTACAGTGGAACGATTGCAGGAGCATTCGAAGCTGCTCTAAGGGGTATAAGCAGTATCAGTGCAAGTTCAGATAGAGGTTCAACAGAAAATCAGTTAAAAGATTTTTCAGAAAAAATAGGAAATATTATTCCTTCTGTGTGTGAAAAATCAGGAAAATCAATTCTTTATAATATGAATTATCCACCTGTTGAAGAGTGTAAAGGATACATGTTTACAAGTGTTGGACACAGGAATTACAGTAATGTGGTTGATATCCGCAAGGATCCTAAAGGTGCTGAATACTTCTGGATTGGAGGACCTGTCTCAAAGGGTTATGAAAATCTTCAGGGAGGGGAAAGATCTGCACTTGATTCGGGATGCATAAGTATTTCTCCAATAGATCCATTTATTTATTCCAAAGATGACTCTTCAATGTACAACATGATCAAGTCTGATGATCTTTCAGCACTAAAGGCAATGTTTAACGATTAATTCTGGAAGTTATTAATGAAAATTTCAAAACAAGATTCAAAAAAATATGGATTTCTATTTTTCAAAGGAACTATGATGGGTGCTGCAGATGTTGTTCCCGGTGTCAGTGGGGGAACCATAGCATTCATTATGGGTATTTATGATCAGTTTGTAGCTGCCATAAACAGTATAAATATTGATGCATTCAGATTGCTTTTCAAAGGAAAAATAAGAGAAGCTTTTTCCCGGGTTCATTTATCCTTTTTAATTCCACTGGGTCTCGGAATATCCTTTTCAATAATTTCTCTGGCAAAGCTTGTTACATGGTTAATTACAAAATATCCGGTCTATGTCTGGTCTTTCTTTTTTGGTCTTATAATAGCTTCAAGCTGGTTTGTGGTTAAAGAAATAGGCAGAATTAAAATACCTGTAATTATTTCCCTTGCTCTTGGGTTTATCTTCGCCTGGTTGATTGTTGGTATTATTCCAGTAAGTTCTCCGGATAACTGGTATTTTACAGTTTTTGCAGGGGCTATTTCCATTATTGCCATGGTACTACCGGGAATAAGCGGTTCCTTTATACTTCTTTTGATAGGGCAATATGAAAGAATAATGACAGCAGTAAAAAGTCTTCAACTGAGTACTATGGCAACATTTTCACTGGGAAGTGCTCTTGGAATATTATCCTTCAGCAGACTTTTGGGATATCTCCTCAATAAGCATAGAGAAGTAACAATGGCTATGCTGGCGGGATTTATGATGGGATCGTTGAGAAAGGTTTGGCCATATAAGGAAATTCTTGAAATAAAAATTGTGGGAGGAAAAGAAATTCCCATCAAATCAATAAATGTGCTTCCTGGAAATATGGACGGTTCATTTTTCTTTGCTCTTATGTGTGCCATTTCTGGGATTGTACTTGTTTTTGTGTTAGAAGGAATTTCTGGAAGTATGAAAGGAGATCAAGATGAAACTGCTTGAAAAAACAATTAGGGCAATTCCTGATTTTCCTCAAAAAGGGATTATTTTTAGGGATATTACACCTGTTCTGGCAGAACCTTCAGTCTTTAAACATACTGTGGAATCATTATGTGAAAAAGCAGCTGCCACAAACTGTAATTCCATTGTTGCTATTGAAAGCAGGGGATTTCTTTTTGCAAGCGCAATGGCATACAAAATGAATCTTCCTCTGATAATTGTCAGAAAACCGGGAAAACTCCCATGGAAAGTGGAAAAAGAGGAATATTCTCTGGAGTATGGAACTGATACTCTGGAAATTCATAAAGATTCAATTACAAAAACTGACAAAATTGTCATAGTGGATGACCTTCTGGCTACAGGTGGTACAGCCGCCGCCGCAGCGAGATTAGTAAAAAAACTAGGTGGATCTGTTGTAGGTTATCTTTTTGTTGTTGAACTTGACGGTCTTGGGGGCAGAGTTAAACTGAGTGAAGCACCGGTTGAATCATTGATAACATATAAGGAAGAAGGATAAGATGGACGAAATAACTTATGATTATGAAGAAGATGGCGTTTTGGTTAGAAAGGAAATATCCAAGGAGTTTCTTTCAAAGGGTGCCTGGTCGACTGTGATGTTTAAATATCAGGAAATGGATGGAAAAACTAAAGAATATAAAGCTCCCAAGGTGGCTCTGGTGAGATATAAGAAAGCTAATGGTCGCTTCATGAAACAATCCAGTTTTAACATTTCCAGTAAAAAACAGGCTATGCAAATTTCTGATATTCTTCAGAAATGGTTTTCTGAGGAAGATGAATAAACAAAGATCTTCAATTGAATCAGCAGTCTTAAAATGTGAAAAAGACAAGGGGTATATTTTATCCAGAGTTGGGGAAATCTTAAATGAGATAAATGAGTGCGCTGAAAAAGTATCTTTAATTAAATCTGAAATCACTAGTCTTGAAAGCAAATATGAGTGTATTTCGTTAAAACTGGTAAACAGTATTATAAAAAAGTCTTCAGAACTTCTACTCTATAAAAACAATATAAGAGTACTTAAAGATAAAATTACGGTTAAATTTAAAGAGCTTGAAGAATATATTAAAAAACAGAATCATCTTGAATCTGAAAAAGCAAATCTTTTTGTGGAGATGGAAAGGGTATCTGAAAAGATAAAACTTCTTGAGGAAAAACAGAGAAATCTAGGAATAATTGAACACAGGAAACTGGAAGAAAAACAACTCGATGAAGTGTCTGAAATGGTTATACAATTCAAAAATAAAATCAGTCAAGATTAATAAGAATATCTTCAAAGTTCAGCGAGAGTTCTACCATTGAATCAAATATATTTGCCTGAGAGTGATTTTCATCAAGAAGATCGTAAATAATTGCTCTTAATGCAAGATTCAGAGATCTCATTCTTTCAATTTTAGATATCCAGTTATTGTGAATCAAATCAAGGAATAAACGGTCAACTCCCTGTTTTACTGCCTCTATCTCCCATCGTTCTATTCTTGATGTGGGTCTTATTGTTTCTGTTATTGAATTGAGTTCTCTCAGAATGAAGAGTAACTGATTTCTGTTGTCTTCGCGTGTTTTAACCAGAGTAACCATAACAAACCTCCAAATTAGTAATCCTGTGTGTTAACATCGGCAATTTTTATGCCATAATTAAAATTTTTTTTAATTTTTTATGCTCGGATATTGTTTATTGCACTCTTTGCAGTATCATGTTTTGCTTTTGAAATATTTGATAGTGTAGTGAATTTTCTGTTTTCTATCTGCATTTCATTCTGAAGTTTTAAAAATTCCATATTAAAATCCTGTCCCTGTTTTTGCAGTTCACTCATTGATGATATACCAGAAGAAGAGGATGAACTGTTCACAGTTGCACTGGCGATTGTCAAAATCGGATTACCAGTTAGTGCAGCAGCAGCATTTGTGGTAGTTAATGCTGCAGATTTCGCTTTGTCTACATACTTTTTAAACTGTTCCACTCTGTTTCTCTTGTAATTCAGGCTTTCTGTGGATTTAACAACTGAGTAAGAAGAATTGATTTTCATTTTTTTTCCTTTCGTTCTGGATGATATTTCCAGCGGTGTTGATATCTTTTTCGCCGTTGAATCCAAAATGTTGCAAAAAAAATGCAATTTGGTTAATTTCACATTGAAATGGATGAGTAAAGACATGAATGAAACTAAAAAGCCGGAAAATAATCCAACCTGGTTTGAATACCTTCTGGTGTGGCTGATAATGGGCGGTATTTTATTTGCTGTATACAAAACCGTTTTAAAACCAAGTGGTTATACTCCGGGATATGTATATAGTCTTGTTACTGGTAAAGGAAAAAAAGCATCTGGAAGTATGAAATCAGATAGTAAAAACTCTCAGTCTATGAAGGCTGGTCCTGAAAAGAAATCAGACACTGAACAGTCAGTGAAAAAAAGACCCTCCGCAAAACCTCAGACCGGTACAATGAAAAGTATGGAACTCAGCGAGGATGATGATTAATTATCTGAATTTTCTTTTGTGCAGTTTCATGTGTCCATGTTGAATTCCAGAAGTGGCAATAGCAAAAAGAGCGGAAAAATTGTTTGCAAGTCCTGCACTGGCAGCCATCATATTTGCGGTTTCTGAATTGTTTATGCGAAGCTTTGTTTTAAGGAGAGATACTTCAGGATGGTGAGAAGTCATACCGCCCACTGTGGCTACTGCCAATGGAAAGTCAGCTTCACCATGAAGAAAATCTCCTGAAACACTCCACCTGGAAAGCGGCTGATAAATTCCATTTGATGCAGCCCGGAAATGCAATCCACTTTCTATTGCTCTGGTATCATTTCCCAGCGCCATGGCTACACCGGATATCCCATTTATAATTCCTTTGTTATGTGTTACTGCCCTCGAAGGATCAATTTTCGCCCATTCGTAAATCCGTAGGAAATTTTCAACACTTCCAGGAAAAATATTTTCGAGAATTTTTTTTGAATAATTAACACTGACAGAGGTTGTTCTTTGAGGAAATGAATTTGTTACAATAGCACCATGAACAGTTGTATCACAGTTTGCTGTCAGAATATTTCCAAGTTTTTCTCCGGCAGAATTAACAATATTTGCCCCCATTGCATCAACAGTAATGATGTCAAGTCGGATTTTCAGGTATTTTATGTCTGAAGAATTGGGGAGATCCATATAATGAATATCAGTTACTTTACCACCAGACTGAACCAGATCTGTATTTTCACAAATCAGATTTTCCTTTAAAAACTCAACACTGGATTTTATGTACTCCTTTACAATGGTAATATTTTCTGACACCAAGAGTTCACAACTGGTGACAGAAGCTTCAGGTTTGACCTTAAAACCTCCTGTATCCCGGCACAGCTTTGCTGCATTTGATGCGGCGGCAACGATGCTGGGCTCTTCTGTAACCATTGGAAGGATGTATTCCTCATCATTTATCAGAAAGTTAGGAACAACACTTAAAGGGAGGGCAAAGATACCAATTACATTTTCAGTTATTGTGTCTGCTTTTGAGTTTGAAAGACCTCCAGTATTGAGGATACCGAGTTCTTCAGGATCAAGATCCCCAAGTGACAACAACCGTCGTTCCTCAATGGATTTATTGTGAAGACCTTTTATTCTGCTGCTTTTCATTACTTTTCTCTTTATGTGAAGTTTATATTATTGAATTTTATAATTAGGGGCTTCTTTTGTAATAATTACATCATGTACATGACTTTCTCTCAGGCCGCTTGAACTGATTCTTAAAAATCTGACATTTTCTTTCAGTTCCGCCAGATTTGAGCTTCCGGTATAACCCATTCCGGACCTCAGACCACCGGCCAACTGAGCGAGAGTTGCATGCACGGGGCCTTTTGATGGAACTCTACCTTCAATTCCTTCGGGAACAAGTTTGCCAGGATTTGTTTCACTTTGAAAATACCTGTCAGCACTGCCCTGTTTCATTGCACCCAGACTTCCCATGCCTCTGTACTGTTTATATGATCTTCCCTGATAGAGGATAATTTCTCCGGGAGTTTCATCAGTACCCGCCAGAAGTGAGCCCATCATAACAGTATCAGCACCCGCTGCAAGAGCCTTAACTATATCTCCACTGAACTTGATTCCTCCATCTGCAATTAAAGGAATATTAAATTTGGATGTTTCTTCGTAAACATCCATTATTGCGGTCAACTGAGGTACACCAATTCCGCTTACAATGCGGGTAGTACATATGCTCCCCGGTCCGATTCCCACCTTAACTGCATCAGCACCAGCTTCTATGAGGAAAGCAGCCCCCTGGGCGGTGGCAATATTTCCAGCAATTATATCTATCTCTGGATAATTGGCTTTTATCCATTTCACCATATCACCAACACTTTTAGTGTGCCCATGAGCGGTATCTACACAGATTACATCGACCTGTTCCTGAGCCAGAAGTCTTACTCTAATTTTATCCTTTTCTCCTGCTCCAACAGCCGCTCCAACAATCAGTCTTCCCATTGAATCCTTTGCACTGTGGGAAAATTTTTCACAACTGAGAATATCTTTCAGAGTCAGTAATCCACCGAGAGTACCATCGGTATTTAGAAGAATAAGTTTTTCAATTCGATGACGATGCATTATATCCAGAGCATCAGTTGTATTGATATCCAGTGGTGCAGTGATGAGATCACTTGTCATTACATCTCTGATGTATACTGACAGATTCTTTTCGAATCTTACATCTCTGGCAGTTACTATACCAATTGGTCTTGAATTAGAGTCAACAACAGGTAATCCGCTTATGGAGTTTTCACCCATAAGTCCAACTGCTACTCTGAGTTGATCCCCTGGAGATATTACGACGGGATTTGAAATGATCGAACTCTCGCTTCTTTTTACTTTTTTTACCAGTAATGCCTGATTTTCAGGAGTGAGATTCTTATGAATAATGCCACATCCACCTTCTCTGGCCATGGAAAGAGCCATTTCAGATTCGGTGACCGTATCCATTGCGGCACTTAAAAACGGAATTTTCAGTTTTATATTTTTTGTCAGATTAGTTTCTATTACAGTTTCTGATGGAAGAACACAGGAATATCCTGGTGAAATAAGAACATCATCAAAAGTTAAAGCTTCTATGAAATCAATATGTTTCATATCCCTGATTTTCCTTTCATAGTTATCGCAATGTTGCAAAGTTCATCATGTTTTTTATACCATCGTCTGGTTTTATAACTCATTAATGATAGGATATCTTTATATGTTTTTCCCAAAGACCACATTCCTGTCCGGGATTTTCGTGCCTGAAACTCACTTTTGCAGTAAAGAGAACGATTGTGACTTGGGTATTTTGTAAAAGAAAATGCATTTCCACTTTCAACAAGAATATTATTAATGTTGGTCTTATTGATGAAAACCGTTATGAGAGAGCGGCCATAATTTCCGGTAATGCAGTTTTTGTCTTTATCTGAGTCACATTCTATGGATACTTTTTTCCCCTCCATAAGATCTTTAGCTTTCAGATAGGCTTTAAAACCCCATGCTTCATCATCGCTTCGGCATTTGGAACTACGTCTTCCATCGATTGTAACTGCTTTTTTCTTATGACATTCAGGACTATTGATTCCGTCAAGGCGGCATTTCATGATTTTGCCACCGTCAGTTAAAATGTGTATAGTGTCAGCATCAACTACATGTACAACCCGGCCGCTTATTCTGATTTTCCCAAAAGAAACACTTTTCTTTTTATGATTTTTTCGCTTAAGTTTTTTCCTTTTTTTATGGCTTTTTTTAATTCTTTTTTTTGCAAATTTATTTTTCTTCTTAATGTGGTTTGTATCAGGGGAATCTTTTTCATTGTGACAACCACTTGCAAACTGAGACAGGAAAAGGAAAGATAAAAACAGAAAAAAATATTTCATTTTATTCTCCAGTCGACAAAATGGTTTTGCGATTAATACCATGTTATATGTCCACATAGAAACATTTTTGTTAAAACAGTATCTGCGATTTGGTTTAAATAGAGGTTTAGTGATAAACACTCAGAAACATCCGTATTTTTTATAGGTTATCTGATTAAATAAATATAAAAAATCCGGTGTCTAAAAGGAGAACTAAAAGTGTATTTAAAAAAACAGTCACCTGGTGGGGTAAGTTTAATTTATATCATAATATCAGTTGTTTTTTTCTGGGGATGTTCTGGAAAAAGTAAATCTGAAATTGAAAAAAAAGTATCTGAATCCAAAAACAGATCTGAGAAAAAAGAAAACTCCAAAAAATCCGAAAATCTGTACACTGAGGTACCTCAATCAAATAAAAAATCTGAACTTTCAGGCAGCGGGACTTTTTATGGAAAAATTAATCTGGAAAATATATTAAAAGTGAGTTCATTCAGAAAAAAAACAGGGGAGCTCCTTTCAAAAGGTGGAGGAGGATTGAATAAACTGTTTATGGAGTGTGGTATAAATCCAACAAAAAATCTGAAGGAACTGGAAGTATTTTCAAAAACTGAAAAAACAGAAATGAAAAAAGGACTTGTTGCAATTAGTGGAGATTTTGAAAAAACTAAAGCATCAGAGTGTCTTAAAGAAAAATTATCCGTTCTATCCACCGGAATTTTTAATTCAGGAACAAAAATCAAAGTTTTCGGAAACAAGATTATTATTAATAATGGAAAAGAAAAACTTTCATCAGCAATTTCATCATTGGAAAAAACAGGATTCAAAAATGAAACCGACGATCAACTGTTCTTTTTGATAATTAATCCTAGATTTAACCTTCCGGCAAACCCGGAGTATATGATTATATCAGGCTTATTGAAGGAATTTGATCTTCGAATTAATGTAATGCTTTACTTTAAAAATAAAAGAGAATCAGCCCTTATCGAATTGCTGGTTAAAAAAATAATTACAACCGCCTCTTCAGGGAGTAATTCTGTTCTTAAGGAGGTAAGCTCCCTTGTTAAAGTGACATCCAGTGATAAGTTAGTGAAAACTGTAATTCCGATGACCTGGATTCAGGTGTTAAAGTTGATGAAAATGTTTCGTTTGAATGTGGTAAATGGAAGAGTCCTGAGTGTACCTCACTGATTTTATACTTGACTATATTCGGGATCTCCAATATGTAGAAACTGCTTAACTGTTTTAAATTATTTCATGATTAACATTTAAAATTTGATTGCAAGGAAGTTCGTAATGACACAGAAAAAACAGAAAAGACGTTCAATTTCCGTTAGAGGAGATATTTATGACAGAGTTCACGCTTATTGTCAGGACAAAGATGTAAGTATGAGTTCCTTTGTGGAAGACAGAATTCTCAATTATCTTGATGGTACTGAGGTTATTCCCCAGAGAACTGAAAAAAATATGGATACAAAACCAACTGTGGATATTATAGAAGATTCCCAACCGCCCAAAATCGAAGTTGAAGATGTGCTTCCTCAGCCTTCTCCAACACCACCACCTCCGGTGAGAAAAGAAAATTTCAGTAACATGGATGATAGTCAGATCAGGGATGAGATAAGGCAGCATTTCACTTTCTGAGAGGGTTTGTAAATTGAAAAAGAAATATTCCAGATTAGCCATATGGGTGTTGATGGTGGCGGTGTTTTATTCGGGATGTAAACAAAAGGATCCTGCAGAACTGGATATGAAGGAATGGGTCGACAGGAATGACAGCTGTGCTGTTCAGGCAATAAAGGATATCCATGAACGTCTTCGTAAGAAAATCGCAGATGCTGAGGAGTTGACTAAACAGCTTCAGGCCGAGTTACTGAAGGGAAATTGTCCGTTAGCTAAAAATCCTGAGTGTATTCCGGAAGTTGGTGTTCAGGCTATGGCTACATATATCAGTTATGCCGCCAACAGGATAATTAAAAAAACTTCAAACGATTCCATAGTTGATAATGCTGATAATGAATCTATTGCTGATGCCCTAGCCGGTCTCAAGAAAAAAGGGGGAGGAAGGGAGTTAAAAACTTCAGGAAAAATTCCTGAGAAGAAAGAATCTCCTAAAGTGGAAGTTCGTACGGAAGCTATTCAGAATGAGCTTTCTCCTGAAGTTCTTGAAAAAAAGAGTATGTGCGCAATGAAGGTTTCCGAAAAATGCAGTTTTGAAACCCTTGATAAAATCGTTGCTAAACTCATTGTGTTTGCTGATCAGGTACGTAATTTTGAAAAGGAAATAAAAAGTATTCTTTCCACAACCTCGTCACATATATCCCAGGATAGTGTTTTGGGTATGTATAAAATACTTAAAACAATTGAAAGTAATGTTTCAGATCTGGTTTTAAGGGAAGAAGCCAGCAGAAAGAACCCTAAAATGTACGGACAGCGGTATAACGCCATTAATCCTCTTAAAATTAAAGGAATAATGGTGAATATGACCGGGGCTATTCCATCTACAATCACGTCTATACTTAAAAAATATTCTCCAGCCTTAAAGAAATCAAAGGAAATGTATATCGCTAACCGTGACGGCTTTAAAAGTCGTCTCAGAGCTCAGAGTAAGAATTTTTTCAGGGATAAACGTATGCATGCGAATAACTGTCTTGAAAAAAAAGGCTGCTGGAATTTTCGAACATGCATAAAACGATTTTCTCTTCCAGGAATTTTGATGTTTAAATAGTCAATGGAATAAGTGTGATAAATTTTGAATATTGTTGAATCAAACATAAATCGCAAGTTTGTAGGTGAGTTCACCAAGGGGATGGAAGTTCAGAAGGCTGTTTCAAGAATTCTTCTGGATAAAGGAATACGTACCGGACTAATCAGAATTTTCGGTCATATAGAAAATGTTGTACTACTTTCTGATAAGGATGGTGGTATTCTCAATGAAAAAAGAGTACTTAACCGCGCCGGCCAGCTTTTGAGATGTGAAGGTATAATATCAGAGATGGATGGGAAATTTGATCCTGTTCTTTATACAACCATCGGGATAGAAACAGAGGGTGGTATGATGGTTCTTGGAGGAGTTCTTCAGGAAGCCAGAGTACTTCAGTGTGAGTTTGTACTGGAATCCTTTGATGATATTTTCATAAGAAAAACCATGAACCAGACGGGGCTCCCTTCCTGGACAGATGTATTTACTCCTGGTGAATCAGGAGAGCTTACAGTTGATGAAAGTATTGTTTCCACAACCAGTGTGGAAGTGGAGGAAACTGAAGAGGATGAGGATGATTCAACAGTACCTTCACCGGGTGACATTCTGAATCACTTTAAGTTTGGAAAATGTCTTGTTCAAAAGGTGGACGTGACAACTGATATCATTCAGGTTAAATTACCAAGTGACAGATCCGCCAGACTGGGTATGCAGTATCTGACCTTTTTGCTGATTGATGAGTCGGAAGATGGAATCAGAGTATTTGATGTGAAGGGGAAGAAAAGTTAAATATCCAGAATTCTTGTTTCAGAGGTTTTATTGTGTTTTCAAATGAAGAGAATTTGGAATTAATTGAAAAATATCGTCTGATGGTTTTTAAACTGGCAACCGATATAAAGAGCAAATCAACAATACCTCTTGAACTTGAAGATCTTATTTCATATGGAATAACGGGGCTTTTAGAAAGTAAAAGCAGATTTGATCCTCTAAAAGGATCTAAATTTTCCACTTTTGCATGGTACAGAATTAGAGGGGCAATTTATGATGGAATAAGGGAACACGGGAATTTTGGTCGAAGTGGTCTTAGGGCAATGGAGCGGTTTAATGAGTATATGTCCATAAAATCAGAAGAGAAAAATATTGATATTTCTCTGGAAGGCAGCATGTCTGGACTTGCTCAGGGTATCGAAGCAATTCTAGTAATGAAAAGTCTGGATGATTCAATTAACATAGCATCAGATGATGCAGTGGAAGAAAATGTTGAGCGAAACCAGTTGATAGATATGGTTAGAGCCAATGTTGACAGCCTTCCTGAGCCTGAAAAAAATGTTTTAAAGGAATACTACTTTGCTGACAAGACTCTTACGGAAATTGGGAATGAAAGGAATAGGTCGAAGAGCTGGGCCACAAGGATGCATGCAAGAGCAATAGATAAAATTAGAAAGAAAATGGCTAAACAACTTCCAGCATTTTAAGAATAGCTTTTTTAGCTTTCACTGCAGTTTTTTCATCCACTGTTATTACGTGCTGATTGAATTTTAGAGCATCGTGAACATGGCTGAGTCTGGTTTTTTTCATGTTTGAACACACAGTATCCGGACTTGCACTGATGTAGATGATATCAGGTCTTTCTTTACGGAGCCTGTTAATCATTCCGGATTCAGTTCCAACTATAATTTGAGATCCCTCAGGCAAATTTCTGACATATTTTACCATTCCACCTGTACTTTCAACAACATCAGCAAGTTTTAGAACATCAAGAGGAGCTTCAGGATGGATCATAACCTGAGCATTGGGAAACTGTTTCTTCTTCTCCAGAATTTCCCATGGTTCAAGTCGGTGATGAACAGGACAGTAACCAGGCCACAGAATATCATGTCCCGATCTTTTTCTGGTGACCCATGCACCAAGATTCATATCAGGAGTAAAAATTATTTTCTGACCTTCGGGAAGAGAATCCGTGATTTTTTGTGCATTGGCACTGGTACAGCAGTAATCACTGAACGCCTTGGTTGCAGCACTACTGTTGATGTAAGTGACAACAACAGCATCAGGGTGCTTTATTCGTGCTTCAATCAACTGTTCAGGGGTAATCATATCCGCCATTGGACATCCTGCATCAGCCACAGGCAGTAGCACTGTTTTTTCCGGGGATAAAATAGATGCGGTTTCTGCCATAAAATGAACTCCGCAGAAAACTATTATTTCAGCATCAGTTTCAGCTGCTTTTCGAGAAAGCTCGAGTGAATCTCCCAGAAAATCCGCAATCGACTGAACTTCATCAAGTTGGTAGTTATGAACAAGAATAACAGCATTTTTTTCTTCTGCCATTGAACGGATTTCAGTGGTCAGTTGTTTTCTGGAAAGTGGAATATTTGAAGTATTCATTTAAATCTCCTGAAGGATGAACTTAAATGATTCTGAAAGTTTTGCAAGAGGGAGAAAATTAAGGAGTCTGTGTTAGTTGAATAATTTCAAGAACTACCTGTGAATAATAGTCGTATGATTTTTTTCCGTTTTTAGTTAGGGATAATGTAGTGAGTGGTTTGTTATTACGAAATTCTTTATGAACTTTAATAAATTCAGCATCCTGTAGCTTTTTAAGATGAAAACTTAGATTTCCCTGAGTCAGTCCGGAGTTTCTTAAAAGCTCCATAAATTCTGCACTTTTAAATTTATAAAGATAAGTCAGTATTACAAATCTGGCTGGTTCATTGATATAACGATCCAGTTTATCAATATTGTGAAATGGAAATACTTCTCTCTCCTTTTTGCTCATCATATGTTTCCTTTCATTTTTTTGTTCAGGTATGCTGTACCATTGAGTACATCGGCAGTCAGAACCCTCAGTTTAACAAAATCGTCTGTAATAGTAATAAATCACAATAACTACAGACGTCTTTCCACCGAAAATACCTCTGGATATGGAACACCATGAAAATATCAGACAACAAACCTGTATGATTTTTTTCCCTCAGAAATAATTCATTGGTGTTATTTTCAATAATCAAACATAAAATACAAGTTTTTCCTGAATTTTAGTTATTTTTTTTATCATCAGAATATCCTGTTTTATTGTCAGTTTTATTATTTGTATTAACTTCAGACCCGGTTATCAGTTTGTTCCACGGAACTTTATTAGATTCATAGCACGTATATTTTAAATAATTTTCATCTCCAAGAGTCTCCAGGAGTTCAGTGGAAAAAATTCTTATTATCTCCTGACTTCTTTTTAGGGTTTCATTGAGTCTGGCATTTCCTGCAATCCATTTGTTTTTGTTTTCAAACATTGAAATTCCAGCTTTAATGGCTGCTCTGATTATCTTCTGTTTGACGTTCTCAGAGAGATCTTCTCCAAATTTGTTTTTTAAACGCTTTTTATGAAACATTATAATTTTACGGATTATTTGTGATTTTTGAATCTGTAACAGTTTGTAATTCAGCGGTAAAACAACTGTGTTTGAGGTGTTATTTACTTTGATATCAGTTATTTCAAGCAACTGTCTTCGCGAAAGCGGGTTTTTATCATGAGGATAATTTAACTGTTTTGCAGCGTGAGAGGTAACTCTGGATGTGTCTGAGTTATTAAATGATTTATTCGAAAAGTTTATGATCATTACAAATATGACAACAGCTCCAGTGATGGAAACAGCTCCAACAACCATGTTTCTGGAATTTTCAGTATCACGCTTTTCAGACATCCGTGTCCTCTGGTTGAAAGAGATTAGCTAGGAACAGTCCTTATTACATATAGTTTTTTCACATACATAAAAATCATGGAGGAACTCTGGCTAAATTTTTTGGTATTATGTAAAAAAAATGTTTCATGGCTCTTTCCATTCAGATAGTAAATACAGCTCATTTGTTATACTAAGCAAAAACCCTGCCAAGAACTGATGTTTATTGATAACTATTTGAAAGCAAACACCAGATAGAAATACTTTTTAAAGAAAAAAAAAAACACTGGATTGTATAAAATATATACATAAAAATTTTAAAAATTTGAAAGTTTGAAAATATGTACATAATAAATTAATAAAAACAAATACTTTAAAATATATTTTGAGTTTTTAACTAAATGTATAAAAAATTAACATATATGTAAAAAATATATACTGTTTTAGGGCTATGGGATTTTGTACTGAAATTTTTAAGATCCTAAAAAATTCTGGGATAAAAGTTTTGAGCATATGTCTGATATGATGTGGGAATGGAAAAATTAATTATTATATTTCAATTGGATAGAACAGATGGTCTTGTGGGGTTGAAACATTTTAAAATGAGTGTATTAAGGAAAAATCTGCTTTTTGCAGTTTTTAAGGAGTATAAATATGTCTGATTTATCTGGAGTTAAAAATCGAATAATTGTTTTATCAGGTAAGGGTGGAGTTGGAAAAAGTACTGTAAGTGTAAATATCGCCGCCGGACTTGCTGCAAAAGGATTTAAAACAGGCCTTATGGATGTAGACTTTCATGGTCCAAGTATTCCTACAATGCTGGGAATCAAGGATGGTTCAGCAGTTGGAGGCGAAAACGGAATTATTCCGGTTGAGAGTCATGGAATTAAGGTTATCAGTATTTCCTTTTTTGTGGATAATCGTGATGAAGCTGTTATCTGGAGAGGACCGATGAAGGCAGGAGCAATCAAACAGTTTCTTGGTGATGTGGACTGGGGTGATCTTGATTATCTGATTATTGATGCGCCTCCAGGGACAGGTGATGAACCTTTAAGTGTAGTGCAGGAAATTAAAACATCTCTGACTTCAGTTATTGTCACAACGCCACAGCTTGTAAGTGAAACTGATGTCAGAAAATCCTTGAATTTCTGTAGAAAGTTAAATATTCCAGTGGCTGGAGTAATCGAAAATATGAGTGGTTTTGTCTGTCCTCACTGTGGTGAGACAACACCAATTTTCCGTTCCGGTGCAGGCTCCCGTCTTAGTGATGAGTTTCATGTTCCTTTTCTGGGTACAATTCCTGTTGAACCTGTTATTGGAGAAGCCTGTGACACGGGAGTTCCATATATTACTGCCCATCCTGAAAGTGTAAGTTCAAAATCCATGTCTGCAATGCTGGACAGTATTACTTCATTCATAAACAGTAATTCCACCGGGGAATAGTTGTTCTTTATCCCAAAAGGCAATTTATTTGAGTCAATTTTCATAAAGTGGGGTATAACTCCCTTTGTATATGCTTTTGCAAAGGAGCTGCATTATGTTCAGGAACCTGTTTTATTTTACGATGATGCTTTTATTGTCAATGGGATGCAAGTCAATCGATGATAGCAACAAAACTGATTCCGGAATTGATTCGGGATTTGACAGTGGAGTAGACAGCTCTGAAGATGCAGATAGCAGCTTTGATACAGTAGAGGATGATATAACGGACATTATTGATCCCGCCTGGTATGAAGATGATCCTGAGGGATTTGTAACACCTGACAATCTCATACAAAACTCGGTTCATGGATCCTTGGTGATAATCACCGGGTCTTCACTTAAAACCCGGTGGGAGTATTTTGCAGGAATTAAAAATTCTGAAGGAATTTCAACTGAGGTTGTAACTATGGACGAAATATCATCCGCATATCAGGGGGTGGATGATGCAGAAAAACTGCGAAATTTTTTAAAGGAAAGATATAACGAGGGTACCTTGCGTTTTGCTCTTATGGGTGGTGATTCTCAGATTGTTCCATTCAGGAGGGTTGAAAATTATATTATGGTAACTGAGGAATATACTTCCAATGGTCCAAGTCAGTTATATTTTTCAAATCTCTCAGTTGATTTTGATGCAGACAGTGATGGTGTTTTTGGTGAGAAGGATGAAGATTTTTCTCTTGAGGCTGCAAGAAATACAGATATTGCTGTTGGAAGAGTGAGTGTGTCAACCGAAGAGGAACTTTCAAATTATATTGCAAAATATCTCAAATATTCCAGTGGTAACTCAGGAAAGAATTATTATCCACTTCTTTTATCGGATATAGCTTCAACACTCCCAATAATAGGGGCTGTAGATGCAGCTGAAGGTGTTGAATCAACTTTCGATGCGTTTTTCCCTGAAATTTATACTGAAAATGTGAAAAAACTTTATGCCACAGAGAGTGCTGCAGGCTTATATGGTGGTGAAGTGATAACTGTGGAGAAAGTGAGAGAAGCTCTCTCCGACGGATATGGAATGATTTTTCATAACGGACATGGATCCCATGGCTGGCTTACTGATATTTTAAACGCCGCCTTTGTGGATTCACTTACAAATACTGTTCCTCCTGTTATGCTGTCATGCGCCTGTCTCACGGGAAATTTTGCAGATGTTGCGGTATCATCCACTTTTGATGGGTGGTCTGTTCAAACTGAAGATCAGGACAGTGCAGGTGAAAAATTTATTAATAATCCGGAAGGTGGTGTTGCTTATGTTGGCAACACTGGTACAGGGCTTGGTCCCATAGGTGGTAGTCAGTTTCTCCATGCAATGTATGAGGGTCTTTTCGTAATGGGATACCAATATATAGGTGAAGCATTCAATTATGGCAGAACAAGAGCCAGAAGTATTGAATACAGTCTTGCCATGCTACCGGTATCCATGACAGATGACAGCGAATGGTGGACTTCTCATGCGATAATTCTTCTTGGAGATCCTTCACTCCGGATTCCTGTTAATGATATGAATTATTTTTCAATAGAAACTCCTGTGGTTTATGGTCCGGGAATTAATGATCTGTCGCTGATTGTAAAAAATTCTGGAGGAGAGGCTTTGTCAGGGGCAAAAGTTTCACTTTTTAAAGAGGGTGATTTTCGTATTGAAGGTATATCAGATAATCAGGGTCACGTAACTTTCAATTTTATACCCCGTGGTCCTGGTGAGATTAATGTGATCGCACAAATGGACGGTTATTTCTTTTTTCATACTGTAATTCTTCCGGATATTTAGTCTGACCTTCTTTAAATCCTCCCATATGTGATATTGAGAACCATATTTTAATGTGGTATCATCCCTCCCATGGCAAAACAGAAAAAAGAAACTCAGAAAACTCATAAAAGAATGAGGATCTTTATTGATGCCAATTCAGGTGTCGAAACTGTTGAAATTGATATACCTCAGATTCAGGATACAATACGTACTGAAGCAGGCAGAGCACTTTCAGAGGGTGACAAAAATCTTCTTCCTGATGTTGATACGGAAAGATATCACTTCAGAAATGAGCTTGGTAAGGGTGGTATAGGAAGAGTATGGGTGGCTCTTGATAAGAATCTTATGAGGAAGGTTGCAATAAAAGAACTTCTGATTCCCACAAGGGATGATGCTGAGGATACTTATATTCCATCCGAAGAGAGTGAACAGAGATTTCTTTATGAAGCCAGACTCACAGGAATTCTTGAACATCCGGGGATTGTACCGGTTTATGAAATAGGAAAACAGCAAAATGGAAAAATCTGTTACATAATGAGACTTGTGAGGGGAAAAACCCTTTACCGGATGATTTATGAACGGGATTTTGTAAAAAGGCTCGAACTGCTTCATAACTTTATTCAGATATGCAATACGATTGCTTTTGCACACTCAAAGGGTGTAATTCACAGGGATATTAAACCTGCAAACATTATGATAGGGGAATTTGGGGAAACAGTTGTTCTTGATTGGGGTCTTGCCAAAATAAAAGGAGAAAAAGATCCCCGAAAAAAAGATCTGGTGGTTGATGCTGACAGTTTAAGAAAGAATCTTGATGAAACCACAGATGGAACACTCATAGGAACTCCTCTTTACATGTCTCCTGAACAGGCAATGGGAAAACTGGAGGAAATTGATGAAGCCAGTGATGTTTATTCCCTTGGGGCAATGCTTTATGAATTGATTTGTGGAAAGCCCGTCTTTTCAACTGTGGAAAAGCCTTCGGAAGTGTTGAAAAAAGTAGTCAACGGGATGATTACACCTCCAAAGCGAATTGAAAAAAGAGTTCCAAGGGAACTTGAATCCATTGTGCTAAAGGCGATGTCATGGAAAAAACAGGATAGATATCAAAATGTTAAGGAAATGTCTAAGGAAATTAAACAATTTCTGGCTGGTGGAGTTGTAAAAGCATATACATATTCACCCATTGAGCTGGTTCTGAAGAAAATACGAAAACATTTTCTACCGATTTTTCTACTTGTTCTGGTTTTTTCAGGTGTTCTTGCAACCTGGTGGTGGAGAGGATTTACTGAAATGCAGACCAGGACAAGAATAGAGACCAGGGAAAATATTAATAATTTACCCAGAGCCAAATCAATTATATCTGATTTTTCGACAATGGAGTTTGTTTCAGAGGAAATGATGGAACTTTACTCACGTAAGCTTGCCAGTATGAAGGGGGAGGCTATAAACAGAGTTCTTATTGATGCTCTGAATCACGTGGATAAAAACATACGTATTCTGGCCACCAGAGTATGTGCAATTCAGAAGGAAGGTGAGTGTGCTATTAAAATAATTGAGGCTCTCAAGGGTGGCAGGGAAATAGAGAGCAGTGTAATTTCTGAAATGTTTTTGGCTCTGGTCAGTATTCAGAATCCAGTATATGCAACTGATATAATGGATATATTTAATAGTTTTGAAAAATACAGCCACATATGGATTAATGCGATAACACTGCTTACACATATTGCAGTTTGGCCTGAACCGGAGCTCAGGGAACTCAGTATTAGCACACATATGGAAAATTGTATGGTTTTATGCAAATCAAAAAGGAACAACAGGTGTATAGAATGCATGAGATCTCTCCTCAGGCGTGACAATAATAATTTTAATGCTGTTCTTGAAATCGCCAGAGCAAATTTCAGAGCTGGCTTCAGAGATGAATCTGAAAAATATATAAATATTGCCATGAAAAATAATTCCAATCCTTCAGCTGTTTTTACACTGAAGGGAGAAATTGAACTTGAAAAAGGTAATTTAGGGGATGGTGAAAAATACCTTGATAAAGCAATCTCCTGGAATTCAAAAAACATACATGCATTGAAATTATTAATATTATTAAAAGTATATCAGGAAAAAATTGTTACAGATGATTATCTGAATAAAGTTCTGATCGGTTTCCGGAACCAGCGTGATCTTCTAATAGAGTTTGCGGATTTTCTTATTGATCTCAATTATTTAAATGCTGTCGGAAGAATAATGAAAAATAATTTCTGGTCAAATGATGAACCATGGATAGAACTTCTAAGATTTAAATACTCTCTTGCAACTGGAAAAGATGACGATTTGCTTTTAGCAGGTTCAAAAATACTGGAAAAAAAATATTATTTTCGCAGATATTCAGGTTATCATGGAGCAATGGAAGTCAGGCTTCACAGGAGTATTCCAATTAGTCAGCATTTCCTTTATACAAGGGATCAGAAACTCAGGTATTTTATATCCAGAAATGAATGTTCCAGAGTGTTGTCCATGAGAGATAAAAATACAGCATTTTTCAGCGCAATGTGTGTAATCTGTTCCATCAGAGCCGGGAGGTTTTGCAGTGACTGTGTAAGTGACAGAGTATTCAGGAATGATTTTTTCAATCAGTTCACCAGATTGATGGCTGAAATGGAAAAAAATTCAGACGGGTTTATGATTAAAACACCAGAACATTTGCAGTTGTATTTATTAATGGATGGCCTTAAGGATGAAAAAAACAACATAAATCCTTATGATAAATACACATACTGGCTCAGCAGATTCAACTCCACCAGTATCTTTCATAATTATGTCAGAGAGTTTGTGAGAAATAAATCAAGAGAAACAAATACTGGTTACTCTGATGGTGGAAAAAGAAAAACAGACAATTAGGGAAAAGACAGTCTAAAAGGTTGTATATGAACAGAGTAATTACCCTGGAATCAAAAAAATGTAAGAAATGCTATCACTGTGTACAGAGTTGTCCTGAGAATGTTTTTGAAATAGGAGAGGGAGGGTATCCTTCCGATGTGAGGGCGGATTTATGTATTTTTTGCGGTCATTGTGTTGCGGTGTGTCAGTACAGTGCACTTACTCACTATGCTTTTTCAGTGGAAGAAATGCTTCCGGTTGAAAAATTCAATTTTTCCACAAGGGATACAAGAAATCTTTTGCAGACAAGAAGATCCATAAGATCCTTTTCAGATAAACCTCTGGAATCAAGGATTATCAGGCATCTGATAGAGACAGCTCATATGGCTCCGAGTGAATACAATAATAAGGAAAGAGAATACACTGTAATAACAGATTCAGAAAAAATATCAGAAATGGAGAAAGATATAGCAGAACATTATCAGACACTTATGCTAAAATTCAATCCATTGACCAGAAAAATTCTGGGGTTTGCCAAAAAGGATATCGCAGACCAGTTTGAAAAGGTTGCACCTGACCTGTTGTCACTGAGAAAACGGGTTAAAAACGGGTTAAATCCGGTCTTTAGACAAGCACCATGCCTTATTTTTATTCATGCACCCAGATGGAATATTTTTGGAAGAGACAACTGTACTCATGCTGCAGACTATCTTATGCTTTATGCTCACAGTGCGGGGATTGGAAGTTGCAGTGTTGGATATGCTGTTGCTGCAGAATCAATAGTCAGAAAACATGTGAGGATTCCTTCAGATCATAGGATCTATTCCTGCATTGCTCTGGGTTATCCTGATGTTAAGTATTACAGGGATTTACCAAGATCAAAACCGTGTATCAGGTGGGTTTAAAAAGACCAGTGCAGAGTAAAATGCATTCCAATCGGGAAATATATTTCAAGTCCGCTTTCGGTACCAAAGGAAGGTCCTATACCTGCAAACAACCCCAGACCAACGGAAATCGGATCCAGATTGAACAGAATGCTTGCTTTTCCGAAAATTCCGGAAACAAGGGCTGTATCATCATCATCCCATTCATCATTATACCAGTATCCATTTTCAAAATGGCTTATTCCGGCAAAAATACCACCTGTGAATACTGCATAGAGTCGTCTGTCCGGAGTTATGAAAAAATACCTGTTAAGACCTCCTGAAACAGTCAGTCCCCAGTCTTCGTAGCAGTAACCATTATGGCATTCATCATCACCACTGACATAACTGATGTCATAGGCCCAGTTGGTTGTACCCTTCAGTCCCGTGAGAATTCCAATACTTAGTCTGACTCCATCAGGTGTATGCTGACCACCACTTTGCCATCCCAGTTCAACAGTTAATGATGTACCTGGCTGAAAAAGATTGGGCTTTTCAGGATTAATGGAATAGAGTGAAGATATTATGGCCAGTGTTATGGGTAGCATCTGTTCTCCTTTTTTCAGCACTGTTACTACAGTAAAAAATACATTGTAAAATTTAATGAAAAAATTGGAAGAAAGTATTTGTAAAATTATGGAATTCGAATACTATAATTAAGAAGCTCGATTGCGTTTCCGTTTGTAATTGTTATATTCGTTTAGTCTGGGTTTAACCTGACCGGGAAAGTTATGAAATATTACTATTATTTATTTGTTTTTATATTAATTCAGTCTTTTGGAGTTCAGTCTCAAACAAAAAAACCATCTAAAAAACCCACAAAAGAGGAGATTGAAAAACTCAAGAAAAGAGTTATTTATCCAAAACTTCTCAAATATATAGCCGCCAAATACCCTGAAAAAGCTGTAAAGGAAAACAGGGAGGGGACTGTTCTTCTTACTGTTTCAATTGACGAAACAGGAAAAGTTATTGGAGTTGAAGTTAAGAAATCTGCCGGAAGTGATCTGGACGAAGCCGCCAAAGAAGCTGTTATGAAATTTCTTTTTACTCCTGCATCAATTGATGGCAAGGCTATCCCCGTAAAGATTCCTCTTGCCTATCCTTTTAAACTTAGAAAATCGGATACACAACCGGTTAAAAAACCGGATGATAAAAATGCAGTGAAGGTTGATGGCAAAAAGACGGATCCCGGTAAAACACAGGATAAAAAGCCTGATCAGAATTCAAAAAATCCGGCTATTGACGGTAAAACTACTTCAACAGTAAGGAAACCGCCTGAAAAGAAAAATGAAAACAGTGAACTGAGCGGCAGATTATGGGAAAAAGGCCGCCGATTCCGTTTGAAGAATGCTCAGGTAAGATTATGGCAAGTCAAATCTGATGGAAGTCGCCTTGAAAATCCACAGGATGTGGTTTATTCGGATAACAAGGGTTTTTTCGGTTTTAAAAATGTTCCGCCGGGTAACTATTTTATTGAAGTCATAATAGAGGGTTTTAAAACCCTAAACGATAATGTTCTGATTCTTCCATCCTCAAAAGCCAGGGTCAATCTCTATGTTGAGCGTTCAACAAAGGATGATTACTCAATTATTGTAACAGGTAAGGCTGACAAAAAGGAAGTTGCAAGATATTCTCTGGAACTGAGTGAAGTACAGACAATTCCCGGGACCCAGGGAGATGCAATCAGAGCTATTCAGAACATGCCGGGGGTTGCCAGATCTCCTTTCAATCTTGGGTTGATTGTTGTTCGCGGAAGTGCCCCTGGTGATACCAGAGTGTTTTTTGAAGGACATGAAATTCCACAATTATTTCATTTTCTTGGTTTGACTTCTGTTTATAACAGTGATTTGCTCAAAAAAATCGATTTCATTCCGGGAAATTTCAGTGTGAGATATGGCAGGGCAACAGGTGGTATAATTGATGTTTATACACGAAATCCAAAAAAAGACGGGTTTCATGGTTATATCGATCTTGACATCTGGGATGCCGGAGCTCTTGTGGAAGGTCCCATAGGAGATGGATCTTTTGCCATCAGTGTCAGGAGAAGCTGGATAGACAGTATTTTAAGACTGATACCGGAAGTTGGGATAGCACCGGTTTATTATGACTATCAGGGAATTTTAAGTTATCCGCTGTTTGGGGGTAATTTCAAGTTCATGGTGTTTGGAAGTGATGACAGACTCTTTTTACTTGAAGATGATTCAACACCCTACATTACAAATTTTCAGAAGGCTATCGCCATATATTCCAAACGTGATGGTAAGAATTACTTCAAGGGCAGCTTTGGAGCTGGAATCAATGATCTCACTTTTGGTGTAGATGAGTTTAATTTTAATCTGAATTACTACAGACTCAACTGGAGGAGTGAGTATACCAGGACTTTTACAAAGGACTTAAAACTTACTGTGGGTATGGATGGCGAATTCACTGATGCTGATGTCACCCTTACCTTTGAAAACAGGGCTGCAGTTACTGATGATAATCCCACCGGACAGACAGGATTCAACGTTAAGGATTATCTTCTGAATCAGGCTTTATGGATGGAGGCTACCTGGAAACCATTCAGCAGATTAACTCTCATTCCAGGGATAAGAACAGATTTTCTTAAGACTGAAACATCCAGATATGTTGTTGCAGATCCCAGAATCACCGCAAAAGTAGAAGCAAAAAAGGATACTCTCTTCATCAACGCAGGTATTGGAATTTTTCATCAGGAACCTGAACTTTATCAGTTATCCCCGGAAATTTTCGGAAATCCTGATCTGAAACAGGAGAACAGTGTTCACGCAAGTCTGGGATTTTTCTGGAAGATAATGCCATCAATGACTCTGGAGATGACTGGTTTTTATAAGAATATGTGGAATCTCATTGTTGAAAATCCCAATATAACTCAGGGCGATAACTCTGTTGTTACTGATTATATGGTTAATAAAGGGATTGGAAGAGTATATGGTGGTGAGTTTTTATTCAAGAAACAGACGTCCACCACTTGTCCCCCTATCTGGGGAATGCAGAAATGTTTCGGATGGCTGAGTTATACTCTTCTGAGATCAGAGAGAAAGGATAATGATGAAGAAGGATGGAAGCTTTTCGGCTTTGATCAGACTCATATTCTTACAGCAATATTTTCCGGTATATGGAATGGTGGATGGCAGGTTGGATTCAGGTTCCGGCTATCCACAGGGATACCCATAACTCCAATTGTTGGCGGTATCTATGATGCTGATACCGGAAGATACATCGGGGTGGAAGGTAAGCCTTATTCAGAGAGAATGCCTCTTTTCCACCAGCTTGATTTCAGAATTGATAAAAAATTCAAGTTTAATACCTGGTCACTGACTGTGTATCTTGATATACAGAATGTCTATAACTATCAGGTAAGCGAATTTCTAACATATAACTTTAACTACACCCAAAGAACTACAGTAGCGGGTCTTCCCATAGTTCCATCAATTGGAATAAAGGGTTCATTCTGAGGTGTAAAATGAAAACAGCACTAATATTTACAGTTATAACCATTTTATTTACATTCGGCTGTTCTGAGGATTTCCCTGATGCCGGTGAACTGGGAAATGAAAACCAGATTCTGGCAATCAAAACTGAACCTCCTGAGGTTGGTATTGGGGATGAGACTCTTATTACTCCACTTGTTCACTGGCCACAGGGGGATGAAAATTATCTCTGGTTTATCTGTCTTCCTGATAAAAAAGACAAAACAGATAATCTCAGTACATGTATAATTGATATGCTTGAAGAACAGAATGGACAGGTGGATGATTGTGGAGTCAATCCGGATGACAGATTGTGTATACTTTCCCATGAAAAAGAGCCTTCATACACAGTTCCTGACATTTTATGGTTTTCTGCATCCACTACCACTCAGTATTTTTATGCCATGATGATTGCATCCGATCAGGGGGATCCTTTAACCGAATGCGACTCTGCATGGAGGGAAATGATACCTGATTCAAAATGTCTTCTTTCAGGGAAAAGGATTGTTTATAATCCCGGTGTTATAACCAATCGAAATCCGGAAATAAACGGACTTGTTTTCGGAGAAGAAACAGCAGATCCCACAGGTATTTATACAATTTCAGGTGGTAAAGCTGTTTTTCATGTTGATTTTGATCTTTCCACAGTTGATGAGTTTATTCCTGATGTGGAAAATACTTTGAGACTACAGGTTTCATTTTTTACAACATGTGGCACTATTGATCCCTGGAGAGAAAGTATTGTCTGTTCTTCTACAGGTGATCCTGAAACTGCGGGATGTGAGGCGCTGGAGATGGAGCTTAAGGCAGATGTGAGCGGTGAATGTGTTATTCACACAGTGTTGATTGATAAGAACTATTTTGGAGAGGATGCTGATGTGATTGAGGGAACTGATCCGTATGTTCCCGGATTAACATGGCTTTCCCAGAGGATTCTGATTCAGTGAGAAAATCCTTATTCCTGCAGCCTGATTCAATACTTTCGGGAATTTTATATGCCGAGAAATATTAATTCTATTTTAAATCTGCAGAAAAAGTGCCAGATCTGTGAAAAGGTTTATCTGATATTACTTGTGATCGGGCTGATTTTTTCAATAGCTTTTTCAGTATATATGGTGGGTTTGACCCAAATAGGTGCTTTCGCTTTTTTACCTGTGATTTTTGTGGCTGGTTATTTCATCATCGTGGCACTGAAAGGTAAATATACTGTTGCTGATTCCAGACTGCACTGTAACAACTCCATTCTTAAATTATCAGATAAGTCTGGAGAAATACTTATAGATCTTTCCAGTGAACACAGTTTTGAATGTACTCTTGTTCAGAATCAGGGACTGTTCAGAAAAAATATATATCTTTACTGCACACTGAAACAGGATGATAAGGAAATAAATCTGAGGATTCCTTTTTCAGATGATCCGCGGGGTAGAGTCAGTGACAGAATTCATCTTTTAACGGAGTATCTCAATGAACTACTCTGTGGTGTTGATTTTACAGATGAAATTCCAATTCAGAATGGTACTTTATATGAGATCGTACACCTGAATCTTCCACTTTTTTTACCTATTCTTGATTACTGGTCCAGCTTTTTTCCAAAAAACACTTCAGTGAAGTGAGTCGATATAGGCGATGGAGGTTATATAGATAACCTGATACCACTGTAAAAACAGCGACCCTCCAGAGGTCCCCATATATAAACCACATCCAGTGGGGTGGGGGCTCCACCTGCAGCGCCTGTTGAAGAAGGAAACATTAGCGGGCCTTCAATATCACTCTGATGATAATCCAGAATATTATTAATTCCGAAATAGAAAGTTCCCTTTTTGCTGAAGTTATATTCTAAAACGATATTTCCGGTTCCCCACCATGGTGATTTCGAAAGCTTTGGGGAAGATGTGTCAGCTCCGATAGTGGGATCGAGGAGTTGATCAGCAGATATTCCCTGAACAGGATTGTAGGCATATCCATAGACTTTTCTGAGATCAACCGGTGCCAGAAGCTTTGAGGTGAAATTAAGAGCAAAAGGTCCCTTTTTAAGAAAAACACCAAGGGTGAATTGCTGAGATGGAGGAGCACTCTGATTTACATTTGACGGATCCTTATAGTTGTAATGACCGTACCCCGCCTGAATTTTCATGAAAGAAAAAGGTTTACCCTGAATCTGGGCTTCAAAACTCACAACTTCAAGAGGTGTATCAACATTGAATACTCTTAAAAGTGCTCCATCATTAAGAGATTCCATGGCAATTGCATTTTCCACCCTGTTATAGGCTCCTTCAACTGTAAAGGTCCAGTTACGGATTCTGGAGATAACAACGCTTGCGTTTACACCCTTTGATGTTTCAGGATTATCTGCAGCCATTTCAACAGTATATCCGCCGGGATGAACACCGTGACTGTATTCATAAAAGGTGGTTGGTGCTCTGAAAGCTGTTCCGGTACTCGTTCTTATATTCACATCTTTGAATATCTCATACTTTAGGGCTATTCTTGGGGTTATAACTTTACCGTAGGTGTTATGGTAATCGAAACGAATTCCATGCAGGAATTCAAATGAATTTTTATTTTTAAGGGATCCTTCGAGAAAAAATCCTGTAAGTTTATGACTGTAATCAGCATTTGCCAGATTTTCTTCAAGATTTTCCAGCCTGAAACTTCCTCCCCCTGTGACAGAATACCATGATGAGGGTTTCATAATAAAGAACGGGTTGAAATAAAACAGATTCTGCACAGCGCGGTAATACTCACCTTCGTAATCACTATCCTGGAAGTGATACACAAATGCTGATTTAAGTCCGGCAGCAAACTGATTTCGATTGTAGGTCAGAGTGAAGGCATTTTCAATTCTTCGGGACATTATTGATTCACTGATGCTTCTCATTCCATATGATGTGGATGGATCATAATCGGTGATAACACCAAGAAAATCAGATGTTCCACCACCCTGTCTTGTTTCATTCAGGATTCCGGAACGGAATTTTAATTCAAGAGATTCAATAGGTGTATAATGAAATGCCAATCCTGCACTTGATCTCTGCATCCAGGCTTTTTCTGTAACACCATCTCCATCACGATCAACTTTTCCGGTATTTTCGAAACTTGCATAACTCAATATGCCGAACCAGTCGCCGTTTATAATAACATCATTTTTAAATCCGGTGGATACTGCACTAAGATAGTATTCATCATATGTACCCAGTCTGAATTCCACAGAGGTGATTCTTTTGGATGGTTTTTTTGTGATTACATTTACAATTCCTCCAATTGCGTCTGTTCCATAAAGTACACTAGAAGCCCCTTTGACTATTTCAATTTTTCCTATCGAAGCAGCGGGAATACCAGCTAGACCATATGTGGAACCCAGACTGGAATAAAGTGGCATTCCATCAATAGTGTAAAGAGTATACCTTCCAGGAAGACCACTGAGTCTGATGGATGTGGCCCCACAGATACTGCAGCCATTATCAACACTTACACCCGGTTCCATATCCAGAGCAGTTGTAAGATTTACTGCTCCTTTTCTTGTGATCTGTTTGGATGAAATTACTTCTGTTTTAACTGGAACATCCTTGATTTTCCTTGCACTAAGAGTTCCTGTAACTACCACTGTGTCATCATTTGAATCGTCAACAAGGAGTTTTTGTTTTATCTTTTTTGCAGCTGAAGCAGTTTTTTTCCTTAACTTAGGTTCTTTTTTATCAATAATTTTTACCGGAACAGGGTTTTTTCCCGCCTTTAACTCAGGGAGTTTTTTCTTTACGGGCTCAACAGGTTTAATTTTCGGGTTCTGTTTCGAAGGTTTACCAGGTGATTTATCCTTATTATTATCAACTATTTTAACTGGTTCAGGTATTTTTTCCGGTTGGTTTTTCCGGAGAACTTCTGTTTTATTTTCATTTTCACCGTTTTTCTTATTTTGTTTTGCTGAGTCCTTTACCGGTTCGGATTTTTTTTTCTTTTTGACACTAATTTTGAAGGGAATTTTGACAGGGATTTTTACAACAACCGGGATATTCTGGATTGACGCAGGTGAAAACTCGAATTTTTTTGCCGCCGTTATAGCGGATTTATCAAAATTTATACCTCCCGATTTGCCTATTTCAACGGATATTACTTTTCCATCCTTACCAATTGTAAGATAAAGAAGTACCGTGCTTTCAACATTATTTCTGTATTCAGTAGGGGGATATTCAGGAGCAAAGTACTTTTTCAGGACAGGATGAACTATTTTCTTCTTCAGATTTTTCAGTTCCTCTTTTTTAGGAGGAATTGAACTTTTATTATGATTGCACCCTGAGTCTTTATCAGGACAGTTTTTATTTGGTACTTCAGAGAATAAAATACCAATCAGTAAAACATAAAGCACTAGAAACTCCTTTACAAAACGCAGTTGTAAGATATATCTAACAGTCTATGGAAGTCAATAGTTTTGTTATTCTGAAAATAAGGATATAAGTTTTTGATATTTTATGCTTAATATACCAATAATAATTATTATGAATAAAATAATACTCAGGTGTTTTCAATATGGATACTAAATGCGGATGTACTCATACCTGGTATGAGAGGTGTTACAACGATGCTGACGATGATTTTGATGGAGCAGTTGACTGTGATGATGCCGATTGCAGACTGAGTGATTTTTGTGATTTGCCAGTCGAGCTGGAGATTTGTGACAATGGTTCTGATGATGATGGGGATGGCTATACAGACTGTGACGACATTTACTGCTCCACTTTTTACCCATGTATGCAGGTTAAAATGGATCCCGAAGGCCTGAATGATGATCTCGCAGGATGTTCAATGTCCAATCAGAGTACATTTCTGAGTTCAGGAACTGCCATGATTATGGTATTATTCTATGTTTTTTACTTTTTAGGGAAAACTTTTCTGAGCCGCAATCGTCAGGATCACCCTTAAAATCCTCTATATTTTGAAATCTTTATTGAAAATCCTCTTTATTTGTATGCTGAATGGGAGTATTGTACCTCTCGGGTAGTAACACATTCATCCAAAGGGTTTTTTCAGGAGTCTGAAATGATTAATTTATATTGGGTTGCCTTCGGTTTTGGTGGAGTTTTTCTTGTCCTGACCACTTTTATGGGAGCAGATCATGATCACGATGGAAGTATGGATCATGATATTTCCGGCCATGATTTAGACACTGACACCGCTGATCTGGATCATATTCATGTGGATCACGGAGATGTTTCTCATCCTGGAATACTGGATATTCTCTTTTTGGTGTTCAGTATAAGATTCTGGAGTTTTTTCATTGCCTTTTTCGGATTGACAGGGGTTGGAATGACTTATATCCACGGACCTGGAATTGTAACATTCCTGATTGCTCTTGGGATGGGTCTCACTGCGGGCTTCAGTATCAGTTATCTATTCAGGGTTATGAGCAGAGGAAATGTTTCAAGTGAAGTCAGCAGCAGTGATATGCTTGGAAGAACCGGAAAAATAATTGTGCCCCTTTCACCGGGGGATAATGGCAAAATCAGACTGGTTATCAAGGGACAAATTTTAGACAGGATAGCAATTTCTGATGATGCAGAGTTTGAAATTGGTGATGAAGCAACTGTTGTAAAAGTTGAGGATAATAAAGTAAAAGTGATTAGTACATCGAAGAATATTTCTGAAAAATGAAAGGAATTAGACAATGACGGGATTACAGCCATTTTTTTATGGATTGGGGGCAGGAGTTGGAATTTATATTCTCCTCCGGATTGTTATCAGCTACTTCTTCTATATAGGGAAGCCAAACGAAGTCCTTATTTTCTCAGGGCGCAGTCACAGAGGGCCTGATGGAGTTGTTAAAGGTTACCGGTATGTTATTGGTGGCTGGGCATTCCGCTTCCCCATCATTGAAGAAGTTGCGAGAATGGATCTTACAGAAATCCCAGTAAGTGTGAGTGTTACAAAAGCTTATTCAAAGGGTGGTATTCCAATTGATGTTACCGCTGTGGCAAATATAAAAATCAGTTCCAGACCAAACATCATGGATGCGGCCATTGAGCATTTTCTCGGTCAGAGTAAGGAACAGATTGCCCATGTTGCAAAGGAAACACTTGAAGGACATCTTCGCGGTGTTTTGGCAACTATGACGCCTGAGGAGATAAACGAGGAAAGAAATTCCTTTAGTACTGGTGTTGAAAAGGATGTTGTGCCGGATTTCATGAAACTGGGACTTCATCTTGATACCTTTAATATTCAGTCCATTTCTGATAATGAGGAATATCTTATCAGTGTTGGTAAAAAGAGAATTGAGGAAATCAAGAAGCTTGCAAATGTGGCTGAATCCGATGCTAATAAACTTGCAAAAAACGTTGAAGAAGAGGCAAAGGGTATTGCAAAAGCCACCAATGAAGAAACAGATATGGTGGTGAGGCAGGCTCAGAATGAACTTGATGCTTTTGTTAATAACGAACTGGCAAAAGTCACTTCAGAAGAGGAAAGAACCAAAGTGAGTGCTTTCCAGGCCAGGGCTGAGGCTGAACAGCAGCTCCAGCGTATCAGAACAGAGCTTGAAGGAAAAAGACGTGAAGTTGAAGAAGTGCTTCCTGCAGAAATTCAGAAAAAAGCCAGTGAAATTCTTGCTGTCGGTGAAGCTATTTATACACAAAAACGAGGTGAAGCAACTGCCAAGGTTCTTCAGATGACAAATGAAGTCTGGAAAGAGGCAGGACCGATTGCAAAGGATATCTACATACTTCAGCAGATAGAATCCATTCTGAATCAGGTGGTTGAAAGTGTTAAAACTGTTCAGATGGGTGAAGTTAATATGCTTGATACAGGTGATGGTGAGACTATTCAGAGCCATGTTCAGGCTTATCCTGCGATGATTACAGCGGTGCTGCAGGAAATCAAGAAGATCACCGGAATTGATGTACCAGGGGCACTCAGTCCATCAGGTAGTAATATTTCAAGGCCAAGGATTTGAGGGAGGAATTGATATGTTTACATTTTTAGGCGGAGTTATTGCAATAATCGTGCTTTTGAGCATTGTAATCATAAGAAACGTCATCCATATTTGTCCACCCAATAAGGTCCTTGTATTTTCAGGGCGTTATAGATGGATTAGATACAGAATGAGTGATGGAAGTGAGTCAAGGGATCGTATTGGATACCGCATAATCAAGGGCGGCAGAGGTTTCAGATGGCCACTTTTTGAAACAGTTGATTCCATGGATCTCACAAATATGATAATTGAAGTTCGTGTGGAAGAGGCATTTGCAAAGGGAGCAATTCCTCTCAGTGTTCACGGTGTTGCCAACGTAAAAATAGCAGGTGAGGAACCAACAATCAGAAATGCAATCGAAAGATTTCTTGGTAAACCCAGAGCTGAAATAATTAGAATTGCACAGGAAACCCTTGAAGGAAATCTTCGTGGTGTTTTAGCCACTATGACTCCCGAACAGGTTAATGAAGACAGAATTGCATTTCTTAAGGGTCTTCAGAAAGAAGCTGATGAGGATTTGGCAAGGCTGGGTCTGATGCTTGATACTCTTAAAATCCAGAATGTTTCCGACAAGGTTCAGTATCTTGACAGTATAGGGCGGATCAGAACTAGTGAAGTAAAAAGAGATGCCCGTATAGCAACAGCGAAGAACTGGGCAGAAGCTGCTGTTAGAGATGCTACAAACAGAAAAGAAAAGGAGCTTCTCAAAATTAAGGTTAACCGCAAAACTGCAGAAGCTGAGTTTGCAAAGAGATTCAAGGATGCAATAACAAAAAGAGAAGCGGTTATAGCTGAAGAAAAAGGTAAAATTGCAGCGATGGTTGCCAGAGCAGAAGCTGAGCTTGTTTTACAGGAAGCTAGATATGAACAGATGAAACATCAGTTGGAAGCTGACATCGTCAAACCTGCTTTGGCAAGTACAAATGCAGATATGGCGAAAGCTGAAGGTAGTGTAGCTCATCAGATTGAAGAGGGTAGAGCAAAAGCAAATGCTTTAAGGGCAATTGTACACACCTGGAAAGAATCAGGAGCTGCGGGCAGAGAGATATTTGTTTTACAGAAACTTGATTCAATCCTACCTAATATTCTTGAGGTTCTTCATAATGTTCAGATCGACAGAATTACATATCTTCCGGGAAGTGATACTGGAACAGGCCAGAAAAGTGCCAGGCTCGTTGAGGAAATCAAAGCGGCAACAGGAGTTGATCTAGCAAAAATAGGCAAAAAGTTTGAATCCTGATTTTTCTTTTCCTTTCCCTTGGATTTTATTATTAAAATATTCTGAAAAACGCTAATCTGTTTCCGAATCATAAAGGAACTGGAGGTTTAATTTCATGTATTTATTAACGTCTCTGATGTTGCTGGTGTCGTTTTCAGGTCAGAATACAAAACCACAGGTTAAATCAACTGGTGTAATGAAGGATTCAGGGGATGTTGATATAGTGGTTCCCTTTGTGGATGCAGTAAAGTCTGTAAAGAAGAATACAGTTGAAAAGAAAGAGAGTGATTTCAAAATTTCATGGAGTGGGTTTGTGTGGCTTGATACCAGATGGTCATCAAATGAATTGTTTCATCTTGACAGTCCTCTTTATGTTAAAACACCTGAGAATGACAGGGGAAGTGCATTGGGTTTCACTGCAAGAACAAGCAGAATAACCATGAAAATTGATGCACCGGATCTTTTTGAGGGTGTAAAAAACAAAGCGGTTTTTGAAGTGGATTTTTACGGCAATCTACCCTCGAGTGGTACAAGTATAAGGCAGCCTATGCCCAGGATGAGACTTGCTTATGCTGAGTTTGTTTATGGTGGAATGACTGTTCATGCGGGAAATGACTGGATGGTTGCAGCACCACAGTTTTCCTCAACACTTGATCCTTTCAATCTCTGGGGACAGGGAAATTTATGGATGAGATATCCTCAGATAAAGGGATTGTACAAGTTCAGATTATCAAAAATAATGAATATTGAAGGTGCGTTAAGTGCTGGTAACTCAATGGGCGGTGACGGACCGAAAAACACGATGCTGAGAGATGGTGGTGTTGGTGAATTCAGTTCCATTCCCGTTGTTCAGAGCCGGTTGGCACTGAATTTTCTTTTGGGGGAAGGTAAATGGTCCACAATTGGCATAAGTGGTTCATATCAGAAGCTGGATCTTAAAGCTGCTATGAATTCCGATGGTTCAGTTCTTTTCTCGGATGAGGATGTAGCGATATTACGTGATCTCGGAAAGGATGAAATTCCTTCATGGTTTGGTGCAGTTGATATGCAGTTAAACTGGAGTTTCCGAAAATGGAATTTCAAAGGAGTTGGAGAGTATCACTATGGTCAGAGTATAGCCTCCTACTGGGGTGGAATTTTGCAGAATTATGATATTGTGAGGGATTCATCCAATCTCTTAACTGACATAAGTCCAATTAAAAGCATGGGTTATTTTGGAGATTTAACTATTGAGAGTCCTTGGGGTGTCGGAATGGTGGGTGGTTATGGTGTAAACTTCGTTGATGAGGATGATTTATATACTTCATCAAGATTGAAGAACACTATAATCTACGGAAATATCTTTTATAAAAGAAAGGCTCTTTTTACAGGTCTGGGGCTGAATTATATGAAAACGGATTATACATTCAGCAAGGGAAGTCATGATGCTTTTAATATTCATCTGGTTATTGCACTGAAGTTCTGATGTTTTTTTCAAATCCGGAAGAAGTTTTCAGGGGATACCGCATTTTTGAAACCGGTGTAAACTGTGTTTTCAGTTCTCCCACCGGTAGCGGAAAAACACATGCTTCGATGAAAAGACTCGTTGAGCTTTATGAAAATGAAGGTGGAATTTATATATACACGGTTCCCTTAAGAAGTCTGGCAATTGAACTTTACGAAAAATGGAAAAAAGAAAATTCCTGTATTGGACTTAATATTGGAGGATTAAAGCAGGGGAAAAAATGGGGCAAGAGCGGAATATTCATAATGACATGGGAAAAGCTGTTTGCTTATCTTCTCAACTGGAAAAGGTTCTATAATTTACTATCGAAAATAAGGGTGTGTATTTTTGATGAAATCCATATGATTGATAATGATTTGAGGGGAGGTACTCTGGAAACCTGTATTCTTTTCCTGAGAATTATAAATCCTTTTACCAGTGTAATTGCCATGAGTGCAACTCTTGGAAGGGAAAGAAAACTCACATCATGGCTTCATGCTGTAAGAATTGTACACAGTCTTCGCACCGTTCCCCTTGAGGTAAATTTTATTCAGACAGATGAAGAAGATAAGTATCAAAGTGTTGTAAAAATTATTGAATCATCAACCCTTGTCTTTGTTAATTCCAGAAAGAAAAGTGAAAATATAGCCTCACAGTTAAGAAAAGATGGAATCAATGCACTTTGTCATCATGCCGGTCTTGGTTATGAAGTCCGTGGAAAAGTTGAAGAAGAGTTTAAAAATAAGACAACTGATGTTTTGGTATGTACTCCAACCCTTGAGAGTGGATTGAATCTTCCGGTGAAACAGGTGATTATTTATGATATTTCCACCAATGGGAAAAAAACTGACTACAGAGCTCTTCATCAGAAATGCGGTAGAGCAGGAAGAATGAATTTTGACGACAAAGGCAGGAGTATAATTTTATATACTCCCCGTGAAAATTCGGTGAAACACCGTTTCAATGCCCCTTTTGAGGATCTGGTTTCCAGACTGGATGTAACAAGATTTACATTATCTGTTATCTACGCCGGGTTAGGGCGTAGGATAAATGAAATAAAAAGGGTATACGAGAAAAGTTACTCTATGCAAAGTGGCATTGATGTGGATATAGAGAAAATTCTTTTTGATCTGAAGAAACATGATCTGATAACTCAAAAAGACGGCAGATATTATATCTGTGATCTGGGCGCATTTGTTCTCAGGCTTAATGTGAATCCCTATGTCTTTTCCGGAATATGCCACAGTCTGATTTCGAACCCCTTTACCCCATTTGATCTGCTTGTTTTAAGCTGTGGTTTTGTATCAGAAACAAAGAATTTAAATCTCAGTTTTCCGATAAAATTTAATTTCAGTGATGACATCAGAAGTATGATGGGGGATGAATTATCAAAAAACACTCTGTACCTGAAAGGAATACTGTGCCTAAATTTTATCTTTGGGGAATATTCCGATATATATTCAAAGGACGACATAAAACATACACTCAGTACTGTACGAAGTGTAACCAGGATGATTTTCAACTATCTGAAGACAAAAATCAGTATTCCGGAAAAAACACTCAACTGTGCATATTACATGGCGGAGGGATTTTCACTTAGAGATTCACTGGTAATTTCATCAGGAACTGTTTCCCTCAGAAAATTCAGAAAATTCACCGAAGCAGAAAAAGAGTCTCAATGGGAAATATTAAAATCCACGGACAGTATTTATGAAGAAATATTTTTATCCGGGAAATTATTTCAGAATTATAAAAGTGTGAAAATTCTTGATGGCTACGATACAGCGAGGATTATAAGATCAATGAACCTAACTGTGAGAAAAATCGGCAATGGAGAATATGAAATTTCGGGGGGCCAAGATAATCATGTTGTCACAGAAAATTCCTGTGACTGTATGGATTTTTCATCTGGAAATATCTGCAAACATATAATTGCATTGAGGACTGGAATTGATACTGAGTGAATTAGTTTTTTCTTTGGAAAAATCTCCACGTGTAATATAAGGGGCACAGTTTTAATGTGTTTTGCATTTTTAATCTTAGGTCCTGTAAAACACTAAGGAATCTTAGTAATTTATGTTTTCAGGCGGAATAATTAATATTCATGAAAAGTATCTCCGGGTTTTTAAAAAAAGAAGTTTCTTCTCTGAATGTACTGATTCTGATTACACTTATGCTGACCCTCAGTGCAGCACTGTTTATGGATTCTGGTCTGAGAAACCGTAAACTTCCTGTTCATCCTTATATTGAAAAAAGTGAAAATATACAGAAGGATATTGCACAAAATCATGAAAAGGAAAATGGCAGGCTCTTCATTTATTTCATAGACTGCCTGAGGTATGATTATGCGATAGCCCACGATAAAATGCCGTATCTCAGCAGTTTGTTGAAGGAAAGCACCTGGGGAAAGGTTACTCCATGTCTTTCAAACATGACTGTACACTGTGTTGAAAGTGCATTCAGCGGAAGAGATCGTAGTTCTCTTCTGAGTTTCAGTGAAGATTTCCATCCGAGAAAAAGTCAGCATAAAGGCAACTGGTTTTTTCTAATGGCCAATGCAGGTTACAAAATAAGTGCAGTAAGTGATTATGTTATTCCTGCCCTTTATAAGGATGCTCTTACAAGAAGTCATGTTTATAAAAAAGGCAGTAAAATGAAGGAGCTCGTTGAAAAATCCATTGAATATTTTAATGAAAAAGGAAATACCGTAAGTATTGTTCATCTTTTAGGTCCTCATGATTTGGGTCAGGCTCATGGAACTGTTACTGCTCCTTACCTGAATTCACTCAGGGAAACTGATGATCTTCTGAAACTTGTGACAGCTCAACTCAGACCCGAAGATACGCTGCTGGTATTTGGGGATCATGGTATAGATGACAAAGGAAAACATACTTACAATACAGATACACCAACCTTTTATCTGTACAGAGGAAGAAAATTCAGGAAAAATCACAAACAGGATATAAATATTCTATCCCATGGATTTTTTCTCTCCACTCTCTACAATCTTCATTTTCATCCTGATTATCAGGGAGAATTTTACTGGGATGCAATTACTGAAAATGCTTCATCTAAATATGGAGATGAAGCTCTTAAACAACTGAAAAGAGATAAAAATTCAACAAAAGTCAAGTTTAGTGCATCAGATATAACCCTGATGATTTTCTTTGTGGTAACCACAGTAATTCTTATTTGGCTGTATCTTGGTAAAATGGATTTTACAATGCCACTTTGGCTGGTTCTCTCTTCGTTTATTCTGTTTTCAGGATTTATGCTTTCAGGTTTTATCCGCACAATGCCACTGGTGTCATTTATTCTGATTTTTATCAGTCTGATAAAGAATTTTAAAACAGAAAAAAAACTACTATATCTGGGTTTATCAGTACTTATTACAGTTTTTATGATTTTAAAGGGGGCATTTTACACGACTGTGGATATTGCTATCCATGAAATCCGAATCTACTGGATTTATGGATTTTATGTTTTTGAAATACTTTTATCATTTTTTATAGTTAAAACTTTAAGACCTGGAAAATCCAACATTGAGAACTTCTTAACAGGAGCTGCAATAAGTTCCCTTATGGGATTTGTTTTTCATTACAGTGCGCTCTATCATTATGGAATCATAAGGGCTATTCCATTTTTCCTCATAGTTTCCATCATAAGTTCAGGAATTCTTTTTTATTTGAAGAACCACCGAGTGAATCTGTTTGAGGGTTTGATAATTTTTATTTCAGTGGCTTTTCTGACAACGCAGATATCAATGTTTGTGGAGAATTTTAGAATTTTTTATTTTCCTTATGTTCCGGGAAAATCCGGATTAATTAATCTGGTATGGTCACTGAGTGTTTCTCTGATTCTTTTTTACGCTCTTGCTCAAAAATACTCCAGGTCAGGTAAGGAAAAACTGGTTTGGATCTTCGGATGGGCTGTTACAGCAGTTTTAGGATGGGGACTTATTAAATTCCCGCCACTATTTTATGCCGCTCTTCTTCCGGTTGTTGTAGGGGGTCTGTTTTATGGAATATTTATGAAAATCCCACGATGGTTTCTACCATTTTTTATTGTAATAACCGGGGTTGAACTGGGATATATGTATGAATTTTCATATGGAAGTCTTTATCAACTTTATGGTTTTATTCTAACTGCATTCACCATGGGATATTTTGCGGAAAAATCAGAATCTCTTCCACGACGTACCATTGTCAGCAGTTCATTTATTCTTGTTTCAATGATGCTTATAGTTACAGGTTTTGGATTCAGAACCTGCGGTATTGATTTTAAATTTGCTGTGCGATGGCTACCTGAACTATTTGAAAAACTTTGGGCATTTGTTACACTTACAGCGTTTTTTAAATATTACCTCGGTATTCAGTTGGCCTTTCTGACTTATTCTTTTTCCCTCTCTGCAATAAAAATTCTTTTGAAAATTACCGGTATTATTGTAAGTGGTATGCTTCCTTTTGTCCTTGTACTTTATTTCAAGGGCGGCCGAGCCACTCTGATAATTGATTCTCTTGAAGAATTTTTATATATGCAGGGAATCTTGCTGTTTATGACAGCTGCAGTTTATGGGGGAAGAAAATTCTTATCTTCTAATAACTCTGTGGTAAATTCCGAACGAAATAACTGATACAGCAGCCCATAACATTGCTGTTTTGAACATTATGGATTCTCTTATGCTTTTTTCTGATGCAGTCAGTTCATCTATTCTCTTCTGATCCTTTAACATTACTGCAGTGTTTGAAATAATCTTTTTCTGACTCACAATCTCAGTAACCTGATTTTTAAGTGCACTGGAAGAGTAGATGTATCCTGCTACAAATCCGGTTATACTGCTTATTACCAGACCGACTAAAAGATACATGAAAAAGGAATGTGAAAGTATTGAACCAAGGGATGTGGATTTTTTTCTGGCACTGAAACTACCGGCTACCATATTCCGGAGTTCATTTTTCCGTTTTTCCTCATCAGGATCGTTTTCCACTGTATGAGCCTGGATTTTTTCCTCATTATTTCCGGAATTTCCGGCTAATGCAATTTGTTGATGATCATGGGTAAGTGCAATTCCCGGGGATGGTTGAACTGAAGAATTCTGAAATTCAACCACTTCGGATGATTTGTTTGCCAGCGGAATACTTACATTATCCTGCACGGGGGAGACAGTATCGGTTTTATATCTGTCCTCCACAACAGCAATCTCCAGAGAAGAAGCTTTACTTCCCTCGGTGACTTTTCTGCCCTCACCTCCACCAAAATAACCATCAAACGAAGAAGGGTCTTTTGTCATTGTGTTCTCCCCGGTGATAACGGTCCGGACCGCATTAAGAATTCAGAATATCAATAATTTTTTCAGGTGTTAGAGGGAGAGTATTGACATCTCTGCCGATGGCATCACTGACTGCGTTTAAAACAGCACCACCAACACTTATGAAGCTGGGTTCTCCAACACCTTTTGCGCCGAAGGGACCTTGGGGTTCAGGTTCCTGAATGAATTCCATATTCATGATGGGTGGAACATCCATACTTGTTGGAATACTGTAGTCAGTGAATCCTGCATTAAGCATTTTCCCGTTTTTAAGTTTGAAATCCTCCATCAAAGCCCAACCGAGACCCTGAACTGTTCCACCATGAACCTGACCTTCTATGGCTACACGATGAACAATCTGTCCAACATCGTGAACTGCTGTGGTTTCAAGAACATCCACAGCTCCGGTATCAGTGTCAACACGTACTCTTACAACATGGCCACCAAATGTGTAGTAAGCATAAGCTCTTCCCTGACCTGTTTCAGGATCATATTGTCTGTCTTCACTACGGTACCACCCGATTGCTGCCGGATTGATTTTTTCCAGATAAAGTTTTTCAACCACTTCTTTCCATGAAACAGTTTTGGGGGATGCTGATGAACTGAAAACAGCGTTTACACAGTTAACAGAGTCTTCAGACACGCCGAGAATACCGGATGCAACTTTATAAAGCCGTGTGTTTAGTTGTTTTGCAGCATCAATAATTGCATTTCCACCACTCATTGTTGCTCTTGAAGCAACAGTGGGCCCACTGTCGGGGACCAGTGCAGTATCAACCTCTTCTATTCTCACCATACTTTCATCAACCCCAAGAGCATTTGAGCATATTGTTCTCATGGCAGCCAGTGTGCCCTGACCCATTTCTGTGACGCCAACCCAGAGTGATATGCTGCCATCATTCAGAACAGTGACATAGCTTGCACCCCTGTCAAGTCTGGAGCCGCCCCAGTGAAGATTTACACCGTAGATTATTGTGGAAGCGCCAATTCCTTCCACAAATCTTCCATCAGAAGAGGATTTCAAACGATGTTTGTCCCAGCCACTTTTTTCTTTCATGATTTTAAGCATATCCTGATAAATATGAGGCTGAGAAAGTGTTTCTCCGGTTGAAAATATAGGTTTTTCAGAACTCAGTCCGTTTAACTGCCTGATTTTAAGTGGATCCATATTTATTGTTCTGGCAAGTCTGTCAATCTGAGCTTCATGGACAGCTCCAACCTGTGGAGCTCCAAACCCGCGATAGGGTCCACCGAAAAGATTGTTTGTATAAACAACCTTTGTATTAACATCCACTGCACCAATATTATATGGTCCTACAGCACTGGTATTTGCACGTTCCGCAACAACAGTGGAAAGTCCGGCATACCCTCCTGCGTCAACAAGTATATTAACTTTTACACCGAGAATAGTTCCGTCTTTTTTTGCGTACAGCCTGTGATTGATTTCCATGGAGTGTCTTTTTGTTGAGCACTGCATGTCATAATCTCTCGGAAGAACCAAGCGTACGGGTTTTGATGTGGCTTTTGAAAGAGCAGCTGCACACATAGCAGGTTCATCAGGATAGTCTTCCTTACCTCCAAAAGCTCCACCTGTGACAGTCTGGATAACTCTCACCATATTGTGGGGGAGTCCTAGCATTCTTGCAACTCTGAATCTGACATAAAAAGGGCACTGAGTTGACGAATAAATCCTGTAACTTCCATCATGGAATGGAACTGCGAGAGTACCCTGAGTTTCAAGGTATGCATGTTCCTGACCACCGATACTGTAATCATCCTCTATAACTATATCAGCCTTCACTACGGCATCTTCAATATCACCTCTTTTTACGAAAAACTCCTTGAATACATTTGTTTTGGAATGAACAAGTGGTGAGTTTTCAGTTACAGCTTTTTTAACATCATAAACACCGGGGGTTTCTTCAATTTCCAGTACTATTGCATCTCTTGCGGTTTTTGCAGCCTCAAGGGTGTCTGCAGCAATAAGAGCAATTCTGTCACCCACCATTCTTACGGTGTTTTTAACAAGCAGCTCCTGATCAGGAAAAACAAGACCGATGCTGTTATCTCCATCAAGATTATCAGCTGTTACCACAGCCTGCACTCCGGAAACTTCAAGGGCTCTGGAAACATCAAGTTTTTTTATTTTTCCGCTGGCAACGGGTGAATATAAAATCACACCATGGAGCATTCCATGAACTTTCATGTCAGGAAGGTAAACACTGTCTCCACAGGCTTTTGAAACGGCATCTGGTCTTGGAAGACCCTGATCGAGTGATTTCCTAGTCATTTGTTTTCCTCCTGTGGGAAGCCAGTTCCACTGCTTCAAAAATCTTTTCGTAACCGGTACAGCGACAGAGATTTCCACTGAGAGCCTCTCTGATATCCTCCCTGTTTATTTCATCCTCATTTACAACCAGAGAATGTGCGCTGATTTCAAAACCCGGGATACAGAATCCACACTGGACAGCTCCGGCATCCACAAATGCCTGTTGAACCAGTCCCGGTTTTCCGTTTTCCTTCAAGCCTTCAATTGTGGTTATTTCTCTTCCATCAACACCACCTGTAAGAATCATGCATGAATTTACGGCGACTCCATCGAGGAGTATGGTGCAGGCACCGCATTCACCTTCTCCGCAACCGTTTTTAGTCCCGGTCAATCCAAGTTCATCACGCAGATAATCCAGAAGTCTCATATTGAGATCACCGGAGAATGAATAGGATTTTCCGTTTACAGTTACATGTATTTCTCCTTCCGGGGTATTTCCGGTAATGGGTTTAGCAGTCACAATTCCTTTGGGAATACGTTTTTCAGCTCTTCCTTCCGGGGTATCAATAAGATGATGTTTTAAAAATGATCCCGAAACATGAAGTCTGTATTTGGCACTTCCCCTTACATCATCAATGGGCTTGATTTCATTCCGAAGTACTTTTACAGCCTCTTCAACAACATCTGTAGTTAGTTTCTTTCCCTTGAGAAAGTCTTCGGTTACATAAGCTCTGAATGGTACAGGAGCAACACTGGCAAGAGCTATTTTGGATGAAATCACAGTGTTTTCAGAATCAAGAAATGTTCTTGCACTGAGAGCACTTATGCTTATAACCTGAGCTTTTCTTGGTCCCATTTTATGAAAATGTACAAGCTCCTTTGAAACATTTTCAGGTTTTGCAGTGTCTATTATCACAGTAGTGAGAATTTCGTCCTTTTCCATCACTGTTTTTCCCGGACCCATGAAAAATTTTTCAAGGGGCAGAGTTCTTTCACCACGTGTGGAAACAAGGGTGACACTTGCGTCAAGTGCCATAAGAGCACTCACACTGTCAGCTGCAGGGGATGCATTGACAATATTTCCACCTATTGTTGCTCTGTTTCTGATGGGTGGTGCACCAAGCTGCATTGCTGCTTTTGCTAAAAGTGGTGCATGATCCCAGACTGTGGAATCTGCAATTATTGATGCCATTGTGGATAATGCACCTATTTTCAGAGAGCCTGATGAAAAAACAATATCCTTCAGCGGAAGATAGGTGATATCTATTATATCATGGGGTTTAAAAAGGCCTTTTTCGATTCTGACCACCAGATCGGTGCCACCGGCAATTACCTTTGTATTTTCTCCCATAAGTGAAAGAGCCTCGGAAATACTAGAGGGTCTGTAATATTTCATATTTTTCCTCCGGGTAAGAATCATCTGACATCATATAAGCATATGTGGCAGAAGGGAACTATCAACCAGTGCATTGTGCAACCATTTTAAATGTCTAACAACATTTTTTTTGAAAACTGGACACCATGAAGGGAAAAAACAGTTAAAAAACCCGGTGTATCAGAACAGTTAAACTGAATTGCAGATAGAAAAACACAGAGCAAACAGCTATCTGCGGATGATTCTTTTTCTGAAAATTGTAGCAGTCAGCATGGAAAAAAATATGAAAAGTATTCGGGAGGAATCAGGATTTTTATTTCCTGCGCTGGAAATACTGCAGTTGGTACCTTCAGCATCACTCATCCGGAAAACATCTCCACGTACCACAAATGTCACAGAGTCCAGATTATTTGAGGATACTGTAACAGTGTTGGCACCTTCTGATGGTATGAAACTGATTGATGCATATCCGTCAGCATCAGTTGAAAGTGTAACTTCAGAGCTGTTTTCATCTCCCAGAGTCCCTGAACCTTCAGAAACTGTGAATGTAACCTCTCTGAAGGCTACTCCCATGGAGTTTTCATTCAGTACTCTTATTTTCAGATCAGTATCAAGTTTTTCTCCAACTTTTCCCCACTGCTGATCTCCGGCAACTTTCAGGATATGATCAGCAGCCATTTCGTATACTTCAAATTCGTTTGAAGCAGAAGTGACAATGCCATCTCCCGCATACAGGATGAATCCTGTTCCGGTATCCGTTGTTGCGAGATTCAAGGTTAATTTACCACCCGAAAGAGGGGGTGTGACATTTGGAGAAATAGTTCCGTTATTCATGGATAAAGCAAGGGGTTTATTATAACCGGTCAGCAGACGGTTGTTTTCATCTCTGGCTTCGAAAGTGACTGAAAACGCCTGTCCCTGATACTGTGGAGTAGGTATTTCAGATATTACTATGTGATCAGCAGCTTCATCATAATCATATGTAATTTTTATGGGTCCCTGAACCGGAGTTATACTTCCGTCCCCGGAGAGAATAATCTTCATCATAATTCTTGGAATCAGGGGCAGATCCGGAAAAGAATATTCCAGCATTGCACCGGTCATATGGTTCTGATTATCAGTTGCCTCAATCCATGAAGCACCATCATAATAAATCCAGGTTTCACCACCATCCTGACTGATCTGATATCCAGCCTCAGTTCCCGCAGGGAAATCAGATGGTTCATACATGGTTATTTCTTCCCAACCGTTGAATGTCCAGGGTACTTCAAATTCAGGTGTTATTACATATCCGGGACCCTTTTCAAATTTTGAAACTTCTCCGGTTGTTACGACGCCTGAAATTATTTCAGGATAAGTCACAGGGGTGAAATCCTTTATACTGTTGAGTTGTCGTTCATCCAGTAAGGATGCATCCTCATACATTGCCCACACCGGACCATCACAGATGAGATAATTACCTTCTGTAAGATTTGTCATACGAAGATGACCGGCAAAAAGCGGTGCATAAGCAGTTGTCTGAAGAGTCTGAATTTCAGTTCCGTCAGGGGTGATTTCGCTGCACCAGGTTCCACTGTGTTTTGCGCTTATAAGGGCATATCTCCCGTCCGAAGGAAATCTGAAAACAGTGGACATATGTTTTTCAGGAAGAAAAATAACTGCTTCACCTCCATCACCATCACCAATGCTAAGTGCTCCGATGGGTCCATCTGCAACCAATCTCATTGCATGACCGTCAATTCCATTTGTTATACCTGATTCAATTGCTGTGTATGTATCTGAATTGATTGTATAGCTCTGGGTTGTACCATCGGACAGATAAACAGTAAGTGAAGTATTATCATTTACTGCGCTCACATAGGTTGTGCCTGTTGTGGCTCCCCAGAGGACGTTTGCTGCACCAACCATTGGATGGGCATCATTGCCGGAATCGGTTCGATGAGCAGCAACGATGGGTACAGATGAAACAATGTGATAATTTCCTGAAACATCGAGGGGGTAAAGTGTAACGGTTGAAGCATTCACGGTAACTTCACCAATTGTGGTGGAACCGATCATTACTGTAACAGTGGCATCCTCAGTGGGGGAATATAAAACAAAAATATCGGAATCTCTCACTGCCCCATAGATGAATTCATCGGCCATGTATGAAAAGGGAACCACAGTATCTGTTCCTGTATCAGCACTGGACGCGGTGAAAGGACCGTTTGATGTGAGGGCAACTTCACCCATGATTTGATTAACAGACGATGTGTCGGTAATCGAAATAAGTGTTCCGTCCGATGTCTGAATATCAATGGGTGATTCAAATGAAAACAATGATACATCAGATTGTGCCCATGGCCAGAGTGCGGTTTCATTCATCTCCGGATATAGAAAAACACTCTGCCAGCTGCCTGCGGATTCAGCATCAGCATTTCCGAAATAAATATAATATACACTTGTTGTGCTATAGATTGTGGGAATCCTTACCCATAGAGTTCCTGTCATCTCGATGAAATTAAAATATTCAACCCATACTGTTGTGATGGGTGTTCCATCTTCTGCAAAAATACGGATATCACTTCCATCTATGTTTGATGAATCGAAAAACTGTTGAGGAAGATTGGATAGATCTATTCTCACGGGAAAATTTGTAACCATTGTAGCATCATTCTGAACATAGAGTGTATATCTGAAGCTCCATCCAGGTGCATGCCATTCGTTTGTTGAACCCAAAAATGCACTGTTGTTATCAAGAACAATACTTTGTGAATGTTCATAATCCCCACTTTGTGCGGGTTCTGGATGTGAAAACTGGAACCAGCTTTCTCCGGTTACAGCAAGTATAAATGAAAAGAGATAAGTGGTAAGCACCTGAAACTCCTATTCAATTGGTCCGTCACAACCCTCATCAGTCAGAGAGTGAAGATTGTTTGTTTCTATACATTCATTATTTGAGCCACCGTCAACACAATCAGGAAGAGTATTATCCACGCATCCTGATATATTAATAATTTCAGGTGTTCTTGGGGGATCGTTCCATGTACAACTAATGGTTTCGCAATCACCCGGTTCAAGAGTCTGTGTGGTTACAGCACTTTCTTCGCAGATAATTTCATTATTGGTTTCATTATCAAGGAAAGTGACGTTTACTCCGCCTCCGACTCTGAGATCACCGTCATTGCACACACTGACCATTATTTCCACACTGTCATAGCAGAGAGTTTTATCTATACTCAGAATTTCTAACTGGAGATCAGGAGCAGCGAAAACATTGTAGTCAGGCATGTTCTGTCTGAAGTTATTGAAGAGTAACCAGTTTGGAGGATTATCGTAAGGTGGTATTGTGCCATCCTCATTGATATTGGTTACATAATACATGTGCTGGTTCCATATTCTTCGGGTGGGTACCCATCTGTCAGAGCTGTCACCCCATATTTCCACACCATGATCAGGACTTGAAGTGTTTGAGGTGTTTTCAATGAAGACGATTTCAGCATTTCCATCATTGTCAACATCAGCAATTATTGGATATTCAAGTCGTGTATGACTGGTATTGGGCTCTTCAAATAAAATGGTACCATCATTTCCGCTGAAGATTCTGAACATTGTTTCATCATTGTAGACAACTTCAGCGCTGCCGTCTCCGTCGAAATCAAAAACACTTGATCCGGTTACACGGCTGGAGCAGTCATTATTAGGAACACTCCATCTTATTCCTGGAGCTTCACAATCCGCAGGGAGATTAATGGAATCGTTGCATTCAGGGAAGGAATCACAGCAGTCCAGATCAAAAACAACATAGAAATCAGCTCCGGCAACACCTATTTCACTTTTCCCGTCACCATCAAAATCGGCAACGGTGGGTGGTCCGCCTTCATTGTATGAGCAGTCGTCTCTTGGGATTGGGATATGTGCAAAAAGTTCACCTTCATGGGTGAGAATCCATAAGTCACCACTTCTTACAATAACCACTTCACCTTCGGGATCATCATTGAAGTTACCTGCAGCACTGTAACCATCACAGGGATAACCACTGCTCTGGCATCCACTGGCTGAACTGGGATATTCGAATGTCCACAGTTCAAGGCCATCTGCCCGGTATGCGGTGTTTCCTGCTATAACTTCCTTCCGGCCATCCAGATTGATGTCTGCAGAAAAAGACATGGGACCCATAAAAGCATTGATTCCCATTCCGGCGACACCTTTCCATTTCAGGCTGCCATCGGTTCCGTTTAAAACAACCCTTCCCACAATTATTTCAGCTAATCCATCCCCGTCGAGATCATCAATAGCCGGCTGTGCAGCGGTCATAAGGTCTTCACCAACAACAGGATACGGACTCTGCCATTTAACATTACCGTTATTGTCATAGGCCACGGTTCCACTGGCTCCACTTACCTGTCTCAGCATTGAGACTATATCGGGTACTCCGTCTCCGTCGATGTCCCCAATGGCAATACCAGCTGAGTTATCCAGCACAGGATTATCAATACTGAAATGCTCCACTGGCTGACCATCATCACCACATTTTCCGCTGATTACTCTCAGTGTCCCCGGTGCATTACAGCAACTGACATTGCGATCATAGGAAATGAAAGCAATATCCGGAATATCTCTGGTGTCAACCACTCCATCACCATTATCATCAGTGAGATTGGCCACAACGGGGGTCATCACCACGTCGTTACTTAGAGGAAGATATGTAGGATTATTCCACCTGCACTCCCTTACCGGAGAAAATTCACCTGGAGGAGGAATATACCAGCAGTTGGCAATACTTCCATCAGGTGTTACAACACCACCATCAGGTGATGTGAAAACATCATTTACGGAGCCATCACCACCGCTGTCGGTATCTGTGATAACATCGGTTATATCAGGAGTTGACGCATCATATTCAGTGTTTCCCTTTACACATATGTGCTCATTTAGGTCACATGTGCTTCCTTCGGGACAGTCCATAATTGATGAACATGGAATTGCCTGAGTGGAATCCTCACAACTGAAGAGAAACATAAAGCCTAGCAGTGGGATAAATAATAATTTTTTCATAATGGAACCTCGCAGGGTACCCTGAATTTTACCACTTTGTTGAGGAAAAAAAAGAAAAGAAATTAATTCATTGGGGCGGTCATAGGAACCGGTTTCGGAGCAGGTTTTTTAACTGCGGGTTTTGCAGCCACCATCGGAGCGGTTTTTTTAACAACCGGAGTCTTAGCAGCGGTTGCCGGTTTTTTGGTAATTTTAACTTCGGGATTTGCAACAGGAACAGTTGGTTTAACAGCAGCCATTGCAGGAACGCCTTTTGAAGGTACTGCAACTGGTGGAGCTTTGACCTCAGTTTTAACCGGAGTGGCATCCTTTGTCGCAGGAGCTTTGACCTCAGTTTTAACCGGAGTGGCATCCTTTGTCGCAGGAGCCTTTACTGTACCAGTTTTAACCGGAGTTGCATCTTTTGTAACTGGAACCTTCACATCGGTTTTTACTGAAGTGGCATCGCCAGTGGCATTGGTCTGGGTCAGTGGTGTTGAATCAGTGGTATCCTTTTCATCAAGAATCTGTTCAATTGATGGAACAGGCTTACTGGATTTTTTCAAACGATCACTACCACTTCTGGAAGAAGCCCATGAAAGTCCGAGGCTGGAAATCATGAAAATACTGGCTACAAAAGTGGTCATTCTTGTGAGAAAGTTACCAGCGGTCTGACTTGAAAACATGCTCTGTGAAGTACTTCCACCGAATGCGATACCCATTCCGCCGCCTTTTCCGGCCTGAAGCAGAACGAGTAAAATAAGACTCAGACACAAAATAACGTGTAAAACTTTAATAATTGAGAAAAAAAGCAGCATAGAGCCGTTCCTCCTTCTAAGGGGAACAGGAGTAACCTAATATTGCGAAACGTGCAACGATTTTCCTCCAAAATATGTAATTTTTTGAAAAAATTAGAAAAAAAGCATGAATTCAAGGTAACCTTAGCAGTGCGCCTGCTTAGGAATAATCTATTGTATTTAGTGAGATCTCCGTTTTAATATTTTTTGATAAAACAGTGCCCTCAGTTTATGACGCAGAGCGTCAAAAGATGATGATATAAAAAGACTTTTTCTTTTGATGATTTATTGATATATTTCGGTCTATTTGCTGCTCCAATCAGAATTTTGGAAAAATACTGATTTTAACTTTATAGAAATACAGTTATGAACTTCAGAATATACACTTTTTTTCTGCTGCTACTCCAAGTGACATCCTCTTATGCAAATCCATTTGATATATACGGTGTCTCCGGTTATTCGAGAGGCAGAAATGATGCTGGTGGTGTTTCCTCAAGAAACGGCGAATCTCTATATCTCAACCCGGGGTCTTTGGCTTTGGGAAAGGGAACAGTTTTTGAAGCTGGTACCGTTTTTCAGTACAGTTTTCTCAATACTCCTTATGGTGATCAGTCAATAAGAGACCCTTTTTACGTTAATTTCTCCCTTGCATTCAATATGCCTTTCAGGGGTTTTTTGAAGGACAGAATCAGGGTGGGCATTACAGGCATGACTCCGATAAACGAAATTGCCTGGGTCAGAACAAGACTGCCCCGTGAGATTTTCTATCCCTATTATGAAAATCGTACTCAGCGTCTTATTATAGTGCCGGGTGTGAGTTTTCTGATTTTTGATACAAAATCCCTTGGAAAACTTGGTATTGGATTCGGGATCAACTATTTCAGCGGTCTTGAAGGAGCGATCATCGGTTATGAGGGTGCCACAAGGTCAGTGGAGGCCAGGGTATTTGAAGAACTTGAAGGAAGTTATGCAGTAACTGCCGGGATAAGCTGGGAAAGAGAAAAATTAAGGCTGGGTTTTACATACAGACAGGCATTTGGAGTGGACTTTCACAATGTATCCTTCAACCATGTGGCTGGAACAGATATCAATATAGACCTGACTGCGCAGGCACTTTATTCTCCACACACCGTGGTATGGTCTGCCGGATGGTTTGAACGGACATGGAACCTTGAACTCAATATAATCGAACAGCTTTGGAGTTACTATAAAACACCCTTCGTAAGTATGAGAAGTCAACTTCCACTTGTGGGAAGTCTTACCGGGGAACTGCCTGAAAGTGAATTTAATAATACCCTTGGAGTAAAAATAGGGGGTTCCTACAACTATGGTAATTTGACATTTTCAGGTGGAGTTGGTTTTGAGCAGTCATTTATCACTCAACAGACCGGTGTTACAAATATAATGGATGGTCATAAATATTCGTTGTCCATGGGGCTTTCATGGGAGTTCACAAAAGGGATGAAAGTTCATGCTCACCTGAGATATCAGGGACTCATAAGTGAAACTCACACAAAGAAAATTGTGACCACTGATGGAAGCTGCGGCGAGATTCCTGTTGGTGATTCAAATGTACTCATTGATGAAATTCCCTGTGTTGTTGATGATCCATCCACGTACGGTTTTCAGACCTCAAATGGTGGTTATCCTTCTGTAACAAGCGGCGGAGGTATTATTTCCGGAGGTTTAAGTCTGGAGGTGACAAAATGAGAAGTTTTGTCATCCTCATAGGTTTATTGCTGGTAAGTTCAAATGTTATTGCAAATCCATCGGATATTTTTGGTCTTGATCCCAGAACCAAGGGTATGGCACAGGCAGGTTCAATTCTTGTTCCTGAGTTGTGGTCAGCTGCAATTCATAATCCTGCTGCTCTGGGTGATATAAAAACTACAACAGCAGGGGCTTCATACAGTTACGGATATTTCAACCTTAATGTTAATGGAAAAGATCCCAATATAATTGATTATCACGGTACTGATCTGGGAATAGCAGTGCCACTCGGCAAAATCCTTGGAATTCCCGTTGCAGTGGGAACAACTATGCATCTTCCGGATCAGATGATAGTCAGGGTACAGGCAATTCCGGCTTCGGAACCAAGGTTTATTCTATATGACAATTATCCCCACCGTCTTGAAACCGGATTTGGTTTGGCAATAAAGCCACTTTCATGGCTCAGTGCAGGTGTTGGTATCAACGTAATGATGGATCTTATCGGCCGCTCACTGCACCTTAATGTTGGTAGTAAAGGTGGTACAAAAGTTTCTGAAATGGAGATAGATGCCAATCTTCCCTATCACTATGTTCCATACGGCGGAGTTATTATAAATTCACCTCCGGGTCTTAAAGGACTTAAGTTCGGGCTCTTTTTCAGGGAAGAGTATTCTTTCAAACTTCGGATGAATATTCTTGCAGATGTGGATGTTGCGGGAATTGTCACCGGTGATGCCATAATCGCTCTCAAAATGTTTGATCATTTCAGCCCGAGAAAAATAAGTGCTGCTTTATCATATGATTTCACAAGGGAGTTTTCAGTATATACTTCTCTTGATTATTATCAGTGGAGCAGTTTTGATGCCGGAATATCTCTTGTAAAAATTCTGGTGGATCTCGGTGTCAATCCCCCCCTTGTGGAGGCTGTTTTGCCATCGGATAACTTTCATGATGTTTTTGTCCCCCGTATTGGAGTTGAATTCAGAACCAGCGGTATAGCTTTAAGGGGAGGGTATGCATATTATCCAACTCCTACTCCTCTTCAGACAGGAATTTCCACTCTGATGGACAATGATCGACATATTTTTGCCCTTGGGGCCAGTTGGGATTTTAAAGGTCCTTCATTCTGGCCCTGGCCTGGAAAAATTCATTTTTCCTATCAGGGACATATTCTCAGGGACAGACTTGTAGAAAAGGTAAACCCTACACTGCTTAATATACGGCATGGTGGAAGTATCCATCAGGTAAGTGCCGGTATATCGATGGATTTTTGAAATGGTAAGGAAGATATATATATTTACAGTGGTTATTATCGCAATGATGGGTGGCTGTACCATGCAGTCTCAGGATCATTACAGCGGTGTATATATTGAATCCGGAGCAGGGCCATGGGAGGATATGGGACCGCTGGAGATGTGTATCGGATACCACCGCATTGCTCCTCCTGGTGTTCCTCTTGGCGGTTTTTGTCAGAAGAGAGATAATCCTGTCCCTGATACATGTGTCTACGATTCCCAGTGTAATGGAAGAATGGCATGTGTCTGCGGTCAGTGTACCGTTAAATACTGCACCAGAAGCGATGAATGTCCCGAGAACATGAAATGTGATTTTAACTCAAAACGCTGTGTAATTTCCTGTGAAACAGACTGTGATTGCCCTGGAGCAAATCCGCGATGTGATCTTGGTATGTGTCAGCAGATGTGTATTGTTGACGGGGAATGTCAACAGGGGGAAATATGCTCACTTTCCATGGCCCGATGCATTACAGCTCCATGTTCCAATGATTCTGAATGTTATGATGATGAGGAATGTGTTATTCAGATGGAGCCGAGAATAGCAAAGGAAGTGTCAACAGTTCCCGGTAATGACGGCTATTTGTGGATGTTCCTTGAAATGGATCAGGGAAGTTTTGAAAGAAGAGTTATCTTCCGTGCCAGAAGTTTTGACGGAAAAAGATGGGAGATGTTTCCCGCAGCCCCTGTAATTGAGTCCTTTGAGCAGGATAACTATCAGGTGGGTTCACCCAGTGTTGTGTTCACTCAGGGTCGGTATATTATGTATTTCGAAATAGGAGATGGTGAGGGAATCGGCAGAGCTGAAAGTACTGATGGAAGAAACTGGACAAGGGATGCACTCCCTGTGATATCTCCAGCAGATGGTGAGTTTGAAGTACGTAATCCCAGCGCTGTTGTTGAACCACTCAGTGGTTTGATCAGAGTGTATTTTGATACCGGTGATGGAGCGGAGATAAAAGCTCAGCAGAGTGTGGATGCTCTTGGTTCTCTGTTTGAGGATCCGGCCAACGATTTTTCAGTGCGGAAATCAGTACTCAGACCTTCATATCTTGATGATGGTATTTTATGGCGTGGTCTCAGCAGGGTAAGGTCAGCTTTTGTGATGGTGGATGAAGATGACAATGGGGACCCTTTGTTTCTTATGTGGGTTGCAGCAAAGGGATACGAAAGTAGTGAAGCATCTTCCTTTGGAACAGTGGATCAGGTCAGGGCAAATTATTCAGTTGGATTTTTAGCATCCCGAGATGGCTACCAGTTTACACCTTATCCGTTCAATCCTGTTTTTGATACAATTGAGCCCAATTCCTTTGTGAATCACTTATCGGAAATTTCCCCGAGCGTAATTAAAACGGGTTCAGGGTATTTCCTCTACTACGGCGGGAGTGATGCGGATCTGACTGAATATTCAAACATAAGCTGGGCACGTAATCCACCAACCCATTCTTTCCCTGATACTCTTTGATTATTGTTCCTGGTATTCATATGAAATTATACGGAAATCAAGATTCCGGGGAATTGTGCTCAGTCGTTCCTGCATGTAGTTTTTACGGATGCCTTTGTCATATCTGATATACCTGTATTTGCTGAATAAAAGAAGGCTAAAGACACCGGTGGACTCTCTTTCGGTAACAAACATTTTATCCAACAAAATAATGTTGACATAACCAATGTCATGACTGAAAATATTTGAACAAATCTTGAGGGAAAAATCATGAAAAAAAAATATCTTATCAGTTTAGTTTTAGTTATTTCAGTATTTTATTCATGTGATGATTCAAAAGGTGCTAAAAGCTGTGGTGACGGTTTTATTGATATTGGGGAAGAGTGTGACTCAGACGACACAGGGAATACCACCTGCGGTTCCCTGGGATTTTATGAGGGCAGTTTAAAATGCAGTGATACTTGTACCATCATAGATACAGAATGCAAGGGATACTGTGGTGATGATGTAATTCAACTTATGTATGCAGAGCACTGTGATGGAAGCAACATGAATGGCGAGACATGCAGAAGTCAGGGGTATCATGATGGTGTTTTAAAATGCACCGACAGTTGTACTTTTGATACCTCACTGTGTACAGGTATTGGAAATCAGAAGCCTGTTTTTAATTCAACCCCTCCTTTGAATGCGGAAGAAAATCATCAGTATCTGTACAGTGTTACATGCACTGATCCCGAAGGTGATGAACTTACGATTGAAAAAGGTGAAAGTGATACATGCGGTGGAGAACTTACCGCTGCGGGGGGAAATGCCACATATATTTTCACCCCTGATGAATCCCAGGGCGGTACAAACTGCACAGTGCATCTTAAATGCTCCGACGGGGAACTCATGGAGCAGCAGCTGCAACTGGTGGCGATACAGGAGGAAAACCAGCCACCTTCCATTTCGAACCTTCCAGAGGAAATAAATGCTCCATGGGCTGTGGTGACAAATTTCGATGTTCACTATACTGATCCGGATATTCCTGATAACGCCATAACCTGGGAGATTACCAATTCCACATGCAGTTTTGATTCAAATATCAATACATACGGCAGGGTTTCCTTCACATGTGATTCCGAGGATGAAAGTTGTGAAATTACTATCAGAGCAACGGATAATGGTACAGTTGCTCTTTCGGATACCCAGATTCTCAGTGTGAACTGCATGAATCTTCCACCTGTTATCTCTTCCACTCCGGCGGGGGCTGTGGATGAACTTCAGAATTATTCATACCCCATTGAGTGTGATGACAGTGATGGTCAGGAACTTATACTTTCAAGGGGAAGTGATACATGTGGTGGAACTTTCACTTATATTTCCTCAGGTGAGGCTTCCTATGAATTCACTCCTGCGGAACACCAGGGGGGTGAGGAATGTAGCGTTGTTTTTTACTGCACTGACGGATTTGAGACAGACACTCAGAGTGTTACATTTACCATAAATGAAACAAATTCCGATCCCGTATGGGATAATCTTCCATCAGCGGTTTCAGTTAACTGGGGAGAATCCGGTACAGTGTTTCTCTCAGGTCACGATACGGATGTTCCGGTTCAGAGTGTAAGCTATGGTTTTTTATCAACTGACTGCAGTTTCGGTTTCACAGTTGATCCTATTTCCGGAGAGGTTGAATATACCTGCGCTGAACCTCAGGTGTGTGAAGCTGAGTTTTCAGTCATGGACAGTCTCGGTGGAACAACTTCCGAAATACTTACGGTGAACTGTGAAAATACTGCTCCATATTTTGTTACTTCCATTCCCTCTTTTGGCAGAAACGTTGAGGAAAACAGTTTTCCTGTTCAGTGCCGGGATCTCCAGCAAAATGCCCGTGAAATAACAGTTGGTCCGGCAGATAGTTGCGGTGGAACGATAAATGACTCTGGAAACGGTTTTGCAACATACAGTTACACAACATCTGAAGGTGATACTTCCTGCACTGTTGATATCCTGTGCAGTGATGAATATCTTGAAACATCTCAGTCAGGGACAGTTTCACTCTCGGATCCCTTTTTGGGAGTTACTCAGATTGTTGTCGGGGGGAACTTCAGTTGTTCACTCGCCTCAGGAAAAATTTACTGCTGGGGCTACAACAATATTGGTCAACTTGGAAATGGCACCACCACAGATAATTTTTCCCCAACTGAAATTGCAGGTTCTTTTTCGGACTGGGAAAAAATAAGTGCAGGTTGGACCCATGCATGTGGAATCAGAAATGGTCAGGTATACTGCTGGGGTAACAACAGTAATGGTCAACTGGGAACCGCCAATTTAAACCCTTCAGATATTCCTGTTTCAGTTGATTCATTGACTGATGTCACTGATGTTTCATGTGGCGGATCTCACACATGTGCAATATCCGGTGGCCATATGTACTGCTGGGGTAACAACTCAACCGGGCAGTTAGGCGATAATACCACTTCATCCTATAGAAACTATCCAACTGAAGTATATTATCACTTTTCAGACTGGGAAAAAATTAGAGCAGGGTCTTCTCATACATGTGGAATAAGAGGAGGAAGACTCTACTGCTGGGGTTATAATAATTATGGTCAACTGGGAAACGGCACCACATCCGACAGGAATTATACTGTAGAAATTACTTCATATTCTGACTGGACAGACATCAGTGCAGGGATCTCTCACACATGCGGAATAAGAGGCGGTCATGCATACTGCTGGGGTAACAACAGTAATGGTCAACTGGGAGTTAACAGCACAGTAAATTATACATCTCCCCGTGAAGTATACGGATCCCACAGTGACTGGACTTTTATTGAAAATGGTGACGCTCACACATGTGGAATAAGAGGCGGTCATTTATACTGCTGGGGTCGTAATAATTACGGTCAACTGGGGGATGGTTCAACATCTGACAGATATTCCCCCGCGGAAGTTACAGGATCCCACAGTGACTGGATCATGGCTAGTGGGGGTTTCTATCCAAGCACATGTGGTATTCGTGGTGGGCATGCATACTGCTGGGGTAATAATACTTATGGTCAACTTGGTACAGGTGACAAGGTTTCCAGTATTCTCCCGGTTCTTTTATTTGAACGAAAAAAACGTTTTGAATTCTACCACGAATACGGAAGTAAAAAATGTGCAACAAGGTCCGGGAAAGCATACTGCTGGTCCGGAACTGATTTACCGGCACCACTTAATTCAGAAAGAACCGATTGGGTTAAAATAAGTATTGGCTCTTCAAAAAGTTGCGGTCTAGCTGATGGAAAAATTTATTGTTGGGATGATCCGACAGTTGTTCCGACACAGTTGTCACCAGAGTTTTCAGACTGGGAGGAAATCAGTTCAGGCAACGACTCTTACTGTGCAGTAAGGCAGGGAAGAAGGTACTGCTGGGGAACAAACAACTACGGTCAACTGGGAATCGGAAACAGTGTTACTAAAAATGTTCCGACGGAATATGACAGTACCGATACCGGTTGGACAACACTTTCTTCCGGAAACTCTTATCACTGTGGTCTGAAAAATGGGCAGCTTTACTGCTGGGGTTATAATAGTTCCGGTCAACTGGGAGATGGAACATATACCAGTCGGAATGTGCCTGTTGAAAATACACTGGGTGGAAATGACTGGGTAAAGGTCAGTGCCACAAATGAACTCAATTCTCATACCTGTGCACTGAAGGGCAGTTCACTTTACTGCTGGGGCTACAATGTTTTCGGCCAGCTTGGAGATGGAACCATCACCATGTCAAATCTTCCGGTGAATGTTGATACACTGTACAATGACTGGACTGATATTTTTACACTTACCTCAGGAAGTTGTGCCATACGAAACGGCAGGATGTACTGCTGGGGTAGGAATGATTCCGGTCAACTGGGAGATACCACACTTATCAACAGGTATACCCCCGTTGAGGTTCAGGGAAATTATTCCGACTGGAAAAGCAGATATGACAATACAGGTATCAGGGCAGACAGTTACTGGACAATAGGTCAGACACTCACAGAACTTGACTACTAGGCCACCATAATCTGCAGATCTCTCTCCACGCGACCCGTCCATATTACTCTTACTGTCCTATTAGCAGTTTCAACCCACGCCTTCCCGTGGGAAGGCGATTTTAATAATATTTTAGCATCATGGTTATAGCTAGGTTTAAGATGACAACTACCCAGTCACTCCCATAACTGCCGATCTTCACACATAAATCACTGACAGCAGGAAAAATAATAAAACCTAGTTAGTCTCTTTTTTCAATGGTGCCACTTCTCTTTGGAAGTGGAAATGAGGCGGGGATCAGATAGGTCAGTCAGCCTGTGCCAGCTTCAATGGTGCCACTTCTCTTTGGAAGTGGAAATGTAGCTATCCCGGTAGATATCTACAACATCGTCCACAGCTTCAATGGGGCCACTTCTCTTTGGAAGTGGAAATATATTTCCGGTGTGTCTCCGGATTCCATATAACTATGGCTTCAATGGGGCCACTTCTCTTTAGAAGTGGAAATTTTAGGCAGTGGAGAGCCGTTAGACAGCGACACAAACGCTTCAATGGGGCCACTTCTCTTTGGAAGTGGAAATTCTCGCCTATTCGGTCTTCCGCCTCGTCCCCATCGCTTCAATGGGGCCACTTCTCTTTGGAAGTGGAAATATAGTTCAAATGATGGGGCGAACTTGCAAGTATCGTTGCTTCAATGGGGCCACTTCTCTTTGGAAGTGGAAATTGCAGATATTTCATTTATATTCCCAGATAGCACAGCGGCTTCAATGGGGCCACTTCTCTTTGGAAGTGGAAATAGCCATTGGAAACGCTCAATTAATAACCTTTCAAACGCTTCAATGGGGCCACTTCTCTTTGGAAGTGGAAATGCATTGTCCTTAATGGCAGTAATTACCCGCTATGCTTGCTTCAATGGGGCCACTTCTCTTTGGAAGTGGAAATCAGAGCGGATCTGAACGTAAGAAACTGCCTAGGACGCTTCAATGGGGCCACTTCTCTTTGGAAGTGGAAATACAATCCAATTGTCTGAAGTTCCCCCGGCTGCGGTGCTTCAATGGGGCCACTTCTCTTTGGAAGTGGAAATGTGTTTTCAGCTAATGGTAAGTCAATAATGGCAATTCGCTTCAATGGGGCCACTTCTCTTTGGAAGTGGAAATTTCAAAACGGAGAGGAGGCGCATCAGGAGCGCTTGGCTTCAATGGGGCCACTTCTCTTTGGAAGTGGAAATTTTTAAGAAGGTGAAAAAATGAACTCCAGATTTGAGAGCTTCAATGGGGCCACTTCTCTTTGGAAGTGGAAATGGATACAAGACCACGAACTGATTGACGATATTGAGAGCTTCAATGGGGCCACTTCTCTTTGGAAGTGGAAATATAGACTATGGACGCACCACCATGGCGGAATTATTGATGCTTCAATGGGGC
>JAFGWM010000041.1 GCA_016937155.1 Deltaproteobacteria bacterium
AACATCTCGTTTTTACATAAATATTACGATTTTAGTGCTCAATTTTTAAATATTTGATTGATTTAAATGAAAACTTTTTTATTCAAGTATGACTTAACACAAAAACATCGAATTTCCGGATGGGAACATAATATAAATTGGTTCACATAAGTGGTTAATGTGTTGCAACACCAATACATTCAAAGTGCCTTTTCTCGCAGGCTGATTTAAAAAAGAAAAAATGATTCTTTTAAAAATAATGTTGTAACTAAAATTAATTAATGCATTATTATTTCAAGATAAAACAGGAGTTGAGGATATGGTTAATAAGATTCTTTTTCTTTCAGTAATTGTATCAGCAGCCGTAGTTGCCTGTAATTCAGGTGGTAAAAAGAAATCTGGTGAAAATGTTAAAGGGGATCCTGTTGCTCTGACAAAGGCAATGAGTGCTGAAAGCAATACAGTATCTTTAAAAATATCTAAAACTTCGGATAAAACTTCAGGGATTACTGTAAAAAAGAAAAATGACAATACTTCAGTTAAAATTGAATCAAAGACTGTTAAGTTGACCGAAGCGGATCTTTTGGCACCTGGAATTTCAAATGGGGGCTTTAAGAAACTGATAGCATTTCCCGTAAAGTATCGCGTAAGCAGTGAAGATATCATCGGTGCAGTGTCTCCAGATAATAATTATGCAGCATTTATGAATTTTAAAGGCGGTGCTAAAATCAATATTGTGTCGACTAAAACGCTCAAGATAGAACAGACCCTGAAGCACGATTGCAATAAACTTGTATTCAATTCAACTTCAGATAAACTGCTGTGCATTAAGTCAAAGACCATGCAGGGGGTGTTGCTTAATCCCCAATACGATAAAAGCAAAAAGCCGGGCGTGTTAAATGCTGAGCTTAAAATTATTGATATTAAAACGGGAAAAGTAACTGTAGATGAAAAATTTACAAATATTTATAATGATAAATGTAGCTGGACTAAAGAAGGTGACCCATCCTGGATATGTGACAGTGTTGAATTAATACAAACATTTTCAGGTAATTTCCTGTTTGTTGCCGGGCTTTTTGGTGGGACTAAAAATGTAAAACTGAAAATTAAAAATTTAACGGGAAGTATTTCATCACTTAAATCAATATCTGATATTTTAATTTTAAATACTGAGAAAAAAGGATTGCTTTACTCTTCATTTTCAGAAAAATCCGGAATTCTGAATTATATGACTACTTCAAGAACAGACAATTCAATTGTATCAGTAGATTTAAAAACCGGTAAAGAACTGAGAAAAAGTAAAATCAGGAACAGCTATAATGAGTATATTTTAAAAGGTGATTTTCTTGTGGGAAAAGAAAGTAAGGCATATTTTTTTACGGCATTTGACAGGAAAACTCCATATTTCACAATAGCTTCATCATTCAGAAAAATATTTACATTCTATCCTTATGATATTTCAATTTCACATAAAGCCTATGTATTTGGCGCCAATCATGATATTTATGCAATCAATTCAAAAGGTAAAATACTTTTCCGTGTTCCCGTCAAGGATCTTGTCTATATGGCAAATTCTGAAGATTTGAATGTGCTAGTACTTCGCAAACAAAGTCCTGAATTATCTGTTGAAATCTGGTCAAGTAAATAAATTTCTATTCGAAAATAGTGCCCTCAAATTTTTGTGTCACCTGCCAAATAACCATCTGGGTCAGTTTTCCCCCTGGGATGTTTCCCAAAGTATGGTCCAGAGTTTAGTACCATCATTTGAAAATTTAGTATGGAAGATATTGGAATTACCACATGATGTGTTTTCATCAAAGGTTACCAGTTGTATATCCAGTCACAAAAGCATTTTTTGAAGCCTCAAGTGAAATAGTTTATCCAGAGACTGTAACATTGGTGCCCAACTGATCTGAGATTTCGGTGTCAAATCAGTTCAGAGTCCCTATTGTATCGGGATAGCTGTTGCTGGTTTACCGGGTATCACTCGCCGAGGACCACACGGAGTTTCTTTGCCAGAGTCTGTGGAGAGTATGGCTTGCCGATAAAATTAAGATCCTCATCAACGACACCATGATGTACAATTATATTTTCGGTATAACCGGATGCGAATAGAATCTTCACATTGGGATGGATTTTAACCAGACGATCAGCAAGTTGCCGTCCGTTCATTCCTGGCATGACAACATCAGTCATCAGTAAATCGATTCTATCAACATATTCCTTTGCAATGATTAATGCACTTTCACCGTCCGGAGCAGGAAGAACGTTGTATCCAAGTCTCTTCAGCACCCGGATTGCGAAATTGCGTACAATCTCTTCATCCTCAACAAGCAGCACGGTTTCTTTTCCCATGGGCATTTCAAGTTGAACACCGGCATTTCCTGCAGGCAGCGCAAGACCATCAACCTGGGGTAGATAAATTTTGAATGTAGTTCCCTGACCCTCTTCAGAATATACTTCTATGAAACCATTTGATTGCTTAACAGCTCCATAGGTTGTAGCCAGGCCAAGACCTGTGCCAAATCCTTTCGGTTTTGTTGTGAAAAATGGTTCGAAAAGATGTTTTCTGGCTTCCGGGCTTATTCCATGACCGGTATCGCTTACAGCCAGCATTGTAAAGACACCAGGATAGTTTTGCGGGTGGCTGCTGCAGTATTCATCATCCAGTTCCACGTTGGCTGTCTCGATCACAAGTTTGCCGCCATTTGGCATGGCATCACGTGCATTTACCGCGAGATTCACCAGGATTTGCTCAAATTGTCCCCTGTCAACCTTAACAGAGCCCAGCTCTTTACCGGGAATGGTTTCCAGCTCAATATCCTCTCCAATAAGTCGAACTAACATTTTATGCAGATTTGATATGATTTCGTTAAGATTGACCACTTTGGGTTCAATTATCTGCTTGCGTGAAAAAGCCAGAAGTTGACGTGTCAATGTTGCTGCACTGTCTGCTGCCTTGTTTATTTCAGATAGAGTATCAACGAGGGGAACATGAGGTTCAAGATCAAGAAGAGCCAGACTGATGTTTCCCATAATTCCTGTAAGCAGATTGTTGAAATCGTGCGCTACACCACCTGCAAGACGACCAACAGCTTCCATTTTCATGGCCTGCTGTAACTGTTCTTCCAGTCGGGATGTCTCAATTTCCGCCAGTTTGCGATCGGTTATATCCTGATGGGCACCATAGACCCTGACTGTTTGGCCAGAAGTATTTTTTTCAATGAAATACTTTACTCCAATAAATCCCTGAGTGCCATCTGAATAAATTATCCGGTGCTCAACGTAACGGCTGAAATCAGGGTCAGTGGTTTCAATGGATTTTTGCATTTCTTCCTTTATCATGTGGGCATCATCAGGGTGTACGAAACGACTGATATATTCCTCGAGGGACATCTGATAACCACCCATTTCCTGCAGTGTTGTCCGAAACAGTATGTAAAAACTATCTGTAAACGTAAATATTCTGCTAGAAATGTCGAGTTCCCAGTATCCAAGCTTTGCAATACTCACAGCACTCGCAAGTTTTGATTCACTCTCTCTCAGCGCATTCTCAGTTTGTTTCATTTCGCTAATATCGAGTACGCTTCCAAGGGTGTAGGATGGCTTACCCTGCTGATCCCGCAAAATTATAGCATCTATAATACCATGAAGTGTGCGTCCGTTTTTATGGATGAACTGCTTCTCCATACGGTAATGATCAATTTCCCCTTTTGTAAGCAGGTTCTGCTTATGTAAATTCTCCTCGACGATTTCCGGGTGTGTGATTTCACTTAAATGTTTACCAACCAGTTCTTCCTCGGTGTAGCCCAACATATTACAGTATGCAGGGTTGGCTGTCTGGATATGAAAATCCAGTGACACCTGAGCAAGTCCAACGGCTGAGTGTTCATAAATCTGACGAAAACGCTGCTCACTTTCTCTTATCTTTTCTTCGGCCCTTTTTCGCTGGGTGATATCCTGAGCTGCACCCCTGAGACCAATTGTTGTACCGTTTGCGTCCAATATAACTTCACCATGGACCCACATCCATCCGGTGCTTTTATCCTCAAGAACAGTTTCCAGTTCAAGAGTGTATGGAATTCCAGTGTTTCTGGTATTCTCCAGAGCTGTTGAAAGCTTTTCCCAGCTTTTAGGGGTGAAAAGTTTTTTGTGTTCAGTAAATGGTGGTGGAGGAAGAGTCGGATCGAAACCGTAGATTTTATAAAGCTCATCTGTCCAGACAACCTGGTTTGTTTTCACATCAAGACGCCAGCTGCCCACATGGGCAATTTTCTGTGAATTTTCTAAATCTTCCTGATATATTCGGAGAGCTTCTTCAGTTGCTTTTTGCTGGGTGATATCCTGCAGTGTTCCCTTGAGGGCGATTACCTTTCCATTTTTAGTATCGGGTTTACATACTGCTCTCACCCATTTCCGGTTGCCGCGGATGGTGATCATTTCTGCTTCAAGATCATAGGATTTCCCGTCTTCAAGTGCTTCTTTAAAAGCTTTTTCTATGATTTCTCTGGAACCGGGTAGGAATCGACTAAGTTCATTATCGGAATTCGGATTATAGTTTTCCTCCTCCTGATCATGTATAGCGTACGTACCTTCTGTCCAATTTTGTTTCATCGTTGCAGTATCGATTTCCCAGCCGCCAACTCTGGCAATCTGGCCCATATCCGTGAGAAGTCTTTTGCTTGAAAGCAGTTCATTAATCATTTGCCGCCGTTCAGTGACATCTCGAACGATAGCAACAGCATGCCATCCATCCGGCTTCTGTATTGTTGTCAGTGAAAGTTCAATGTGGATTTCAGTACCGTCTTTTCTCTTACCTTTAAGTTCCAGAGATTTATCCGCGGGACCAGAATGCTCAGTAATTCCGAAAATTTTTTCAAAGGCAGACTGATTCATTTCAAGCAGATGCTCTGGAGATAAAAGTGAGAGAAGATTTTTCCCCAAAGCTTCAGCAGTATTGTATCCGAAAATATGCTCCGATGACTTGTTCCAGAACGAAATTGTACCATCAGGGCGCATCATTATAATTCCATCCCGGGCATTTTCTGTGATAGCCCTGAGTTGTTCCTCACTCTCCTTAAGCGATACTTCAGCTGCCTTTCTATCAGTGATGTCATGTATTGTAACCATAACCTGATAGGGTTTCTCATCACCTTCCATAAACTGTGGTGTGGCATTCAGTATTGCCCATTTATATTTTCTTTTTTGTGTATTATATACCCCTGTTACCGCATTCCATACGGGTTTGCCTGTTTTCAAAGCCACCATTGAAGGATGATTCTCACCAGGGATATCTTTTCCTTTTTCATCAATAACACGCCAATCCGGATGCATTGATGTTCTACCAAGGAACTGGTCACGGGTAAGTCCCCACATATCAAGAAGTGCAGAATTACAGTCCACAAGTGAGCCATCGGCCTTTTGATAAAAAACGCCCTGAGTCATATTTTCAAAAAGATAGCGGTATTTTTCACCATTGTCTTCAGACAGTATGGTCCCGGTTGTTTTATTTTCATTGAGTTTATCAGAACTGCCAGTACGTGGAACACCAGCTGATTCTTCGGTTTTTCCCTCCAGAGGCTTTAATAACGACTTCAGATTCTGAATCTGCCTTCTGGCGTCCTCAAGTTCTGAAATAAGTTGAGTTTTGGTTTTCGCCAAGTCGGACACAATAACCTCCTGTGAACGCAAAACAGTATTCCGAGTTGTATATTACATACATTATTCACATTTGTGTTTTCCGTCCAGCATGTTTTTCTTTTTATTTGCCATTTTCAGGCATACTTAATAAACTACCTAGGTTGGTGACTGAATCACAGTAACAGGTAGTGGTTTTATAAATCCTCTGTGGTTGTATTCCAGTTGCTTCAGGTGGTATTAATTCTAACAGAAGAGACAAAACGATGTCCGATGATCTTCAACCCAGGTTAATAGAAACTATCAGAGAATTCCAATCAAGACTTCCATCCAAGATTCTTGATACAGAGACCAGAGCCAATGCGCTGATTGTTGATCCTGACAAGGAATCCAGAAAGCAGTTGAAAGCTATTCTTGAGGATATGGGTTATGGTGTTTTTTACGCTTCCTCCATTGAGGATGCTGTAGCCAATGTTGAATCAATCAAGAATCTGAGTGTTGTTGTGAGTGTACCCCGTCCAGACGGTACCGGGGACAGCACAGGAATTTCATTTCTTAGTGAGATAAGTGTTCAGAATCCATCATTAATACCTGTTCTCAGTGTTACATTTGCTGAATCTGAAGATGCTGTAGATGCCCTGAGAAAGAATATTACCGGCTTTTTTATTAAGCCCTACGATACTTCTGAGGTGAAAAGATCATTGAGTGATCTTTTATATCTTCACGATAAACATGATTTTCTCACAAGACTGATTCATGATTTCTTTAAAAAAGTTGATAGCATCATTCCTTAAAATAGTTCCTTATCTACACCCCTAACAATAAGTTGTCAGTAATGAATTCAGATAAAAAAAAACATAAGAGTCAGTATCCAATTATAATTATTAATGAAAAGGCAGCGGAAAAACTTAAAAACGGTTCACCATTCGTTTTCAGAGATGATATTGTACGTTTTCCTCCTGATATCCAGCCGGGAATTGCTGGAATGACCACTCCTGGGGGTCGCTGGATAGGGATTGCACTGGTACAGCCTTCAAGCAGTATTTTTTGCCGGTTTCTAACTCATAAAAGAAGGATAAATCTTGAGACTCTGATAATTCACCGTCTGAAAAGAGCTGTGGATTTCAGAACAGCCGGTCTGGGATTTGGTAATGGAAGCTGCCGGCTTGTGAACGGTGAAGCTGATGGTATCCCGGGTGTTGTTGTTGACAGGATTGGAAATGGAATAACGGTGCAGTCTTTTTCAGAATCTGCGGATATTTTCATTCCGGTTATTACTAAATGGCTGGAGAATGAACTGAAGGTGGATGTTATTGTTCTCAAAAATACCTCAAAAAGTCGCAGTATGGAAACCCAGGATAACGAAACAAGAATTGTTTACGGTGAAAATCCACTGGTGGATCATTATGAGGGAAACATACGTTTTGAAATTGATCTGGTTTCTTCACAGAAAACAGGAACATTTCTGGATCAGGTGTCTAATCATATGTACATGGGGGAAAAAGCCAGAGGAAGATGCCTGGATCTTTTTTCCTACAATGGTGGTTTTGCACTGGCGATGGCTGAAAACCAGTGTGACGTAACAGCAGTGGATTCCAGTCAGAGTGCAGTGGAAAAAATAAAAAGAAATGCCGAATTAAACAATTTGAATGTTAAAACTCAGGTGGGGGATGTATTTTTCCTTCTCAGGAAATATTATAAAAACCATTTAAGATTTGACACAATTGTATGTGACCCCCCGGCTCTGGCGAAAAGCAGAAAAGATATCCCTGGTGCACTAAGGGGATATCAGGATCTTGCTCTGAACTGTTTTAAACTGCTGGATGATGAAGGCCTTCTGTTTTTTTGCAGTTGTTCATCCCATGTGAATACTGAAATGCTTCTGGATGTAATTAAAAAAGGAGCTACAGATGCCGGGAAGAAGGTTGTCCTGCTTGAAACAAGAAGAACTCCAGTTGATCATCCCTCTATTATTTCAATTCCTGAAACCGATTATTTGAAGTGTTTCCTTCTTCGTGTAATAATGTGAATGTTGTGAGGTTGGGATGGATGAAAAAACTTTAAAAAAAATGATTGATGAAGCACTTGATCTGATGCAGCACGCCTATGCACCATATAGCAAATACAATGTGGGCAGCACAGTTTTGACAGCCAGAGGTAATATCTATAGAGGAGTCAATGTGGAAAATTCCAGTTATGGCGCCACAATTTGTGCTGAAAGGGCGGCAGTTTTATCTGCAGTGACTGCAGAAGGTCCTGAAATGAAGCTTGAATCTGTTGTTGTGGCCACACACTCATCACCTGCAGCTGGCCCATGTGGTATGTGTCTACAGGTGCTTTCCGAATTTGGAGACAGCAATCTTGAAATAGTGATGGTCAATGACAAGGGCGAAGTCATAAAATCAACTCTGGAAAAGCTTCTGCCATTTTCCTTTAAACAGGTATTTCTGAAAAAATAACTGTTATCTGTAATGCAGTAAGTCTGAAATTCAACTTATAAAACTTCTTGACCAAATGGGTAATAAACCGGTATTGTCCAGTTGTTGCCAAGAACTCAATTATGGAAGGTGAGAAAAAAATGACTGATCTTGAACTTCTTAAGTCACTTGATAAATGGATTCAGACCCTTGTTGAAGATGCCAAGGAACTCAGAAATGCAATGGATCTTGATGATACAGATCGTAATGCTAAAAAGTATATTATTGGTGGTCTTTCATATCTCATAATGAAAATCGACCTTATCCCTGATTATATCGGCGGAGTTGGAGTGCTTGATGATGCTGCTGTATTAAGAGTTGCTGCCAAACTTGCGATGGAAGCCGGTGTTCCCAGTGCAAGTGATCATTTTAAATCCCTTGCGGGTGATATGGATCTGGTTAAGGCTCTGCTTGAAGATCATTATGACAAGTTTGAAGCCTATGTTAAAGCCCTCCCGGCAAAAAGAATTAGAAACAGAACATCCGATGTGATTCTTGATGAAAAAGGCTCCATGGATCAGTTTGATCGTGAAATAGAAGATGAAATCCGTGGTTACAAACCGAAATCCCTTGGGGAAAACGAACGCACTCTTCGTGAATTTCGCTCTTTTATTAAGACAAAAGTACTCTAATTATTCTTTTCCGGGCATAAATTTTCTTCAATCCGGTTATTTTCTTGATAACAAAGCATGTTGGGGTAATCTTCAAATTACCGCTGTGGTGTTTTTTTATAAAATTCAATCACCGTTAGAATACAGGTGATGTCATCAAAGATGAAAAAGTCGATTCGGAGACATTTTTTAATGAGAAAAAATCTATTACTAATGTTGATACTTTCTGTTTCTTTCTCATGCTCCAGCCACGCCTGGGCATCATCCACCAGCAGAAATGAACTGATGGATCTGAAATTTACAATATTTTACGTATCTCAGCGCTATCTGGAGCCATCAAGAGTTGATGCAAGTGCGATGTTCATGAGTGGACTTGAAAATGCGGCACGAACAACACCTGAAATTATGGTGAGAAAAAATAACAATACCATCGAAGTTGAAGTGATGGGCAAGGTTAAGAGATTCAATGGGAAAATTACAAGCGTTCTGTATCTTATGGAGTCATTCTCTGATGTTTATGACTTTTTAAAGGCCCATCTTCCTCCCGATGTAAAAAGAAGCAATGTGGAATATTCCATGATAATAGGAATGCTTGAGACGCTTGATCCTCACACAAATTTTATGCCTCCGGATATCTTCAAGGAAATGAAAATTCATCACAGTGGTGCCTTCGGTGGACTGGGTATTGTTGTTGCAGTTTGCGGTGGAAAACTCAGTGTATTAAAGGTTTTACCTTCAGGTCCTGCTTTCAGAACAGGGCTGAAACCTGGAGACGCCATAATTTCAATTGACGGACAGATTACTGAAAACCTGAGCCTTCAGGAAGCTGTAAAGAGACTCAGAGGTGAGGTTGGTGATCCTGTTAGTGTTGTTGTTAAACGAGATGGTAAAAAAGTTCATACCTATAATGTGACAAGAGAGATTATAGCATTTGATGGAGTAAGTTCCCGTTCCATTGACAGTTCTGCTGGTAAACTTGGATACATAAAGATTAAAAGTTTCCAGATGCCAACCTCCAAACAGGTGAAAAACGCAATTATTGATCTTAAAAAACAGAAAATAAGAGGGTTGATTCTGGATCTGCGGGACAATGGAGGTGGTCTGCTCAGAAGTGCAATAGAAATAGTCAACTATTTTCTGGACAGCGGAACCATCGTTGCTCAGGTTACAAAAAACACAAGTCGAAGGGGAAGACGGGAATACAGAGCTGATTTTACTTCAACTATTTTCAAGGGTCCTTTGGTTGTTCTGGTTGACGAGGGCAGTGCAAGTGCCAGTGAAATTGTTGCCGGTTCCCTGAAATACAGTGGAAGAGCGCTGGTAATCGGTTCAAGAACTTTCGGAAAGGGCAGTGTTCAGGATGTAATTGAATATCCTGCTGACAGTGCTTTGAAAATTACCATAAGCCAGTATCTGACTTTTGGTGATATTTCCATTCAGGGTGTAGGTATAGTCCCTGATGTAGAACTTCATGAAGTTAATATTGACAAAAAGAAAAGGGGAAGACCGGTAATTTATTATACATACGGTAAGGAAAGCATGAAGGAAAGCTCACTTAAAAGTTCTCTTAAAGCTGCGAGAAAGGATATCGGTGCAAAGAGTACCTATAAAGTCTGGGCTTTAACACCTCCTCCCAAATCAATGCCGTTCAGGTGTCATTACTGTGGTCAGGATCCTGATGATGACTACAGCGCAGATAGAGATGCTTTCATTTTTGATGGTGCAATTAAAACGGCCCGTACAGCTCTTGAAGTATATCGTGGCAAACAGATTCACCGAAATATTGCTCTGGTGAAAATAAAACCTGCTCTTGAAAAGTTTCAACTGGAACAGGACAGGAAAATTGGTGCAAAACTGAAAAAAGTTATGAAAATTGACTGGTCAGACGGTAAAAACAAGGATGTAACCCCATCGCTCAGTGTCAGCCTGAAATCAATAAGAAAATCCGTAAATTCATCCTCATGGGCAAAACTTCAGTTGACCGTAAAAAATACCGGAAAAACACCTGTTCACAGACTGAGAGCTGTAATTAAAAGTTCCAATCCAAGGCTGAATTTCCAGGAGGTACTTTTTGGAATGCTTGCCCCGGGAAGGGAATCAAAAAAATTCATAGAAGTAAAAATCCCCAGGGGTGTAAGCCAGAGAACTGACTACGCTGATGCCTTTTTCTACACTGGTCACAAAAAACTTTCTCAGAAAGCGACAGCATATCTTACGATCAATAAAGCAAAAAACCCTGTGATGAATTTGAGTTATCATTTCAAGGATTTAAAAAACAGTGATGGAAAGCTTGAAGAGAATGAAACCGGTGAATTCCATATCAGTATAAAAAATAATGGTGATGGTAAGTGTGGAGAATCATCTCTGGTTCTCAAAAACCTTACTGGTTCTCAGGTGAAAATGATGAATACCCGGGCTGATTTAAGCGATCTTGCCCCGGGAAAAACAAAAAATGTGGTATTCAGAATCAAAGCCCTGAAGACTTCAAAGGATAAGAATTTTCAGTTCAAACTTGTGTATAAGGATTGTGTTTATGGTCAGAATGTTGAACTGCCCTGGAACGTTGATATCATCTCAGGCGAGTCAAAAAGTATTGCAGTAAAGAAATATTCAGCATCCTTGCTTCCTGCAGGCACTCTGGTTGATGTGCCATCCGTTAAAAACGGAATTCCTTTATTCTCTGTTCCATCAGGTTCAACTCTGACTGTGGATGGTATAGTTCATAATGAAGGTGTTAAGTGGTCAAGAATAGTGACCGGTGATAAAAAATTCCCTCATGTCTTTGTAAAAACCATTTACCTGAAAAAACCATCCGCGAAGACAAAAGTGAAATTTACCAGAATATTCAATTTCTCACCTCCGGTGATAAGTCTTTCTGATTATTCTCTGAAGACGGATAAAAATCAGGCAATCATTGAGGGAATTATGAAGGATTCTGATGGTCTCAGGGATTATTACGTAACAGTTTCAAATATCAAAAAGAGAATTTTTGGAAAGAAAGTGGATTATCATGTTCTGAATGGAGCTACCCAGAATCGTTTTAAGGCAAGAGTTCCACTTACTGAGGGTATTAATATTATTTCAATCACTGCCAGAGATAACTCCAAAGCCAGCAGTTCCGAAAATGCGGTTGTGCTGTATCATAAATGATCCCGGTTAAGGTAAATCTCAAAATTTACTTCATTTTTTCATATTCCTATGATTGCGGATTTTTTCAGAAACCCTCTCTAATCTATACGTAAAAATAATTTCAGGTGTTTTTTAACAGTATCAGCTGGTATGGTTGCATTTTTTTTGAAATATGAACTATAATCCCAGCCTGAAATGGTGATATGAATGTCCACTTCGATTGTGTTATGTATTTTGTTGCTGTTTTCCGGTTTAACCGCGAATTCAGAAAAAGAGAAGCTGCCGGGGAAATCCGGTAACTATGCAGGTTATCTTGAAAGAAAACCCTACGTCCAGCATGTTACACCGACTCAGTTGAGTATTCTTTGGGAAACACCCATACCTGAAGAATGTGAAATCACACTTACAAGTAAGGTTACGGACTATGTAAAAACACTAAAATCCCCTAAAAACAAGCATCATGAAGTGCGATTCACCGGGTTAGCACCCAAGACTGAATATGATTATTCTGTGAAATCCATTCAGGGAACTTATTCTGGAACGGTTAAAACTCAGGTTACAGGAGATGAACCCTTTACTTTTCTTGTTTATGGAGACAACAGGTACGGCCACAGGGTTCATCAGACCATAGTGAATATGATGGCCCTTGAAAAAGCCTCTTTTTATATAAATACAGGGGATCTCGTTGATGACGGACTGGTACGAAAAAACTGGTGGAGATTTTTTAGAATAGAAAACATCCTGATGAAAAATATCCCGTTATATCCGGCTGTGGGTAATCATGAAAACTGTTTTGGTGTTGGGGAAAGACTCTGGAGGCGTTATTTCGCATTGCCCCTTAATGGTCCACAAAAGGAAAAAGCATATTTTATGGACTGGGGAAATTCCAGATTCATTTTCCTGAATACTAATGAGTCGCTTCTTGGTTCAACACAAATCAAGTGGTTCCGGGATACACTGAAGGAAACTGCACTGAATAAAACTGTTCGTCATATCTTTGTGATAGTTCACCAGTCTCCATATACAAGCGGTCCTCATGGTCCAAATACGGATCTGATAGACAGCGGTGCTGTAAGTGATATGCGAAAATTTGGAGTTACCATGATTTTCGCAGGACATGATCATATTTATGAAAGAGGCAGGGTTGATGGTCTGAATTACGTTATAAGCGGTGGAGGTGGAGCTCCCATATACTATATCAGGACTCATTCAAAGAACAGTCTCATAGCTGAGCCTGTGTATCACTATATAAGGGTTATGGTTCACGGAAGTACGATTGAATACAAGGCCATGAGAAGTGACGGAACTCTTCTTGATTTTTTTGTAACCAGGAAAATTTCCGATTCAAAGGGACGCGTTTCCTTTAAGATAATAAAAGAATTTAACAAGGATGCTAATGAATCTGAACCTGAATCGGATTCATCCGTAATGAAGCCATCACTTGAAGAAGAGAAGGAAGTTGAACAGATTGAAAAATCAGAAAAAAAAGAAAGTCTGAATATTTTACTGGTTCTGATAATGATTTTACTTGGTCTTGGGGGAGCCTTTGCTGTGGTTCTAAAAATCCGAAGTCGATAAGAAACTACTCAATACCCTTGAGTATTAGCTGTTCAAGTTTTTTTATCTCCTGATTTGTTTTGATATCCTTACTTCTCAGTTTTTCTACTTTGCCTACGGCACTTACCACGGTTGAATGAGCCTTTTTTCTGAAACTTCTTGATATCTCAGGAAATGATGAATCTGTATGCTTTTTGGCAAGATACATTGCCACCTGACGGGGTCTTGCATACTTGAGTTCTCTTTTATTTCCTGTGAGTTCTTCAGGAGTTATTTCATAAAAGTCAGCTACAAGCTGCTGCAGTGATCTGATGTCAGGTTTAGGCTTGGGACTGTTAATATCAAGGAGTGAAAGTTCCACCTCAATATCCCGTGGTACAACTTCCCTGCTTTCAATGAGAGATCGGGTAAAAATTCTTTTCAAAAGACCTTCAATATGTCTCATATCACAAAATGGAGCAGCCCCGATGATATTCACCATTTCTTCTGACAGAGAAAGGCCAAGATCCTTTGCTTTCATTTCAGCAATTTTTCCTCTGAGCTCTTCTCCGGGTGTTGACATCTCAACTAAAAGTCCCCATGTGAATCTTGAAAGAAGTGCTGATTCAAAACGGGATGATGATGAAGGGTGCTGTGCTCCGATAAGTACAATCTGTGCTCCGCTATCATACAGCTGGTTGAAAATATTATAGAATGTTTCCTGAGTCTTATCTTTTCCCTGCAAAAACTGAACATCATCAAGGATGAGAAGATCAAGGTCGCTGAACAGACCATAAAAACTCTTGTATTCCTGACTCATAACAGTGGCATAATACTTGTTGTAAAAGTCATGAGAACTGAGATATCTCGTGTTTTTGCCTCTAACTGCAAATTCTTCAAGGAGTGCTTTGGCAAGCCATGTTTTTCCGATTCCACTGGGTCCGTAGAGAAAAAGTGGATTCCATTTGCCTGGATGTCTAAGGATCTGTTTACAGACAGCAACTGAAAAAGAGTTTTCTTCGCCAAGGGCAACACGGTTCAATCCACCTGTGTGAATTTTCTTTTCCTTTGGCTGTTGCACTGCCAGTTGAGGTTTTACAAATGGTGGATCATTTATAACAGTTTCGGTACCTGTGTCACAGATCAGATCTATTGAAATTTTTTTCCCAAGGAGATCTGATAGCAGCGTTTCAGTAAGATGCTGATAATTAACTTTGAAATGGCGAAGCATCATTTCATTGGGAGCCTGAAGTGTAACGATTCCATCCTTGAAAAGAACCCTCTTCATAGGGGCTACCCAAAGCCCGTAGTTAATGGGAGTTATTTCTTTTTCCAGCAGTTTTTCAAGGTCTTTCCAGATTTTGTCAGTCATAAAACTCCACCGAATCCATGATGATCATATTCCCCGAAATATATCATCAAGTATCAATGATCTCAACCAATCCACTGTCAAAATTATAACTAGTTGAAATTATTGTATAAATAAAAAATAAGAAAAAGCCTGTTTTCAGTGTATATGAAGGTTTGATAATTGCGAAATATACACTTCATAACATATCTTTTTGGGAAGCAGGTTTGAAACTTTGCGATAATCATTAATTTATGGAAGAATCGCCGGTGAATATTCAGGAGTGTTTCATGAAACCATTGAAAATATTAGTTTCTTTATTTGCGGTATCTTTATTTATTTTCCTGCCAGGGGTAGTTCAGGCAACGAAGAGGTGCCCTAAAGGCAAAATGCTGGAAAAGGGTAAATGTATATACAGGGTATGTCCGGAAGGAATGATGAGGGCCAAAAACCGTCATTGCTACTGTCGCGGTGGATATAAGTGGGAAAAAAGAAAACGATACTGTGTACCTTTAAAGTGTTCAAAAGGGATGTTCAGGGGAAGTGATGAAAGATGTTACTGCCCGGGAAACATGAATAAGATCATATATAAAGGGAAAAAATGTTGTGTTCCCAAGAAATGTCCACCCAACCATGAAGTTGATGTTTCATCGGGGAAATGTATTTTAAAATGCCCTGCGGGTACAATAAAGCCTCTGGGAAAAAACTATTGTGTCAGCCTCAAATGCCTGCCTGGCTTTAAAAGGGACCGAAAAACCCGTCGCTGTGTTGCGTTAAAATGTCCATCAGGTAAAATTATTGGAAAAACAGGCAAATGTGTAAGTAAAAAGTGCGTTTCTCCATATGTCAGAAATAAAAATACAATGGAATGTGAATTGCCACCGTGTCCCAGAGGAAAAATAAGACCTGTGGGAAAGAAAAACTGTGTGAGGATGGTTTGTCCGAAGGGAAGTAAAAGAGATTCTTCAGGAAGGTGTGAGTGTGACAGCTCCTCCAAATGGGAACCATCGGGGAAATACTGTGTTCCCAGAGACTGTACTTCCAAGGGTTACAGGGCAAGTGATTACAGATGTTATCCATGTGGCAAGGGAAAATTTCGACCAGCAGGCGCATCTGTATGTGTAAGAACAAAGTGTCCCAAATTTGCTGTAAGAGAAAAAACAACCGGAAAATGTGTGTGTCCTGAAGGTATGAGCGAGAATTCCAGTGGAAGCAGATGTGTAAAAAGTGTATGTCCCGAAGGTCATATCCGGGGGAAAAATGGTCAGTGCGTGTGTAAAAGTGGTTTTAGACTGTTTGGCCGTGGGGGATACTGTGTTCCGATAGATTGTACTGAAAAAGCCTATCGTGGGAAAGATGGAAGGTGTGTAAATTGTCCTCCGGGAAAATTCAGACCTGCAAATTCAGAAAAATGCTTCTGGAAACCGTGCCCAGGGGGAAAAACACGTGATATATCAGGAAAATGTCCACAAAAATTGAAATGCGGTGGAGAAATGCGATTTTCTTTGGACAGGAAACGCTGTGTGCCCAGAAAGTGTCCCAAAGGTGAGAGACGGGATCCGGTTACCGAAAACTGTATTGGAAAAGGTCCAAAAAAACGGTGTAAAACAGGTTATCATGCATCCAAAGCTAATATTTGCGTTCCTGATGAATGTCGATATGGTCAGGTGAGGAATTCCAGAGGTGAATGTGTTTCGCGAAAGTGTCCTTCAGGATGGATAAACAAAGGAAACAAATGCATTAAAAGTGTACCATCAGGAAATACACGCAAAATCTGTCCCTCAGGTACTTTTCTTAATCCCTCGGGAAAGTGTGTTCCTGCACCGTGCCGTAAGGGCTTTGTCAGACCGAGTGATAAGCTTGAGGTATGTCTGCCTCTTAAGGGTGCCTACTGGAAAAAGTGTCCCCGGAAAGGGACTGTACGTACCAGAATAGGAACATGTGTCAAACGTAAAAAACTATCATGTCCCGCTGGATTCAGAAGAATTGGTAATCGATGTTACTTCTGAGAACTTTTGCATCTGTATAAAAATACCCTGTTAATTCATTTAAAGTAGACAAGTGGAAAATAGAAAGTTAGATTCATCCAACTACTGTTTTAGAGGTTTTTAATCTGAAAGGAGCACAGTATGACGAAAGTTTTAGACACGGTCCTGTTACTTGCACTTCCTGCCTCTGGTAAATCTGAAGTCAGAAAGTATCTTGAAGGACTGACTCATGAGCAGTGTGCAACTGATTTTCATATGGGTGAGACCCTTCAGTTGGATGATTATCCCTATGTTCATTTTATGCATCGTATAGATGATGAACTTCACGCCCGTGGGCAATCCTATGTTTTCTACAAGGGACCGGATCGTCCGTTTCAAAATGATTTTGAATGGGGTACTCTGATTGAACTTCTGAATGAGGACTATGATGACCTCATGGCTGGTAGAATCACCAAGGTTCCCAGCGCATCCCAGCATCTTTTTGACAGACTGGATTGTGCCAGAGAAAAATCAGGTTTGGAACCGGCACTGGGAATGATTCCCTATAAAATCAGGTGTGAGATTGCCGCTGTTATGGAAGAGGAAGTTGCTGAGGAACTCGCTCAGAAGAACAAAACCTGCTCCATGGAGCGCAAGGGAAGAACTGTTGTGATTGAAGCTGCAAGGGGAGGCCCGAACGGCAGTGCATTTCCTCTTACCCCACCCCATGGTTATCAGTATTCTCTTTCCAAATTTTCCAATGCTATTTTGGATGGTGCGGGCATTTTATATGTCAAAGTCACTCCTGATGAATCAAGAAAGAAGAATATAGAGCGAGGAAAACCTGACGGTCAGGGAAGTATCCTTCATCACAGTGTTCCGATGGAAGTTATGCTTGGACAGTACGGTTGTGATGATATGGAATATCTTCTGAGTGTTACAGACATTCCAAACACTGTTAAAATAGAAAGACTTGAAGTAGAGAAAGATGGCGATGAAAGTCGTTATGTTATGAAAAAATGGAATCTTCCCCTTGGTGTTTTTGATAACACTGACGATCTCACCACTTTTATCAGAAAACCCAGAGATAAATGGGAAGATGGTGAAGTTAGCTCAATTCACAATGGTCTGAAAAGTGCCTTTGATATTCTCGCAAGTCGCACTTTCTAGTTGATCTCAGGATTTTTCTTCATACTGAAAATATACTCTTTTTATATTCTTCAAAATTAATTCAAGTTAACTGTTGCCAAGGAAATCTGTTACTCATAGGATACCGGTATGAACCCGGTATGATAGGTTCTGTGCCATCAGAGCCGGGAGATATCGCTGGAAAAAACTATATTGATTACAGACTGTTAATTAACTCTTTGCTGAATGTTAATAAGTGAGGTGCATATGGAAAAAATTCTGGTTACGGGTTCTTTGGGACAGATTGGAAGCGAACTTGTAGTTGAACTGAGGAAAAGATATGGTAATGACAATGTTGTCGCCACTGATATCAGGAGAAGTATAAGAGATGGAAGTGATGTTGGCCCATACGAATATCTGGATTGTCTTGATCCTCACCAGATAGTTTCCATTGTTAAAAAGTACAACATAGACACTGTTTATCATCTTGCTGCTCTGTTGAGTGCTGTGGCTGAATCCAAGCCTCAGGATGCATGGAATGTTAATGTCACAGGACTGTATAATGTTCTTGAAACCGCCAGAATATTTGGTCTGAGTGTTTTTACTCCTTCAAGTATTGGAGCATTCGGACCTGCCACTCCCAGTGTAAATACTCCTCAGGATACACTTCAGCGGCCAACTTCAATGTATGGTGTCACCAAGGTTGCCGGGGAATTGCTGTGTGATTATTACTTCAAGCGTTTTGGCGTTGATACAAGAGGCGTCCGTTATCCAGGTATAATTTCCAATGTTACTCCTCCCGGAGGTGGGACAACAGATTATGCAGTGCATATTTATTATGAAGCTTTATCATCAGGAAAATATACTTCATTTCTCAGTGCCAGAACCAGACTGGATATGATGTATATGCCCGATGCAATTGAAGCTGCTATTGGTGTAATGGAGGCTGATTCATCAAAACTCCTGCATAGAAATGCTTTTAATGTGACAGCAATGAGTGTTTCACCTGAAGATATTGCTGCAGAGATAAGAAAATCAATTCCCGAATTTACTCTTTCCTATGATATTGATCCCATCAGGCAGTCAATAGCAGATTCCTGGCCTGACAGTATGGATGACAGAAGTGCAAGGGAAGAATGGGGATGGAATCCGGTGTATGATCTTTCTTCAATGACACTTGATATGCTGGAAAAACTATCGGAACGGATTACAAAAAAATGAATTCAACACTGATTGTTTTAATTTCAGGTCTGGTTTTGGTTTCATGCAGCACTTCTGCTTCCACTGAAAATACAGGTGAAACAGTTCCTTCCCTTCCTCCTAGCAGAGCTCAGATTGCTTCGAATACGGAAAATATCAAAAAACCCAAGGATCCTGATAATCTGACATCAGAACAGAATGTTTCTGCATACGATGGTTTGTCCACAGGTTTTACTTCAAACGGCAGACCATGGATTGGTGCATCATCTCAGGGTGAAGATGTAATGGTTTTTTCTGATTTTCAATGCCCTTATTGCTCACGCACCAATATCAGTTTTAGGGCAGTGCTGAAGAAGTATCCAGGTATCAGACTTGTTCACGTGAATATGCCACTTGGTTTTCATAAAAATGCGAAAAAATGGGCTAAAATGGCTCATTGTGCAGGTAAACAGGGTAAATTCTGGCAGGCCAATGACTATATTTACGGTCATCAGCGTGTTAAATTCACTGCATCATCTCTGGCTCAGCATCTTAATATTGATCACACAAGGTTCAGTATGTGCATTAGTGATTTATCCACCGAAGACCATATAAATTCTGATATTAAATTTGCTACATCCTTGTCGGTAAGAGGAACTCCTACATTCAGGTTCAGAGATGTGAATTACAACAGTTCATCGATTATCAATAAAATCAGAAAAGAAAATCGAAGAGCCACCTCAGGCAATTAAAAAAAATATAGGTACTCAGATTTTAAGTTAAGGGCAGGGAAAAATGATGCACAGCTGCAAATTACCGGGTCTGATTGTTTGTTGAACTGCTTCCCATATCTATACCGAGTATGTCCTCAACACACTCGTTTACAGGGTTTGGAGTGCACTCGGCAGAATTTGCAATACAGTCCTCAACACTGTCTATAACTGACTGTTTGAAACAAATAAAAATATTCCCATCTCCGTGCATCTGACCTTCACAAGTTTCCAGTTCTGATGAAGTAGGCTCTGTGTTGCCATTGCATTCCAGTATTTTTAAACATGCTGTTTCAATATATGAATCAACATCTGTTGTACAGCTGTCGAGGTTTTCATCATAGCAAACGTCCCTTACTTCGTCCCCCATAGCCAGTTCTTCACAGGTTTTCTCGGTTGTACAGACACTTACCCCGGTAACAAAATCGTCAAGCATGTTTACGGCAAAATCCTCACATTCAGCAATACATTCCTCAAGGGTGTCACCTCCAAGAAGATCACATTCATCCTCTCTGTTGCACATGTCTTCACATACAGTGTTGTAGTTGATGTTGCTGCTGCTGTCATCACATGAAGGAATTACAAGTACAGATAATAAGATAAAAAATAGAGTTTTCATTTTAAACCTCCAGGTCCGAATACGGACAGTTAATTTCAATTACGAAAACCAGTAACAGTAATATGGTATATCACATTTGTTTGTAGTAAGCAAAAAGATAGTAGCAGCATGAACCTAAGATGAGTGAGAACTATAAAAAGAAACTGGTAAGTTCCTTGTTAAGTCTTATGTGATCCTCCATTATCCCGAAGTGGCTGGCATCGGGATAAAATGAAATCTGCGAATTTTTAACAGTGTTATATGCGTCCTTAACACTTTGAGCAGGTGTTACCCAGTCTTTTCCACCGATTGCAGCATAAAATGGAACTGAAATCTTTTGAAGCACTTCCCTTCCATCATGCTCTCCCAAGCCTATAAGAGTTTCAGCATATACATGAGAATCAGTGTTTAAAACCCCCTCAACACATAAATTAAACAGATAAGGGTCTGATCTATCCGAAGCGAAACCGATTTTCTTAAGGAATCTGACAAGGGCAGATTTTTTCATTTTAAGAGGTTTTTTCACCAGCCAGGTAATCCACGGATGAGAGGAACCAAATCCTAAAAGTCCTGAAAACCCTTTTTCAAAAAGAAAATTCTTTCTGAATGGTTTACCAGGACTTCCAAAGAGAGCCGCCATTTTTCTTATGCTGAAAGGATTCTTACGGTACATTTCAAGCATAACACCGACTCCCATACTCCATCCTGCTGCGTAGTAGGACTCATGCCCGAACCAATCCATAATATTAAGAGCATCCATGGCGTGGTTTTCGATGCTGAAGTCTTCATTTATGACCTCTGTACTGTCTCCGATTCCTCTGTAATCCCAGAGATAAACACAAAAATTTTTTGCCAGAAGTTTCACCAGATCATGAAGTCCATAATATCTGACGCCAATGCCATTACCTATAATCAGAGGAGGATTATGAATATCACCACATCTCTGTACGGCAATTGATGTTCCATCATTTGATGGAACGCCAAACAGTTCGTACTTCAGTCCTTCAAAATCCATTTCACAGTAAGGGTTTCTTTTTTTCATGATCACTCAGCAGTAAATGATACAGGTCCGGTCTGGATGGTATTGAGTATAACAAAAACTACACTTCCATCAGAACCGTCTGCAGTGTATGTGGATGTATTGTCAAGAATAGTCACTATGGGTGAAGAACCATCACCTCCATAATATACTGCCGCCAGAAGAAGATCATCCCCTGAAGTGGTGATAGTGAATTCCGGTGAACCATCAACTGCATATTCAGCATAAAACATGGTTCCAATACCCATATCTTTTTCAACAGCTTCGCCTCTGGTGCCTGATATTGTTGTAATGCTGGAAAGACTTTCACCAATCACAGGATAATTGTACTTTCCACTTTCAACTGAAGAATCGTTAACCAACGAGGCAATGCTCCAATCCAGCATGAATTCCCAGAATGAAATACCAAGTTCTGATGAAATTATACTGTCAAGGCTTGTTATCCCACGTTCCTCATCTGCTGCCAGATTAACAAATCCGGTATCACCCATACGGTTGATGAAATATGCAGCAAAAAGGAAGCCTGCACCATAATCGTAGTTTCTTACATCGCTCACAATTAGTGGTGATGTTGAGTGTCTGGTTGTCAGGAAACTGTTGGCGTACTGCAGATCACTGTGATACCCGGTCATGAACATTGCACCCTGTGACATGGTTTCATCCATCCAGTCATCTTCCATGGCATCAATACCATATGAGATCATATGCTGAAATTCATGTGCAAGAACTCCGAGGAGATATTCCGAATCAGGTGAATGATGCTCGCAGTCCAGATAGACCATTTCCGTCATATTTGAGTATGAGCCTTCTGACTGGTTTTCAGATTTAAAATAACCATCAAATGTATATCCGTTATAGGAACCAAGTGGTGTAATAAAAATTATTATTCTGGGATCGTCATCTATATCCGGTGGAGTCCCGAAGGTTTCAGTGACCAGAGTGTAAATGCCTGCAGTTGAATCACCTGGTGTTGTTTCTTCCCATGCTGTGATTATGTTTTCCACCATATCAGGTGTTACCATTTCATCATCCCATGCTTCATCAGCAACATATACCAGAACATTTTCATCCTCTCCCCTGCATGTTGCCGGAATTTCAACATTTGCCGGAGGCATCACCGTGAGATCATAGTTCCAGAAATTCCTTGGGGGAGCGCTGCAATCGGGGTTAGTGTTGTTGGTGGTGTTATTCGTCGTATTATTTGTGGTATTGTTGGTAGTGTTATTTGTGGTGTTATTTGTGGTATTGTTGGTAGTGTTATTTGTGGTGTTATTCGAACTGTCATCATCACAACCAGCCAGAGCCAGAACAGCAAAAAATATTATAAGCTTCTTCATATTAGAAATTATCTCCTTTATCCTGAATTCAATAGTTTTAATTAGAAATATGGGTTTTAAACTCCATTATCCTGTTTTAACGATCATATGAAAAATATCAAGGGAAAGAAAACGGAAAAAATATTATTTGGAGGTGACAATATCAAAGGAAAGATAAAGAAATTCTTCGCAGATGCCATCGGTAGAATTATCACTGTCGTAACAGTTATTGACAGTAAAGGTGGTGGAATTATCACCATTATCTACGGCTGTTGTTTCAAATGTCACTTTTCGGTCGGTATTTCCGTCTTCAAATACAGCAAAATAAAAATTAACAGCAGAATCAGAAATTCTTGTTACATAGCCAATTCGCGCTGCTGAATCAGTACCTTCCAGTGTACTTCCATCAGAACTGTAATTCCATGCATGACTCCAGGAAAGGACACCGAGGTCACCAACACTGACAGTGCTTGCTGTTTGTCTGTAGACTGTGTCAAGCATTTCAACCCAGTCGGTGGTGGTCAGGGTAACAGTACTTTCATCGGACTGCTGAAGTACTTCATTTTCCAGACTGCCGGTTGGAATTGCTTTTACTGCTCCGCTTGAAACATAGGTGTAAAGAAGTCTGGTTGGCCCTTCATATGCACTGTCACCAGGATCCACCCATGTAAATTCTACAGTTGTGTCAGTTCTGTCGACTTCATATACAACATCTTCACCACTTTCATCATCGTTGAACGTCAGTGTAACCTGGGATGCATCGCCAGTGGCCATTGTGGCACTTACCGATGTTGTTGCAAAGTCCTCTTCAAGTGTGAAAACTCCATCAAGCATATTAAAAAGCAGGTACATTGTTCCCTGGGTGCTTCCCGAATCGATGAACTGCATTTTTCCATGCATCGCAAAATCAGCATCAGTAGCATCAGCTAAAACAACATTTACAGGGGTTTCTGAAAGGGTGACAGTTTCAGTACCGGCAATTGTTTCCATTGTCATATCAACTTCAGACAATCTCCAGAAACCCTTGACGAGGGAAGTGGGAATATCAGGGTTGATATTGTTTGTGGTATTGTTAGTAGTGTTATTAGTGGTGTTATTGGTGGTGTTGTTAGTTGTGTTGTTAGTTGTGTTATTAGTTGTGTTATTTGAGGTGTTGTTATCAGTTTTTTCACCAACTGTGCAACTAATTGCGAAAAGCAGCGATAATATTATAGTTGAGATAAATCGACCTTGCATGATTGTTCCTCCTAGTCTAAAAATACCCTTTAAGGCAATAATCTACAAGGTTTTATTGCTCTTTTTGAGTTTAAGGAGAAGTTTCCTATGAAAATTTCAAAACCTCCCGTATCTCCAGTATCTTCCGTAAATGGAGTGGATGTATCTGGAAAAATTATGGGCAACAGAAGTGATGATATCAAAACAGCACCAAAACAGGACATCACCAGAGTTGATAAACTTGCAAATGATCTCTCCTCCAGGTTGAAATCCGGAGAAATTAAACCGCAAGAAGCATTTGATGATCTTATAAAAGGTATTTGTGAGATTTACAAAGTTGAACCATCAGGTGAAAATATGAGGTTTATCACCGATGCAGTGAAATCAGATCCTGCACTTTCCCTGTATGCCCAAAGAATTGGTTTGGATATTGAAAATATGTGATATAATCACCCACTGAATTTATCATTGCAGTTCGTTATTTACATATTTGGAGTTTTACATGAAAAAACTGCTTCCACTGATATTGTTTGTTTTTTTTGCAGGATGTGATGATTCCCCCAGAATTTATGGACCTTCAACATTTGCCATAGGACAGAAGGTCACAGTTACACTGACACAGGGCAGTGAACTCGTGGAATCAGAATTTCGTTTTACTGACAGTTCAGGAAAAGTATTTACACCGGATGATGATGCTCTTGAGTATGAATATCTTGGGAAAAATAAATTTTCCTTTCGGGTTCCAGCAGGGGTTGTCTCAGGGGATGCCACACTTGAAATGAAGGGTAAAACTGAAACATATAAAATCAACTTCAGAATTATCAGAGGAATTATATGGTCTGATGGCTCAGGTGTCCTGAGTTTGTCGGATATTGATGAACCGTCATCAGTTTTTAAAACTATGAATATCGGAACCGGTGATAATATAATCAGAGTTGTTGATGAGAAAAGCAGGATCGTCATTCTCAGTCCGGAGACAGGTCAGATTGATTATCTGATGGTTGACAGCAAGGATTATGATACTTTCGGAGTTTATGCTACATCAATTACCCTGCAATCCACAACTCAGGGCGTTAATGCTTCTCCTACAGATGTTCTGGCTATAGATAACGGTCTGGTGGTAAGTGCAGACAGAGGTATTTGTGGAGTAAAAATATTAACAATTCCCGATAATGCAATCAGTTTTGACAGCTGGATATACAGTGAAGGAGAGGTCAGAGCACTGGATATAAGTGACAGCATTGACGAGAATGGAACAAAAGTAATTGCAGCTGCGGGTCTGGATGCCAATGATTTCAGTATTCTTATGACATTTAATTCACTTCCTTTTCCAAGAACTGCGTCAGACAAAAATATTGTAATTCTCTCAGAGGATGATTCAACTGTAAGTGATGTCAGTATAAGTCCGGATGCAGTATACGCAGCAGCTGTTATTCCTTCGTCTGATTCTCTTTATCTGGTGAATACATCGACATCAAATGTAGTGAAAACCACTCTGAGTGATTGTCTTTCTCCTACCCATGTTGATTTTGTAAATGCAGGTGAAAGAATTGCTGTACTGTGTTCCGGATCTGATACAGTTCAACTATTTGATGTTAATGGAACAACACCAACTCACTTTAAGACAATAACAGCCGGTTCTTCAACAAACCATGTTTCCGGCATGTTCTACAGTTCTGATGAATATGTTTGGGTTTCTCTTGCTAAAGGTGGTCTTGTGTATCTTGATTCCACCAGTTCAAATCCGGTATTAAACTCACTGGAAGGATCTGACAGTATCAAATCCCCTTCATTTGTTATCCAACCCTGATTTTTCCTGACCGGTTTGTTTTTTCAGAAGTTCAAGGCATAATTCAACAACCGTGGATGCATTTGGTGCATATCCGTCAGCTCCGAATTTTCCGGCAAGTTCTTTTGTCATGGAAGCACCACCACAAATAATCATGGGTGAAAGACCAGCTGAGTGAATAGCTGTAGTAACTTCCTGTACTCTGGAAACAGTCGTGGTCATCATTGCACTTAGTCCGATTATATCCGGCTTTATTTCCCGTGCTTCTTCTAAAATTGTCCTGGAAGAAACATCCTTTCCAAGATCAAATACTTCAAATCCGCCTGTTTTAAGCACTGTACCAATTATTCTTTTTCCGATATCATGGACATCACCTTCAACTGTGGCCAGTAATATTTTCCCTTTACTGATGACACTACCTGTCATCTGTGAATTCAGATATTCAAAAACCGGTGCACTTGTTTCAGATGCCAGAAGTAGATGTGGAAGGTAAATTTTTCCTTCACCATAAAGAATTCCAATTTCTTCCATGGCACCACCAAGGATATTCTGGCTTATATATACCGGATCATTGTCTGTTTCATAGGTTTTAACTGCTTCAAGAAGTTTTTCTGAATTGCCTTCCAGAAGAAACCGCACAAGTTCATTTTCACTTACTTCCATGTCGGGATGAGTCATCTGGTGACCATCAAGTGACAGTGCACCATGAAGAGAATTCATAACAAAATCATCCCCCGGATTCATAATTGCGCTTTTTAGCCCCCGATCAACAGCCTTCACGAGAAATGAACCATTCAAATAACTTCTGTCAGGCATCCCGAAACTCAGATTTGAAAGACCACAGGTGGTTTTAATACCTTCTTCAGTCAGAAGTCTTATGGTTTCAAGTGTCACTGCGGGATCTTTGCCTGCACCAAAACTCATAACCAGAGGATCAGCAAGTATTCTGTCTCTGGAAATTCCTTCGGATTCACACAAGGCGATGCCTTCCATTATTTTATTGAATCTTCCTTCAGGAGTTTCGGGTATTTCTTTTCCCATGGCCAGCAGAACAAGCATGCCTCCATATTTTTTCAGCATTCCTATTCTTCTGGGCAGATTTTTTTCAGTAACCCGGGCACTGTTCAGAATCATTCTGCCACTGCCGTTTCTTGCAGCCAGTTCCATAAGGGAAGGTGTCTGGATATCAAGTGAAAGGGGCAAGGATGCATTACGGTCGAGTTCATTTATGATATTGACAAACTGCTCCGGTGGTACAAGTTTTTCGATACCAAGATTAATGTCAAGTACCTGAGCATGCTGTCTCTGCTGGCTTTTAGCCTCTTCAAGGGCAGTTTTAAAATCTCCTTCATATATACTTTTTTGAAATCGCTGTCTTCCAGCCGGATTGATCCGTTCTCCGATGATCAGGAAAGGATCAATTTCGGCCCAGGAAGTTCTGCTGGTCACAATCTGTGGTACTTTTTCCGGTCTTATTGAAGGTTTTACCCGATGAGCAAAATGACTGAGCAGTTTTATGTGATCAGGAGTTGTACCACAGCAGCCTCCAATAATGCTGCATCCTGAATTTATAAAATCCTCAGCAAAAAGAGCAAAGTCCTCAGGAGTTTCTTTGTATGTTAAAGTTATGCCATCAAAAACAGGTTTTCCTGCATTTGGCTCAACACTCAGGTGTTTAGTTGTATATGGTGAAATTTTTCTGATGATTTCCAGAGTCTGCTCAGGCCCCAGGCTGCAGTTTATACCGATGACATCGCAGTCGAGATCATTAAAAAGAGCAGCGAAGGCCTCTGGTGGCGTACCGGTTACACTCCTTGCGGTTTCGTCAAATGTCATGTGAACAATAAGTGGCAGTTCCTGTGTGATTTCACGAATTCCTAAAAGTGCAGCCTTTAATTCCTTTATGTCACTCATTGTTTCAACAATGAAACCATCTACACCTGCCCCCGCCAGAACTCTTGCCTGATCACGGTATATTGCGACACATTCATCAAAATCACTGAGCCCTGCGGGAACAGGAAATTCTCCCGTGCTGGATATGTCACCGAAAACAAGTGTATTACTGTTTGAAGCTTTTCTTGCAATTTCAACTGCCTTGATATTTATTTTCTCCATTTCAGTTTCATAACCCAGTGCTTTCAATTTTCGGGAGTTGGCACTGAAGGTATTTGTAAGGAGAATATCACTTCCTGACTCCACATAGGATTTTTGAAGGGAATAAACAGCATCCGGATGTTTGAGATTCAGAATTTCTCCAGGCAGATCTCCCAGACCCATTTTGAAAAATTCAGTTCCGTATGCTCCGTCCAGGACCAGTACTCTCCTGGACAATAAATTTTTAAAATCATTTCTGTTCATGTATGCCATCCAATCATGCATGTGGTGGATTTTATGGGATTCAGTATTCCGGTTTCTTTATTTGATGTAACACCGGATATTTTAAGTAACTGAAGAAAAAGCTCATTTCGAGAAACAGGAATATCCCCGTAGCCAGGCGAAAACCTGATGGTCCCCTGGCCGTATTTTTCACGCAGAATTTCATCAAAACTGTCATTGAGCATTTCGAGACTTTCACTTCCCCAGCTGTCAAGAAGTGTTCCCTGAAGAATTTTTTCGGTATTCAGGTAATACTCTACACGTTCTGTTATTTCAGAGCCTATTGTAGAGGCAAACATGGTTATGCTCCTGCAACCGGAAAATTTAGCAGGGATAAGTTCCTGGGGGATATCATTTATTTTAAAAGTATGATGATATAGTATTCCTTTTGCGAGTTTAAGCCCCTCTTTGTAAATTTCATCGGCTATTTTCTTCACAGGATCATTCGGTGAAAGGTCTCTGCCAATCCTTGCCCGGTTGTAATAGAGTTTTTTAAGAGGCATAATGTCTTTAATCTGTGGTATGAATTCGGCAGTCATGTTTGATTTAATACAGGTGAATTAGATGTTAATCAAGGATCAGTTGTCAAAAAATACAACCTTCAGTTTTGAGTTTTTCCCCCCCAGAACTGTGGAAAGCAGCTCAGAACTGTATAAAACCATAAAAGCATTGAAAATACTTGAACCATCTTTTGTTTCAATAACATACGGTGCAGGAGGTGCCACTCGTGATCTGACTCATGATCTCGTTGTAAAACTCGCAGGTGAAAATGAATTTACTGTTGCAAGTCATCTCACATGTGTTGGTTCAACAAAAACCGAACTGGAAAATATCCTCCGGCGATACCGGGATAATGGAATCTGTAATATTATGGTGTTAAGAGGAGATCCTGTTAATTTCAGTGAGGGTTTTGTTCCCCTTGAGGATGGTTTTTCCAATGCATCAGAACTTGTAGCATTCACAAAGCAACTGTATCCTGATATGGGAATAGGGGTTGCTGCCTACCCTGAAGGACATCCGGAGACCCCTGACAGACTGAAGGAAATGGAATATCTGAAGAGAAAAGTTGATGAGGGTGCGGACTATATATGTACGCAGATGTTCTTTGACAATCATGATTTTTATGATTTCAGGGAGCGCTGTGAAATTGCCGGAATAAACATACCAATTATCGCAGGAATAATGCCTGTGACTTCAATCACCATGATGCGAAGAATGAGCTCTCTGGCTTTAGGGACACATATCCCCGGTAAACTTCTGAGAGCACTGTTAAGGGCTCAGGATAAGGATTACTTTGAAAAAGTGGGAATCCACTGGGCCACTGAACAGGTACGGGATCTTATTGATAACAGGGTTAATGGAGTACATTTTTATACACTCAACAAGAGCAGAGCAACATTGAAAATCTATGATAATCTGGGTGTTACTTCATCCTCGGGTTTGAGTGACGATAAAAACTTTGTTTAACAGATTAGTCTCTTATGACTGGAACTGCCTTATGAAAAAATTTTTTATTATTGTTTCAATAACTATGCTCTGCAGTTGTAGCGATGCTGCCAAAAATTCAAATAACAACTTCAATAACAGTTCCAACAACACATCCAATAATGTTGAAAATAATTCTACTGGGAACAATTCTGTTAATAATACCAATAGTATAATTGATTCAGATGGTGACGGTGTTCCTGATAATCTGGATCCATGTCCTGTGGATAATCCCGATGACAGTGATTTTGATGGAATTTGTGACAGTGAAGATATTTGTCCCGTGGGTAACGATAATATAGATACTGATGATGATGGAGTTCCAGATTTTTGTGATGTCTGCCCGTATGATAATCCCGATGACAGTGATTCAGATGGAATATGTGATTTTCTTGAAAAATGTCCCGGATATAATGATAATCTGGATTCTGACTCCGACACTATCCCTGATGGGTGTGATATCTGCGATGGAGGTGACGATTTACTGGATACTGATAGTGACGGAGTTCCCGACTCATGTGATCTGTGTCCATATGACTACTTTGATGATTCTGACTCTGACGGGGTTTGTGATTCGGATGATGTGTGTGAAGGGGGAGATGACAAAGTAGATACCGATGGTGATGGAATTCCAGATTTTTGTGACGTACTCCTTCCGGGAACCTACAGTTATTCAAGAATTCCGGTGGGTGGGTTAAAGCAGCTAAATGGTGTTGTTATTGACAGAACCAATTCATTTCTGGTGGCAATTGAGAGATATAACCGTATTCTGATACTTAATCTGCATACATCTGCATATACATTCACTGATATTCATACCGGCTCTGAAAATCTGTATTTTGAAGATATAGAACTTTCCCCTGATGGAGAATTTGCTTTGATAACCGGATATAGCATTGGAGGTTCTGATGACGGTGGTATCCTTGTAAAAGTTGGAATGTCGGAAATTCTGAATGAGCCATCCAACCCATCAGAAGCGATTTTCTTTATTGATACCTCAGTTAACAGTTTTATTCCTGATGTTTTTTCATCAAGTGTATTTGCATCGGATGGAAATATATACCTGAGTTCCAGAAATTCTGGATATCCATATATATTTTATCTTTTTAAACTGGATGCTGATACAGGTGTTCTCACTCAAATGGGAGCTGAAACATCAACTGCCGGGTGTCAGGAAATAACAGAGGTTAAAAATGAATATGGTGAATGGGGCCTTTTAACTGTGTGTGGAATTGGTGGTTATGATGCGTTTTATTACACTGTAGTTGGCGGTACCGGTGAGTTGAGAGAGAATCTTGGGAATAATCTGCTGGGAAACAGCAGCTCAGCTAAATCACACCCTTCTCATGACTATGCTCTGGTTGTCAGTTGGTCAGGGGATAATATTCACAGGTTTGAGGGAGGACAAATGAATTCATCCGCTGATGCAGTGGATTTCTCAACACGTCGTCTTAGAAAAGTAGTTTTTGAACCATCCGGTGAGCGGGCTCTTATCCTCGGAAGAAAGATGGAGATCAGTGGAGCTCCCTTTGGAGATTCCTTCGGAGTAGTCATGGAATACCGGCATGATTTTTATTCATGTGTGCAGCCGCTTACAGCCAATTGTGACATCACAGAAGTTTCTATTCCTGATTTTGGCGACCCACCATTTATTGCCCCTGATTCCACCGAACTGACTGATGCGTCCTGGAGAACTGACTGTAGTGGGGGAGTAATAATTGGAGGCTATACCAGTTATTCAACAGATTATGGATTCATAGCAACATTTCAGTTGGAATCCGGGATAAACTGTAACTGGAACTGATATTCAATTTCAGCATTCATAGAAATCATTCCAAATATTTGTTGAGTTTCAAATTTACAGTGGTAAATCTTTCGGGAAGAGATAATGGTTGTTATGCTGATAACCGTATGTTTCATCCATTTCTGGAGTGGAAAGTGATTGATTCTTTTGGCAGAGAAATAAACTATCTGAGGATTAGTGTCACAGACAGGTGTAATCTGAGATGTGTTTACTGTATGCCATCCGAGGGCGTTTTTTCGCTGAAGCATGAAGATATTCTCACATATGAAGAAATTCTGGATTTTGTGAATATTGCGGTTTCCAGGGGAATATCAAAGGTAAGGATAACCGGTGGAGAACCTCTTGTCAGAAAAGGTATTGTTCAATTTGTGGAAAGTCTCCGTAGTATTGAAGGTATCACTGATCTCAGCATGACCACAAATGGAATACTTCTTTCCCAATATGCTTTTGAATTAAAAAAAGCAGGTCTGATGAGATTAAATGTAAGCTGCGATTCAGTTGATCCTGTCAGATATAAGGCAATCACCAGAACTGGTGATATTTCACTGTTTTTTGAAGGAATAAAGGCAGCTGTCAGTGCTGGCTTTTCAAAAATTAAAATTAATACTGTTATTGAAAAATCACCTGACGAGGTTGATGCTGATGGCGTCAGAAAATGGGCTGAAAAAAATGGATTTGATATTAGGTATATAACCAGAATGGATCTTTCCAGTGGTTCGTTTTCCCCTGTAATAGGAGGTGAAGGCGGTATATGTGCGAGGTGCAACAGGCTCAGACTTACTTCAAACGGAGATATAAAACCATGTCTCTTTTCCGACAGGGTTTTTAATATCAGACAATATGGCTGTGAAAAAGCTTTGGAGCTTGCTCTTGAACAGAAACCTGCCAGTGGAACATCAAGTGAATGCGGAACATTCTACGGAATTGGAGGATGAATGGGAATTGATAATGGAGGAATGATAGATGTTGGGGAAAAGAATATCACCACTAGGACTGCAACTGCCAGTTGTAAAGTTATTACCGGAGTTGATATTCTTGATAAAATCATAGATGGAACTCTACCAAAAGGCGATTTATCGGGTTATGCAAGAGCAGCTGGGATTTTAGGTGCAAAAAAGACTCCTGAACTGATACCCTTGTGTCATACGCTATCTGTAGAGCAGATTCGTGTGGATCTTGAATATGACAGGCAAAACGGCTGTGTTAATGTTTTTTGTGAGGTAAAAAGCAGTGGAAAAACAGGGGTGGAAATGGAGGCTCTGACCGGCTGTCTTATTTCAGGTCTCACAATCTATGATATGTGCAAATCCTTTTCAAAAGAAATTGAAATTACTGATGCGGTGCTGCTTCGGAAAACAGGTGGCAAAAGCGGTGACTGGGAGAAATTCCAATGATGGAAGGAACCATTTTTTCAATAAATATCTCAGAGCAAAAAGGGACTTCAAAATATAGTGTATCCTCCGCAGAAGTGGACGATTACGGAATCAAAGGTGACGCCCACGCAGGGAAATGGCACAGGCAAATCAGTATGTTATCTCATGAGAGTGCTCGAAAATTTTCAGATGATTCCGGAGTTCAGATTAATTCCGGTGATTTCGCTGAAAATCTTCTGGTTGAAGGAATGGATCTTTCTGGAGTCAGTGTTATGGATGAGTTCATCTGTGGCAATGTCAGACTTCAGGTAACTCAGATCGGGAAAAAATGTCATGGGGACAACTGCACTGTTTATTCAAGAGTTGGAAAATGCATTATGCCAAAGGAAGGCATTTTTGCCCGGGTGCTTAGTGGCGGTTTAATAAGTGCCGGTGACAGGATCACACTGAACAAACGACTCTTCCGAATAAAAATCATAACAGTTTCTGACAGTGCCAGTGAAAATATATATGAGGATATTTCCGGAAAAGTTATTTTTTCAAAACTTGAAGAGCATTTTAGCCACATGACTTACAAAACTGAAATGGAACGTATTGTAATTCCTGATGATATAAAAATTATTGAGAATGTTCTTGCAGAAAGTTCCTCTTTCGATTTGATAGTCACAAATGGTGGTACCGGTGTTGGTCCCAGAGATGTGACTCCGGAAGCTGCTATGTCGTTTATTGATAAAGAATTACCAGGTGTTATGGATTTTGTCCGTAATAAACACGGTGACAGACTTCCCAGTGCTCTATTGTCCAGGAGCATAGCGGGAATTAAGGGAAAAACACAGTTATACTGTCTCCCGGGAAGTCCGAAAGCCTGTGTGGAATATATGGATGAGATTCTCAGGGTTATTGAACATGCATTTTTTATGCTTCACAGCATTGGTCACTAACAACTTCTTTAAGGAGGACAAATGTATTCAGGTATTCCAAACATCGAAAAACCGCAGAATGAACCTATACACGATTATATAAAGGGTAGTGCTGAAAGAGAAGATCTCAGTTCTCACCTTAAAAATATTGTGGATAGTGAAGTTGAGATCCCCCTGGTTATTGGTGGGAAGGAAATTTACACGGGTAAAACTTCAGAGTGTGTACTTCCGCATAACCATGGGAAAGTAATTGGAAAATATCATCAGGCCACTGAAAAGGAAATTGCACTGGCAGTTTCCGAGAGCAAAAAAGCATGGAAAACATGGTCTGAAATTTCCTGGGATGAAAGAGCCGCTATTTTTCTCAGGGCAGCTGATATACTGACCGGGCCTAAAAGAAACTTTTTCAATGCAGTGGCAATGGCGGATCTCAGTAAAAATGTATTTCAGGCCGAGATTGACATTGTATGCGAGCTTGCAGACTTTTTCAGGTTTAATGCTCATTTTATGCAGGAAATAATATCTGTTCAGCCAGCCAGTGCCCCCTATACGTTCAATAAACTGGATTACAGACCACTGGAAGGTTTTGTTTTTGCTGTTACTCCTTTCAACTTTGCGAGTATAGCAGGTAACCTTCCTTCAAGTCCGGCTATGATGGGTAATACAGTGATATGGAAGCCAGCTTCCAGTGCAGTTTATACCTCATGGCAACTTATGAAATTATTCCGCGAAGCAGGTATTCCTGATGGAGTTATTAATTTTGTTCCAGGTCCTGGACGGGCAATGGGCGAAATAATACTTAAAAATCCAGCACTTGCAGGAATACATTTTACAGGGTCAACTCCTACTTTCCAGTCAATGTGGAAAACAGTGGGAGATAACATTGCATCATACCGTTCGTATCCACGGATTGTTGGTGAGACTGGTGGAAAAGACTTTGTTTTCGTACATGAGAGTGCAAATCCACAGGTTGTTGCCACTGCTCTTTTAAGAGGTGCATTCGAGTTCCAGGGACAGAAATGCAGCGCAGCCTCTCGTGCGTATATTCCTGAAAGTATGTGGGCCTCAGTTAAAAGTGCTCTTTTGAGTGATCTCTCAAAAGTAAAAATGGGAGAACCTGATGATTTCAGTAATTTCATGAATGCAGTAATTGATGAAAGTTCATTCAATAAAATCATGGGTTATATCGGACGGGCCAAGGAAGACTCAGAATGTACAATTCACCATGGAGGAAAGGGTGATTCTTCAAAAGGTTATTTCATTGAACCGACGGTTATTGAAGTTTCAAATCCCAATCACCTCCTTATGAACGAAGAGATATTCGGTCCTGTTCTTACTGTTTTTGTATACAAAAATGAACACTATGCGCAGACACTTGATCTTTGTGATCAGACAAGTCCATATGCTTTAACCGGCAGTATTTTTGCTGATGAGAAGGAAGCAAGGTTGACTGCAATTTCCAAATTAAGACACTGTGCGGGCAATTTCTACATCAATGATAAACCCACAGGTGCTGTTGTTAACCAGCAGCCATTTGGTGGAGCCAGAGCAAGTGGAACAAATGACAAGGCCGGCAGTGTTTACAACCTTATGAGATGGCTCAGCCTTCGTAATATCAAAGAAAATTTTACTCCTCCCACTGACTTCGGCTATCCCTTCATGAAGTAATTGAAAAAATCCGGATAATAAAAATTCATTCTTGCGTATTATACCACAGTGCCGTTATAATCACGGTCACTTCGACTGCACTGTCGGGGGCAATGGTCCGAATGTCATGTTATTATTTTGAGGCAATTGGACACAATGAATTGACATTACAGTAATAAAAAGGTTAAAAACAGTGTGCCTGCGGGCATGGAAGTAACCGTGAACTCTCTGTAAGGAGTTGAGTTTAAATGAAAATTATCTGCGACAGTTGTCATACCAAGTATTCAATTTCCGATGATAAATTAAGCCCTGGAAAGGTTTTCAAAATAAAATGCAAGAAATGTGGTCATGTTATTGTTGTAAAACCTAAAGAGGAAGAGCCTCCTCCAGAGGAAGACGCCACAAGAGTTGTGGACTACAGCGCAATGAATGACAAAGCTGCATCCACCGCGGGTAAGGACTGGTTTGTTGTTGTTGATAAAGAACAGGAAGGTCCTTATACAAGGGAACAGATTCAGGAGAAAATTCAGATTGGTCTGGTCAACAAGGACACCTTCACATGGAAAGAGGGTCAGGCTGACTGGGTTGAGTTAAGTAAAATCTCTGAACTTGCAGATCTTCTCCCGGCTCAGGAAGCCGCTGCACAACCAAAATCTGAAGCACCTGTTCAGGATGATCCTTTCGCCGGGTTTGATGAGCCGGCAGCAGCAGCTCCTTCGGACAGTATTTTCGGTCAGGAGGAAAAAAAGGATGCTTTATTCCCTGCAGATGAGGAAGAGGATGAAAATGTTCCTAAAATGAAGGGACAAAGGCATGAAAACTCAGTGCTGTTTTCTCTGGATAATCTTCAGTCTCTTGCGGCTGGTGGTGGTTCCAAAAAACCAACCGGAGCCAGCAGACCTGGATATATTACACCTGAAAGTCAGGGAAGCGGTCTTGTTGATATTCAGCAGATGGCTTCATCCATGCAGTCATCCAAACCAAGTGCGCAGTCTCAGCCAATAGACTTGCCCGCTGCACCTGTTTTAGCCACTCCACTTACAAGTGCTCCAATACTGACTCCTATTGCTGCTGAAGAGGAAAAACCAAAATGGATTATTCCTGCTGTAATAGGTGGTGTCATTGTTGTGGTTGCAATAATTGCTTTTGCCGCTGTTCAGATTATGGGTGGTGGAAGCAAATCATCTGATAAGTCAGATGATAACAAGGTTGCAATGGCTGACAACAAAAAGGACGACAAAAAACCTGACGATTCCATGAAGCCAGATGGTAAAACCGACAACAAGGATGACAAGAAAGACGACAAAAAGGACGACAAAAAACCTGACGATTCCATGAAGCCAGATGAAAAAACCGACAACAAGGATGACAAGAAAGACGACAAAAAGGACGATAAAGATACAAAGGTTGCCGATAACGGAAAATCTGACAATAAAACCGATAACAAGGATGACAAAAAAGATAACAAGGTAAATAAGAATAATAACACTAAAAAGGTGTATTCCGGTGGTAACAGAAAACCGGACAAGAAACCTGATAAAAAGCCGGACAAGAAACCTGATACAACAGATACCAAGGGTTGTACCAAGGTGTGGTGTATGCTTAATGGAAATAAACCGGCTTGTTGTTCCAAATATACCGGTGGTTCATCAAACAGTGCCGGAGATGATCCATGTGCTGCAAACTCCAAACCTTCACTGGGCAGAGCAGACATAACTGCAGGTATAGGTAGAGTAAGAGGTCGTGTCCGAGGCTGTTTCAACAAATATGGTATACATGGCACTGTTAAGGTTCGTGTTACAGTTAAATGTAACGGTCGTGTTGTGGGTGCGAGCGCAAGAGCTCCACACAGTGGAACTCCCCTGGGAAAATGTGTGCAGGGAGCTGTTTATGGAGCTAAATTCCCGGCATTCAAGAAAAAACAGATGTCATTCACATATCCCTTCATAGGATAGTCTGATATTTATCCCACCCATCTATATTCTTCTATATTTCATAAAAAAGATCCCATTGACTGAATAGCACAAGTATACCTGTATGGAATGAATTCATAAATAAGTACTGTTTTTTTGCGCTGTGGTTATCTGGAGGTTAGTATTCCTCCGTGATTATCAAATAAAGCAGGATTGATGATCCTTAAAATGCTGATATGTAAGATTTTCAGTTCACAAAGATCCTGCTGAATTTATTTGCTTAAGGACTATTTATGGAAGCAGACAGGAAAATTCTGATTATTGATGATGAAAAGGGTATTGCCCATCTTCTGGAGATAATCGTAACTGGAATGGGGTACATTCCTGTTGTTTGCTATGATGGTACATCGGGGCTTAAAAATGCACTGTCAGATTCGCAGATTCAGATGGTTATAAGTGATGTAAGGCTTCCCGGGGTTAATGGACTTGAAATTGTTGAGACACTTAGTGTTCAAAAACCTCAACTTCCCATCATTATGATGTCAGCCTACGGAACTATTGATATGGCAGTGGATGCAATGAAAAAGGGTGCGTATCATTTTCTTTCAAAACCATTCAAGAAGGAAATGATTGTACATACCATAAATAATGTTGCCTCACATCTGGAACTCAGAGAGGAAAATCAGCGATTAAGGGAGCAGTTAAACACGGACTTTATTACAGGCAATACTCCTGAAATGCTTGAAATTATACAAACTGTAAAAAAGATTGCCCCATTTCGTACTAATGTTCTGATAACCGGTGAGAGTGGTACCGGTAAAGAAATGATTGCCAGAATGATTCACGGTGAAAGTAATTTCTCCGGTCCATTCATTCCGGTGAACTGTTCCAGTATTCCACCTGATTTAATGGAGTCTGAATTATTCGGGCATCTTAAAGGATCATTTACAGGCGCCCATGTGGATCGTACTGGTTTATTTGCTGAAGCTGACGGAGGTACGTTGTTTCTGGATGAAATTGGTGAACTGGATCTTTCCCTTCAGGTAAAACTGCTGAGAATGATACAGGAAGGAACAATCAGAGTTGTGGGTGCTAACCGTGAAACCCCCGTCAGTGTAAGAATTATTGCAGCAACATCAAGAGATCTGAGTCATGAAATGAAAAAGGGAAATTTCAGGGAGGATCTTTTTTTCCGTCTGAATGTTGTTCCTGTAATTATGCCTCCACTCAGAGAGAGAACTCCAGATATTCATATGCTCGCAGAATTCTTTCTTATTCGCTATGCAAAGCGGTTTGGTATCAAAAAGAAAATACTCAGTGAAGAGGCTCTTCTTCTTATGGAGGATTATGACTGGCCCGGTAACATCAGAGAGCTGGAAAACCTGATGGAGAGAATGTCTCTGATTTGTGAGGGAGATCTGATTGGTACTGATGAAATATCGCTCACCAGTAACTCCGGACAGTCAATTGAGGATGAAGCAGATATTTTTTCTATAAAAAAATCGGTGCGAATTCTCGAAAAAAAATTGATCTCCAGGGCCCTTGAGGAAACACATGGACGTAAGGGCGAAGCTGCGAAACTTCTGGAAATATCTTCCAGAGCTTTGCTTTATAAACTTAAGGAATACAATATGATGGATTGAATAAATCCCTTGTGTGATTTTTATATTATCCAAAATCTTGACTATGTATTCATATGTAGTATATTGTAGTAAGTGTACGCTATTTGTAGTATAAGGTACGTCACTGAAAGGTGAAATTATGGCAGCCAACTGTATAGGATTAGATATTGGTGCTAGTGCGGTAAAAGTAGTCCAGTTAAGGGAGACCAGAAAAGGCCTTTATCTGGAAAACTTTGGTATACGAAACCTTCCGCCTCAATCCATTGTTGATGGAACAATAATGAATCAGGTGGCAGTGTTAGAGGCGATAGAATCCCTTTTTGCAAGTATGGGTATCAAACGAAAAGAAGTAGCTCTTGCGGTCAGTGGAAGAAATGTGATTGTTAAAAAAATTGCTCTTCCACAGATGTCCATGACAGATTTATCCGAGGAACTCAGCCTTGAGATGAAGCATCATATCCCATTTGCGAGAGAAGAGGTGGAAGTTGATTATGAGGTTGTGGTGCCTAAAAATGCTGAAGGGCAGATGGAAGTGCTTCTGGTGGCTGCCAAGAAAGAAATAATTGTGGATTATCTGGAGCTTGTTCGTGAGGCTGGTCTTCAGACAACAGTTCTGGATGTAAGTGCTTTTGCAGTACAGAATATATACGAACGATGCAGAGGAATAAGCCCTGTTGATACACTGATAATTCTCAATGTAGGAGCAGTATCTACGAGTATAAATATTGTACTTGGTGGAGTTACAACCTTTGTAAGAGACGTGAGCATCGGTGGCGAAAGTGTTACCGGAGAGATTGCCAGATCCATGCAACTTAGTATGGAGGAAGCAGAATTCAGAAAAAGTGAAGCTGCGTCGGGTATAGGTGTGGATCCTGATTTGATGAAAATAATTACAAAAGTGTGTGATGTTATGGCTGGGGAATTTCAAAGATCGATTGATTATTTTCTGTCAAGTACCAGAGCCACTGAAAAAATCAGACTGGTGGTGACTGGTGGTGGAAGCATTCTTAAACCCCTGGTTCATTCTATTGAGAGGAAATCTCATTTACCTGTAGAGGTTTTTGATGGATTCACTCAGGGAGTTATTGTGGATCCCGCTAAATTTGACATGAATCTTTTACAGGCACGGGCTGCTACAGCAAGTGTGGCCCTGGGACTGGCACTGCGTCGCCCAGGGGATAAGCGTTAGGAATCTGGAGCTGAAAGATGATAAGAATAAATCTAATTCCTCAAAAAACATCTCCCAGCCAGATAAAGGGACAGCAGTTTCTGATGCTTGCCTTTCTGGCAGTAGCTGCATGTGGTGGCGGATTATATTATCACCACAATTTTATCCTGGATCTGTCACCCATTGAAAAAAATGAAAAAGAGACTGGTATCTTGGATAAACAACTTGCCGGTCTGAGAGCAAGACTTGGAAGAATAAAGGTCCTTCCTGTTCAGGAGAAGAAAAAGCTCGAGGATAAGTACAAGAAGAAACTTCAGACTGTAACAAGAATTGAAAAGGTCAGATCCAATCCTGTGTTTGCTCTTCTGGAAATGTCCCGTTTAATGAGCGTCGGCCAGTTGCCAACTGTTGCTCCCGGGAATGTAAAAGCAAGAATGGAACTGGATCCAAACTGGGATCCATCACCGATATTTCTTACAAAACTGACTGAAAAGGCTCGTGAGGTGGAAATCAAGGGTTTTGCGCGTACTCACTATGACATCTCCGAATTCTCCAGAAGGTTGAGAATAAGTGAGTATTTCAGAAGACCGGAAATAGTTGAGTCCAAGGTTGGCAACGATAAATTGAATGAATCAAACGGAATGGTTGAGTTTACCATCAGAGCTCAGATGGTTTATTAGGAAGGTTTTGCCATGCAGAAAGTATACCACTGGTTAGCTACTGCTCCACTTTCACAGAAATTACTCATTGTAGTGGTTTTACTCGCCGCCATGTGCGGATGGTATTACATGAAACCATATAAAGCTGCAAAGGATAGAGTTGAGGAATCCCGAAAACAATTAAATTATTCAAGGGTGTCCCTCATGGAAGCCAAACGTCGTCTAAAGGAAGCAACAAAAGCACGTGAAGAAATGAAAATGATGCAAACCCGCGGGGAGGATCTGGATAAAAGAATTCCCGGCAGGGTTGATATGTCAGAACTCGTTGGTGAGCTTGATCAGATGTCTGATGACGTGAAGATTATTGAAATCAAACCTATGGAAGATGATGATGCAAGTTATGACAGTGTTGTTATCAAACCTATTAATTTCAGGGTTGAGGGTAGATTTCACAGTATACTGAAATTTCTTTATAAAATGTTCAAAATGAACAGGCTTATGGATATTGGAGATATTGATCTTAAACGAAAATCAATTGCAGATAATAAAAAGGATGGAGCAAAACAGATGAATTTTGATTTGGTGGGTGAATTCACTGCAAGAATTTATTTCAGCCCCGTTGTTATGCCGGCGGCTAAACCAGGGAAGAAACCTGCAAATCTTCTTAATAAAGGTGCTCAAAGGCTGACAATGGGTCCTATGATAATGATGCCGAGGTAAATTATGAAAAATATACCTGTAATTGTATTTCTTCTAGTTATGGCTCTTTCAGGGTGTGGAGGTGATGGTGGTTCTGGAGGCGGTTCACATTCTCAGGCCCCTATGGCAAGTGTTGCACCCATGAATCTGCGTCCTGTAAAGGCAAACAAAAAAAAGGCTGTTAAGCCTGCAAATATTAACTTTTTTGCGGATCAGAATCTGACAATTCCTCCATTTAATGCTGAAGCAAGAAATATTGCTGTGGAACTGTTTGTGGAGAACGGAAAAGAACAGCGGGATCCTTTTAGAAATCTTTATGAGGATATGCTTACGGATACTAAGACTGATATTTCCAGTCAGAATATTTCAGGTAATGAAGAAGGTACTATGGTTTTGTTAGAGCATTTTACTCTTTCTCAGTTGAAATTAACTGGAATTATCTGGTCCGCTGGTAGAGAAAAAGCATTATTCCAGAGTCCGGATGGACAGCCAACAAGTGTAAATAAGGATGACAGAATTTCAAAAGTGAAGGCTCTTGTAAAGGAAATTACTCACGACAGAGTTCTTCTGGAAATTCCCGGAAAAAAGGGTGAAACAGGAAAAATGATGGAGTTCACTCTTGTCAGGGCAAGTGGCCCTTACCAGATACAGTATGATAAATTGAGACCGGATCAGCGTGGAATTAGAGTCAGGCTGAGGAACTGGAAAAGGAAATAGGAGAATAGCCATGAGAAACTATAACAATCTTCTCAAATCAGCATTTTTGCTTGGAATATTGCTGCTAATGCCAGGCAAAGTGTATGGCTCGGTTAGTGGCAATGCACTGACTGGAATATCCCACAGGGAAAATGGGGCTTCAACTGAGGTCATCTTGCAGTTCAGAAAATCTGCATCTTTCTCTATTTTCCGTAATGAAAACCCGCCTGGAATAACAGTTGAGCTTTCACATACCAGAAATACATCCGTGAAAAATCTAAAGATTGAAAGCTGGGCAGTAAGCCATGTCGGTGTTACTACAGCTGTCTCAGGAAAAGTACCATATACAAGAGTTTCCATTGTAAAAGCAAGAAGTGGTACATACACAGTCAACTCTGCTGGAAACAGGGTAATAATTGTGTTTACCGCAACTCAACTGCCACCTCCATCTACCAGAGCAGCTATGGAGAAGCTGGCATTCTTGCAGAAAAAATCACTGGAAATGGAGAAACAGCTTTCCATAGCCAGAGAGAATCTAAACAGAGCAAAAAGGGAACTGAAAAGAGAAAAGAACTCACTATCCAGTGTGAGATCAGATAATTCTGTTTTGCTTTCCCATATTGAAAAAGCAAGAAAAGATTACCGTTTGCTGAGTAAGAAGAATTCAGATGTCAGAACAGATCTTCTGAACGCTGAAAAACAGATGAAAATTGCAAGAATAAAAGAGAAAGCAGCACTCAGAAGACTTGCAGATATAGAAAGAAAAACCAGACAGTTAAACAATGCAAGAGTTGAAAAAGCAGCAGAACTAAAAAAACTCTCCAGAACTATTTGGAAAAGAAAAATCGGTGCCAGAAAACTTGAGAAAAAACTCAGTGAATATCAAAAAGAGATTTCCAGACTCAATCTGAGAATTTCCAGTGGTGAAAAAAATGGACAGAGCGTTACGGACCTTAAAACCAGAGTAGTACTGCTTAAAACCCGAACTTTTAAAGCTGAAAAAGATCTGAAATCAGTCAGAAAAACTGTTGAAAAAGAAGAATCCAGAAGAGAAAATTTAAAAAAACTGTCAGGTATTGAAGAAAAGAAGCTTGCAGCTCTGAAACTCAAACTTGGTAATGAACGCACTATTCTCAACTCTGAAATTTCAAAACTTGAACAAGGGGTAGACAACCTCAGAAATAAGAGAAGTTCCCTCCTCGGTGAACTCAAGGCACTGGAGAATAACAGAAAATTTGTTCAAAAATCACTAAGAAAAGAGAAAATACTTGCCCGAAAATACAGAGAAGCCAGAGAAAACTCTCAGAAACTTCATCAAAAAGCCCGGAAACTTGCTGATATTGAAATTTCCAAAGCTAAAAAAGCTGAACTGGAGCGAAAAAATCACGAAATTCTTATTGCAGACCAGAAAAACTATCTCAGTAAATTGAATGTTCTCAAAAAGAATGAAGAGAACAATCTTAGAGCATTAAAGAAAAGTCGTGAAGCACATGAGAGATTACTGAAATCTGAGAAAGCGAGACTCAGAAACCTTGCTCTTTCAGGTAATCGTAAAAAACTTGAGGCATTACGTCAGAAACAGTCCAGAAGACTTGCAGAAATTAAAAAGCTTGAAAAATCAGCATATAGAGTCAAAAGAAATATTGATAATGCTACTTCTTCACTGAGAACAATGGAGAAAAAAATATCCCGTTCAATGAAGAAACTTAATCGTACCCGCAATGAGTACAGGGATATTCAGGTTCAACTTGCCAGTATGTCAAAACTTCGTGATGAAGCCAGAGCCGGTCTTTTTCAGATGAAAGCAAGTCTGGAATCAACAACTTTAAAAAGAAAAAGTGTTCAGAGAAAGTTGAATGTTCTTGAGAGAAATCTTGCAGGAAAACGCAGAGAAGTAAAGAAAGTCAGTATCAGACTGAGTTCAATGGAGAAAAAAATATCATCCTTATCAAGGGAAAAATATCTCCGGGAAGCTGAAATGAAGAGTCTCGCATCTACGGCTTCTCTTCTCGAAAAAAGAATTCAGGAAAATAATGCAAAAATATCAGGACTTAACCTCCGTAAAACCAGACTGAAAAGTGAGATTGACAGCCTTGAATCCAGATACAGGAAAATTAAATCCAGTATGGAAAAAGGTCGTAAAGCAAACGTTAGTGAAGAAAATCGTCTGGCTAAGCTTATGAAACTCAGAAAACAGAAAATTGCTGAACTGGAAGCAAAAAAAGCTGCTCTTTTAAAGGATATTGCAGCAGTTTCATCGGCAAAATCTGAAAAACATACCAGGAAAATTTCTGCTGATAAAAGCGTGGTGGCAACAATTACAGCTGTCGATTTTGTAAACTCACCATGGTCTCATCAGGTTGTTTTGTCATTCAAGGGAAAAGAGATTCCTGACAGAACCTATCGCAAGGGGAACACAATTCTTGTGAGACTTCCAGGGGCAGTATTTAATAAGGAACTTGCAAGAAATATGGATACCTCCGCATACAAGGGTCCGGTATCCAGATTTCTGACCTGGAACAATTCAAAATCAGGGAAAGAAGCACTTGTTAAGATTTACACAAACGGTATCAGAAGAAGTGAAATAAGAAGAAGAGCTCATAAACTTGTTATTCTTATTCCAAAGTCTGTTGCAGAAGTCAGATCTCACAAAAACAGAATGAAGAATGTTGCTCCTACAGTTGTCGCTGGTTATTACTCAAACCTTGGAAAAGTTGTTAACAACAATTTACCTACTGCAACAAAAAGGAAATACAGAAGAAGTATAAAACGCGCGGGAAAATCCAGAAGAGGTTACAGAGGCAGATTTGTTGATCTCGATTTTAAGGATGCGGATCTTCACAATGTAATAAGACTTGTAACAGAAGTATGGGGAAGATCTGTTGTTATCCCCGATGATGTTAAAGGTACGGTAACAATAAAGCTTACTAATGTTCGTGTGGATAGAGCATTTGATGTGATTTTAAAATCCAAAGGTTTAGACTGGAGTTATGAAGGTGGAAATATCATTCGAATTATGACTTACGATCAGATGAAAAAAGAACGTGAGGAAATGATTGCAAGAACTCAGACAAAGGTGAAACTCATCCAGACCGAAACCAGGCTCATTCCTATAAATTATGCCAGTGCTCAGGATATTGCTAAAACGATCGAGTCAAACGTTAAAAGTTCCAGAGGGAAGGTCACTTTTGACAAGAGAACCAATGTAATTATTTTTGTGGATGTTCCATCTAAACTGAAGGTGGCTGAGAAGCTTGTCAGATCTCTGGATCTTCCAACTCCTCAGGTTCAGATCGAAGCAAGAATAGTTGAAGCTGAATCCACATTCCTCAGAGAAATTGGTGTTCAGTGGGGTGGTTCACTTCTGGCATCCAGTGCTACTGGTAATCCAACCGGATTGATTTTCCCGAGTAATATTGGTATCGCCGGCGGTAATATGGATACAAAAACAGTTAGTGAAGGTATTTCAAGTGCTGGAGCAACCAATCCTGATTTTGCAGTTAATCTTCCTGCTTCAACAGGTAGTGGTTCCGGTGGTGCACTGGGAATGACACTGGGAAGTCTCGCAGGAGCGATGAATATAAACCTCAGACTGAGTGCTATGGAAGAGATAGGACATGTCAGGTCAATAGCAGCTCCTAAAATTACAACACTTGATAACACTGAAGCCAAAATAACTCAGGGTGTTGAAATCCCGTATCCCCAGTCCAGCGCTCAGGGTAATACTGTAATCATGAAACAGGCTGTTCTCAGTTTGAGTGTTACACCTCATGTAACCAATGATAATATGGTTCAGTTGAAAATTGAGGTAACAAAAGACGAACCTGATGAAACCAACAAAGGTGCAGACGGTTCTCTGGGTATTGCCAAAAAAGCAGCAAAAACCAATATGTTGATTAAAAGTGGTGACACCGCAGTAATTGGTGGTATTTATAAGAGACAGTCTACGCTATTATACAGAAAGATTCCATGGTTTGCAGATCTTCCGATTTTCGGTTGGCTCTTTAAGAGTCAGTACAAAAAGGATACCCGAAGCGAACTGCTTATATTCATAACACCAAGAGTACTTAACCGCTCCGGTGTAATTGGAAGTAAGTAATTTACTAGTAAAGGAACGGAACATGAAAAACAAATTTTTAATTCTGGCTATATTCATGATGATCAGTTCAGGATGTGCTGAAAACAGTTCTTCGCTGGTAATTGTTCAAAATCAGAGTCCCGAAACCAGCTGTACAGCATCAAACACTGTAGCTGATAACTTTATTTCACATGGAATTCTGGATCTTGGGGCAGCCAGATATAATATAACCCCACAGTACTATGGCTGGTTCGTAATTGAGAATAATCTTACTTCAACTATTGAAAGTCATGGTATTGAGCTAAATAACGTCGAAATAAAGGAAGCTCATATAGATCTTAGTCTTGCCCAGGCTGGTGGAACGCTGGGATCTGATATAACTCAATTTGCAGACTATACTTTTGTAACTATTCCCCCAGGGGAGACCAGAAGTGTTCAGGTGAACCTGATACCCCCAAATGTAGCACAGAGACTCACCATTTCTTCTGGACAGTTCATTGAAGTTTTTGCGAAAGTACAACTTATCGGTGAGCGGGGGGGAACCGAGATAGTTACCAATTCAATTAACTTTCCGGTAACTCTCTGTTACGGATGTCTTGTGGAAAACATAGGTCCATGCGATACAGCAACATTTCCCGAAATTATTGAACAGGGTCATAGTTGTAATATGAGTCAGGATCTTAAACTTCACTGCTGCTATGATTCAAATTCTGCTGATGCTGACAATCCATACAGGTGCCCCGCTGTTGAAGGCACCACAACTGTGGAATAAAATCGGGTTTTACAATGAAGAAAAATATTACATATGGTGATGCAGGTGTTTCCATAGAACGGGGAAATGAGCTGGTTGAGCGTATAAAACGGATAACCTCCAAAAGGAAAAAGAATCCGGATGTTCTGTCAGGAATAGGCGGATTTGCCGGTCTTTATAGTATACCATCAGGGTATCGTGAAGGTGTTCTGGTTAGTTCAACTGACGGTGTAGGTACCAAACTCAGAGTTGCCTTTGATATGGGCAGACATGATACCATTGGCTATGATCTTGTGGCAATGAGTGTCAATGATATTCTGGTGGCCGGTGCAAAACCTCTGTTTTTTCTGGATTATTTTGCTACTTCAAGACTGGATGTTGAAGTTGCGGCAAGTGTTGTTGAGGGAATAAGTAAAGCCTGTGAAAGCTGTGATGTAACACTCTTAGGCGGTGAGACAGCAGAACTCCCTGATTTTTACGCACCTGGAGAATATGACCTTGCCGGTTTTGCCACAGGTATAGTGGAAAGATCTGAAATTCCATCACCTCTTGCTGTCACTGAAGGGGATATAGTATTTGCTCTTCCTTCAAGTGGACTTCATTCCAACGGATTTTCTCTGGCCCGAAAAATATTCTTTGAAGAATTGTCATGGGATATTCATCATCCATTTGGAGAGTCCGGTTCCACAATCGGTGACATGCTGCTAGAGCCCACCAGAATATATACATCACCTGTTCTTGAACTACTGAGGCTCAGACTGATAAAAACCATGGTTCATGTAACCGGCGGTGGTTTGGTTGAAAATCCCCCAAGAAGTATGCCACATGGGCTGGGCATGGATATAAAAACTGGAAGCTGGGATATACCAGCAATATTTACAAAAATGAGTGATGCCGGAGTTTCTACAGAGGAAATGTACCGGACTTTCAATATGGGGCTGGGTTTTTTAATGACAGTCAGTGAAAAGAATGCCGTTGATGTGAGAACAGTTCTGAAATCACTAGGGGAGCCATATTACGAGGTGGGTGTTATATCAGGTCGTGACAGTGATGGAAAGGAAACTAGGTTTATATAAATGAGCAAAACTCCTGTCGCGGTTTTTGTAAGTGGTCGTGGTTCCAATATGAAATCCCTGATTGATTGGTCCAGGAAATATAATAACTGCGGCTGGGAGGTTGTGTGTGTTATTTCAGACAATAAGGATGCGCCTGCTCTGAAAATCGCTTCAGACATGGAAGTCACCATATATTTTGTTGATCCTTCAAATAAATCGAAGGCTGAATATGAATCTGAAATTGATGAAATCCTGAATTCACATGACGTGGGTATTATAGCACTGGCAGGTTTCATGAGGATTATAGGTGAATACCTTCTGAAAAGATGGAGTGGTAGAATACTAAACATTCACCCATCACTTTTACCTGCTTTTCCAGGTCTTAATGTACAAAAACGTGCTCTGAATGCAGGAGTTGGGTTTTCAGGATGCAGTGTTCATCTTGTGGATGAAGGAATTGATTCGGGCAAAATCCTTGGCCAGGCCACAGTGGAGGTCCAACGGGGTGAGACGGTTGAATCTCTGACCAATAGAATTCTTGAAAAGGAACACAAACTTTATCCCGAAGTGATCACCGAATACATAAATGTGATAAACCATAGGAGTTCAGTTGAGGAATTCATTATCAGGATGCATGAACGTTTTGACATTATTCATGGCACTAAAACCGGGGAGAATTTACTTAATGACATTTCCGGTAACAAACCGGCTTTGGGTGTCAGTGCGTGTCTTTGCGGAATAAACTGCCGGTATGATGGAAAAAATCAATTTATGAAGGATTTATTGAGGATTGATGAAGAATACGAAATAGTTCCGTTATGTCCAGAGTTTGCTGGTAATCTGGGTGTTCCTCGACCTCCCATGGAATTTACTCTGCTGGATGTTTCCAGAGGAGAAAATCAGGTGGATCTCCAGATTGAAACCGGTGAATCAAAGCTCAGTGAACTGATTTGTGGTTCAGAGAAGATGAAGACGGTTTTCAACGAATTATCATGTCATTGTTTTATAGGAAAGGAACGTAGTCCTTCATGTGGTTCCAACTTTGTTCACATGGATGGAAAACTGGTGTTAAATAAAGGAATTTTTACTTCTATACTGGCGCAGGATCATATTCCGGTGATATCCGATGAAGTTTTTCGTATTAATTCAAAAGGGGTTCTTAAGAGAGTTTTATTGAATTTGAAGAATAAAAAGTGTTAGTTGATTGACATTTTTACTTGTTCTTTATAGGGTTGTGTCCGACTGAAATCTGAGTGAGGAATTTATGAAGAAACCACGTCCATTTGGAAAATACTATCTTCTTGAAAGAGTGAATGTCGGTGGAATGGCAGAAGTTTTCAAAGCCAAGCAGTTTGGCTCGGATGGCTTTGAGAAGATAGTTGCCATTAAAAGAATTCTTCCAAATATTGCTGAGGATGAGGAATTCATCATGATGTTTCGTGATGAAGCCATGATAAGTGTTCAACTGACTCATCCAAACATAGCGCAGATTACTGATCTTAATAAAGTTGATGATGTTTATTACATCGCTATGGAGTATGTTCACGGAAAAGATGTCAGGACAATTTTTGAAAGATGCAGAGCAGACCGAAATCCAATGACTCTGGCTCAGAGTTGTTTTATTGTAATGAAAGTGTGTGAAGCACTTGATTACGCCCACAACAAGAAAGACGCCAAGGGTATTGAAATCGGTATTGTGCACCGGGATATAAGTCCTCAGAATGTACTTATAAGTTATGAAGGTGATGTAAAGGTAATTGATTTTGGAATTGCGAAAGCAGCTGGAAAAGCTTCTAAAACACAGGCAGGAATTCTGAAGGGAAAATTCGGCTATATGTCTCCTGAACAGGTTCGGGGGAATATGCTGGATAGAAGAAGTGACATTTTTTCCCTTGGAATAGTGCTTTATGAGCTATTGACCAATGAGAGACTGTTTATTGGTGAAAGTGACTTTTCAACCCTTGAGAAGGTACGTAATGTTGAGATACTTCCACCATCAACATACAACAGGAAGATTCCGGAACAACTTGAAAGTATAGTTTTAAAAGCTCTGGCAAAAGAAGTGGAAGATCGATATCAGACTGCTGGCGATTTTCATGATGAACTTCAGGCATTCATGTACACCAGTGGGGAATTCTATTCCCGAAAAGATCTCAGTGCATGGATGAAAAAATCCTTTGCCAAGGAACTGGATGAAGAAAAGGGTAAACTGGAGGAGTATTCAAAATTCAAACCTGATGAACACATTATTGCTGCAAGTGAGCAGCAGTTCAGCATGCTTGACGATCCAACCTATACCCCTAATGTTAATCCTCAGATTATGAATAATCCTGTTTCAACAGGTGGTGATGACTGGTGGGAGGATGATGAGGTAGAGACAGCTCTTTACGATAAACCGGAAAATCAGCCCAATCACAGGGGAAAAGAAAAATCCACAAAGAGAGTAGGAAAACAGCCGAAGCCCACAATGATGGGTATGGGCGGTATTCCGGAATTTCCGGACGTAACTGAAAAACCGGAAATAGGTCAACCCGGACATGCATTTGGGGCACAGCAACCTGTTGCTCAGCAGTCTTTTGCACCACGTCAGGGTGCAGTTGGCTCTAAGGAATTAAATGCTGCACGTAATCAAAGTTACATGAGTGGTCCCATGGCTGCAGTGAACCCAACGGATCCTTCTTTGCAGCAGCCGCTACAGCCGCATCCTCAGTATCCAAGTGAAGCTGCCTCCGGTGGTGGCGGAAGAACTGCCCTTATTGTAGTTACCGCAGTGGCCAGCATTATTATGGCTGCAGTTCTTTTTTGGTATTTCCAGCTCAGAAAGCCCCCGGTCTCTGATGGTGAAATTGAGATAAATGTTAATCCTTCCACTGAAGTTTCTGTAAAACTGAACGGCTCGGAAATTAAGGATGCTTCAGGAAATAAAATCAAAAAATTTCCTTTCAGATTGAAAAAGAAAAGCGGTACTTACGATCTGGAAATTTCAGCTAAGGGCTACGTCACCTGGCGTGAAAAGGTTTCAGTTGAAACCAAAGTAATCAATAAGCTTAATATTGTGTTAAAGACTGACACTTTTAAGATGTTTGTGGATGGCAAACCTTCCGGTGCGGTTGTAAGTGTTGATGGTACAGCATTCAGTGAAAAAACCCCTTGGAAGGGGATGGATATTACCTCTGGTAAACACACCGTGTTAATTTCTTCCGGTGACAGTTACCACCCACACAAGGTTGTAACTGAGAAAAAAGCAGGAGAGATTCTTAATATTGCATATGATCTTGTTCCCAGAAAAGTAACAATCACGGTTAATACTCTCACAAAGGGAGCAAAGATCTGCATTGTGAATGATCAAAACAAGGTTCCTACTGTCATTGACTGTCCAATTGCGGATAATGTTCCCTATGAGTTTACGACAGCCCCGGATACTAAGTATTTTCTTAAGATAGTAAAAAATAATTATAAGACTTTTTCAACTGCAATTAAATTTGATGGCAAGACCACATGGTCACTACCACTGGCTGTGGCTCTGGAGAAAAATTCCAGTGGGACCACTCTGGTAAATAACGGTACAAATAATACTGTTAATACGAATAATGGTGGCACTTATGTTATGCCTCCTCCTATGATTCATATCGCAATAATGCATCCGATGGTAATGGACCCAAAACCCCCTGTTATGGTAAAACCACCAATGACAGGTGGTGGAAGTGGTGTGTTGAGAATCAACGCCAGACCGAGATCTCAGATTTATGTTGATGGTGCACAAAAGGGATGGACTCCGAAGAAGTTGAATCTGAGTGCAGGAAGCCATAAAGTCACTCTCATCAACAATGCTCAGGGGCTAAAAAAGACCATTTATGTAAAAATCAATCCGGGGAAATCAATCACAAGAGTTGTCAGATTTCCATAGTGATGAGATCTCGTTATTTACCAACTACTGTGGGGTGAGATCCGTCTTCCCGAATTTCTGTTAAAAGTGAGAATATTTTTAAGCGAATTTGTTGTTGCCTTGTTATGTAACTTTTTTTATTTATTAGAATATTAAAAAAAAAGATCAATTTTTTGTTGATAAGGATAGAAATAAATAGTAAAAGCGTATTATCCTCCCGTTAGGTGTTTTAGAGGAGTAAAAGATATGAAATTTGTAAAAGTTTTTATGGCAGTTTCAGTCGTTTCTTCACTGCTTGCTTTTCCGGCAATGGCTCAGGACAAAAAAGATAAAGTTGTTCAGAAACTTGATCTTGGTAGTGAGAGTCTTGATGGTGAGCTTTTAGGCCCTGATAATGGTCTTATGAGCGGTAGAAAGATTTCAATTATGAACTCTCTGATTCAGTTCAGAGACAATTTCATTCTTGAAATGATTAAGTCTGCTGAAGATCTGTAGTCCAGTTTGCTGAGAAACTGAAAAAGATGAAATAACTTGATTGCAGCATATTATGCTGTTGGAGGAGTTTAGTATGGCCGAACAGGTATCTATCCCCATTAGTTTTAAGATCTATAAAAAGGATGCCACTGGTAAGCCTGTCTTCCTGAAAGAAGAAAGTTTTGAGCAGGAAGTCATTAAGGTTGGGAAGGGAGCTGCTGCTGATCTTCGTCTCGAGGATGAGACTGTGGGTCTTATGCATGCTTATATTCAACTCAACCAGAACAAGGAAGTTTACATTTCTGATGTAGTTTCTCAGAGAGGGACGATTGTAAACGGACAGAAGGTAAACAAGGCTCAGTTAAAGACCGGTGATGAAATTCTTCTTGGAGACACCATCCTCTTTATAAATTTTGAAGAGGCAAATGAAGCACCTTCCTTTGCGCCATCCTCTGCTGATGCGTCTCAGAGCGCAGCACCTGGAGTAGATTTCGGAGCTGGAATGGCACAGTCATTTGATGCTGCAGTTGTTCCTGTTGATATTTCAAAGGTTGAGGATCCAAACAAGAAGCAGGCTTTGATAGTTACTTCATATTATGATTCAAGTCCGGTTCAGACGAATCTTCTTCAGGATCATAAGGATGGTGAAAAACCGGGCTCAATGGCTTTGATCGCCATAATCGTGGGGCTTGTACTGACTCTTGGCGGATTTTATCTTGGATGGAAATCAATCGATATCGTTCAGGAAGAAGAGCGAGTCAACAATATCATCAAGGATATTGCAAAAACAAGAGGTCTTTCGGATAAATTTGTTCCGAAAGTAAAGGGTAATTTTGCTGTTGAAATGGGAGGAATCCTTCTCTCCCTTTTAGGCGCAACCATTTTCTTTGGTGGTCTGAGTGTCGTTTTCAGAAGGAAAAAAACCCTCGCCAATTTCACTATCGGTGAAGATCCAACATCAGTTTTTCATTGTCCTTCTAAAGACCTGCCAGACCATAAATTTCCTCTGGTCATGACCGATCGCAGGGAAGGTTATCACCTGATGTTCTCTGATAGAATGGAAGGAAGTGTGACAGATCCCGGCGGTTCGAAATACATGCTCACAGAACTTGTACAACAGAATCGTGCTTCCTCAAGTGCCGAGTTCTCAGGAGCATATGATTTCGCAATTCCTGATGACCATATGGTACAGATTAAATACGGTCCATACAGTTTCATTATTAAATCACAGAATCAGCCAAAACTGGCTCTTCCGTTTTCTATTCCAAGAAACATGTTCCTGGGCCTTTTGGCAGCCTGTGTTCTTATTGCAGCGAGCGCTGCTTGGTATGCTTCATACATTCAGGATGATCCACTGTTTTCTGAAGATGTTGATCAGCAGGAAGTTACTGTACAGCAGATAATCAAGCCCCCTGATCAGGCAGCTAAAAAGAAACAGAAACAAAAGAAGATTGAACAAAAAGACAAGAAAAAAGAAAAAGACATCTACAAAAAAATAAAATCAGATAAAAAGGCTGAAGCTAATGCTCCAAGAGATGCCCGTAATAAATCAAGTGCAGGACAGGGTGGCGCAGGCGCTGGCTTCTCACGTGTAAGTGGAGCTCAAGGTATGGGCGTTGCAAATGTTCTCGCATCTCAGATTAATGCGATGACAGCATCACTTACTGCTTCAAACTCTGTTTTCGGACAGGAAACTGAGGACTTTGATGACCTTCTTGGTGATGCAGATCCGGATGGTGAAGCTGTAGATGGTGGCTTTGGTGGTCGTGGTGGTTCTGGTGGCGGTGGAGCAGGTGGCGGTCTTGGTATTGGCGGTGGCGGTGGAATGGGCTTCGGCGGCATCGGCATGGGCGGTGGCGGCGGTCTCGGCGGCAGATTCGGTGGTATGGGTGGTATCGGAAAACGTAAAATCCGTATTCGTCAGGGTAGTGCCACCGTTTTCGGTAAACTCGATCCTAATGAAGTACGTGCTGTAATTCGTGCTCACAGAAGAGAGGTTCACCACTGCTATCAGAAAGGTTTGATGCAGAATGACAAATTAGCCGGTACAGTAAGAGTTGAATTTCTTATTAACCCTGCCGGTCGTGTTCAGGGATGTAGCGTCCTTGAAAATCTTGCAATTGGAAGCGTCGGCAGTTGTATCTGTGGCCGGCTTTCCACATGGAAATTCCCACAGCCACAGGGTGGTCTGGCTCGCGTCGCTTACGCATGGACACTCGCACCAGGTGGTTGATAGAATATTTGCCTGATCCCTCCTTCTCATTCTGCCTGTTTTCTGAAAAATTCAATTACATTAAAACCCTTAAAAAATTTTATAATAAGCAGTTTTTATTAAAAAAAGTGTGTTTGTGGATGATTTTGTTTTTGCACAGAGACTGCAGATAAAAGACTTAAAAATAAACTTAATGAGAAAGTGGGGCTTAAATTCTAAAACATAAATTCATCGAAGGAATTACGTTTTTTTTCATTTATTGCGTATTCAATGGTTTTTCTTAGGTTTTCAGAAAATTGTTTATCATTATCGGCGCTAACAAGACCACTTATACGAATAAGTCCATTGGTGGAGATTATTCCACAGTTGTTTTTAAGCCCGGCTTTATGTAAATCGATAGAAGTGATACCTTCCTTTGTTAACCGTTCAGAAAGTTTATAAGTGACGAAAAATCCACCGTATGCGTTGGTGTCATCTCTACCGGTAATTCTTTGTAAATCATCAATTTGATCCAGTACTCCAATGGTAGAGTTTACGCTCTGTTCTACGTAATCAACAAGTTTTTTCTCTTCCTCGAAGAATGATTTCGACATTCGGATTTCATCATTTTTTCTTATTGCAATAAGGGGATCGTCTGTAATACTTCTTGCGAGAAGATACTGAGAAAGGGCGCAACTGAAACTGAATGCACCCCTCATATATCCAGCGAGCACACGCTTTTCAAACAGTTTAAGGGCATCATCAGATACATTTTCAGGAGTAAGTATGAAAAGATCACTATGTCTCATACCATACATTCCATCACGTTTTGTGCCATTAATACTTGAAAAAGTCAGGATGTTACGATTGTTTCCGGGTTTCATGTAATAACTGAAGGGAACCCTTATAACATCCTTACCACGAACAAAGGGATAATAAGGCTCATCACAAAGAACAATTATCTGGAAATTTTCATCGGCACTGTTTTGTATAATATCCTCAAGTTCCACAGCCTGTTCTCTTGTAGGAACAATGCCTGTTGGATTGTGTGGGAAATTAAAATAAACAGCAACTTTTGGAAATCCTTCTTTTTTGGCTCTTGAAATCTGCTTCCAGAGAATATCAGGATGGATATTGCCTTCGGTGTCTATATAGTCGCCAACATCCTTGATGGCTCTTCTATGAGCGAGTTTAAGATTTATATTACCCCAATAGGTTCTGGGTAGAATAAGTCTGCACTCTTCTCCAACACCTATATCAAGAGCAACACTTAAACCGGTGGTTCCGCCATAAGTCGGCACGGGTTTTATTCTTAATGCCTTTCTGATGGATTCAAGTGTAGTTGGATCAGATTCTCCATCACGAAGATATCTTCTCAAGGCCACTTCACGATACCACGGAGCGCCGAGCCCATTATTATATTTAAAAACACTGTTTCTTAATCGGGTCCAGGTTTTTTCATCGATTTCTTCAGTCCTGAGCATATCAAAAATATCTCTGAATCGCGGATTAAGAAGAATATCCCCGGTCTCAGTTTTCGCCATACCAATCCCTGCATTAAATTGAGGATCAACATGAGCGTCAATGGAAAACGCCTGGCTTGGTATCCCATTAGTTGGAAAAGCAGTGTAATAGGCTGTTGTCCCCTCCAGAATACGCATTAATTCGGGATAATGATCACTGAGTTCATCATGCAAAGTGCGAACTCCAGGGGATAGAAATGCATCTGGAATGAGTTTATGTATAATTGCAAGACGCACCTGTGGAGGCTTGCCTGAAATCAACTCTGCCCAGCTTTCAGCATCGGGATGATCATAACTTTTCAATAATGTGAGTATATTTGATTTTATTGAGTTACCGGAAGTGTCATCCAGCGTCATTAGGTCCCCCTGTGATTTTTTATGAAATTCTGCCTTTATGTGTCACGAATTCTTCCAGGAATTCTTTGTTATCATCATTCAGGTCATAAAAATATACTCCGCATCCAGGGGGAGAACGCATAAAACTGCTCTCCTCAGGAAGAACACTCCAGGTTACTTTTGCTTTAAGGCTAAAACCATCAGATCTCCCCGGAAGGATGAAGGATACATTGATTATGGTGCCCCTCGCTGGGGGTGATAACAGTTCAATAAAAGCGCCTGTGGCACTGAGATTGAAAATTACACCGGAAGTCTCAACTTCATCATAGGATATTTCCGCGCCATATCCTCCAGCAACTCTTGGCTGCCTTTTTACAGTTTTGCCGCTGGAATGGGATGTGATAAAATCATTTACAAGCATAATTATTTCAGGGACAGTAACACTTATACCTCTAAGAATATGTTCAGTAATATCAAAAAATCCCGCCATATCAGGTGCTTTATCCGGTGGGGGATCAAGCATCAGAACCCTCAGTTCAGGAGAACCGATATTGAGAGCAAATTCCTGCGCACCCTCAAGAGAGGAAGAGAGTATCATCATATCAGGGCTGTTTTTCAGTTCTAACTTAGCCTCCGAAACAGTCTCAGGGGTGGAAACAACATATCCGAGTCTGGTAAGTATACTTACCAGTACCGTTCTTTCAGGAACCCTCGGATCTGCAACTAGAATCTTTTTTTGTTTACTTTCCATCATGATTTTCCCAAAATAGTACTCTGGCAGGGTCAAAATAACCAGTGCTGCCTGTAAAGTTGTGATACAATATCACTTTCTTCAGGGAAAATCACGAAGGTTTTGTCTGTTTTTTATTCCGGCTTCAATACAGAATGAATTTTATTATCATATATCTATATTTTCTGGCTTCACCACAATGGGTGATTAATGCAAGAATAAACACATCAAAAAAGATCGTTGAAGGTAAACTTGAGGGAATAATGGAAAAGAAACTGAGGGTGAAACACTTTCTTTTGCATCCCAATAAATTTCTTGTAAAACCTGAACTGGAAAATGATGCCGTTAAATTTCGTTATTTTCCAAGATATTTTGATTCGGGCTATCTTAAGGTTATAAAGGTTCAGTGTTCCGGCATCAATTTGAAGTGGAAATATCTTAGGGTTTTGAAAATAAAAAACGGAGGTTTGGAAGTCTATACTGGCGTGTGTCCTGAGAAGTCACAGATAAGTATAACTTTTAAAGTTAAGATTCCTAAGAGATATGGTCCTTTGAGCTGTATGGACGGGAGATGTGTTATGGGAGCTCCGTGGTATCCCGTTCCATTGTTTTCTGCAAAAGAATTAACAGTTCCGGTTAAACCTTGGAGACATCGACTCAGGATTGAAAGTGATTCACCAAATAATGTGCTTGGAGGAAAAATATTCAGTAAGTATATAATGTTGGATTTTAAGGGTGAGTTTGTTCCTTATGCGGGAGGAAAAGGCTACCATTTATCAAAAGTTGATTCATTTGATGTGTTTCATTACAGCAATTCCGGCTTTTTTCAAAAGTATCTTTTAGGAATAAGAATTGATCGGCTGAAAGAATTTCTTAAGAAGAAGAATTCGTCCAAAAAATATCATCGCACTCTTATGATTGAGACTACCATAAGGGAAAATCTGGCAATGGCACTTCCTGGAAATACTGTTTTATTTGCACATCAGGTGTTCAGCGTGGCTCCTATGGAATTTTTCAAATCATTTCATGGTCAGACTCTTTATAAGGTTATTTCAGAATCTGTGATTCATTCAAAATTAAGTAAATTTGAAAAAAGTGAGGATTTGTCTTATCTGCCGGCAGTTATTGCTCTTCATAATATGAAAAAAGAGCAGCATGTTAATTCTGTACTTAAACATTTTGAATGGATTCCACAGATAGACACCATAATGAAAAGTCCCAGAATGGATTTCAGAGGCAGTTATTTCACTGGACCTGGAGCTATTGACAGCAGAAGAGATGATTTCAGACGATGGAATAACCGTTATCCACTAGGAGAGTATGTTTACACCAAATTACAGGACATATTTGGACAACAGGAACTGGGTAGGATTCTTGAAAAATATGTGGTTTCCACGACGCCATTCAGAATCTTTCTTGAAAAATACCTTGGAAAGGATTTTTCATGGTTTTTTGAGATCTGGGTTGATAATCCAGTACCATATGTGAATTATTTTATTAAATCTGTAAAAATTAGAAAAACTTTAAAAAAAGAAAAAATAGCGGTGATAACAGTCGCTAAAAGTACTTCCAGAATAAGGGAGCCGGTGACAGTTGAGGTAAAATTAAAGAGCGGAAAAATAATTTCTCTCGTGTGGGATGGAAAAGGTATGAATCATAAATTCAGTGTTCCCTTTAAAGGGGAAATCTCGGCCATTGTGATGGATCCTGAGGAGAGACTGACAGAAAAGAGTACATCCGACCGATATCTTCCCAGATATGACAATATCTGGCCATCACCTGACTGGAGATTTATTTTCAGTGGTTTTCAGGCTCTCTTCAATGTTACTGAGCTACTCTCAAGAGTTTATATGGACGCGGATATCCTGCCAAGATATGATCTTGGAAAACGTGTTAATTTTCTGCTTTTCCGAAATGAAATAATTGAAGGTGGTTTGGGAGTCAGTTTTCTAAAGTATTTTGGAAGAAATGTCATGAATACACGTCTGGCATGGAGATATGATATTGGATTTACATCTGGAATTACTCGCAAACTTGAAACATCCAATTGGGAAAGAGGTTATTATTCAAGTGTTTTTACAAGTCTTGCATGGAATACCAGAGAAGATTTTGTTTTCCCATCAAAAAAAGGTATGGGCCTTCTTATGGCCAGCTACAATATGTACAACTGGGAGAATGATTTACAGATTTCCTCATCCAGAGTTGATCTTACACTGACAATGTCTCATTATTTCGATATCGGGTTTGGAATGGTGCTTGCGGCTTTTATGCATGGAGGAATTCAATTGGGCGAAATTTCAAATGAGGTTGAAATGCTGCGATTAACAGGACCAAATCTGCTTCAGGGCTACGTGACAGATGAATTCCCAGGTAGAGCAGTTGGAATAGTAGCAGCAGAGTTACGCCATGTACTTTTATCCCGTCCCGATCTGACACTTGGAGGAATAATCAATTTATCAAGAATGACCGGCGCATTTTATGCTGGAATAGGTGGTGTATCAGGAACAATGGAAGGAAGTTTTTCTGAAAACCCAAGATGGGCATCAAGTGTGGGTTATGGTGTCCGGCTTCAGGGAGTATGGCTTGGAATTTATGAAGGAGTTCTTAACTTTCAGGTAGCGGTTCCTCTAAAAAAATATGAAAGCACAAAAGAACCGTTTGTGTTTTTTATAAGCTTCGAACCTGTTTTTTAAACAAAGCCCTCTTTTTTATAACATACAGAAATTACAATACAAATTAGGGTGTATTTGATGAGTGAAGTTATATGTAGTAGTATGCCTGTACACACATCAGTTTCCCGGTAATTTATTTTTTGCAGATTTATTAACCAGGAACAGAGACTATTTATGGATTTCTCTTTGGAATTTGTCTCCTTAAAGCGTTTGGGATTAATGAGGAGAGTGTTGACAGGTATGGTGGTTTAATGCATTTTCTGGATTACACAATAATTTTTGGATATTTGTTTTTTCTTGTTCTGGTGGGAGTATATTTTGGTCGAAACCAGAAAAGTGTTGATGAGTATTTTGTCGGCGAACGAAAAATTGGCCACTGGCATATAGGTTTCAGTGTTGTTGCAACAGATGTTGGAGGAGGTTTTTCCATTGGCCTTGGGGGATTGGGTTTTGCAATGGGGTTAAGTGGATCATGGCTGCTTTTTACTGGGCTTGTTGGGGCTTTCCTGTCTGCAGTCTTTTTGATTCCTGTTGTAAAATCCATCGGCGACAGAAAAGGTTTCCTGACTTTTCCGGATTTTCTTGAAAGCAGATATGATAAAAGAGTTAGATTAATTGCTGCATTTGTCAGTGGGATTGGTTATGCCGGTTTTGTGGGTGGTCAGATTCTTGCCGGGGCAAAACTTTCGACGGCTGCTTTTGGGATAAATCTTTATGCTGCAGTTGGAATTATGGCTTTGGTTGTTATTGGATATACCGCTTTAGGCGGTCTTAAGGCTGTTATATTTACTGATACTATACAGTGGGGAGTATTACTCGCTGGATTGCTTTTTTTTGCACTTCCTGTTGCACTTATTAAAGTTGGTGGATTTACTGGACTAAAATCATCCCTTCCTCCCTCGTATTTTTCATTTACCCAAATCAGTTTTAAACTTTTTATGACCTGGATGCTTACTATTATTCCCATATGGTTTGTGGGAATGACTCTTTACCAAAGGATATATGCCAGTACTGATCTGAAAAGTGCTAAAAAAGCATGGTTTATTGCCGGGTTGCTGGAATGGCCTATTATGGCGTTTTCTGGGGTGGTACTGGGAATGTGTGCAAAAGTCATGTTTCCCGCTGTTGAGCCTGAAATGGGACTTCCTCTTCTGATAAGTGATGTATTACCGATGGGAATAATGGGAGTGGTTTTAGCGGCATATTTTAGTGCCATAATGTCCACTGCTGACAGCTGTCTTTTAGCCAGCAGTGGTAATTTTGTGAATGATATTTATCAGAAATATATATGTAAAAATGCTCCTCCTGAGAAGGTTCTCAGGATAAGCAAAATAACAACCGTTGTTATAGGTGGAGCCAGTGTCACAATTGCCCTTGTAATTCCAAGTGTATTAAAAGTTATTCTTCTGGCATACGCTTTTATGGTGAGTGGTTTGTTTGTACCTGTTGTGGGTGGACTTTTCAGTAAAAAAGTAAGTCCTGCAGGGGCTCTTGCCAGTATGATTGCTGGTGGCCTGACCATTGTGATATTTAATCTGTTTCCTTCTTATACCCCGCTTGATGAACCTGTTTTTTCTGCGTTGATGGTGAGTTTAATGGCGATTATTATCTTCAGTCTTATTTTTCCCCGACATAAAACCTGAAATCGTGCATCATTTCTTAAACGGAAGTTTATTATTAAATTCGGAGATTATCTGTGTCTTGAATAACGTGAGATAATAATTGTTGCGGCTGCTATTGCCACAAGAGTGAGAATAAGTAGAGTGATTTTGACCCAGCTCCATGGTCGCTCTCCCTGAACTTTTCCCGTCTGCCCATTAACAAGGAACTTATATACTTTATCATTGAACTGATAGGCACTAATCCAGATGGGTAAAAGTATGTGCTTGAAAGTGACATTTTCGTAAGAGGTATCCTTTGAGTGAATACGCTGATGATCTCCACCAATATCCTTGCGAATTGTTCGGTCAATATAGTTGTCCATGATAGTTCTAGCTTCTTCATAGCCCTTTTGTAAATCTATCTGGTAAGCTTCTGCCTTAAATCCGCTGAGATACTGATCATCATATGGTACAAGTTCTTCAAGCTCCCAGGGATCAAGTCTGTTGGCATATTTATGAGGAACGCCATGGGATGCCACAATCAGTATATCGTCGAAGTCGACAGTTACATCTCCACTGACATGTGTCCACTTGATTTTAGGAACTTTTTTCCCGTTGATTTTTTCATAACGAGTATCCCCGCGTTCACCATCATAGTAGGTTTCAGTGCTGGCATCATATGTCCAGTAGGGGATATAAACACCCTGAAGTTTATCTGCATACTTTACTGTCTGCTTGAGTTTGTTTGGAGCAAACCATAGACCATTAATCCATGTTTTCCATTTTTCATGTCCACTTTTTGCATCAATCGTAAATGGAAGGATAGCTCTGGGCTTCAAAAGCCGTCTGCTTTTACTCTGGGTAACTATATTGTTTCCACAAAAAGGGCATTCAGATGACATTTGACCTGCTTCGACAGTACTTTCAGCGTAACATCCCTCACATTTAACCGTAAGTGTTTCCTCAGTTTCCGATTCGTCATTTCCCTCATTGTGTTTGGCTAGATATTCGAAATAATCAAGTTCTGTGACAGCTTCAATTTTTTGTTCAAAGGTAGTTTCAACCTCTGAAACAAAACCGCAATATGGACACACCGGGGCGCCTTTTGAAGCATCATACTCCAACTGAGCAGCACACTGTGGACAATCAAACTGTTTGGTGGTCATAATTTAATTCTCCTGAGGTTTATTCCATCTTTTCATGTCTGGTATATTAATATCAAAATAACTTAATGAACGGTAGATCATCTGTAAAGCTAAATCATTTATTGTTTTGGGCTGTGTATAAAATTCTGGTGATGCGGTCATTACAATTCCACCACTCCTTGAAATTTTAGCAAGGTTTTCCAAATGAATTGCATCAAGAGGTGATTCTCTAACCATCAATAGCAGTGATCTTCTTTCCTTTAGACAAACCTGAGCTACACGCAGTGGAAGATTAGTTCCCAGCCCGCATGAAACTGACATTGCACTGGACAATGAGCATGGAATAAACATAGCACCATCAAGGGGAAAACTTCCCGATGCAACACTGGCACTGACATCAGTATATTCATAAAGATGATCAAATCTGGCCAGAGTATCCTTAAGAATATCATTTCCCAATTCATGATTGAAAATTTTTATGGCACTGGGAGAAATTGTACCGTGTAGTTTTATATCCTTAATTTCCGATAGTATTTTAACTGCAGTTTTAGCATAAACTGCACCGCTGGCACCACTAATCGCCAGAAAAAAATTTTTCATAATGATTTCCTATTTCTTCCGGTTTGGTTTTCTTCTATTGTTTCTGGTGGTCTTTCGGGGGCCGGAAGTTCTTTTCACAGGTTCATTTTTTGGCTGACCACTGATAAAAAGTTTTTTTATCGAATCCAGTATTCCTGAACGCTTGGGTGAATCGGATTCAATCTGGTTGATGATATCTTCCAGACCACTATAATCATTTTCATCCTCAAGTTCAGCTTCAAAGAAATCTTCCTCAAACTGGGAAAAACCCTTACTAGGGATGTCTTTTTCCTGGATAGCATCGTCAGCAGAGTCTTTTTGCTGAGTATGAAAGTTTGATGAAATCAATCTGTTTTCAAGTGGAGTGGCAGTCTTCTCAGGGGTTTTTCCCTGAGTTTTTTCGGTAGCAGTAATTACCTTGTGTTCAATCCTGTTCTTTACAGGAGATTCAACGGGAGCCTTTTCAGTAACTGGTGGTTCAGACCAGTTTTTATCAACATCAGGCGACTTTTCCGGGAGTGATTTCGTATCCAGTTTGAAGGGAGACGGATGATTCATGATTATCTGCTTCAGACTCTCACGAAGATGTTTTCTTTTTTCCTGATCAAGAGCTACAATTTTTTCAATGTCAGGATTTTTTCCATGGACTGATTTCTCTGTGGATATTGGTACAGTATTTACCACTTTCGGTTTCTCAGGAGAAGCATCATTATCACTTTTAATACTCAGTTCTCCTGAAACCACATTGTTTTCAATAACTTTAGTCTTTTTACCTGACTTGATGACTTCAGTTTCAGAGATAACTGCCTTCTCCGGTTCTGAAACTGAAGTTAGATGCGTCTCAACTGGCTCTTTTTTCAGATTTTTCTCATCAGCAATATTTTCAGTGCCAGGGTCTTTTTTTGTGTGACTGCTTTTCGTGTTTTCGACAACGGAAGAGTCGGTCTTATTTTTCCTTGAGCGTTTTCGCTTTTTCCTGCTGGTCTCAGGTTCTGGAGGTGGGGCTTCAGGAATTCCTTTAACAGGTTCATCACTGACCTGTCCATACTCTAAAGTAGTTGGTTTATAATCCATTGGAACCTGTCCATACTCAAAAGTTCTCGGTTTTGATTTTTTTGAGTCAACAGGCTCATTTTCAGGTTCGGCTACTGGCAATGATAGTGTTTGTTCTGTTTGAGATTCCTGAGTTTCATTCGTGAAATCTTCATCCTCCATTACTGAAGAAGGAACACTGTCAACAGATACTGCACCGGGAACTGGTGTGGCATCTTCACTGCCGACAGTAGACTGTTTTACTCCTTTGGAGTTATTTTCTACAACTGCTATATCCCCATCCACTTCAATTGATTTTGATTTTGATTCAAAATTTATTTGTAAAGCTGTTCCGGGATCAATGCAAATTTCACCTGAAGTAATCCCTATGATTGATCCACTTAATCCAGTGGAGTCATCTTCTCCAATAGTGCTGTCAGGAACATTAATAGCCTCAAATGAGCCACTCACCATGGATGAGTCAAACTTAACATCCAGAGGATTGGGCTTATCACTGACAGTCTGAATGCTTTTGGTGGTTTTCCTTTTTTTTCTCTTTCTAGCCAAGTATAATCCTCCGGAATTAGTTCCCCGCCGTCAAACTTATACTATAAACACTGATTTAAAAAAAGCACTTTTAAAAATGGTCCAGTACCCTTTTAAAAATGGGAATAGAGCGCTGAATTGTCGAGAAATCGAGGCAATATGACAATCTGAAGAATCCTTTTCTACCGAATCCGCTTCCCGGAACCGCAAGAATTTTCTCTTCAACCAGAGCCTGAACGAATTTTACGTCATCATCCACAGGAGATTTTGGAAAAAGATAAAAAGCACCTTCTGGCTTTACAAGTTCATATCCAGCTTCCATAAGTCCTTCATAGAAAATATTTCTTTTTTCTTCATACTCGTTGATATTGACAGTTTCTGTCTGTAATTTGCCAACAATTCTTTGCATGAAGGCAGGTGCATTGACATAACCTAGAGTCCGGTTACAAAAAATAAGTGCATTTATGAGTTCTTTTTCATCATCACACCCTGGTGCAACCACTGCGAATCCGATTCTCTCTCCGGGAAGTCCAAGATCCTTGGAATGACTGGTACAGAATATTATGTCATTGAAAATATCTATAGTTGAAGGAATTTTGACTCCCTCATAAATCAGTTTTCGATAAGGTTCATCACTGATTACGTATACTGTGTGCCCTGTATTTCGTTTATGCTCAAGTAATATTGAATTGATTTTTTCCAGTGTAGAACGCTTATAGATAACTCCAGTTGGATTATTCGGTGTATTCAGTATCAGCGCTCTGGTTTTATTGGTTAATGCAGCTCTGATGGCATCAGGTACAACCTGGAAGTGTTCATCTGTTTCTACTGTCACAGCCTTACCACAATGATTTTCAACATAAAAGTGATATTCAGGAAAATACGGAACCATGAATATTACTTCATCCCCGGGATCGATTAGTGATTTGAGAGTTATATTCAGTGCACCTGCTGCACCCACAGTCATAATTACATTTTCAGGAGATATGTGCTTTTCAGTATCGACATTCAATGCATCGGCTACACTTTTACGTGTGGATTCAAGACCTGAGTTAGACATATACCGGTGAACACCCTTTTCAGTGGACAGAGCTGTTTCTTTCAGCACCTGATTGAATTTTTCCGGAGGAGGAGCAGTGGGATTGCCCAGAGTAAAATCGAAAACATTTTCATTACCGTATTTTTTTCTGAGCTCATTACCGGTTTCAAACATTTTTCGAATCCAGGAAGCTTTGGACATCGAGCTTGCTATATAACTGCTTATTGTCATAATCTCCTCCAGGGTTAATATGAGTCACAGGTATTGATAACAAGTTAATTTCAGTATTTCCAGCATAAAACCCAGTTAATTTTCATTCCAGCTAAATAAAAAACTAAAACACAAAAAATAGATTCATCTGAAAATCATATGTATATTTATGAAAAATCAAGTTTGAAAAATTATTTTAATATTTTTAAA